>NZ_JBIRGU010000006.1:0-365492 GCF_044328175.1 Streptomyces sp. NPDC017979 | reverse complement strand
GACCACCAACACCTCAGCCTCACCCACATACACAACACCACCAACCACACCCAACTCTTCAACACCACCACCGTCTTCGAAAACTACCCCCTTGACTCAGCAGGACTGGGGCAGTCGATCGGGGACCTGCGCATCGTCGACGTGCAGGCCCATGACGCCACGCACTACGCGCTGAGCCTCACCGTCGTGCCGGGGGAACGCCTCGGGTTGAAGTTCGGCTACCGGCCCGACCTCCTCGACCGCGAAACCGTCGAGAACATCGCCGCCCGTCTCATCCAGTTCTTCGACGCCATCGCCGAGGACCCGCACATCCGCATCAGCGAGCTCAAGACCCTCACCCCGGAAGAAGAGCGTGCTCTCGCCCGGTGGAACGACACGGCCCGTGACATCGAGCCCTGGTGCTGGCCCGACCTCTTCGAGCAGCACGCAGCCGCCACCCCGTGGGCCCCGGCGCTCAGTCACGGTGCCACCACGCTGACCTACGGCGAACTGAACGAGCGCGCCAACCAGTTGGCGCACCTCCTCGTCGCCCGCGGCATCGGGCCCGAGGACGTCGTCGCCCTCGCCCTGCCGCGTTCGCCGGAGATGGTCACCGCCATGCTCGCCGTGCTGAAGGCCGGCGCCGCCTATCTGCCCGTCGATCCGAGCTACCCGGCCGACCGCGTCGCCTTCATGCTCACCGACGCCCAACCGGCCCACCTCCTCACCACCACCGAAACCGCCGCCCACCTCCCCGACACCCCGACCCCCCGCCTCCACCTCGACACCGCACACCAACAACTCGCCGCACACCCCCGCACCAACCCCACCGACGCCCAGCGAACCGCACCGCTCGTGCCCCAGCACCCCGCGTACGTCATCTACACCTCCGGCTCCACCGGCCGGCCCAAGGCCGTCGCCGTCCCCCACCGCGGACTGCACTCCCTGGCCGCCGTGCAGGTGGAGAGCTTCGGGCTGACCAGCGACAGCAGGGTGCTCCAGAACGCCTCCCCCAGCTTCGACGCCACCGTCATGGAGTGCCTGATGGCGTTCGCAGCGGGCGCCACCCTGGTGGTGCCGCCGCCCGGCCCGCTCACCGGCGAACCGCTCGCGCACCTCCTCGCCCGGCAGCGCATCACGCACGCGCTGATTCCGCCCACCGTCCTCGCCACGCTCCCCGAGGACCAGCAGCTCCCGGCCCTCACCACGCTCGTCGTCGGCGGCGAACCCTGCCCGCCCCAGCTCACCGCCCGCTGGGCGGCGCGGCGGCGGATGGTCAATGCGTACGGGCCCACCGAGGCCACGGCCTGCGCCACCCTGTCCGATCCGCTGACGGCCTCGACGGCGCCGCCGCCCATCGGGCGCCCGAACCCCAACACGTGCGTCCGGGTGCTCGACACCGCGCTGCGCCCCGTGCCGCCCGGCGTCACCGGGGAGATCTACCTGTCCGGCGGCGGGCTGGCCCGCGGCTACGTCAACCGGCCGGGGCTGACCGCCGAACGCTTCGTCGCCGACCCGTACGGACCGGCCGGCGCCCGCATGTACCGCGCCGGCGACCTCGGTCGTTGGGACGCCGACGGCGCCCTGCACCACCTGGGCCGCACCGACCACCAGGTCAAGATCCGCGGCTTCCGCATCGAACTCGGGGAAGTCGAAGCAGCGCTGGCCGGCCACCCCGACGTGGCCCACGCCGCCGCCCGCACCCACACGAACCGGACGGGGCAGACGCATCTGACGGCGTACCTGGTGCCGGCGGCCGACGGCGGCCTCGACACGGAAGGCGTACGGAACCACCTCAAGGCCGTACTTCCCGAGCACATGGTGCCCGCTGCGTACGTCGTCCTCGACTCGCTGCCGCTGAGCCCGAACGGGAAGCTCGACCGCGAGGCCCTGCCGGCGCCCGACTTCACCGCCGAGGTCACCGACCGGGCGCCCCGCACCCCGCACGAGCAGTTGCTCGCCGGCCTCTTCGCCGAGGTGCTCGACCTGCCCCGGGTCGGCATCGACGACGACTTCTTCGCGCTCGGCGGGCACTCCCTCCTCGCCACCCGCCTGACCAGCCGCGTCCAGTCGACGTTCGGCGTACGACACACGATCAGGGCCGTCTTCGAGCACCCGACGGTCGCCGAGCTGGCCCGGCACCTCGACGCCGGCGAGGCGGCAGAAGGGGCGGACGCGCTGGGCACACTGCTGCCGCTGCGCGCCCGGGGCACCGAGCCGCCCCTCTTCTGCATCCACCCCACCAGCGGTCTGAGCTGGTGCTACGCGGCACTGCTCGGCGGCGTCGGCGCGGACCGCCCCGTCTACGGGCTCCAGGCGCGCGGCATCGCCCGGCCGGAACCCCGTCCGTCGACGCTGACGGAGATGGCGGCCGACTACGCGGCCGAGCTGCGCGCGGTGCAGCCCACCGGCCCGTACCACCTGCTGGGTTGGTCCTACGGAGGGGTGGTCGCCCACGCCGTCGCGGTCGAGCTCCGTCGCCAGGGCGAGGACGTACGGCTGCTGGCCCTGTTGGACGCGTACCCCGACGCGCCGTTCGCGCCGGCCGACGGCACCGGGCACGAGCGGGCCGCCCGTGAGCTCTTGTTGGAGCGCGCCGGTCTCGACCCCGCCCGGTCAGGCTCGACCGACGCGGCAGAGCTGCTGGCCTTCGTCGAGGCGGAGAGCAATCTGTCGGCGCACCTGGAGCCGGCGCACGTGCGCGCGCTCGTCGACGTCGCCGCCGACAACCTCCGGCTCCTCGCCGACCACCGGCCCGGGACCTTCGACGGCGACGTCCTCTTCTTCACCGCCACCGCAGGGCGCGCGGACGGCGCGCCCGACGCCGGCGCCTGGGCGCCCCACGTCGGCGGCGCGCTGACCGACCACCCCGTCCACTGCGAACACCTGCGGATGACCGAACCGGCGACGCTGCGGGACATCGGCGCCGTCGTCGCCCGCCATCTGAAGGACCTTCCGTAACACCGTCCCTACAGCAACCTTCCGCACCACCCCCGTCCCCACACACCCCGGCGCACCACGCAAGGGAGTCACATGCGGCCGAAGGATCTCTACGTCAGCGGGTTGGGCGCTCATCTGCCGGAGCGGATGAGCAGCCGCCGCGCGATCGAACTGGGCTTGTACGACGAAGCGTCGATGCTGGACTCGGGCGTCACGGGCACGCTCGTGGCCGGTGACACCCCGCCCGTCGACATGGCGGTCTCCGCCGCCCGCGACGCCCTGAAGCGGGCCGGGTGCGAGGCGTCCGCGGTGGACTTCCTCATCCACTCCTGCGTCCTCGGGCAGGGTCCGACGATGTGGTACCCGGGCGGGTACGTGCTGCGGGAGCTGGGCTGCGAGGACGCCGCGGCGTTCGAGGTGCGCCAGGGGTGCAACGGCATGCTGGCCGCCCTGGAGCTGGCCGCCGGCCAGTTCGCCGCGGACCCCGACCGCACGACGGCCCTGCTGACCACCGCCGACAACTTCACCTCCCCCCAGGGCGACCGCTGGCGGGGCTACGGCCCCGGCACGGTGATCGGCGACGCCGCCAGCGCCATGGTGCTGTCCACCGCCGGCGGCATCGCACAGGTCCGCGCCGTCAACCAGTGCGTGCTGCCGGAGTTCGAGGGCCTGCACCGCGGCGGCGAGCCGCTGTTCGACGCCAGCGGCCGGGAGACCATCGACATGGTGGCGCGGGCCCGTCACTTCGGCCGGGCGCACCGGCCGTTGAGCGAGGTCAACGAGGTCATCGCGGAGCGACAGGCGGACGTGGTACGACGGTCCCTCAAGGAGGCCGGGATCGACGTCGGGGACGTCGCCAGGGCGATCTACGTGAACCAGGGCCAGTACCTCGTCGGGCAGTTCTTCCTCGATCCGCTCGGCCTGCCGGAGGAGAAGTCCACCTGGGACTTCGGCCGCACCGTCGGCCACCTCGCGGCCAGCGACCACGTGGTGGCGCTGGACCACCTCGTGACGACCGGGCAGGTCGGCCCCGGGGACCACGTGCTGCTCGCCGGCGCGGCGCCGGGGTTCGTGGTCAGCAGCGCCGTCCTGACGATCAGCGCGAACGCCCCGTGGGCCATCTGAGGAGGAGTACGACGATGACGAACCGCAAGAACCGCAAGCCGTCGCAGACGAAGGTCCCGAACGCGCAGGCGTCCGGTGCGGAGGCGTCGGTGCCCGAGCACGCGATCGCCGTCGTGGGCCTGGCGTGCCGGTTCCCCGGCGCCGCCGACGCGGCGGAGTTCTGGTCGTTGCTGCGCTCCGGCGCCGACTGCATCACGGAGGTGCCGTCGACCCGCTTCGACATCGACGCGTACTACGACCCGCGCCCCGGCACCCCGGGGAAGATCATCACGCGGTACGGGGGCTTCCTCGACGACGTCGACGCGTTCGACGCCGACTTCTTCGGGGTCGCGCCGCGCGAGGCCCAGCACATGGACCCGCAGCAGCGGCTGCTGCTGGAGACGGTCGCGGTGGCGGTGGAGGACGCCGGACTGACCCGGGAGCGGCTGACGGCGGGCCGCACCGGCGTCTTCGTCGGCTCCATGGGTCGCAACTACTGGGAGTCCATGAGCCGGCGGGGCGTCCTGGACGTGTACGCCAACGCGGGCACGGCGCCCAGCATGCTGTCGGGCCGGCTGTCGTACGCCTTCGACCTGCGCGGCCCGAGCCTCACCGTGGACACCGCCTGCTCGTCGTCGCTGACGGCGGTGCACATGGCCTGTCAGAGCCTGCGCAGCGGGGAGTCGACGCTCGCGGTGGTCGGCGGGGTCAATCTGGTGCTCGCGCCGGAGGAGAGCGTCACGTTCTCCGACGGGCGGATGCTGGCGCCCGACGGCCGCTGCAAGTTCGCCTCCGCCTCCGCCGACGGATTCGTGCGCAGCGACGGCGTCGGGGTCGTCGTGCTCAAACCGCTGCGGCAGGCGGTCGCCGACGGCGACGCGGTGCGCGCGGTGATCCTGGGCTCCGCCGTCGTCAACGACGGGCACGGCGGCAACGCGCTGATGGCGCCGGCGGAGTCGGGGCAGCGGGAGACGCTGGTCGCCGCGTACCGGGACGCGGGCGTCGACCCTTCGCAGGTCGACTACGTGGAGGCGCACGGCACCGGGACCCCGGTGGGCGACCCGGTGGAGTTGGGTGCGCTCGCTGCTGTGCTGGGCGAGGGCCGGCCGGCCGACCGGCCGCTGCTCGTCGGCTCGGCCAAGACGAACATCGGGCACAGCGAGGGCGCGGCCGGGGTCGCCGGGCTGATCAAGGCCGTACTGGCGTTGGAGCACGGCGTGGTGCCGCCCAGTCTGCACGGCGCCGAGCTGACCGGGGCCGTCGACTGGGATTCGCTGGCGCTGCGGGTGCCGCAGCAGGAGCAGGAGTGGCCGCAGGGCGAGCGGCCGGGGCTCGCGGGCGTCAGCTCGTTCGGGATCTCCGGCACCAATGTGCACGTGGTGTTGGGGGCGCACCGCCCCGCACCGACGACGGAGCCCGCGGAGCCCGTGGAGCCCGCGGGTGCGGAGCTGCCGCGGCTGCTGACGCTCTCCTCCCACCAGCCGGGGACCCTGCGCCGGGTGGCGCAGGACTACCAGCGGTGTCTGGAGGGCGAGGGAGGCGCGCTGCCGCTGTACGACGTGTGCGCGAGCGCGGCGACCCGCCGCGACCACCGGGAGAGCCGGCTGACGCTGGTCGGCTCCAGCCACAAGGAGCTGGCGGACAAGCTCGGGGCGTTCCTCGCCGACGAGCCGAGCGCCTTCGTGCAGTCGGCGGACGACGTGTACGAGGAGCGCGCCCAGGTCGTGTTCGTCTTCCCCGGGCAGGGGTCGCAGTGGGTCGGCATGGGGCGGGAACTCCTGCGCACCGAACCGGTGTTCCGGAACGCGTTGGAGGAGTGCGACGCGGCGATCCGCGCCGAGGCCGGCTGGTCGGTGATCGAGCTGCTGACCGAGGGCGAGGGCGAGTTGGAGGGCGTCGACGTCATCCAGCCCACGCTGTGGGCGATGGAGGTCGCCCTCGCCGCGGTGTGGCGTTCGTGGGGGCTCGCGCCGGACGTCGTCGTCGGGCACAGCATGGGCGAGGCGGCGGCCGCCGTCGTCGCGGGCTCGTTGAGCGTCGCCGACGGGGCCGCGGTCATCTGCCGCCGCAGCGCGCTGGCGAAGGAGGTCGCGGGGCGCGGGGCGATGGCCTCGGTGGAGCTGAGTGCCGAGGAGGCGGAGCGGGAGTTGGCTCCGTACGCGGACCGGGTCTGCGTCGCCGCGGTCAACGGGCCGTCGTCGACGATCCTGTCCGGGGACGGCGACGCGATGCGCGAGGTCCTGGTCGCGCTCCAGAAGCGCGGCGTGTTCTGCCGGCTGGTGCGGGTGGACTTCGCCTCGCACGGGCCGCAGGTGGAGCCGTTGCGCAAGCCGCTGCTCAAAGCGCTCGGGTCGCTCCGGCCGCGCGCCGGTGACGTGCCGATGTACTCCACGGTCGACGCGGAGACCGTCGACGGGACCGCGCTGGACGCGGACTACTGGGCGCGCAACCTCCGTCAGCCGGTGCTCTTCGGGCCGGTGGTCGAACGGCTCCTGGAGCGCGGTCCGACGGTGCTGGTGGAGATCAGTCCGCATCCGATCCTGGTCCCGGCGATGCGCGAGTACGTGGACGCGGCCCGGGGCTCCGGTGTGGTCGTGGGCTCGACGCGGCGCAACGAGCCGGAATCGGCGCGGCTGCTGGACTCGTTGGCGTCCGTGCACCTGAGCGGCCACCCGGTCGACTTCGACCGGCTGTTCGCGCCGGGTGCGCCGTACGTGCGGCTGCCCGGGCCCGCGTGGGAGCGGCAGAGCTACTGGTTCCCGCAGGAGTTGCCCGTACGGGCCGTCGCGTCCGGCACGGGGCATCCGCTGCTCGGTCCGCCGGTGCCCGGGGCGGACCGGGTGTGGGAGGGCCCGGTGGACCTGGCGGCGAACGCGTATCTGAAGGACCACCAGGTGCAGGGCGTGGTGATCGTGCCGGGCACGGCGTACGTGGAGTTGGTCGCGGCCGCCGCGCACTCCTCGTTCGGCTCGATGCCGGCGCTGCGGGACGTGACGTACCACCGGGCGATCTATCTGACGCCGTCGGACGAGCCGCCGTTGGTGCGCGTGGCGATCCTCGCCGGCGTCGACGGGGCCTGGTCCTTCGAGGTCAGCAGCCGCTTCCCGGACGACGTGGAGTACACCCGCAACGTCAGCGGGACCCTGGAGTTCACCGAGCCCGGCGCACCCGGCGGGGCGGACCGGGAGGCGGTGCGGCAGCGCTGTCAGGAGCTGTCCGGCGCGGAGTTCTACCGGCGGTTCGCCGAGAAGGGGAACCAGTGGCTGGGCTCCTTCCAGGGCGTCAGCGCCCTGTGGCGCAGGGACGGCGAGGCGCTGGCGCGGATCGTGGCGCCGGACTCCATCGCCGCGGCGGACGACCCGCACCACTTCCATCCGGCCCTGCTGGACGCCTGCGGGCACACGCTGGCCGCCGCGATGGAGGGCTTCGGCCGGCCCAGCGAGCACGACGCGTTCGTCCTAGGCGGCATCGGCCGGGTGCGGCTGTACGAGCGGCCGCGCGGCCCGGTGTGGAGCCACGCGGTGCGCACCGGCGCGGATGCGGAAGCCGTCGTCGGGACGGTGGAGGTACGGAGCGAGGAGGGCGCCTTGATCGCCGAGATGGAGGGGGTCAGGCTGCGCTTCCTGGTGCCGCAGCGCGAGGCTCAGCAGGCGGCGCGGGACGCGGACGGTTGGCTGCACGAGGTCCTCTGGCGGCCGGCCCCGGCGCTGGCCCCGCCGGTGCGCGCCGACGGCTACTGGCTGGTGTTCGCCGGCGGCGGGCAGCGCGCGACCGACGTGCTGGTCCAGCGGCTGGGCGGGCGCTGCGTCGTCGTGACGGGCGGCGGCGCTCGGGCGGCGGGCGCGACGGGCGGCGCCTTCGCCGAGGTCGCCCTGGACCGCTACCGGATCGACGTGGACTCGGCGGCGGACTACCGCAGCCTGCTGGCCGCCGTGCGGGAGCGGACGGGCGACGCGGTGTGCGAGGGGATCGTGCACGCGTTCTCGCGCGAGGCGCGCGATCCCGTCGAGACGGGGTCGGTGGGCGAGGCGGTCGCGCAGGCCGAACGGCTCGGCTGCCTCAGCGTGCTGCACCTCGTGCAGGCGTTGGACGAGGCGAACTGGTCCGTCGGCCGGCTCTGCCTGGTGACCGAGGGCGCGCAGCACCTGCCGCACGCCCCGGGCCCGGTCTCGGTCGGCCAGGCGATGGTCTGGGGGCTGGGCCGGTCGCTGGCGCAGGAGTACCGGCGGTGGCGGTGCACCCTGGTGGACCTGCCCGCCGGGGCCGGTGACCGGGACGTCGAACTGCTGGCCGCGACGCTGCTCGGCGACGGCGGGCGCGGTGACGGCGGTGGCGGCGAGGGCCAGTTCGCCTTCCGCGACGGCGGCCGGTACGTGCCGCGTCTGGTGCCCCGGCGGCCCGCCCGCACCCGGTCCGGGGCGCCGCACGGTGCGCGTCCGGAGCGGTACGAGATACGCAACCGCTCCGTCGGGCTGCTGGACGAGATCGACCGGGTGCCGGTGCCGGCCCGTCGCCCGGGGCCGGGCGAGGTGGAGGTCCGGGTGACGCACTCGGCCCTGAACTATCGCGACGTCCTCACGGCGATGGGCGCCTACCCCGGCCTGGAGGAGGGGGCGAAGCTCGGTTGGGAGTGCGCGGGCGTGGTGACCGCGCTCGGCGCGGGCGCGGCCGGGGTCGCGGTCGGCGACGAGGTGGTGGCGCTGGCGGAGGGGGCGCTCGCCAGCCACGTCGTGACCAGCGTGCACCTGGTCGCCAAGGTCCCGGCCCGGCTGTCGGTGGAGGAGGCGCTGACGCTGCCGGCGGCGTACCTCACCGCGTACTACGGGCTGTTCGAACTGGCGCGCCTCGCGCCCGGCGAGCGGGTGCTGATCCACGCCGCGACCGGGGGCGTGGGGCTCGCCGCGGTGCAGTTGGCCCGCTGGCGGGGCGCGGAGGTGTTCGCGACGGCGGGCAGTCCGCAGAAGCGGGCGCTGCTCAAGGCGCTCGGGGTGCGGCACGTCGCGGACTCGCGGACCACGGACTTCGCGCAGCAGTTCACCGACGCGACCCGCGGCGCCGGGATGCACGTCGTCCTGAACTCCCTGTCGGGCGAGGCGATCCCGCGGAACCTGGCGCTGCTCGCGCCGTACGGGCGGTACGTGGAGCTGAGCAAGAAGGACCTCATCGAGAACAGCCCGATCGGGCTGCTGCCCTTCTCCCGGAACTTGACGTTCCACTCGATGGACCTGGTGGACATGCTCCGGACCCGCCCGGAGCAGGCGGGCGCGCTCTTCGACCGGGTCCTCGAACTCGTCGACGGGCGGGCGATCGAGCCGCTGCCGTACGAGGTGTACGACGGCGAGGACGTCGAGTCCGCGTTCCGCCAGATGGCGCGGGCACGGCACGTGGGCAAGGTCCTGGTCCGCTTCGACGACCAGGTCGAACCGGTCCGACCCGTCGAGCCGGCCCGAGCGGTCGCCGCTCCTGTGACCGTCGGGACGAGCGCCGTAGCGGGCGACGGGTGGACGGCGTCCGAGGGGACGTACGTGATCACCGGCGGGCTCGGCGGCATCGGGGTGGAGCTGGCGAACTGGCTGGTCGAGCGGGGCGCCAAGGACCTGGTGCTGCTGGGCCGCAGCCCCCTCGGCGGGCGCGGGCACGTGCTCGGCGCGCTGGCGGGATCCGGGGCCCGGGTGACGTACCACCCGGTCGACGTCGCCGACGAGGCGGCGGTGCGCACGGTGCTGCGGGAGGTGGCGGAGGGCGGACGGCCGCCGGTGCGGGGCGTGCTGCACGCGGCCGGGGTGATCGACCTGGCGTCGGTCGCGGAGCTCGAACCGGAGCGGTTCGACGCGATGGTGCAGCCGAAGGTCGCCGGGGCGTGGGCGCTCCACCGGGCCTTGGCGGGAGTGGAGTTGGAGTTCTTCGCGCTCTTCTCGTCGGCCTCGTCGGTGCTCGGCTCGCCGCGGCTCGGGGCGTACGCCGCCGCGAACGCCGGGCTGGACGCGCTGGCGCACCACCGGCGGAGCCTGGGCCTGCCGGCGCTCTCGGTGAACTGGGGCTTCTGGTCGTCGGTCGGCATGGTCGCCCGCTACGCCGCGGAGCACGGCCGCGACCTGGCGCCGCAGGGCATGGAGAGCTTCACCCCGCGGGAGGGCATCGGCCTGCTCCAGGGGCTGTTGACGGAGCCGGTCGGGCAGGTCACGGTGGTCGCCGCGGACTGGGGGCGGTGGCGGAGCGCGTACCCGGACGCGGCGCGGGACTCCCTGCTGACGGAGGTGATGGCGGGCGACGCCCCCGCGGCGCGCCCCTCGCCCGCGCAACCATCGCCCGCGCACCCCTCGCCCGTACGGCCCGCTGCGGTGCACGTCGCACCCGTGACCGACGCACCGACGGCCGTCGCACCCACCGCCGTCGCGCCGGTCGAGCGGCCCGTTGCACCCTCGGCACCCGCCGCCGTCGCGGGGGCCGGTGCGGAGTCGGTGCACGAGTTCCTGACGGAGCGGCTCGCCAAGGTGCTCGCCCTGCCGGCCCAACGGCTCAGCGCCCGCAAGCCGTTGAACCGTCAGGGTTTGGACTCCCTGATGGCGACGGAGGTGCGCAGCGAGGTGCAGCGCACTTACGAGGTCACGGTGCCGATGGCGAAGATGCTCGGCGGCCAGAGCCTGGCCGACCTCGCGGAGTTCATCACGGCGGAGTTGGCCGAGCGGTCGTGAGGTGACGACGGGCACCGGGGCCTGGGCGAACCTTCGCCCGGGCCCTGCGTGCCGTCGTGCCGCTTCCCCCGTACCGCCTGTGCCGCCGTTCCCCCGGCCGCCGTCAGACGACCGACATGCCGAGCCGTCCGCTCAGGGAGGCGGAGCGCCGGACGATCCCCGCTTCGTACGCGAAGATCACCGCTTGGACGCGGTCCCTGAGGTCGAGTTTGCCGAGGATGTTCTGCACGTGGGACTTGACGGTCGACTCGGCGACCCCGAGGCCGGTCGCGATCTCCGGATTGGAGAGCCCCTGGATCATCAGCTCGAACACCCGTCGTTCCCGCTTGGTCAAGGACCGCACCTGGTCCAGGGTCTCCGGCGAGGCCCCTTTGAGGGAGACGGAGGCCGCGGCGAGGCTGCGCGCCACGTCGGTCCGGATCGGCATGTACCCGGCGGCGGTCACCCGGATCGCCGCGATCAGGTCGCTCGGGCTGACGCCCCGGCCGAGGACGGTGCACCGACCGATCCGCAGCAGGCTGATGGCCTGGTCGTCCGGCGACGGGACGAGCACGATCAGATGGACCGGCCGTGCGTCGTTGGACTGGGCGGCCAGCCGCTCGGCGAGCACCAACGTCTCGCGCGACACCATGCGTTCGCTGCACAGGATGACGTCGGGCTTGCATAAGGAGGCGACCCGCTGGGCCTCCCCCGGCGAATCCACGTCCCCGACGATGACAATTCCGGGATCCCTACCCAATACCGCGTGCAGTCCGGCACGCTCCAACTGGTCTTCGGATATGAGAAGGACCCCGATCTCCCCCCGACTCACCATCCCCTCCCCCTTTCACCTGCGGTTCGACAGCACAGGAAGGTTGCTCCCAGCAAGCGTCAATGAACCGTCACATTTCAGCCATATGAAAGTGACCACGAAATTCGTACCGCGACCATGAACTCCACACTAAATCCAATATTTACCTTCTTTGCCTCCCCTTGACGTGCCCCCTAATGGCCTGAATCCCTCCCTTGTGGGCGTTTCCAGCCCCGCGCCGAGCCCCTGACGGTCCGCCGCCCCGCCTCCCTACCCGGCGGTACGGAGGGTCGCGAATGCAGCGTTGGGGCGGCCGGCGCCGTACCGCTTCCGACTGGCAGCGGCGGCCGTGCGAACACTTCCCAGGGGACGGTGCGGGCCGTTGGGCGAACTCCGCTTCCGTCGGCCCGCCTTGACACTCTGACCTGTACCGAAGAACATGTCAGGGACTCTGGGGACATCTGTCCGGCACCCCGTTCCGCTCCTTCGCCCACTTCCTTCGCCCGCCTCTTCGCGCGGGCGCCCGGGCGTTCGACCACGGCCGTGCCGTCCCCACCGGCCCGCGATCTCCCCGACCGCGGACGCAGGGCATCCGGCGCACTCCTCCAGCGCAGCCCGTCCACCGCACCGACCGCGGGTCGAAACGGCCCCGACTGCGAGTCGAAACGGCGCACTTCACCGCTCCATGAAAGGACCATACGGAATGGACAGCGAATCTCCCGGCTCTTCCGGCGCTTCCCAGGGACGCGAAACCCTACCCTCCCTGACCGGATTACGGTGGGTCGCCGCATTCCTGGTTTTCGGACTGCACTTCACGGCACTACAGTTGGGCACCCCGCTCGGGGCCCCCGCTCCGTCCGCGATCGACGAGGGCGTCCTCGACGTCTTCGGCACCGGATTCATCGGGGTCTCGTTCTTCTTCGTGCTCAGCGGCTTCGTGCTCACCTGGTCCACCCCGACGGACCGGCCGGCCCTGCTGTTCTGGCGGCACCGGTTCGCCAAGGTCTTCCCGGTGTACGTCGCCGCGTCCGTCCTCGCGGTGGTGTTGACGTTCGTCTCCATGGACATCTGGCCGAGCTGGCGCACCACGCTGGCGCACGCCTTCCTGCTCCAGGCGTGGATCCCCGACCAGTCGTACGTCTTCGGGCTCAACCCGGTGATGTGGTCGCTGAGCGCGGAGGCGTTCTTCTACCTCTGCTTCCCCGCGCTGCTGGTGGTGCTCGTCCGGGCGAGCACCCGGGCGCTGTACGTCACGGGCGCCGTCTGCGTGGCGCTGACGCTGGGCGGACCGACGCTGGTGGGGCGCGTCTTCACGCTGAAGACGCCGGAGCCGACGCCGATCGTGCCGATGGAGGGCTACGACAGCCAGTTCATGCTCTGGTTCACCGAAGTCTTCCCGATGATGCGGCTGACCGAGTTCGTGGTCGGCATCGTCGTCGCGCTGTTGGTGCGCCGGGGCGCCTGGCGGGGGCCGAACGCCCACGTGGCGCTGGCGATCTGCGTGGTCGCCTTCGTCCTGAACCGGGAGTTGCCGGAGCCGCTGCAACGGGCCGCCGGCATGCTCGTTCCGTTCGCGCTGCTGATCGCGGCCATGGCGAACGCGGACCGGGAGGGGCGGTGGACGCCGTTCCGCGGCCGGACCATGGTGTTCCTGGGGAAGATCTCGTTCTGCTTCTACGCCGTCCACATGGTGCTGATCCTCAACACCTTGGGGCGGATCCGGCCCTGGCTGGTCGACCTCGGGCTGCTCTCCCGACCCGACCAGGCGCTGCCGGCATGGGGGGTACTCGGCTGCCTCGTCGTGTACGCACTCGTCGCCGGGGTGGCCGCCTGGGTCCTGTACCGCTGCGTCGAGGTGCCGATGACGCGGCTCATCCGGGGGCGGCCGCAGACCGCGAAGCCGCAGCCGTCCGATCGACCGGACGCTGAGGGGCCCGACGAGGAGGGGGCCGACGCCGAGCGCCGGGTGGGCAGTTCGACGGCCTAGGCCGTGCCTTCCACATGAGTGGACCCGGTCGGAGAGTACGGGGGATGTGACTCTCCGACCGGGTCGGCCCGGGTGCACCGGCGCTCGGCCGGTGCCGGTGGTGCGCGTCGACCGGGGCGCCCCGCCCGTGCGGGACTTCGGGGGCGGCCCGGGTCGACGCGGCTCGATCAGTGCGGGCTCGGCTGCGCCTTCGCGGCGTCCTGCTCGCTGGCCTCCGAACCCGTCTCGCCGCCGCCCTTGCGGCTGGAGACGGTGAGGGTCGCCAGCAGCGCCAGCGCCAGCAGACCGGCGCAGATGTAGCTGGAGAGCTGGATGGCGTCGGACATCGCCTCGCGCGCCGCTTCCGCCACCGACGCGGTCTCGGGCTTGGACGCGAAGGACGGGATGACGGAGCCGGCGCTGTCGGTGACCACTCCGCTCAGCCCCTCGGCCTCCTTCTCCGGCATTCCGGAGCCGGTGAGGCTGTCGCGCAGCTTGCTGGTGAGGGTGCTGAAGAACAGCGTCGTCAGGACGGCGATGCCGAGGGCCGCGCCCAGTTCGCGCGAGGCGCTCTGGATGCCGGAGCCCTGTCCCGCGCTCTCGACCGGGACGTCCACCAGGACGATGTTGGTGACCTGCGCCGTGGCGAAGCCGACGCCGACGCCGTAGATGAAGAGCGCGATCGCGATCGCCCACCAGGAGGTGTCGGTCGCCGCGACCAGACCCAGCATCACCAGACCGGCAGCCTCCAGCAGCAGACCGATGCGCACCAGGCTCAGCGGGGTGGCCGTCATCGAGAAGCTGGCGCCGCTCGCACAGAAGCTACCGGCGGCCAGCGCGACCAGCGCGAGGCCCGCCTCGAAGGCGCTGTAGTCCAGGGTGAACTGGAGCCACAGCGGCATCACCGCGATGATGCCGAACTCGCCGAGGCCCACGACCAGCGTCACCACGTTGCCGTTGCGGAACGAGGCGATGGAGAACAGCCGGGTGTCCATCAGCGGCTCTTCGTTCCGCTTGCTGAGCGCCGACTGTCGCAGCCAGAAGGCCACCAGGACCGCGATGGAGAAGACGAAGGAGACGAAGACCGGGGACAGCCCGCCGCTCCACTCGATGCCGCCGATCTCCAGCGTCTTCGTCGTCATGATCCAGCCGTAGGAGCGGCCCTCGATCAGGCCGAACGCCAGGAAGCCGAGGCCGACGGCGGAGAGCACGCCGCCGAAGACGTCGATCTTGCCCTCGGTGCGGGGGGAGGCCGGCAGGTAGAGCAGGGCGCCGACGATGATCAACGCGATGATCGGGATGTTGATGCCGAAGGCCCAGCGCCACGAGATGTCCGCGAGCCAGCCGCCGAGCAGCGGGCCGACGGCCGCGGCGGCACCGATCGTGGAGCCCCAGACGGCGAACGCCTGACCGCGCGCCTTGCCCGTGAACGTGGCGTTCACCAGGGCCAGCGAGGTCGGCAGGATCATGGCGCCGCCGATGCCCTGGAGGAAGCGGGCCAGGATCAGCAGGCCGCCGTTCGGCGCGATGGCCGCCACCAGGCTGGTCACGCCGAAGATGACGAGACCGATGAGGAAGATCTTGCGCGCGCCCTGGATGTCCGAGAGGCGGCCGGTGATCAGCAGGAGCGCCGCGAAGATGATCGCGTAGGACTCCTGGACCCATTGGGCCTCGACCGAGGTGACGTCGAGGTCCTCGATGATCGGGGCGAGGATCACATTGACGATCGTGATGTCCACCACGATCAGGGCCACGCCCAGGGACACGGCGACCAGCCCTAGCCACTGACGCATGGAAGGGGTTTCTTCTGTCACGATTACATTCCTCCACCCTGGTGTATCTTCACTGTAAAGGTAATTAGGTCACCGGGTGGTTGTCAAACCGTCGAGTGGGACGCGTCACGTTTCGCCCCGTTCGCCTCGCCCGGCGCGCCGTCCGCGGCCTGCGGAAGCTCGTCGCCGGCGGCCCGCAGAAAAAGGCGGGGCCGGCGCGCCCCGTGGGTGCGCCGGCCCCGCCGTGGAGCGTTCGGGTCAGCTCCGGGAGGCGTGCAGGAAGCGGCCGGTGACCGACTCCCCCGCCGTGGGCAGCCCGGCCGGCGGACCCTCGTAGACGATCCGTCCGCCCTCGTCACCGGCGCCCGGCCCGAGGTCGACGACCCAGTCCGCCCGCGCGATGATGTCCAGGTTGTGCTCGATCACGATGACCGATGCGCCCCGGTCCACCAGGCCGTCCAACAGGCGCACCAGGTTGTCCACGTCGGCCAGGTGCAGCCCCGTCGACGGCTCGTCCAGGACGTACGTGCTGACGTTCTTGCGCATCTCGATGGCCAGCCGCAGGCGCTGGCGCTCCCCGCCGGACAGGGTGGTGAGCGGCTGGCCCAGGCTGACGTACCCGAGCCCGACGTCCTGGAGGGTGGTCAGCACGGACAGCACCGGCTTCTCGGTGAAGAAGTCCGCCGCGGCGTCGATGGACATCGCCAGCACGTCCGCGATGCTGCTGCCGCGCAGCCGGTAGGAGAGCACCTCGTCGGTGAACCTGCGCCCCTCGCACTTCTCGCAGGTGGTGGGGACCGCCGTCATGTACCCGAGGTCCGTGTACGTCACCCCGAGCCCCTTGCAGACCGGGCAGGCGCCGTCGGAGTTCGCGCTGAACAGCGACGCCTTCACGCGGTTGGCCGCGGCGAACGCCTCCCGGATGGCGTCGAGCATCCCGGTGTAGGTCGCCGGGTTCGAGCGGCGGGAGCCCTTGATGGGCGACTGGTCGACGACCGCGACCTCGGCGCCCTTCGGCAGCGAGCCGATGATCAGCGAGCTCTTGCCGGCGCCGGCCACCCCGGTGACCGCGGTCAGCACCTGGAGCGGGATCCCGACGCTGACGTCCCGCAGGTTGTGCAGGTTCGCCGACTTGATGTCGAGCGTGCCGACCGGCTCGCGCACGTCCGCCTTGACGGGCTGACGGACCGCGAGGTGGTCACCGGTGGACGTGCCCGACGTCCGCAACCCGGCGACGTCGCCCTGGTAGACGACCCGGCCGCCGCCCCGCCCCGCGCGCGGGCCGATGTCGACCACGTGGTCCGCGGCGGCGATCACGTCCGGGTTGTGCTCGACGACCAGCACGGTGTTGCCCTTGTCCCGCAACCGCTCCAGCAGGCCGATCATCTGGGCGGTGTCGTGGGCGTGCAGCCCCGCCGTCGGCTCGTCGAAGACGTACGTCATCTCGGTGAGGCTGGAGTCCAGGTGCCGGACCATCT
Source organism: Streptomyces sp. NPDC017979 (assembly GCF_044328175.1). Lineage (NCBI taxonomy): Bacteria > Bacillati > Actinomycetota > Actinomycetes > Kitasatosporales > Streptomycetaceae > Streptomyces > Streptomyces sp. NPDC017979. The sequence goes on along the minus strand of NZ_JBIRGU010000006.1, from coordinate 348,768 downwards.
TGATCCGCTGCGCCTCGCCGCCGGAGAGGGTGCCCGCGGCGCGGTCCAGGCTCAGATAGCCGAGCCCGATCTCCACGAGGTTGGCCAGGATGGAGCACAGCCCGGCCTTCAGCGGCGCGATGCCGCCCTCCGGCAGGGTGGTGGCCCACCGGCTCAACTCGGTGATCTGCATGGCGTTGCAGTCGGCGATGCTCACCCCGTCGATGCGGCAGGCGCGGGCGGCCTCGTTGAGCCGGCTGCCGCCGCAGGCGTCGCACGGACCGATCACGCCGATGGCCTCGACCGCGCGGCGGACGTGCGGACGCAGCGTCTCGACCTCCTTGGAGAGGTACAGCCGCTTGATCTTGTCGAGCACGCCCTCGTACGCCATGTTGTAGCCGCCGGTCTTGACGACCTCGTCGGCCGTGCCGGTCAGCAGTTGCTCCCACTCGTCCGCGGTGAACTGCGCCAACGGCTTGTCGTTGTCGAAGAACCCCGACTCGCTGTAGATCTTCCAGAAGACGGACCCGACGGCGAAGTTGGGGAAGACGATCGCGCCCTCGTTGAGGGAGCGGCTGCGGTCGAAGATCCCCTCCACGTCGATGGTGGAGGTGCGCCCCACGCCCCCGCACTCCTGGCACATGCCGGCCGGGTCGTTGAACGACAGGGCGCTCGGGCTCGCCACCGCGGGTGCGCCGACCCGGGCGAAGACGATCCGGAGCATGGTCCAGGTGTCGGTGGCGGTGCCCACGGTGGAACGGGAGTTGGCCCCGATCCGCTCCTGGTCGACCACGATCGCCGCGTTGAGGTTCTCCAGGCTGTCCACGTCCGGGCGCGGCAGGGTGGGCATCTGGGACTGGAGGAAGGCCGGATACGTCTCGTTGATCAGCCGCTGCGACTCGGCGGCGATCGTGTCGAAGGCGAGGGAGGACTTGCCCGACCCCGACACCCCGGTGAAGACCACCAGCTTGCGCTTGGGGATGTCGATGTCGATGCCGGTCAGGTTGTTCTCGCGGGCTCCCCTCACCCGGATCACCTGGGCGAAGTCCGCCGCGTCGGCACCGCTGTTCGCTGCTGCGTGCGCTGGGCTCACTGAGTCTTTCCGTTCTGCTGCGGTGGGTGGTGGGCCCCGGCGGCGCCGTCGACGCTCGACCGGGCGCGGCAGGGCGCGGTACGGCGACCGCGGGGCGCGGTTGCCTCGCGGGTGATGGGTGCGCCCGGTGTGTGGTGGGTGCGTCGGCCGAGTCAGGCGGTGCCGCTGTGGCCGCGGGTGGACGAGGCGCCAGGCTGCCGGCCGCCGTACTCGTTGGCGAGCAGCGAGTCCATGGTGGCGCGCAGCCGGTCGATGAAGGCTTCGAACTCCTTGAGCTGCGCGGGGGTGGAGTGCGACATCGCCACGGCCATCTGCTGGGCGTAGGGCCCGAAGAACTTCTCGGCCCGCGGCTTCACGCCGGGGCTGCTGCGCAGCGTCACGATCCGGCGGTCGGTGTGCTCGCGGGTGCGCACTATGTGGCCGGCGGTCTCCAGTCGGTTGAGCAGGGTGGCCGTGGCGCCGGACGACAGGGAGATGCGTTCGCTGAGCCGGGCCGGGGAGAGCGGCACCCCCTGGTCCTCCGCGTACAGGATCTCGGCGAGCGCGGCGGCGTCGGTGGAGTGCAGCCCCAACCAGGTCGCGAACCGCTGGGTGAACTCGGTGTAGTTGGCGCCGAACGCTCGAAGCCCGTCCATGAGGCGGTCGCGCTGGGCCTCCAGGCCCCCGGGCTGCGGATTCTCGGTGGACATGCTCCCCTTCCCGACCTGTGCGGCGACTTCGCGACCGGTACGGCGACGGGTTCCACCGCTGGAGGTGACGGCCCGCCCCTGCGAAGTAACTTCACCGCGAAGATACACGACAGGGGAGGTATCGGCACGGCTGCACGTCGCCGTCGACCGCCGCCCGGCCGCGCCGCACCGGGCCTCGGGCCGACCGCTCGCCGCGGGACGGTCAGGGCAGGACCGCGGTGCCGTCGAGCTCCACCAGGGCCTGTTCGTCCCAGAGCCGCACGACGCCGATCACGGCCATCGCGGGGTAGTCGCGCCCCACCAACCGGCGCCAGATCCGGCCGAGTCGGGGGGTCTGCGCGCGGTAGTCGGCGACGTCGGTCACGTAGACGGTGACCCGGGCGAGGTCGTGCGGGGCGCCGCCGGCGGCGGCGAGCGCGGCGAGGAGGTTCGCGAGGGCGGCCTCGAACTGCTCCGGCAGGTCGTCGCCGACGATCGTGCCCGCGCCGTCGAGCGCCGTCTGGCCGGCGAGGAAGACCAGCCGGGAGCCGGTGGCGGTGACGGCGTGCGAGAAGCCGGACGGCGCGGAGAGCTCGGCCGGGTTGTGGCGGTGCAGGCTCATGCGGGCGCTCCTTCGGCTCCTTGGACGGCCCGGGCCGCCCGGGCCGCGTACAACTCCTTGGCGACGATGGAGCGTTGGACCTCCGTCGCGCCCTCGTAGATCCGTGGCGCGCGCACCTCCCGGTACAGGTGCTCCAGCAGATGGCCGCGTTCAAGGGCCCGCGCACCGTGCAGTTGGACGGCCGCGTCCACCACGTACTGCGCGGTCTCCGTCGCGAACAGCTTCGCCATCGCCGACCGCTTCGGCACGTCGGCGGCGCCCGCGTCGTACGCCGCCGCCGCGCTGTGCACCAGCAGCCGGGCGGCCTCCGTGCGGGTCGCCATCTCGGCCACCTGGTGGGCGACGGCCTGGAGGTCCTTGAGGGGGCCGCCGAAGGCGGTGCGGGTCGCGGTGTGCGCGAGGGTCGCGTCCAGCGCGGCCTGGGCCATCCCGACCGCGAACGCGCCGACGCTGGGCCGGAACAGGTTCAAGGTGTCCATGGCGACCCGGAAGCCCCGGTCGACCTGGCCCAGCACGTCGTCCCCGGTCACCGGCGTCCCGTCGAAGGCCAGCGCGCCGATGGGGTGCGGCGAGAGCATCTGGCGGGCGGTGCCGGACAGACCGGGGCGATCGGCCGGGACGAGGAACGCCGTGACGCCGCGCGCCCCGGCCCCGGAGGTCGTCCGGGCGAAGACGGTGTAGAAGTCGGCTTCCGGCGCGTTCGAGATCCAGCACTTCTCGCCGGTCAGCCGCCAGCCTGCGCCCGCCCCGGGCGCGGGCTCCGCGGCGAGCGCGAGTGCCGCGGCGTCGGAGCCCGCGTCCGGCTCGCTGAGGGCGAAGGCCGCGACCGCACGCCCCGCCGCCACCTCCGGCAGCCAGCGCCGGCGCTGCTCCGCCGTGCCGGCGGCGGCGATCGACCGGGCCCCCAGGCCCTGGAGCGCGAGCGCGGTCTCCGCCTCCGTACAACCGTGGGCGAGCGACTCCCGCAGCAGGCAGAGGTCGAGTGCGCCGGGGCGGGCGACCGGTCCGCCGTCCCACGACGCCCGGCCGGACCCCTTCGTCGGCGCTCCGGCGAACAGCCGCTCCAACAAACCCAGTTCGCCGAGGGCCGCGAGCAACGGACGGTTCACCCGGCCCGGCGCGCCCCGCCGCGCCAGGGGTTCGAGGGTCCCGGCGGCGAGCGCACGCAGCTCCGCGCACCAGGCGATCTGTACCGGATCGAGCGAGAATACGGGCATTGACGCCCTCACATATCTCATCTATCGCGAACCGTTGACTGCCGTCACCATCACGATACGCTCCTCTCACGACCCCACCATGACAAGGGGGCGCACCATGGAGCTGACACCCTCGGCCCACGTCGACACCTTCGCACGCGACCATCTGCCGCCCGCGGACCTGTGGCCCGAGTTGATCTTCGAGTTGCCGGAGCTCCGCTATCCCACCCGGTTGAACTGCGGACGGGCGCTGCTGGACGAGACCGTCGAGCGCTTCGGTCCGGACCGGCCCGTCTTCCGCACCGCCTCCGGTGGCGTCTGGAGCTACGGCGAGTTGCAGGAACGGGTCGACCGCATCGCCCACGCCCTCACCCGCCGTCTGGGCGTCGTCCCCGGCAACCGCGTCCTGCTGCGCGGCCCCACGGCACCCTGGCTGGCGGCCTGCTGGCTGGCCGTGATGAAGGTCGGCGCCGTCGCGGTCACCGTGCTGGCCCAGCACCGCGCCAAGGAGCTGGCCACGATCTGTGAGATCGCCCAGGTCGACCACGCCCTGTGCGACGCCCGCGCGCTGGACGAACTGCTCCGCGCGGACCGCGGCTCCCTGCGGATCACCCCGTACGGCGGCTCCTCCCCCGACGACCTGCTGCACCTGGCCGCCGCGGCGCCCGCCCGCCCCTTCCCCGCGGTGCCGACGGCCGCCGACGACGTGGCCCTGATCGCCTTCACCTCCGGCACCACCGGCCGCCCCAAGGGCTGCGTCCACTTCCACCGCGACGTGCTGGCCGTCGCGGACACCTTCTCCGCGCAGGTGCTGCGGCCGGTGCCGGACGACCTGTTCGCCGGCAGCCCGCCGCTGGGCTTCACCTTCGGGCTCGGGGGCCTGGTGGTCTTCCCGATGCGGGCGGGGGCCTCGGCGCTGTTGCTGGAGCGGGCCGGGCCGCGGCAGTTGCTGCCCGCGATCGCCGAGCACCGGGTCACCGTGCTGTTCACCGCGCCGACCGCGTACCGCGTGATGCTGAACGAACCGCCTCCCGTCGACGTGGGGCACCTCGATCCAGCCGGCGCCTTCGGCTCCCTGCGGCGCTGCGTCTCCGCCGGCGAGAACCTGCCCGCCGCCACCTGGCACGACTGGCTGGACCGCACCGGCCTGCGCATCATCAACGGCATCGGCGCGACCGAGCTGCTGCACATCTTCGTCTCCGCGGCGGACGACGCCATCCGCCCCGGCACCACCGGCGTCCCCGTGCCCGGCTGGCGGGCCAGGGTCGTCGACGACCGCGGCGCGCCCGTCCCCGACGGCCAGCCGGGGCTGCTCGCCGTCCGCGGCCCGGTGGGCTGCCGCTACCTCGCCGACCCCCGGCAGCGCGAGTACGTCAAGGACGGCTGGAACCTCACCGGGGACACCTACGTGCGCCAACCCGACGGCTGGTTCCGCTACGTCGCCCGCGCCGACGACATGATCGTCTCGGCCGGCCACAACATAGCGGGGCCCGAGGTGGAGGAGGCCCTGCTGCACCACCCGGACGTCCGGGAGGCCGCGGTCGTCGGCCGGGACGACGCCCTGCGCGGCCAGGTCGTCACCGCGTACGTCGTCCTGCGCGACGACGTTCCCGCGAGCGACGCCACCGCCGCCGCCCTGATCGAGTCGGTACGGGCCCGGCTCAGCCCCTACAAGTGCCCGCGCTCGGTCGTCTTCCTCGACGCGCTCCCCCGCACCCCGACCGGCAAGCTCCAGCGCTTCCGGCTGCGCACGGAGAAGTCGTCCTAGAGTGATCACGTGGCCGACCAGCACACTCCCCGCTCCCTGATCGTCACCCTCTACGGCGCGTACGGGCGCGAGCGCCCCGGACCGCTCCCGGTCGCCGAACTCATCCGGCTGATGGCCGCGCTCGGCGTCGACGCGCCGTCGGTGCGTTCGTCGGTCTCCCGCCTCAAGCGGCGCGGGCTGCTGCTCTCCGCCCGCACCCCGGAGGGCTCCGCCGCGTACGAGCTGTCCGCCGACGCCCGCCAGCTCCTCGAAGACGGCGACCGCCGCATCTACGACCGCAGGGCGCCGCGGCTCGCCGACGGCTGGGTGCTCGCCGTGTTCTCCGTGCCCGAAGCCGAACGGAGCAAGCGCCATCTGCTCCGCTCCCGCCTCGGGCGCCTCGGCTTCGGCTCGGCCGCCCCCGGGGTGTGGGTCGCGCCCGCCCGACTGTGCGAGGAGACCCGGCACACCCTGCGCCGCCTCCAGCTCGACCCGTACGTCGAACTCTTCCGCGGGGAGCACCTGGGCTTCGCGGCGACGGCCGAAGCGGTCGCGAGCTGGTGGGACCTGGGCGCGATCGCCAAGCAGCACCAGCAGTTCCTGGACGCGCAGGAACCGGTGCTGCACGACTGGCTGGGCGGGCGCACCGCCACCCCGGAGGACGCCTATCGGGACTATCTGTTCGCCCTCGACTCCTGGCGGCGGCTCCCCTATGCCGACCCGGGGCTCCCGCTGGAACTCCTCCCGGTGGGCTGGCCCGGGTCCCGCTCGGCGGAGGTCTTCGGCCGGCTGCACGAGCTGCTGCGGGACGCGGGTGCGCTGTTCGTGCACGGCGCCGACGAGGGCGAGCGGGGCGGGCAGGACGGCCGGGACGGGGCGGACGATCAGGAAGGGGGCGAGGACGCGTCGCCCGTCACCGCCTCCTGACCGCCGTCATGTGCCTGCGGGACCCGGCTGCCCCGTGAGCCCGAGCCGGGGCCGGGGCGCGTCCGTGCGACCCGTCGGCGGCGTCCGACTGCCCGCGCGGTACGGGGCGGGCCAGGGCGCCCCCGGCCCCGCGTACCCCTGCTCGGCCGCAGCGTGCAGCGTCCACTGCGGGTCGTACAGGTGCGGCCGGGCCAACGCGCACAGATCGGCACGCCCCGCCAGGACCAGGGAGTTCACGTCGTCCCACGACGAGATCGCCCCCACCGCGATCACCGGCACCCCCAGCGCGTTGCGGATCCGGTCGGCGTACGGGGTCTGGTACGAGCGGCCGTACTCGGGCCACTCGCCCGGCACGACCTGGCCCGTGGACACGTCGATCGCGTCCACGCCGTGTTCGACGAAGGCGCGCGCGATGGCCACGGCGTCCTCGTCCGTCGTCCCGCCGGGCGCCCAGTCGGTGGCGGAGATCCGCACCGTCATCGGCCGGTCCCCGGGCCACTCGGCACGCACCGCGTCGAAGACCTCCAGCGGAAAGCGGAGCCGGTTCTTCAGGGTGCCGCCGTAGGCGTCGCTCCGCCGGTTGGTCAGCGGGGACAGGAATCCGGAGAGGAGGTAGCCGTGGGCGCAGTGCAGTTCCAGCAGGTCGAAGCCGGCGTCCGCGGCCCGCCGCGCCGCGTCGACGAACTGGGTCCGCACGGAGTCGAGCCCGGCACGGTCCAACTGCCGCGGCACCTGGCTGACGCCCGGCCGGTACGGCAGCGGGGAGGCGGCCACCAGCGGCCAGTTGTCCGCCGGCAGCGGGTCGTCCATGCCCTCCCACATGCGCCGGGTGGAACCCTTGCGGCCGGAGTGGCCGAGCTGGACCCCGATGGCGGTGCCCGGGGCCCGGGCGTGCACGAAGTCCGTGATCCGCCGCCACGCGCCGGTCTGCTCGGGGGTGTAGAGGCCGGTGCAGCCGGGGGTGATCCGGCCCCGGGCGCTGACGCAGACCATCTCCGTCATCACCAGGCCGGCGCCGCCGAGCGCCCGCGCGCCCAGGTGGACGAGGTGGAAGTCGTCCGGGACGCCGTCCTTGGCCTCGTACACGTCCATCGGGGAGACCACCACCCGGTTGCGCAGGGTCAGTCCGCGCAGCCGGAAGGGGGTGAACATCGGGGGCGTGCCGGGCGGGCAGGCGAAGTCCCGCTCCACCGCGTCCGTGAAGGCGCGGTCGCGCAGCCGGAGGTTGTCGTGGGTGACCCGGCGGCTGCGGGTGAGCAGGTTGAACGCGAACTGCCGGGGCGGCTGGTCCACGTACGTCCCCAACTCCTCGAACCAGCGCAGGCTGGCGGTCGCCGCCCGCTGCGTCGACTCGACGACGGGGCGGCGCTCGGCCTCGTACGCGGCGAGGGCGTCGTCCAGTGCGGGCTGTTCCGCCACGCACGCCGCCAGCGCCACGGCGTCCTCGACGGCCAGTTTGGTGCCGGAGCCGATGGAGAAGTGGGCCGTGTGGGCGGCGTCGCCGATGAGGACCGTACGGCCGTGGGACCAGCGCTCGTTGACGACCGTGCGGAACGCGGTCCAGGTGGAGTCCCTGCCGTACAGGGGTCGGCCGCCCAGGGCTTCGGCGAAGATCTCGGCGCAGCGGTCGACGGACCTGGTTCCCGGGGCGGCCGGCGCACCGGGGATGTCCGTGTCGAAGCCGGCGGCCCGCCAGACCTCCTCGCGCATCTCGACGACGACGGTGGACGCGTCGGCGGCGTACGGGTAGCCGTGGAGCTGCATCACCCCGTGCTCGGTCTCCGCGATCTGGAAGCGGAACGAGTCGAAGGCGACGGGTGCGGCGAGCCAGACGTAGCGGCAGCGGTGGGTCGTGACGCGCGGCCCGTACGCGGCGGGGTCGGCCCCCCTGGTGGTGCTGCCGGCGCCGTCCGCCGCGATCACCAGGTCGTGGGAGGCGGTGAGGTCGTCGACGGGGGGTGCGGCGGTGCGGAACCGGATCCTTATGCCCAGTTCCTCGCAGCGGCGGTGCAGTATCCGCAGCAGCGTGCGGCGGCCCAGCGCGGCGAAGCCGTGCCCCGAGGAGGTGAACGTACGGCCCCGGTGGACGATGTCGATGTCGTCCCAGCGGACGAACTCTTCGCTGAGGGCGCGGTGGACCGCCGGGTCGGCGTGCTCGATGCCACCCAGGGTCTCGTCGGAGAGCACCACGCCGAAGCCGAAGGTGTCGTCGGGGGCCCGACGTTCCCAGACGGTGATCTCCCGTCGGGGGTCGAGTCGCTTGAGCAGGGCCGCGGCGTACAGGCCCCCGGGGCCGCCGCCGATGACGGCGACGCGCAGGGGGACGTTCCTGCTCATCGCCCCCGTCCTCTCATCGCCCCCGCCACTGCGGCGCCCGTTTTTCGGTGAACGCCGCGTGGAACTCCGCGTAGTCCGCGCCGTTCATCAGCAGGACCTGGGTGGCGGCGTCCAACTCCACGGCCGCGGCGAGCGGCATGTCCAGTTCGGCCGTCAGCAGCGCCTTGGTCTGGGCGTGGGCGAGCGCGGGCCCGTCGGCGAGGCGTCGGGCCAGCTCGGCGGCGCGAGCGTCGGCGCCGCCTTCGGGGGTGAGTTCGCTGAGGAGGCCGATCCGCTCGGCTTCGGCGGCGCCGACGGGCTCACCGAGCATCAGCAGTCGGGTGGCGTGCCCGAGGCCGACGACCCTGGGCAGCAGATAGGCCGCCCCCATGTCGCCGCCGGACAGTCCGACCTTGGTGAAGAGGAAGGCGAAGCGTGCGCTGGGGTCGGCGATCCTGAAGTCCGCGGCGAGGGCGAGGACGGCGCCGGCGCCCGCGGCGACGCCGTGCACCGCCGCGATCACCGGGAAGGGGCATTCGCGGACGGCCCGTACGGTCTGCCCCGTCATCCGGTTGAAGTCCAGGAGTTGGGCGGTGTCCATGGCGAGGGTGGCGCCGATGATCTCGTCGACGTCGCCGCCGGAGCAGAAGCCGCGCCCTTCACCGCCCAGCACCAGCGCCCGGACGGAGCGTTCGCGGGAGAGCTGGGCGAGCAGATCGCGCAGGTCGGCGTAGGCGCCGAAGGTGAGGGCGTTCAGCTTCTGCGGGCGGGCGAGGGTCACGGTCGCGACGCCGTCGGCGACGACGAGACGTAGGTGGCGCCATTCCTCGGTGTCGGTGCGGCGCGCGGATCCGGTAAAGGGGCTCATGAGAGGCGGCCTCCTTCGAGGGCGGGCGGCGCCGGACCGCCGCTGCCTCTCACGAAGCTATCACCCGCCCGTGACTTCCGTCACGGGCACGCGATAACGCTCGCCCCCCCGTTCGATACGACCTCTCAGGCTTCCCGGGCGACGGGGACTTCCGGGATCTCCGCTCCCCACGGGGCCGGTGCGAGCGTCGCCACCATGACGGCCTTGATCGTGTGCAGTCGGTTCTCCGCCTCGTCGAAGACGACCGAGTGGGCCGATTCGAAGACCTCGTCGCTGACCTCCAGCTCGGTGAGGCCGTGCGTCTCGTAGATCTCCCGCGCCACGGTCGTACCCAGGTCGTGGAAGGCGGGCAGGCAGTGCAGGAACTTCACGTCCGGATTGCCCGTGGCCCGCAGCACGTCCATCGTCACGGCGTACGGACCCAGGACCTTGATCCGCTCGTCCCAGACCTCCTTGGCCTCGCCCATCGACACCCACACGTCGGTGGCGACGAAGTCCGCACCCAGGACACCGTCGGCGACCGACTCGGTGAGGGTGATCCGGGCACCGCTGACCTCGGCCATCGCCCGGGCCCTGGCCTGGACCTCCTCCACCGGCCAGTACGCCCGGGGGGCCACGATGCGCACGTCCATGCCGAGCAGGGCGCCGGTGATCAGGTAGGAGTTGCCCATGTTGAAGCGCGCGTCCCCGAGGTAGGCGAAGGACATCTGCTCCAGCGGCTTGGGCGAGTGCTCGACCATGGTGAGCACGTCGGCGAGCATCTGGGTGGGGTGCCAGTCGTCGGTGAGGCCGTTGTAGACCGGCACGGCGGCGTGCGCCGCCAGCTCCTCGACCTTGGCCTGGGCGTCCCCGCGGAACTCGATGGCGTCGAACATCCGGCCGAGCACGCGCGCGGTGTCCTTCGTGGACTCCTTGCTGCCGATGTGGGATCCGGCCGGACCGATGTACGTCGTCGCGGCGCCCTGGTCAGCCGCGGCGACCTCGAAGGCGCAGCGCGTCCGGGTGGAGGACTTCTCGAAGATCAGCGCGATGTGCTTCCCGCGCAGCCGCTGCTCCTCGGCGCCGGCCCGCTTGGCCGCCTTCAAATCGGCGGCCAGCGCGACGAGACCGCGGAACTCCTCGGCGGTGAAGTCCAGCTCCTTGAGGAAGTGGCGGCCTTCGAGGTGTATCGCCATGGGCTGCTCCTGGTCGCTGCGTGAGTCGCGGTGTGTGGGGAAGGGAGGTGAGAGGAGGCGCGAAGGGGGACGGACCCGGGCTGGGGCCTGCACGACCGGCCTTCACGACCGATGACGATGGAAGTATATACGATGCCCTGCATTGCTATACAAGACCTGGAACCCCTCGATTCGGGTCGAACGATTCAGGTCCGTGCAACCAGGGTCCACCACGCCGGGCCCTTTCGTGCCGTCAGACCGCGTCCCGCTCGACGGGGCAGCTCATGCAGCGCGGTCCGCCCCTCCCCCGCCCCAGCTCGCTGCCGGGGATCTCGATCACTTCGATGCCCTGTTTGCGCAGGTGGGTGTTGGTGGTCACATTGCGCTCGTAGGCCACGACCACGCCGGGCTCGACGGCCAGCACGTTGCACCCGTCGTCCCACTGCTCCCGCTCCGCCGCATGCACGTCCTGGGTGGCGGTGAGCACCCGGACCTCCGTCAGGCCGAGCGCGGCGGCGATCGCGCTGTGCATCTCCTCGGGCGGGTGGTCGCTGACCTTGAGCCCCTGCGGGCCCCCGGCCGGCTCGATGGTGTACGAACGGAGCATCCCGAGGCCGGCGTACTGGGTGAAGGTGTCCCGGTCGACCATCGTCATCACGGTGTCCAGGTGCATGAACGCCCGCCGCTTCGGCATGTCCAGGGCCACGATGGTGCGCGCCGAGCCGGCCGCGAAGAGCCCTTGGGCCAGCATCTCCACCGCCTGCGGCGTGGTCCGCTCGCTCATCCCGATCAGCACGGCGCCGTTGCCGATCACCAGCACGTCGCCGCCCTCGATCGTGGACGGGTAGTCGCTCTGCCCCTGTGACCAGTGGTGGAAGGAGCCGGCTTGCGGGCCGGCGAAGAGCGGATGGTGCGCGTAGATCGCCTCGAAGTGGACGGTCTCGCGCTGTCGGGCCGGCCAGCGCATCGCGTTGATGGACACCCCGTCGTAGATCCAGGCGGAGGTGTCGCGGGTGAAGATGTGGTTCGGGAGGGGGTCGAGCAGGAAGTCGTCCAGGTTCATCACGTGGAACCGCACCGACGTCGGCTCCGGGTGCCCCGCCAGGTACTCCCGCTTCGTCATCCCGCCGATCAGGGCCTCCGCCAGCTCCGCGGACGGCAGGGCGTCGAAGGCCGCTCTGAGGTGGTCGGCGGCGAGCGGGCCGTACTCCTTCTCGTCGAAGGCGCGGTCCAGGACCAGCTTCCTGGCCTCGGGGACCTCCAGCGACTCGCAGAGCAGGTCGCCGAAGAGGTGCACCTCCACTCCGCGGTCGCGCAGCACGTCGGCGAAGCCGTCGTGCTCGGCGCGGGCCCGGCGCACCCAGAGGACGTCGTCGAAGAGCAGGGCGTCCTTGTTGGTCGGCGTCAGACGTTTCAGTTCGAGGTCGGGGCGGTGCAGTATGACCCGGCGCAGCCGCCCGGTCTCGGAGTCGACGTGGAATCCCATATGCCCATCCTCACCGCGCGGCGGGCCTTTCACTCGGTGGCCGTGCCACGGTCGGCCACCGAGCGCCGACGGCCCGCCGCCCGCATCGTGGGTGCGTCGCGGAATCGGTCCAGGGGCCCAGACTGCCTCGCCCGGGCGGGTCGGTGCACCGTCCGGGGCCGGTGGGCCGCCGCTGAGTGGCGCGCCCCGCGTCGGGGCGCGCCGCCCAGGGCGGTACGGGCCGCTCAGAGGCGGGGGTCCACCGGCTCGGACTCCAGGGCCAGGACCGCGAACACGGCTTCGTGGATCCGCCACAGCGGCTCCCCGTCCCCGAGCCGGTCGAGGGCTTCGATGCCGAGCGCGTACTCGCGCAGGGCCAGCGAGCGCTTGTGGCCGAGGTGGCGGTTGCGCAGCCGGTCCAGATTGGCCGGGCGGGTGTACTCGGGACCGTAGATGATCCGCAGGTACTCCCGGCCCCGGACCTTGATCCCGGGTTGGACCAGGGCGCCCTTCTCGGTGCGCACCAGCGGCCGGAGCGGTTTGACGACCATGCCCTCGCCGCCGTCGGCCGTCATCTCCAGCCACCACTCCGTGCCGGCCCGCACCGATTCCTCGTCGCCGGTGTCGACCACCAGGCGCCGGGTGCTCCGGAGCAGTCCGGTGGGGTCGTGCTCGACGAGCCGGTCCAGCCACGCGAGCTGTTCGTCGTGCGGCACGCCGGCGAGCGAGCGCCCTTCGGCGGCGAGGACCTGGAAGGGCGCGAGCCGTACGCCGTCCAGGCCCTCCGTGGGCCAGCAGTAGCGGCGGTACGCCTCCGTGAAGGCGGCGGCGTCTTCGGTCCGCTCCCGCTGGGCGTGCAGGAGGTCGTGGACGTCGACGCCGCGCGCCGCGGCGGCTTCGAGGGCCGTGGTGGCGTCGGGGAGTACGGCGCCGGCCGCGGCGCCGACGGCCGCGTACTGCGAGCGCAGCAGCCCCGACGCCTTGAGGGACCAGGGCATCAGCTCGGCGTCCAGCAGCAGCCAGTCCGTCCCCAGCTCGTCCCAGAGTCCGGCGGCGGTGACGGCGGTGCGCAGCCGGTCGAGGAGCGCCTCGGTGAGCGAGTCGTCGCTGAGGAAGGGCCGTCCGGTGCGGGTGTAGAGGGCGCCGGTGGGTACGGCTTCGGTGTCGGTGTCGGTGCCCGTTCCCGTGCCGGTGCCGGTGCCGGTGCCGGTGCCGGTCGCCGGGGTGAGGCCGAAGCGCTTGCGGGCGGCTTCGGCATCGCGGCAGACGAGTGCGACCGCGCGGGAGCCCATGTGCTTCTCCTCGCAGACCACCTTCTGGACGCCGTCGGCGCGGTACTGCGCGAACGCTTCGGCGGGGTGCTCCAGGTGGCCTTCGACGGTGGAGGTGGCGGTGGGCGCCATCGTCGGCGGCAAGTAGACGAGCAGCCGCGGGTCGATCGCGAAGCGGCTCATGACCTCCAGCGCCGCCGCCGCGTTCTCCTCGCGCACGCCGACGCGGCCCAGATGGCGGGTCTCCACGATCCGTCGGCCCTGGACGTCGCCGAGGTCGAGCGGCCGTCCTTCGCTGGCGCCCGGGGCGGGCGCGCGCAGCGGCTTGACCGGCTCGTACCAGACCTGCTCGGCGGGTACGTCGACGAGCTCGCGCTCGGGCCAGCGCAGGGCGGTCATCCGGCCGCCGAAGACGACTCCGGTGTCGAGGCAGATGGTGTTGTTGACCCAGGAGGTGTCGGGCACGGGGGTGTGGCCGTAGACGACGGCGGCCCGGCCGCGGTACTCCTCGGCCCAGGGGTAGCGCACGGGGAGGCCGAACTCGTCGGTCTCGCCGGTCGTGTCGCCGTACAGGGCGTGCGAGCGCACCCGGCCGGAGGTGCGGCCGTGGTACTTCTCGGGCAGGCCGGCGTGGCAGACGACGAGGTCGCCGCCGTCCAGGACGTAGTGGCTGACGAGCCCGTCGATGAACTCGGCGACGCGCTGGCGGAACTCCGGGTCCTTGGCGTCCTCCTTCTCCAACTGCTCGATGGTCTCGGCGAGTCCGTGGGTGTGCTGGACGTTCCTGCCCTTGAGGTAACGGCCGAGCTTGTTCTCGTGGTTCCCCGGGACGCACAGCGCGTTACCGGCCTGGACCATGGACATCACGCGGCGCAGCACGCCGGGGCTGTCCGGGCCGCGGTCGACGAGGTCGCCGACGAAGACGGCGGTGCGGCCTTCGGGGTGCGCCCCGTCCCGGTAGCCGAGCTTGGTGAGCAGGGTCTCCAGTTCGGAGCTGCATCCGTGGATGTCGCCGATGAGGTCGAAGGGGCCGGTGAGGTGGCGCAGGTCGTTGTAGCGGCGCTCCAGGACGACTTCGGCGGAGTCCACCTCGGCGACGCTGCGCAGGACGTGCACCTTGCGGAAGCCCTCGCGCTCCAGGCCGCGCAGGGAGCGGCGGAGTTCGCCGCGGTGCCGCTTGATGACGCGGCGGGGCATGTCGGCGCGGTCGGGGCGGGTGGCGTTGCGCTCGGCGCAGACCTCCTCGGGGAGGTCGAGGACGACGGCGATGGGCAGGACGTCGTGCTCGCGGGCCAGCCGCACCAGTTGGCGGCGGGCCTCGACCTGGACGTTGGTGGCGTCGATGACGGTGAGCCGGCCTGCGGCGAGGCGTTTGCCGGCGACGTAGTGCAGGACGTCGAAGGCGTCGCCGGTGGCCGCCTGGTCGTTCTCGTCGTCGGACACCAGGCCGCGGCAGAAGTCGGAGGAGATGACCTCGGTGGGCTTGAAGTGGCGGCGGGCGAAGGTCGACTTGCCGGAGCCGCTGGCGCCGATGAGGACGACGAGGGACAGGTCGGTGATCGGGAGCCGTCGCTGCGTCGGCCGGGCGTCGGGGGCGTCGGCCGAGCCGTCGGGGGCGGCGGGGGCGGCGGGGGCGGTTTCCATCGGTTCCGTGCTCTCTGCGCTCGCTGTGTCTTCAGGTGTGTTCGGGTGGGTCATGCCGCCTTCGCCTCCTTCGCGGTGCGGTCGACGTTCTCGGTGCGGGTGTCGTCCGCGGTGCGGTCCGGGCCGTCGGAGTCGCCCCGGGTGAACACCGCCATCTGGGTCGGCGGGCCGACTTCGGGGTCGTCCGGGCCCACGGGGAGGTACTCGACCGCGTACCCGTCGCGCGCGGCCACGGCCTCCGCCCAGGTGCGGAACTCCGCGCGGCTCCACTCGAACCGGTGGTCGCCGTGGCGCACGTGGCCGGCCGGCAGGCTCTCCCAGCGGACGTTGTACTCCACGTTGGGCGTGGTCACGATGACGGTCCTGGGCCGGGCCGACTGGAACACCGCGTACTCCAGCGCGGGCAGCCGCGGCAGGTCGAGGTGCTCGATGACCTCGCTGAGCACCGCCGCGTCGTACCCGGCCAGTCTCTTGTCGGTGTACGTCAAGGAGCCCTGGAACAGTTGGACGCGGGCGGCCTGCCGCTCGCCCATGCGGTCCAGCTTCAGCCGGCGCGCGGCGATGGTCAGGGCCCGTACGGACACGTCCACGCCGACGACCTCGGTGAACCGGACGTCCTTGAGCAGCGCCTGCACCAACTGGCCCTGGCCGCAGCCGAGGTCCAGCACGCGCTGGGCGCCGGCCGCGCGCAGCGCCGTCAGGATCGCGTCCCGGCGCTGCTCGGCGAGGGGCACCGGGCGCTCCTCGGTGTCCCGGGTCTCGTCGACGGCGTTGTCCACGTCCTCCACGTCCAGGTCGTCCGTCTCGGCCAGTCGGACCAGTTCCAGGCGCTCTTCCGCCTGCCGGGTCAGCCGCCAGCGCCGGGAGAGGTAGCGGCTGGTGATCAGCCGGTGCTCGGGGTGGCTCGCGAGCCAGCCGTCCCCGGCGCGCAGCAACTTGTCGACCTCGTCGGGCGCGACCCAGTAGTGCTTGGCGTCGTCGAGCACCGGCAGCAGGACGTAGAGCTGCCGCAGCGCGTCGGCCAGTCGCAGCTCGCCCTCCAGGACGAGTCGGACGTAGCGGGACTCGCCCCACTCGGAGAACTGCTCGTCGAGCGCGACCGGCCGGGCGGTGACGGTGGTCCAGCCGAGGGGGCCGAAGAGCTTCTCGACCAGTTCGGCACCGCCGCGGGCGGGCAGGGCCGGTATCTCGATCCGCAGCGGGAGCGGTGCTTCGGCCCGCTCGGGCAGGGCGTTGCACACGCCCCGCAGGGCGCTCCTGAAGACCGTGCTCAGCGCCACGGCCAGCAGGGACGAGGCGGCGTACGGCCGGTCGTTGACGTACTGGGCGAGGGCGGAGTCGGGTGCTCCGCCGCGCCCCTTGCCCTTGCCGCGCCGCACCAGCGCCACCGGATCCACCTCCAGCAGCAGCGCGGCGGTGCACTGCTCGGGCGTCGCCTCGGGGTAGAAGACGTGGGCCCTGCCGTGGGAGGTGGAGAACGACTGCGCCTTGTCGGGATGCTTGTGCAGCAGGAACCCGAGGTCGGTCGCTGGTCGTTGCGGGGTGCCGGTCGTTCGGATCGTCAAGAACACCTGACCGATTATGGCGGTGTTGCACGGACTCGTGCCCGTATTTTCTCCGCCGGGCCCCTTCGGGCGCCGGTCTGCTCGGCACGAGCGCGCCGGTGATGGTGACGGCGATCGTGACGGCAGTTCAGCCGGTGTCGCCACGGCTCGGGGCCAAGGCGGAGGCGACATCGGCGATGACGTCCGGGCCGACCCGGCAGCAGCCGCCGATCAGCCGGGCGCCGGACGCAAGCCAGCCGCGGACGCGCACCGGGTCGATGCCGCTCCCGGCGCCGCCGTCGCGCCACTCCCGCGCCTGCGCGACCCAGGTCTCACCGCTGTTCGGGTAGACGACGACGGGCTTGCCGGTCGTCGTCGCGGCGATGGCAACGGCATCGTCCACCTCGCCGGGGGCGCAGCAGTTGACGCCCACGGCAACGACGTCGTCGCGCCCCGCGGCCGGTGCGAACGCGGCGGCCAGGTCCTGACCGGCCCGGGTCAGCCCACCGCTGACGGTGTACGAGAGCCAGACGGGCACCCCGCAGCCCTCCACCGCCCGCAGCAGCGCCTCCGCCTCGTCCGCGTCGGGCACGGTCTCCAGTGCGAGCACGTCCGGCTCCGCGGCCACCAGCGCGTCGATCCTGGGCCGGTGGAAGCGCTCCAACTCGCGGACCGTCAGGCCGTAGCGCCCCCGGTACTCCCCGCCGTCCGCGAGCACCGCGCCGTACGGCCCCACCGAGGCCGCCACCCACACCTCGTCCGCGCTCGCCCCGGCGGCGGCCCGGGCCAGCGCGACGCTACGGGCGAACAGCCCGGCGGCCTCCGCCCGCCCGACGCCCCGGCGGGCGAACCCTTCGAAGCTCGCCTGATAGCTGGCGGTGATCAGCACCCGGGCGCCCGCCCGCACGTACGCCCGGTGGGCGGCTTCGATCTGCCCCGGCCCGTCCGCGAGGAGACGCGCCGACCACAGCTCGTCGGACAACTCGCACCCTTGCGCCTCCAGTTGGTTGGACAGACCTCCGTCGAGGACCAGGGGTCCTTCGGCGAGGGCCCGGGCGAGCGTACGGGCGGGGCGCACGGTCGTCAGCCCAACTGGGACTGGACCTGGGCGGAGACCAGTTCCAGGTGGTCCAGGTCGTGCAGGTCGAGCACCTGGAGGTAGATCCGGGACGAGCCGACGGCAGCGTACCGACCGATCTTGTCGACCACCTCCGCGGGGGAGCCCGCCAGACCGTTCTGCTTGAGCTCGTCGACCTCCCGTCCGATGGCTGCGGCGCGGCGGGCCACCTCGGCGTCGTCCCGCCCCACGCACACCACCAGCGCGTTCGAGTACACCAGGTCGCCGGGGGCGCGTCCGGCGGCCTCGGCGGCTGCCTTGACCCGTCCGAACTGGCGCTCGCTGTCCTCGATGGAAGCGAAGGGGATGTTGAACTCGTCGGCGTACTGGGCGGCCAGGCGCGGGGTGCGGGTGGCCCCGTGCCCGCCGATCAGCACCGGCACCCGTCCGTTCACGGGCTTGGGCAGTGCGGGCGAGTCGCTGAGCTGGTAGTGCGTGCCGTCGTAGGAGTACGTCGCGCCGGCCTCGGTGGCCCACAGGCCGGTGACGATCGCCAACTGCTCCTCAAGCCGGGCGAACTTCTCCTTCGGGAACGGGATGCCGTACGCCCGGTGCTCCTCCTCGAACCACCCGGCGCCCAACCCCAGCTCGACCCGGCCGCCGGACATCTGATCCACCTGGGCGACCTGGATGGCGAGCACGCCCGGGAGCCGGAAGGTGCCCGCGGTCATCAGGGTGCCGAGACGGATCCTGCTCGTCTCGCGCGCCAGCCCGGCGAGGGTGATCCAGGCGTCCGTGGGTCCGGGGAGCCCGTCGGCGGAGCCCATGGCGAGGTAGTGGTCGGAGCGGAAGAAGGCGTCGAACCCGAGGTCCTCGGTGGCCTTGGCGACGGTCAGCAGGGTGTCGTAGCTGGCGCCCTGCTGGGGTTCGGTGAAGATGCGCAGATCCATGCGTCCATCCTGCACCGTCCGACCGCGGTCAACGGCCTCGCCGCCCCCTGAGCCCCACGGTCACCGTCGGGTGACGCACCGGGGCCGCCGTCGCCGCGCCCCGGACCGGCGCCCCGACCCGGCGGCTCGGACCGGCAGCCGGGCGGGACGGCCGGGCACGACGGCCGAGGGGGCGAGGACCGCCGACGGTTCGGCGGCCGGGGCGCCGGGTGGGCGCGGCGACCGCGCTCCCGTTCACCACGCGCTCGCCGCCGAGTCCACCGGGTCCGGTATGCCGCCCGGCCCCCGCGGGCCCTTCGCCTCCTCGGCCCGGGCCGCACCGCCCGAGGAACCACCGGCGCCACCGGCCCCACCGGTGCCACCAGAGGTGCGCGGGCGGGCGGCGGGCGCGCCGCCACGGGTCGCCGGCCGCGGCGGCAGGGGGACGTGCGACGTCACGGGCCCGTCGGTCCGGTCCGCCCTGTCCTGATCGGACCGGCCGCCGATCGCCGGCCGACCGCTGCGCGGCGCGCCTCCGTGGCCGTCCCGCGCCGAGCCGCACTCGCTCGCAGGGGGCTGGGACGTCCGCGCCGCCGCACCGCGCCCCGCCCCGGGGCGATCAGCGGCCCGGCCGTTCGACCCCACGGGCGGCCCGGCCCGCGCTCGGACGTCGCCCGGTGGTCTGCGCAGGTCACGGCCGGCGAGATCCTTGGCCGAGAGCCTGTGCAGCATGGAGCGCACCCGGTCGGCGGACTCGTCGGCCGCATCCATCGCCCGGATGCAGTGCCAGTACAGCCCGTCCTCATCGGTGGCGCAGGCCACCGAGATCAGGGCGACCCCGACGTCCACCAAGAGCGCCCCGAGGGCGAGCAGGGTCTCACGGGGATCCTCGACCCCCGTGAGACCGGCCGCCCTGGTCCGCCCGCGCAGGACGCCTAAGTGCTCCGCGCTTCCCGCGCCGGGACCGTCGATCTCTCCGAGCCCCAGTGCGTCACGGCCCAGCTCGGGCGGCCCGGATGCCGCGAGCTGTCCGCCGATCGCCTGCGTGAGCAATTGAGCCTGCCATGCTTCGATCACCACCTCAGAAACCACCCTGGTTCGCGCCAGGGCCAGTCGGCTCATGTCGATGAGTCGCTCCGCGTCCATGTACGCCGCCCCCGATCGTACGACTGTCTGCCCAACAGGTTCATTACCCAGCGTGAAGGGCTTTGAGTCAAAACGCTAGAGGAAAAGGGAAATCTGTGGACAGGAAGCCGACTGTGGACAACTCCATAACTCCGGAGAGTGACAATTCCATGATCACCAAGCCCCTCCGACGGGCCGGGCGCCCCGAGTTGGCGGACCGTCAGCTCAAGGAGCCGGAAATCGGGTCTCATTGCGGTCGATCTTGTCGGAGAGCGCCGCCAATGCGTCGACCCCCAGGACCTCGCAGAGCTGGAGCAGATACGCGAACACGTCCGCGACCTCGTCCCGCACCCGGTGCGCCGTACCCTCGTCCGCCATCACCCGCGCCGACTCCTCCGGCGTCAACCACTGGAAGATCTCGACCAGTTCGCCCGCCTCGACGCTGAGCGCCGCGGCCAGGTTCTTCGGGGTGTGGTACGGCCCCCAGTCCCGCGCCCGAGCGAACTCCGCCAACCGCCGCTGGAGGACGGCGACCGACAGCCCGTCCGCCCGCTCCCGACCGTCCGCACCGTCTGCACCATCCGCGCGTCCGGTCGACGCCGGCGCCGGCTCCCCCGCACGTCGCTCCGGTCCCGCAGCCTTCCCCACGCGCTGCGCCTCTTCCGTCGCACGCACTTCACTCGACTCACTGGCCCCGCTGTCTTCCTTGGTCACGGCACCAGGTCTACCACCGTCACGCCTTCCACCCCGCGGGCGAAGGACGCATCGGAGACCGCCCCCACCAGCCGGACGTGCCCCCGGGCCGCCATCTCCACCGCCAGCGCCACCAGTTCCCGCGCCTGACCGGGATCGAGGCAGCGGTCGAAGCCGTCCGCGAGCACGGTCATCGACTGGTAGGCCGACGGGACCTCCGCGGCCTGGTCCATCGCCAGCACCCCCGGCCCCGTCAACAGCACCAGCGCCAACCCCAGATACCGCAACTCCCCCTCACCGAGCCGCTCCACCGGCGTCGCCGTGCGCCCCTCGCCGCGGTGCAGCAGCGCCCTCAGCAGCCCGTCGGCCGTCTCCTCGACGGCGAGCTCCGCCACCTCGCCGGCGCACCCGCGCCGCGCAGCCGCCGTCAGTCGGGCGTGCCGCCTCGTGCACTCGCTCCGCGTGCGGTGCAGCACTTCGGCGAGGTTGTCGCAGCCGCGGCGCAGCCTGCCGTCGCCCACCGCCACCGGCCGGCGCATCCCGCGCGGCTGCGGATCGCAGGCGAAGGCCGAGCGCAGCGCCACCACCATCTGCTCCGCCGCCGCGAGCACCAGTTGCTGACCCGCCGTCTTCCCCGCCACGCGCAGCGGCAGCAGGGACGTGCCGAGCCGGTCGTCGGGCAGCGGAGCGCGGGTCACCGGCACCGAGCCCGCCGTCAGCCAGGCCGCCTGCACCGAGGACCGCTCGGGGTCGCGCAGGGCGGTGGTGAGCAGGGTCTGCCCGCCGCACGTCAGCCGCTCGCCGACGATCCGCAGGGCCGGTTCGGCCTGGACGGCGAGGTCGAGGCGTACGGCGCCGGCGGGGCCCTCGGCCGTACAGCCGATGCGGAACCCCCGGCGGCCTTCGGCGTCCGCGCCGGCCCATTCGGGGACGCAGGCCGCGGGGTCGGGGAAGACGTCCTCCAGCGCGTCGCCCGCGGCCAGGGCCGCCAAGGCTTCGTACGCCTGTAAGACGCTCGACTTGCCCGCTCCGCTGGCGCCGCTGAACAAGGTCAGCGGGGTCAGTCGGAACGTCGCGCCGCGGTGCGAGCGGAAGGCGGACAACCGCAGCTCGGTGACGGCGGGGCGGGGGGTGTGCGCGGGAGCGAACGGAGCGTGCTGGTCCATGGGCCGGACGGTACGCAGCGGCCGAATCGCCGAACCGTTACGCCTGCGGCACCTTCCTACGAACGGGCGACCCGGCCGACGGGCGACCGACTCCCCGGAAGGGGCCGGCCGGTCCACGGGCCGACCGACGCGTCGGTCAGCGAGTCGGCGGAGCAGCGGGTCAGCGGCGGATCGCGGCGGTGGAGAAGGTGCCCGTCGCCTCCGCGATGCCGTCGACCTCGGTCCCGGCCGGGGCCAACAAGAAGACGTTCCGGTCCACCCGGTGCATTCCGCTGCCGAGGCCGAAGACGACCCCGCTGCTGAAGTCGAGGATCCGCTTCGCCACGTCGGGGTCGGCGCTCGTGAGGTCCAGCAACACCGGGATCTGCGCGATCAGATACTCGGCCACCTCGCGGGCGTCCGCGAAGACCTGCACCCGCAGCACGATGAAGCGCCGCTGCTCGACCGCGTACTCCTGCGGAACGGTGCGGTGGTCGACCCGCGACGGCCATTCGTCCCGCCCCCGCAAGGGGACGACCTGCGCCAAACCCTCCCACTGCTCGTCCGTGACGTCGTACCTCTCGTACCTGCTCATGGGGTCCATCCTCCCGCCCCTCACCCGTTCGGCCCAACAGCGACACGAGTGGGTGGCGCACCTTTCGTCCTGCACGTGCGCGGGGTCAACACTCGACTCCCTGCACCGTATCGGGCGCCACTGACAACGCCCGCACGCACGCCGGGCGCCGGCGCACGCGCGCGCGTGACTCCGATCACGGGCGCACGGCGGTCCGCGCCCCCGTCGCGCGCCTCAGCAGCGCAGGAACATCTCCGCGAACCCGTCCTCCGGGTGGATGCCCTCCATGGGCCGGCCGAAGGGCGAGTGGAGCGGGCGGTAGCCCGTGCTGGTGTAGATGTCCAGGGCGAGCCGACCGGCGCGCGCGGCCGAGTCGGTGTCCCCGCAGGCCCCCTGGGAGAGCGCGATGACGGCCTGCGCCTGCCCCTCCAGGAGCCTCAGTTGCGACTCCTTGGCGAGGGTGAGCGCGGAGGCCGCGTACCCCAACGCCTCCAGCGGACGCCGCAGTCGGGCCACGCAGACGCCGAGCCCGAGGAGGGCCATCGTGCGGCCCTTCAGATAGCCGATGCCCTCGGCGGTCCGGTGGGCGATGCGGAAGTGTTCGAAGGCGCGCTCGTACTGGCCGAGTTGGTAGCGGGCGTGCCCCATGGCGATCATGGCGTCCATGCGCAGCCGCGGCCGTCCGGAGCGCCTGCTGAGCCGGCAGGCGGTGAGCGCCGCCCGCAGCGCGCCCTGCCCGTCGCCCGCCTCCGCGCCGATCATCGCGAGGACGCTGAGCACCTCCGCTTCGCCGGGGAGGTTGCCGATGGCTTGGAAGCCGCGCTGCGAGGTCACCGCCAACTCCTGGGCGGTGACCAGGAGCCCGAGGTCCAGCGAGATCGTCGCCAGGCTGCAACTGATCCGCGAGACGCTGTCGGGCGCACCGATCTTGTGGGAGAGCGCGAGGGCGCGACGGCACAGCCGTTCCGCCTCCCGCAGCCGCCCCATGCCGTGCAGCACCTCGCCCAGTCCGAGGAGGGGTTGGGAGGGGCTGCGGCGCAACTTGCGGTCGATGGCGATGGACTGGCCGTAGTACTCCGCCGCCTGGCTGAGCAGCCCGAGGTCGCCGGAGACTCCGGCGAGGTTCGACAGGGCGACCGACTCGCCCACGCCCCAGCCGGCGCGCCTGGCCAAGTCGATGGCGAGTTCGAAGTGGTGCTTGCTGCGCTCCAGGTCGCCCATGGTGAACCGGGCGAGGCCGAGGCTCTGTTGGGCCGCGGCCTGACCGCGGAAGTCGTCGCCCTCGTGCGCGGTGGCAAGTGCGAGGGAGGCCACGGTGATCCAGGAGTCGGTGTGTCGACGGAGCCAGAAGTAGCCGCGCAGGATGTCCGCGAGGATCCACACGCTCGCGTCGGGCGGGGCCGCCGCGCCGCCGCCCGTCGGGCTCGCGCCGGCCGCCGCCTCCGCCTCGATCAGCCGCACCAGTTCGGCGTGTTCGGCGTCGAACCAGTCGGCCGCCCGCTGGGGGTCGTCGAACGTCGCGGCCCGGGCCTCCGGGCCCACCGGCGCCACCTCCAGGCGCAGCATCTGCGGGTACAGGCAGCGGGCCGCCGAGTCCGCGGAGGCCACGTACCACCGCAGCAGCCGGCGGCGGGCCTTCCGCTGGGCGTGCACCGGGTCCTCGGCGTCGACCAGCAGCCGGGCGTACCACCAGATCAGGTCGTGCAGCCGCAGCCGGTCGCGGCCGACGAGTTCGACCAGGTGCTCGGCGAAGAGGCGGTCGAGGATGGCCACCGTGGCGGCGACGGTGCGGCCGAGGAGGGCGGCGACCGCGGGCACGGTCGTCGCGGGCCCGGGCAGGATGCCGAGCGTCCTGAAGGCGTCCCGCGCCTCCGCGTCGAGTCGGCGGTACGACAGTTCGAAGGCCCTGCGCACGGCGGAGTCGGGGTCGCCGGCGACGGCCAGGGTCTCCAACGGGTTGCCGGAGCGCAGCTCGCGCACGTGCTGGGCGATCAGCCCTTCCGGGTGCAGCGCGAGGTTGGCGGCGGCGATGCGCAGCGCGAGCGGGCTCCGTCCGCACATGGCGACGAGTTCGGCGAGCGCGTCGGGCTCGGCGGCGGACCGGCGCCGGCCCACGACGCTGCGGACGAGTTCCTTGGCGTCGTCGGCGGCCAGCGGGCGCAGCGGCAGCATCGACGCGCCGTGGGTGACGATCAGGGAGCCCAGCCGGTTGCGGCTGGTGACCAGCGCGAGGCAGCCGGTGTCGTACGGGAGCAGTTGCCGCACCTGGGCGGCCGACTCGGCGTTGTCGAGCACGATGAGGACCCGTCGGTCGCACAGGGTGCGCTGGTACAGCTCCGCCATCTCCGCGAGGTCGTGCGGGATTTCCTGGTACGGGGTGCCGAGGGCCCGCAGCAGCCCGGAGAAGGCTTCCTTGGGGCCCATGGGGCTCTCGTCGCTGTGGCCGCGCAGGTCGAGGAAGAGTTGGCCGTCGGGGAAGGCGTCGCGGGAGCCGCGGCACCACTGGAGCGCGAGTGCGGTCTTGCCGCTGCCCGCGGGCCCGACGATCATCAGCACGCCCGAGCCGCCGCGGGCGTCGTCGACGAGCCGGCCGAGTTGGGCCAGTTCCTTGGCGCGGCCGATGAAGGCGCCCGTCCTGGAGTGGCTCTGGACGAATTCGGCCTCGGGGCGTACGGGTTCGTCGGCGGTCTGGTCGTAGGCGCGGGCGTGGTCCTGGGGGCGGGCGTGGGCGTGGTCGTGCGCCGGAGGCGGTACGGGGGCGCGTACGGGCTCTTGGGCGCGTGCGGGCTCTTGCGGATGCGCGGGGGTTGCGGGGCTCGCCGGGGTCTGGGGGCGGGCGCCGGGGCCATGGCCGCGCCCCTGCTCGTATCCGTCGCCGGGCGCGGTTCGACGGCGCTGTTCCAGCGGATGGCCCTGGTGGTGGCCGGGGCCGTGACCGTGGCCGTGTCCCTCGTCATGGCGCCGCCCCGGGGCCCGGCCGCCGTCGTGGGGCTCCTGACGCTCGTACGGGGTGCCGTCGACTTCGGCGGGCTCTTCGGCGCTCCAGTAGCCCTGGGCGTCGTCGCGGCTCGGGCCGCGGGGGCCGTTCGGGGGCGGAAGGGACGGCGCGGCCGGGTCTTGCCGTCCGTCGGACCTGCCGCTCCCGCCGCCGCCCGGCAGTTGTCGCCGTGCGCTCGGGCCGGGCTGCTCGCCGCGGCCCTTCGGCTCGGGCGCTCCGTAGAGGAACCACCCCACCCGGCCGCCCGGGTCGATGCGTCCGCGTTCGGTCCGCGGGATGACCTCGTCGTCCATCAGCATCGGGTCGGCGTGCAGGATCATGCGCTGCACGTGCTGGAGGTCGGCGCCGGGGTCGAGCCCCAGGTCCTCGGCGAGCCGGGTCCTGGTCTCGTTGTAGACCTCAAGCGCCTCGCCGCGGTGGTCGGCCCGGTAGAGGGCGATCATCCGCAGCATGGCGAGGCGTTCGTGGTGCGGGTGTTCGGCGGTGGCCCGCGCCAACTCCTCCAGGACGAGTTCCCGCCGGCCCAACAGCAGTCGCACCTCGGCGCGCTGGGTGACCGCGGAGATGTACGACTCTTCGAAGCCGGCGCCGAGCCGGCGGACCAGGCCGTCCGGCGCGGTGCCCGCCAGCACCGGGCCGCCCCAGTCGGCGAGGGCCCGGTCGAGCAGTCGGAGCCGTTCGACGAGGTTCTCGGCCCGCTCCGCGCGTTGCAGCGAGTAGCGGAAGCGGTGCAGGTCGACGGCGCTCGGGTCGCCCTCGATCAGATAGCCGTCACCGGACTTGACCAGGGCGAAGCCGTAGTGTTCCGCGTCCTCGGCGGTGAACCGGCCGCGGAGCCGGGAGACGTGGACCTGGAGGCTGCCGCGCACGCTCGACGGCTTCGGCCCCTCGTCCCAGAGCAGATTGATCAGCCGGTTCGCCGGCACCACGCGTCCGAACTCCAACAGCAGCAAGCCGAGCAGCAGCCGTTCGCGCCGCCGCCCGATCCTGAGCGAGGCGCCTTGGGCGAGCCACTCCAAGCCGCCCAGGATCCGGAACCGCATTCCCCCATCGGTCATGTCGTGAATCCTCCGCAATCAGCCGGCTCCGTGGCAAGCGCTTGGCAACCACTTGGCCAGGCTCTGGCCGGAGGGCTCTGGAAGATTCGTCCAAGCTCGGGCTAGAACACGGGGAACTCGGGCGGCAGGCAAGACGAAAGGGCTCACCAGCATGTCTTCCGATATGTTCATCGAGACCGACAGGACCGACCAGTCACGATCCGAAACCAAAATCCACTCCCACCCGGAATCTGCCGCGGACGGCAATCCCCTCGCGGACCAGGACACCAACCAACCGTCGGAGTTGCTGCTGAGCTTGATCGGCCGCAATCCCGACAATCCTCGCGAGGCGCTGCGGGACCTCCAGCCGCTGACGACCAGCATCCGCGAGATCGGCCTCGTCAACGCCATCACGGTCGCGTCCGTGGAGGCGTACATACGCGAGCGGCCCGCCCGTGCCGCGGAGCTCGACCAGGACGCCCGCTACATCGTGGTCGACGGTCACCGTCGGCTGGAGGCGGCGCGCGCGGCCGGATTGACCACCGTCCGCGTCAGCGTCGACGACGCCCTCGTGTCGACCGACCGCTCGCTGCTCGAAGCGGCCTTCGTGGCCAACGTCCACCGCGACGACATGAACCCCCTGGAGCAGGCGTACGCGTTGAAGAAGCTCGTGGAGTTCTACGGGTCCCAGAACAAGGCGGCCAAGCGCCTCGGGATCGCGCAGTCCACGATCTCCTCCAAGCTATCCGTCCTGGAACTCGGCCCGGAGCTCCAGGCCGACCTGCTCGCGGGCCGGCGCAAGGTGGTGCACGTGCGCAACCTCTCCCGGCTCAGTCCGCAACAGCAGAAGCAGCGGGCGGACGCCCGCGCCGCGGCCTCCGAGTCGCGCGGCGCGGAGGGGCGGGGGGTGGGTGCCCGGGGCGCGGACCTGCGCCAGCCGCACCGGCTGCCGCACCAGGCCGGGGTGACGAGCATTCCGCGGCAGCGCGGAGTGGTGACGATGCCGTGGGCGGACGGCGTCGCGTGCGCGGAGATCGCGATCTCCCGGATGCGTCCGGCCGAACGGGCCCGGATGCTGCGGCGGCTGTGGCAAGAAGCGGAGAAGGAGGCCCGGGCGGCAAGGATGGCGTCCCCGCGACGCGCGTGAGCGAGCCCTGCACGCGCCGTCGAGTGCCCTGACCGTCGCGAGCGGCCCGCCGTGCGCAGCGGTCGGGCCCGTTCGTCACCTCCGCGCTGCGACCACGGCGCGGAGGGAGCACCACGTACGCTGCCGAGCACCGCGTACGCCCCTGAGCAAGCCGTACGCCCCTTCAGGGCTGCCTCCTAGGGAATCGGCCGGTCGCGACCGAACCGCGGCCGGCTTTCGTCCGCTCCCCCGGGGAGGGCGGCGCCCGGCTCCCTCCTCGGCCAGGCACCTATGATCTGACCCGGACAGCCGGACCGTCGGACACCCCGCGCACCCGGTCGACCGTGGTCGGTCATCAGCTCAGCCATCAGCCAGAGGAGGGTCCGTGCCTGGTCAGCGACCCATCGCCGAGACCGAGCGAAAGATCCGGGCCAAACTGGGCGGAGCGCCCGTCCACCACGACCAAATGGCCATGGTGGGCAACATCCACCGCGCCGCCGCGGCGGTGCGCCAGCACGTGGAGAACTCCGTGCTGCGCGGCTCCGATCTGACGTGGACCGGCTTCGTCGTGCTGTGGGTCGTGTGGATCTGGGGCCAGATGGAGACCCGGCTGGTGGCCGCGGAGGCCGGCATCTCCAAGGGCACCTTGACGGGAGTGGCCCGCACCTTGGAGTCGCGGGGGCTGGTGCGCCGCAGCGAGCACCCCTCCGACGGCCGGCGCGTGCTGCTCGCCCTCACCGACGAGGGCGAGGAGCTGATGCAGAGCCTCTTCCCGGAATTCAACGAGGAGGAGGTCTTCGTCGCCGCGCAACTCAGCGACGAGGAGAGCCGACAGACGGCGGACGCCCTGCGGCGCGTGGTGGTGCAGATCGAGACGCACGGCGAGGAGCGCCGACGGCAACTCCTCGGCGGCGAGGCGCCGGTGCCGCGCCGCAGCGGTCGACGGCGCGCCAAGGGCACCCCGCGCACCTGATCCGCCGCGGCGGACCCGTCCAACCCGCCGCCCGCACCGCACCCGGCTCTTGCCGACAGTTCGTTTGGCGCCATACGATCCGCTCGACGGCGCGTGTGCTTCCCTCTTGACGACCACGTGCGCACCCGCCGCCGCCCACCCCCCTCGTGCGCTTGCGTCCCTCCGTCGGCGACGGTCGGGCGAACACCCCCCTTGGATCCGCCGTGCCCATGCCGCGACCGCTGATCGCGATCCCCGCCCGTTTCTCCGCGTCCGCCTCCGCGCTGCGGTACGCCGCCGAAGTCAGCTCCCGTGCGCTCGTCGAAGCGGTGTGGCGGGCCGGCGGCGAACCCGTCACCGTCCATCCGTACGCCCCGGGCGGCTCCGCCTACGCACCCGACGTGGCCGCCCGCCTCACCCGCTTCGACGGCGTCCTGCTGCCCGGCGGCGGCGACATCGCACCGCACCGCTACGGCGAGGAGGGCGAGCCCCACGAGCGGCTGTACGACGTCCACGCCGAGCAGGACGGCTTCGACCTCGAAGCGGCCCGTCAGGCGCTCCGCACCGGTCTGCCGACGCTCGCGGTGTGCCGGGGCCTCCAGGTCGTCAACACCGTGCTCGGCGGCACGCTCCAGCAGGACATGGGCGGGCCCGCCCGTGAACACCGGCACGTGGTCCACCCGGTGACCCTGCGCCCGGGCTCGCGGATCGCCCGGATCGTCGGCGGCGAGAAGGTCGAAGTCTCCTGCTACCACCACCAGCGGGTCGACCGGCTCGGCGACGGCCTGCGCATCACCGCACGCGCGGCGGACGGCACCCCCGAAGCGCTGGAACTGGTCGGCGCGAAGGGCTGGCTGACGGCGGTCCAGTGGCACCCCGAGGACACCGCCCAGGACGACCCCGCACAGCAACGCGTCTTCGACGCCTTCGTCCGCGCGGCCGCGGGCGACGCCCCGCACTGACGGACACGACCGCTGCGCACGCGCCCGCCTTCACGGCCCGTCACCCGAAAGTGGTCGCGGACGATGACGGCGCACGCGCACTGCGCAGCGTGCTGATGAAACCGGAGTCGGAGCGGTACGTGGAGCGGTTGCCCGCCCGCCTGGAGGAGTTGGCGCGCGCGGTGGCGCCGTGGGCGCTCCCCACCGGACGACGAAGAGCGGGGCCCGGCAACCGGGCCCCGCTCGCCATCAGGACCCGTGCGGTCCTCAGTCCTGCTTCTTGCGGCGCGTGCCGAAGACGATCTCGTCCCAGCTCGGCACCGCGGCCCGACGGCCCGGGCGCACGCCGTCCGCCTCGGCCTGACGGTCCGTCGTGCCGACCAGCCGGTCCCGGTGGCCGGCCACCGAACGGGGCATCAGCACGTCGGCGTACGCGGATCCGGCGCCCGCCGACGCCGCTGGCGCGACCGGCTCCTCCGCCGCCTCGGGCTCCTGCTCGGGCTCGACGGTCGACTCGGCCGGAGTGACCCGTTCCGGCACGACCAGGTCGCCGCGGAAGCTCGGCACGGCCTCCAAGAGGCTCGTCAGGGAGTCCCGCTCACCGCTACCGTCCTCGCCCGACGAAGGGCCGTGCGTGCCGCTCCCGTTCGTACGGTCGCGGTCCGACGGGCGGTCCCCGGTCCGGTCCAGCGGCCGGTCCCTGGGCAGCCGGGCGATGCGCGGCACGAACGGAAGGCTCGGCTCGTGCGCCGCGATCGTGTCGTCCGTCTCGCCGATCAGCGCCCGCGCCTCGTCGTCGACGGCCTGCACCAGCCTGCGCGGCGGGTCGTACGTCCACGTGGCCGAGTGCGTCTCGCCGGCGACCCGGTAGACCAGCAGCACTTCCCAGGTGCCGTCGTCGCGGCGCCAGGAGTCCCACAGGACGGTGTCCTTGTCCGCACCGCGCAGCACCAGCCGCTCCTGCACGGCCTCGCCGAGTTGCGGCCCGGAGTTCTCGCCGGGACGGCGTACGGGGGTCTTGCGGGCGCGCTCCGCCATGAAGGCGCGCTCCGCCAGCACCGGACCCTCGAAGCGACGCACCCTCTCGACCGGAATGCCGGCCATTTGGGCCACCTCTTCGGCCGAGGCACCGGCACGTATCCGCGCCTGGATGTCACGGGGACGGAGGTGGCTCTCCACCTCGATCTCGATCTGACCGAGCCGGGCGCGGTCGTTGCGCACGGCCGCGCGCAGCCGCTCGTCGATCGGAAGGGTGTACTCCGTGCTGTCCGCAGCCTTGAGCACCAGTCGTGTGCCGTCGTTGGAGACGGCCACGACACGCAGTTCGGGCATGGGGACCTCCCGGGTGGTGCCTGCCGACGTCACCTGTGCGTCGCTGCTTCCGCTAGTCGAGTGTGGCCTGCCCGGGTGCAGCCTGCCACAACCTTGTCGAGTTGCACCGGCGTGTCGGGCACATACCCGTGATCGCCGTTATGGCACGGTTACCTGTTGGCCACTCAGCGTGACTGGAGCGTCACTCTGCGTGCAGATTTCCGTGCGGTTTCACGGCGCTGCCGGTTCGAGCGCCGCTTTCGGCCCCCTTTTCCGAGGTCCGGACACCCATGAGGGAGCTCGGGCCCAGGGCTCGCCACAGTACTCCATTCGGGCCATGGGGGTGGACTGCCGCGCCACCGAAGTTCGCGACGCTCGCCACAGTTCGACGACGGAGCGCGGAAGACGCGTGTTCTGGTTCACAGAATCTTCCCAAAGGGAACTAATCACTTCGCTCATCTGTCCCTCTTGCGTACAGGTTTGGAAGAAAGGCGAGTAGGGGCTGAAGATGCATCAGAGGCCGGATACCGGTGCACACCGGTACGACCGGGAGGAAAACCAGCAGGACACCCGGGAACTTCGGAACCGGAGGGACCCGCTCGACGAGCACGGCGACCGGGACGCGGCGCACGACGAGCGCACCGGACGACGGCTGGATCTGAGCGTCCCCCAGGTGGCCGGCAGCGCCCTCGCGGCCGTCGCGGCGGCCGTGCTCGCCTCCAGGCTCGGCGTTTACGGCACGATCATCGGCGCCGGCGTGGTCAGCGTCGTCGCCACCTGCGGCGGCTCGGTCTTCCAGCACCTCTTCAGCCGTACGGGTGACCAGATACGCGGGGCCACCACCCGACCGCGTCGCCTCCGTCGTCCCGGGGAAGCGGCCCGGCACACCCTTTCGCCGTTGCCCGACGGCCCGTACGCCACGGCCGAACCGCCGGACGCGACGGCCGTGTGGCCCCGTGCCGCACCCGGCGCCCAGGGCTTCGACGGAACGGCCGTACGGGACGGGAAGAGCGGCGGCGAGTTCGGTGCTCCCACCACCCACGGCACCCGCGGGCGGCGCTGGAAGCGCCCCCTCGTGGCCGCGGCCGTGGTCTTCGGCGTCGCCATGACCGGGATCACCGGGTACGAAGTGCTCTCCGGCTCCGGCCTCGACGGTGGCAACGGCACCACGGTCGGCTCGGTCGTCCGGGGCGACCAGGACGGCGGCTCGCCGCCGAAGGACGCGCCCTCCACCCCGCCGGCCGACGAACGCGACCAGCAGCGGACGGAAGACCGGGAACGGCAGCAGGAGGAGCAGGCTCCCGACCCGGACCGGCCCCAGCAGGACGAGCCCACGAAGCCGGCGCCAGACCCCAAGGAGTCGACCGGTCCTTCGACCGACCCCGACCCGGCCGACCCCGCCGACCCCTCGCAGCCCGCGTCACCACCGGCACAGCCCTCCCCGCCCGTGGACGGCAGGCCCGGCACGGAGGGCGGCGCCAAAACGTCCGGCGCTTCCCCGGGAGCCGGCACCGGCGGCTCCTAGAGCCTGATCCGTAAGACGGCCCCAAGGGCAGGACGAGCTTCGAGGATCGTTCGGAAGGCGCCCGCACGGAGGCGCTCGTCCCGGAGGGACCCGGGTGCAGGGACCCGTGTCGAAGGACTCGTACGGGGGCGCCGCTACGCGCCGAGCACCCGCCGCAGGTGGTCGTTGCCGAACAACCGCTGCGGATCCAGCCGGTCCCGCAGCGCCAGGAACTCGTCGAACCGCGGATACGTCCGGGCGAAGTAGTCCGCGTCGCGGGTGTGCAGCTTGCCCCAGTGCGGCCGACCGCCGTGCGCGGTCATGATCCGCTCCACCGCGGTGAAGTACCCCCGGTGGGGCGCCCCCCGGTACACGTGGACGGCGATGTACGCGCTGTCGCGGCCGGAGGCGGTGGAGAGCGCGATGTCGTCGGCCGGCGCCGTCCGCACCTCCACCGGGAAGCTGATCTTCAGTGGGGAGCGCTCGACCATCGCCTTCACCTCGCGCAGCGCCGCCACGCACGCCTCGCGCGGCACGGCGTACTCCATCTCCAGGAAGCGGACCCGGCGCGGAGTCGTGAAGACCTTGTGGGGGATGTCGGTGTAGGTGCGCGCGGACAGGGCGCGGCTGGTGATCTTGGCGATCGTCGGGATGGTGGCGGGCACGGCCCGGCCCAGCGAATTGACGACCTGGAACAGTCGGTTGGAGAGCAGTTCGTCGTCGATCCAGCCGCTGACGGCGCCGGGCGGGGCGAGCGGGCCCGCAGTACGGTTGTTGCGCTTGGTGTTGCAGTTGCCCGTGTGGGGGAACCAGTAGAACTCGAAGTGCTCGTTCTCCGCGTGCAGTTCGTCGAAGTCGTGCGTGACCCTGGCGAAGGACATCGGTTCCTCGCGCGCGGCCAGCAGGAAGAGGGGCTCGACGGCGAAGGTGATCGCGGTGATCACGCCGAGGGCGCCCAGGCCGATCCGGGCGGCGGCGAAGACGTCCGCGTTCCGCTCTGCGTCGCAGGTGATCAGCGAACCGTCGGCGGTGACCAGCTCCAGCGCGGTGATCTGGGCGGCGATGGAGCCGGAGTCCCGGCCCGTGCCGTGGGTGCCGGTGCTCACCGCCCCGGCGACGGTCTGTTCGGTGATGTCGCCCATGTTCGTGAGCGAGAGCCCCTCGCGCGCGAGGGCCGCGTTCAACCGCTTGAGCGGCGTGCCGGACTCGACGGTCACGGTCATCGCCGTCCGGTCGATCCGACGGATCCCGGTGAGCAGGTCGGGACGGATCAATAGGCCGTCGGTGGCCGCGACCGCGGTGAAGGAGTGTCCCGAGCCGACCGTCTTGACGGTGAGGCCGTCCTCGGCGGCCCGTCGCACCGCTTCCGCCACCTCGGAGGCGGACGCGGGCACGGCCTCCCGCGTCGGGCGGGCGCTGACGTTCCCCGCCCAGTTACGCCATGTTCGCGTCGCGCTCGCTGTGCTGATCGCGCTCGTCAACCCGCTGCCCCTCCCGCGTCGGTGCCGGCTGCCGCAGCCGGCGGTACCCGAGGAACGCCACCACGGCCGCCATCGCTCCGGCAACCCCCGCGACGCCGTAGGCCCGCTCGGCACCCCACGCGTCGACCGCGCCGCCCGCGGCGGCCGAGCCGAGCGCGACGCCGACCGCGAGTCCGGTGCTGACCCAAGTCA
Source organism: Streptomyces sp. NPDC017979 (assembly GCF_044328175.1). Taxonomy (NCBI): domain Bacteria; kingdom Bacillati; phylum Actinomycetota; class Actinomycetes; order Kitasatosporales; family Streptomycetaceae; genus Streptomyces; species Streptomyces sp. NPDC017979. The sequence continues at coordinate 315,209 of NZ_JBIRGU010000006.1, read as the reverse complement.
TGCCCTCGGTCAGCTTGGTGCTCGGGACGTGCGACTCGACCAGCGCCATCGTGGTGACCATCGTGGGGGCGATGGCCAGGCCGGCGACGAAGAGGGCCGCGGACAGCAGCCATAGGTTCCCCACCAGTTGGAGCGGGATCATACTCACGGCCATCGCGCACACGCCCAGCAGCCAGCGGCGCTCGGGCGCCCCCTTGAGGTGGAGCAGCCCGAAGACGAGGCCGGCGACGCACGAGCCGAGCGCGTAGACCGCGAGCACCAGGCTCGCCGCCGCCTTGTGGCCCTGCTCCTCGGCGAAGGCGACGCTGACGACGTCCACGGATCCGAAGATCGCGCCCGTCGCGACGAAGGTGACCACCAGCACCTGGAGGCCGGGGGACGCCATCGCCGAGCCGGGGGTGTGGTGCTCGCGCGCCGCGGGCACGGGCTCGGTGGCGTGCTGGCTGGTCAGCCAGAAGACGCCGACGAGCAGGAAGGCTCCGGCGAGCACGGGGCCCGCGGCGGGGAACCAGGCGGTGGACAGTCCGATCGCGACGATGGGGCCGAAGATGAAGCACGTCTCGTCGACGATGGACTCCCAGGCGTACGCCGTGTGCAGGTCGCGCCGGGAGCCCCGGTAGATCGCGGCCCAGCGGGCGCGCACCATCGACCCGACGCTGGGGACGCAGCCGGCGCCCGCGGCGAAGACGAACAGGGTCCAGTCCGGCGCGCCCGCCATGGCGCAGACGATCAGGCCCGTCGCCGCGGCCACCGCGACCAGGGTCGCCGGTCGGAGCACCTTCGTCTGGCCGTGCCGGTCCACCAGGCGCGAGATCTGGGGGCCGACGACGGCCGCCGCCATCGCCAGCGTCGCGGAGAGCGCCCCGGCAAGGCCGTAGCGGCCGGTGAGTTGGGAGATCATCGTCACGATGCCGATGCCCATCATCGACAACGGCATGCGACCGACGAAGCCGGCGGCGGAGAACGCCTTGCTGCCGGGGGCAGCGAAGATGGCGCGGTAGGGACTGGGCAACACGGGCTCCGGTAAGGCGTATGGATGGCGTTGACAGATTACGACCCGGATCCGTGCGGCGCACTGGGGTATTCCCCACACTCACGGCGACCCGTTCCCCACCCGCGACCTCCGGTTTTCCGAGGGGCGGGCGGCCGCCGGGACCGGCTCCCCGATGGTCCGACGGAACGGCGTGACGGGTCGGTGCGGCATTGTCAGTGCCGGGTGGCAGGATCGGTGTCATGTCCGACGAGCGCGACCCCGCCCCTTACGACGCCCTGCTGCTGCTCTCCTTCGGCGGCCCCGAGGGCCCGGACGACGTCGTCCCGTTCCTGGAGAACGTGACGCGCGGCCGCGGCATCCCCAAGGAGCGCCTGAAGGAGGTCGGGCAGCACTACTTCCTGTTCGACGGGGTCAGCCCGATCAACGACCAGAACCGCGCCCTGTTGGACGCCCTGCGCAAGGACTTCGCCGACCACGCGCTGGACCTCCCGGTCTACTGGGGCAATCGGAACTGGTCGCCGTACCTCCTCGACACCCTGCGCGAGATGGTCCGGGACGGCCACCGCCGGATCCTGACCCTCGCCACCAGCGCCTACGCGTCGTACTCGGGCTGCCGGCAGTACCGGGAGAACCTGGCGGACGCGCTCGCCTCGCTGGCCGCGGAGGGCCTTGAGCCGCCCCGCGTGGACAAGCTGCGGCACTTCTTCAACCACCCCGGGTTCGTCCGCCCCATGATCGACGGCGTACTGGCGTCGCTGGCCGACCTGCCCGAGGACGTACGGGCGGGGGCGCACCTCGCGTTCACGACCCACTCCATCCCCACCGCCGCCGCCGACACCTCCGGCCCGGTGGCGGACCACGGCGACGGCGGGGCGTACGTGCGCCAGCACCTGGACGTGGCCCGGCTGATCGCGGACGCGGTGCGCGAGGAGACCGGGGTGGAACGCCCCTGGGAGCTCGTCTACCAGTCCCGCAGCGGCGCCCCGCACATCCCCTGGCTGGAGCCCGACATCTGCGACCACCTGGAGGAGCTGCACGGCTCCGGTGCCCCGGCGGTGGTGATGGTGCCCATCGGCTTCGTGTCGGACCACATGGAGGTGCTGTACGACCTGGACACCGAGGCGACGGCGAAGGCGGCGGAGCTGGGGCTCCCGGTGCGCCGCTCGGCCACCGTGGGAGCCGATCCCCGGTTCGCCGGGGCCGTCCGCGAGCTGGTGCTGGAGCGGGCGGCGACCGAGCGCGGGTTGAGCGTGCCGCGCTGCGCCCTGGGCTCCCTCGGCCCGTCGCACGACCTGTGTCCGGTGGGGTGCTGCCCGGCGCGCAGCCCGAAGCCCGCGGCGGCCGGCGTGGACAGTCCGTACGCATGACGTCGTCCCTGGCCGCAACCGTTCCCGGACGTGAGGAAGCACCCGTGTACGTGCCGAAGCACCGTGTACGTGAGGAGGCGCCGTGACCGTCGCCAGTGACCCGTTGCCGTCCGAGCTGCTCGCCCTCGCCCTGGAGGCGGCCGAGCGCGCGGGCAGGCTGCTGCGCGACGGCCGCCCGGACGACCTCGGCGTCGCCGCGACCAAGTCGAGCCCGATCGACGTGGTGACCGAGATGGACCTCGCGGCGGAGAAGCTGATCAGGGACTTCCTCGTGGAGCGCCGGCCGGGGGACGGCTTCCTCGGCGAGGAGGGCGCCGCCAGCACGGGCAGCAGCGGGGTGCGCTGGATCGTCGATCCCCTCGACGGCACGGTGAACTACCTCTACGGGCTGCCGACGTGGGCGGTTTCCATCGCGGCCGAGCGCGACGGCGCGACCGTCGTCGGGGTCGTCGAGGTCCCGATGCGCCGGGAGACCAGCCGTGCGGTGCTCGGCGGCGGCGCCTTCCTGAACGACCGGCCGGTCCGGTGCCGCCCGGCGCCCCCGTTGGACCAGGCCCTCGTGTCCACGGGGTTCAACTACGTGGCGGACGTGCGCAGTCATCAGGCGGACGTCGCGCAGCGACTGATCCCTCGGGTGCGGGACATCCGCCGCGGCGGCTCCGCCGCCGTGGACCTGTGCGACGTGGCGGCCGGCCGTCTCGACGGCTACTACGAGCGCGGACTGCACCCCTGGGACCTGGCGGCGGGCGATCTGATCGCCCGCGAGGCGGGCGCGCTCACCGGCGGTAGGCCCGGTGGCGCACCCACCCGCGAGCTGGCGGTGGCGGCCGGCCCCGGGGTCTTCGAGCCCCTTCAGGAACTGCTGGAGGAGTTCGGGGCCTGGCACGACTGATCGGCTCCCGACGACGGCCCGACGACGGCTCCGGGGCCGGGTGCGCCGCGGTCAGGGCAAGGGAGATCCGTGCTCGGAGAGTGGTCGGAGAACGGTCGGCACTTCGTTCATGGCGAGTCGTTCATGGCGAGTCGTTCATGGCGAGTGAAGTGAACGAGTCGGGTGATCGGGTGCTGGGAAGCGGGGAGGGTCCAACGTCACGGGACGGCGCCGGACCTCTCCCGACGGGCCGGTCCGTCGACCGGCCGAAGGCAGAAGTCAGGCCGCGTTGAGTTCGACGCCGTGCTCCGCGGCGAGCCGACGGAGGTCGTCCAGCTCCGCCTGCTCCACGTCGGCGAGGAAGTGGTCACCCGACTCGCGGGCCTGGGTGAGGTCGCTCTCCGTGGCCTTTATGCGCTGCAACAGTCCAGTGGTGAATGCGTCCATGTGCGCCCCTCGTCGTCGTTCGGTGGCACGGGGGTGTGCCTCGGGTCCCGCTGTCGCAACGGCTGCCGCACCAGGGGACGGAATGATCACCCCTGCCCTTCTGATCGGGCAGGTCGGCGGCGCAGACGGGTGCACCGCTTACAGGGCGTGATCTCGGATGTCTTTTCGTCCTCCCCCGGCTCTTGCTCAGAGAAACCTCAACTCCGCCATAAATCCCGTTGATTCCCGTACCATCCACGGGACCTCCACGTCCGCCGGCCACCGCCCGTTCCCGCCTTACAGCCGGTTTACGCGCGTAACGGGCAGGATGGATGCGCACAGCCAGTGCGTGGACATGCCCTGATCACGGATGACGGGGCCGGAGGAAGGATCGCGACGTGCGCGTACTCGTCGTCGAGGACGAGCAGCTGCTCGCCGATGCGGTGGCCACCGGACTGCGCCGGGAGGCCATGGCCGTCGACGTGGTGTACGACGGCGCGGCCGCCCTGGAGCGCATCGGCGTGAACGACTACGACGTGGTCGTGCTCGACCGCGACCTGCCGCTGGTGCACGGCGACGACGTGTGCCGCAAGATCGTGGAGCTCGGCGTGCCGACGCGGGTGCTGATGCTGACCGCGTCCGGGGACGTCTCGGACCGCGTGGAGGGCCTGGAGCTGGGCGCGGACGACTATCTGCCCAAGCCGTTCGCCTTCACCGAGCTCACGGCCCGCGTCCGGGCCCTCGGGCGGCGCACGACCGTGCCGCTGCCGCCGGTGCTGGAGCGCGCCGGCATCAAGCTGGACCCGAACCGCCGTGAGGTGTTCCGGGACGGCCGGGAGATCCAGCTCGCCCCGAAGGAGTTCGCGGTGCTGGAGGTGCTGATGCGCAGCGAGGGCGCGGTGGTCTCGGCCGAGCAACTGCTGGAGAAGGCTTGGGACGAGAACACCGACCCCTTCACGAACGTGGTGCGGGTGACGGTGATGACCCTGCGCCGCAAGCTCGGCGAGCCCCCGGTGATCGTCACCGTGCCCGGCTCGGGCTACCGGATCTGATCGGGTGGGCACCGTCCCCGCACCTCCCAAGGTGCCGCCGAAGCCCTCCTGGGACCCGCGCACCCCGGTGCGTCCCCTGCTGCGCCCCACGATCCGGATACGGCTCACGCTGCTGTACGGCGGGATGTTCCTGATCGCGGGCATCCTGCTGCTTTCGATCATCTACCTGCTCGCGGCCCAGGCCCTGCACAACGGCAACGGCCTGCCGTTCCAGTTCGTCTCCGGCCAGGTGAAGGCGACCACCAGTTGGTGCCAGCTGCCGAGCCAGGGGACGGGCTCGGAGTTCACCGACGCGGTCGCCCAGTGCTTCGCGCACCAGCGCGAGGTGGCCCTGAACGACCTGTTGCGCCGCTCGCTCTTCGCACTCCTAGGGCTGAGCATCATCGCCTTCGCCTTCGGTTACGCGATGGCGGGCCGGGTGCTGTCCCCGCTGGGCCGGATCACCCGCACCGCCCGCCAGGTGGCGAGCTCGGACCTGTCCCGGCGCATCCAGCTGGACGGCCCGGAGGACGAGCTGAAGGAGCTGGCGGACACCTTCGACGAGATGCTGGCGCGGCTGGAGCGGGCGTTCAGCGCCCAGCAGCGGTTCGTCGCCAACGCCTCCCACGAGCTGCGCACGCCGCTGGCGATCAACCGCACGCTGTTGGAGGTCCACCTCTCCGACCCGGGCGCCCCGGTGGAGCTCCAGCAGCTCGGCAAGACGCTGCTGTCCACGAACGAGCGCAGCGAACAGTTGGTCGAGGGGCTCCTGCTGCTCGCCCGCAGCGACAACCAGATCGTGGAGCGCAAACCGGTCGACCTGGCCGAGGTCGCGACGCGTGCGGTGGACCAGACGCGCGCGGAGGCCGACGAGCGGGGCGTGGAGATCCGCGGGGAGCGTGCGCCGGCGGTCGTCCAGGGCAACGGGGTCCTCTTGGAGCGCATCGCGCTCAATCTGGTGCAGAACGCGGTGCGGTACAACGTCCCCGAGGACGGCTGGGTGGAAGTGACCACGGAGACCCAGCCCGGCCACGCCGTCCTGGTCGTGGCGAACACCGGCCCGGTGGTCCCGGCGTACGAGATCGACAACATCTTCGAGCCGTTCCGGCGGCTGCGGCAGGAGCGCACGGGCAGCGACAAGGGCGTCGGTCTGGGCCTCTCCATCGTCCGCTCGGTGGCACGGGCCCACGGCGGCAGCATCGTCGCCGAGCCCAGGGAGGGCGGCGGCCTCGTGATGCGCGTCACGCTGCCGCTGTGAAGTGCCGTGATGCCGAGGGAGGGCGAGGCGGGATGCGATCGGCGCGGGATCCGGACAAGATCAGGACAGATGTTCGCGAGCAGTCGACTTTGTTCGCTTTAGGCAGAATTTTTCCGGCGTATACTCCACCCCGCCCTGTGTGATCGATCACAGGGGCGAATTTTGGACCATCCACTCTGCGTGATCATGCAGCCGCCGAAAAGCCGGGAAAAGTCCGGGTTTCCGGGGGTCGAGATCACGGGAAGTACCCGGGGTGGCGCCCGTGAGCTGCGCTGATCGCATCGTGTACGGTCCCCATCGCCATCCAACCCGATCACTCTTGGGGGATCCGGTTGGGTGTCGATTGAGTAACAGACCTTGATGTGAGGCAAAATCTCCGCCTCAGGTCGGGCACAAGTCCGGCCTCTCACGCGTTACGTGCGCTGGAGACACCGCAATCACACCCAGAGGGGGAGAGCGACATGGCAACGGATTACGACACCCCACGCAAGACCGATGACGACGTCGATTCGGACAGCCTTGAGGAACTGAAGGCCCGCCGGAACGACAAGTCCAGCTCGACCGTCGACGTCGACGAGTTCGAGGCTGCAGAGGGCATGGAGCTGCCCGGCGCCGACCTCTCCAATGAGGAGCTGGCCGTCCGGGTGCTGCCCAAGCAGGCGGACGAGTTCACCTGCATGAGCTGCTTCCTCGTGCACCACCGCAGCCAGCTGGCCCGCGAGAAGAACGGCCAGCCGATCTGCCGCGACTGCGAGTAAGGTCCGGTCGGCCGTGGCAGGCGGGACACCGTCCAGGAAGCGACGTTTCGGGTGGCAGAAGCCGTCGGAGACGTATCAGGAGGCGTATCGGGGCGGCTCGGAGCCGTCGGAGGCCGGCGTGCCTCCGCAGGAGCCCTCAGCCGCCCTCCTGCCCCGTGGTGCGGGAGACCTTGAGCGGGGCCACTCGGCCTCGCTCGAAGCCCTCCCCGTCGAGCAGGCGGAGGTCCCGGCTCCGGCCAGGGCCGGCCGGCTGGCAGGAGTGCGCCAAGGTGTCCGCAAGAGCGGCGAGAACGCCAAGGCGGCCATCGGCTACCTCGCCGACCGGATCATCGAGAACGCACCGCGCATCCCGGTGCGGGATCTGGCGACCCTTCGCAGACAGTTCCCCGGTCTGAGCCCCGAGCAGCTTGCCGACAAGCTGGTCGCGGGCGCCGCCAACGGCACCGCCACGGTGGGCGCGGGCATCGGGGCCGCAGCGATGCTGCCCGCACCCCCCGCCATGCCGGCCGAGCTGGCGGCGGAGATCTCGGGCGTGGCGGCGATAGAGCTGAAGCTCATCGCCGAGCTGTACGAGGTCTACGGCCTTCGGCCGCCGGGCACGCTCAAGGAGCGCAGCACCATCTATCTGGCCACCTGGTCGGAAGAGCGCAGCATTGACGTGACCAAGCCGTCGACGTACAAGAACGTGGCACTGAGCGGCGGGCTCAAGCGCGAGCTGCGCCAGCAGATCATGAAGCGGATGATCCGGAACCTCCCGAATCTGCTGCCCTTCATGGTCGGCGCCGCCGTGGGCGCCGTCATCAACCGCCGCGACACCCGACAGCTCGCCAACCGCATCCGCAAGGACCTCCGGGCCCGTCAGGTGGAGTGGGACGCGCTGGAGGGGCTGCCTCCGCTGGAGGCGCCGAGACACCCCCTGGAAACGCCGCGGCCGTTCGACCGGCCGCGCGAGCTGGAGGGCTGAGCAGGGGGCTCGCCCCCCGATGCCGAGAGCGCTCGCGGGAGCGCTCTCCAGGCGGCCCCCCGGCCTTCGAACCCCGTCCCATCGGTGCCACCTGCACCATCGGCGTTCCCGCACTCCCGCGGGCCCGTCTCCGCGATCGGCCCGACGGCCCGCTGACCCCCTCGACGGTTCGGATCACCTCTCCCCCGGTCCGTGCCGCAGAGGGGGTCCGTCGTCGTCCGGGGCAGGAAGGGGCCAGCGAGCCAGGAAGTCCCGCACGGCCCGCTCCCGAGCCCGTCAGGGCCCGCGGAGGCGGCTCCGGGGCCGACGGGGCGGCCCGGCGCTGCTAGGCGGTCAGGGCCGCTGCCAGGGCCTTCGGGTCCCGAGTGGAGACGTACACGTACGGCGTGGGGTCCTCGGGGTCCGTGACCTCGATGCGCACCGCGGTGGGCACGTACGAGCGCAGCAGCATGAAGGCCCGTGGGTCGGCCTTGTACGAGCGCCAGGCGCGCGCCTCCTCCGCCTCCAGGACCTCGGGCTCCCCCAGGGCCGTCAGCGGGATGCGCGCCTCTCCCGCCACCAGGGAGCCCGCCACCACCCTGATCCGGGCGGAGCCGTACGAGCTGATGAGGCCGCCCGCGAGCAGGCCCACCGCCACCACGCTGACCAGCATCGGCAGCACCCCGAGCGGCAGGGTGACCAGTCCGCCCGACAGTCCCAGCAGGGCGGCGATGCCCCACCACAGCGGAGGGGCGGTCAGGCGTTCGTCGTAGCTCGGCGCCGGGGCCGGTGCGGAGGGTTGCATGCGGACAAGCTTGGCACGCTGCCCCACCGGGGCATCGGGTCGGGTGGCCTACTCGTACACACCCCACAAAGGCGCCGCGGGCACGCGCGAGCAGGTGGCGTGCGCGCACCGGCACGCGCGTACGGGCGCGCAAGCGCGCGCGGGCGCACGCCCGCTCCTCACGTGAGCCTCCTGGTGAACCGCGGGTAAGGTCTGCGCCTGTGAGCACTGCAAATCCACCGGGGTCGACCCCCGAGACCCCGGACCGTACCGCCGCCCGGCCGCCCGCGTTGACGCCGCCGGCCGACGCCGTCCCCCCGGTCCGGCACCCCGAGGCACCCGCCCCCGGTGAGCTGCTCGGCACGCACTACGAGAACTGCTTCGGCTGCGGCGCGGCACAGCCCCACGGGCTGCACCTGGCGGCCCGCGCCGGCGAGGGCGTGAGCATCACCGCCGAGTTCACCGTGCGCCCCGTCCATCAGGGCGCCCCGGGCCTCGCCCACGGCGGAGTGCTGGCCACCGCCCTCGACGAGGCGCTGGGCTCGCTGACCTGGCTGCTGCGGACGATCGCCGTCACGGGCCGGCTGGAGACCGACTTCGTCCGCCCCGTGCCCGTGGACACCGTGCTCCACCTCCAGGCCGTGGTGACCGCGGTCGCGGGCCGGAAGATATACGCGCGGGCGGAGGGCCGGATAGGCGGCCCCGACGGGCCGCTGGCCGTCCGCGCCAACGCGCTCTTCATCGAAGTCAAGGTCGACCACTTCATCGACAACGGCCGCGCCGAGGAGATCCAGGCAGCCATGGCCGACCCCGACCAGATCCGCCGTGCCCGCGCTTTCGAGGTGAACCCCTGATGTCCACGACGCCCAGCCCCTTCGACCCGCTCGACGTGCTGATCCGCCGGGTCGACCCCGAGGTGCCGCTGCCCTCGTACGCGCACCCGGGGGACGCCGGCGCCGACCTCGTGACGTGCGAGGCCGCCGAGCTGGCGCCCGGCGAGCGCGCGATCCTGCCGACCGGCGTCTCGATCGCCCTCCCGGACGGCTACGCCGCCTTCGTGCATCCGCGCTCCGGCCTCGCGGCCCGCTGCGGAGTAGCCTTCGTGAATGCCCCGGGGACGATTGATGCCGGGTACCGTGGGGAAATCAAGGTGATCGTGGTCAATCTCGACCCGCGCGAGAGCGTGCGGTTCGAGCGCTTCGACCGCATTGCCCAGCTCATCGTCCAGAAGGTCGAGAAGGTGCGCTTCCACGAGGTGGCGGAGCTTCCCGGCTCGGCACGGGCCGAGGGGGGCTTCGGGTCCACCGGCGGTCATGCGGCGGTGGACGGCTCAACGGACGTTTCAACGGGTGGGAATCGATACGCTTCCGTCGTATCCGACCGGGAAGGACAGTGACGTGTTCGGACGTCGCAAGAAGAGTGGTTCCGCGAAGGACGCGGACGCAGCGCGCGGGACCGAGCAGGTCGTCGACGTACCCGACGAGGCAGAGGCCGAGTCCGACGCCGTCGAGGAGAGCCCCGGCGGGCGGGTGAACCTTCCTCCGGCGCCCCGGCCCGACGGCCCCTGGGACGCCTCCGAGGTCTCCAATCCCGCCGAAGGCAGGGTGGACCTCGGCGGACTCTTCGTGCCCGGTGTCGAGGGCATGGAGCTGCGGGTCGAGGTCGCCGGTGACGCGATCGTCGCCGCGACCGTGGTCCTGCGGGACAGCGCCGTGCAGCTCCAGGCGTTCGCGGCGCCCAAGAAGGAGGGCATCTGGGGCGAGGTCCGCGAGGAGATCGCCTCCGGCATCACCCAGCAGGGCGGCGTGATCGACGAGGTCGAGGGCCCGCTGGGCTGGGAGCTGCGGGCGCAGGTGCCCGTGCAGCTGCCGGACGGCACGGGCGGGGTGCAGCTCGTGCGGTTCATCGGCGTCGACGGGCCCCGCTGGTTCCTGCGCGGCGTGATCTCCGGGCAGGGCGCGGTGCAGCCCGAGGCCGCGGGCCTGCTGGAGCAGATCTTCCGCGACACGGTGGTGGTACGCGGTGACGGCCCGATGGCGCCCCGCGACCCGATCGTGCTGAAGCTGCCCGAGGACGCGCAGATGGTGCCCGAGGGCGTCCAGCAGGAGGAGCAGGGCTCCCGCTTCTCCGGCGACATGGGGCGGCTCGCGCGCGGCCCCGAGATCACCGAGGTGCGCTGACCGCAGGGCCCGCGAGGCCGCCGTGGACGTCGTGTGGGCCGTACTGCTCCGTCGAGGGGTGGTGCGGCCCACGGCTTTCACCCCGTACTGTGCCCGCACGCACACATGTACGCACGTACGCGCACGCGGGGACGGCGTACGGGAAACGAGGGGGCAGCCATGGGCGGCAGCACGGCAGCAGCGGGCACCGGCGGTGCGGCGGTCGTCGACGACCGGGCGCGGGGGCCGATGGTGCGGGCGGTGGACCTGCACCGGTCGTACGGCTCGGGGACGGGCGCGGTGCACGCCCTGCGCGGCGTCTCCTTCGAGGTCCCGCGCGGCCAACTCGTGGCGCTCAAGGGCCGGTCGGGCTCGGGCAAGACGACCCTGCTGAACCTGGTCGGCGGCCTGGACGCGCCCGACGGGGGCCGGATCGACATCGACGGCACCGACATCGGCGGGCTGGACGAGAGCGGCCTTTTGGAGCTGCGCCGGGACCGCGTCGGCTTCATCTTCCAGTCCTTCGGACTGATCCCCATCCTCACGGCTGCGGAGAACGTGGGCGTACCGCTGCGGCTGCGCAGGACCCCGGCCCGGGAGCGCGAGGAGCGGGTGGCGCTGCTGCTGGAGCTGGTCGGCCTCGCCGAGCACGCCGCCCAGCGGCCGACCGAGCTCTCCGGCGGCCAGCAGCAGCGGGTCGCCATCGCCCGGGCGCTGGCCAACCGGCCGGCCCTGCTGATCGCCGACGAGCCGACGGGACAGCTCGACGCGGAGACGGGCCTTTCGGTGATGGAGCTGCTGCGGGCGATCGTCCGCGCGGAGGGCGTCACCGCCTTCGTCGCCACCCACGACGCCCAGCTGCTCGATCTCGCCGACCGGGTCCTGGAGCTGAGCGACGGGGAGATCGTCGAGCGCTGACGTGCTCCGTCGAGCAGACCACTGAGCTGCGGGGCGCCGCCCATCAGAATTGTGTCAATACCACCGGTCCCACCAGGCCCCCACCCGATTTGCCCGGTTCCCCCGCCGTATGGTCGTCGCATCGTGAGGACGACTTCCTGAATGACAATGGGGCCATGGCACGCGGCAAGCTAAGGATCTACATCGGCGCTGCACCGGGCGTGGGCAAGACCTACGCCATGCTGTCCGAGGCGCACCGCCGGGTGGAGCGCGGCACGGACTGCGTCGTGGCCTTCGTGGAGCACCACGACCGCCCCCGCACCGAGGTCATGCTGCACGGCCTGGAGCAGGTCCAGCGCAGGGAGCTGGAGTACCGCGGCGGCTCCTTCACGGAGATGGACGTGGACGCCGTGCTCGCCCGCCGGCCCGCGGTGGCCCTGGTGGACGAACTCGCCCACACCAACGTGCCCGGCTCCCGCAACGCCAAGCGCTGGCAGGACGTCGAGGAGCTGCTGGCCGCCGGCATCGACGTGATATCGACGGTGAACATCCAGCACTTCGAGTCGCTGGGCGACGTCGTGGAGTCGATCACCGGCGTACGGCAGCGGGAGACCGTGCCGGACGAGGTGGTGCGCCGGGCCGAGCAGCTTGAGCTGGTCGACATGGCACCGCAGGCGCTGCGCCGTCGGATGGCCCACGGCAACATCTACAAGTCCGACAAGGTCGACGCGGCCCTGTCGAACTACTTCCGGCCGGGGAACCTGACCGCGCTGCGCGAGCTGGCGCTGCTGTGGGTGGCGGACCGGGTGGACGAGTACTTGCAGCAGTACCGGGGCGAGCACAACATCCGCTCGACCTGGCAGGCGCGCGAGCGGATCGTCGTCGGGCTGACGGGCGGGCCGGAGGGCCGCACCCTGATCCGACGGGCGGCGCGGATGGCCGCCAAGGGTTCCGGCAGCGAGATCCTCGCCGTGTACATCGCCCGCAGCGACGGGCTGACGTCGGCTTCGCCGAAGGAGCTGGCGGTCCAACGCACCCTCGTCGAGGACCTCGGCGGGACGTTCCACCACGTGATCGGGGACGACATCCCCTCCTCCTTGTTGGAGTTCGCGCGCGGGGTGAACGCCACCCAGATCGTGCTGGGCTCCAGCCGGCGCAAGACGTGGCAGTACATCTTCGGGCCGGGCGTCGGCGCGACCGTCGCCCGCGAGTCCGGTCCCGACCTCGACGTGCACATCGTCACCCACGACGAGGCGGGCAAGGGCCGGGGGCTCCCGGTGGCCCGCGGCGCGCGGCTGGGCCGTTCGCGGATCATCGCCGGCTGGCTGGTCGGCGTGGCCGCGCCCATCCTGCTCTCGCTGCTGCTGAACGCGCTGGACGACTCCTTGGGGCTCGCCAACGACGTGTTGCTCTTCCTCTTCGCCACGGTGATGGCGGCGCTGCTCGGCGGGCTGCTCCCGGCACTCGCGTCCGCCGCCGTCGGCTCGATCCTGTTGAACTACTACTTCACCCCGCCGCTGCACACGCTCACGGTGTACGACCCGAAGAACATCGTCGCCATCGTGATCTTCTTCGCGGTGGCGGTGGCGGTGGCGTCGGTGGTGGACCTGGCGGCCCGCCGCACCCACCAGGCGGCGCGGCTGCGGGCCGAGTCGGAGATCCTGTCCTTCCTCGCGGGGAGCGTGCTGCGCGGCGAGACGTCGCTGGACGCGCTGTTGCAGCGGGTGCGGGAGACCTTCGGCATGGAGTCGGTGGCGCTGTTGGAGCGCAAGAGCGACGTCGACCCGTGGACGACGGCGGGCAGCGTGGGGCCGCGTTCGGTGGTGCGGCCGGAGGACGCCGACGTGGACATGCCGGTCGGCGACCACATGGCGCTGGCGCTGTCCGGGCGGGTGCTGCCGGCGGAGGACCGCCGGGTGCTCGCCGCGTTCGCCGCGCAGGCGGCCGTGGTCCTGGACCGGCAGCGGCTGGTCGGCGAGGCGGAGGAGGCCCGTCGGCTGGCGGAGGGGAACCGGATCCGCACCGCGCTGCTCGCGGCCGTCAGCCACGACCTGCGCACACCACTGGCGGCGATCAAGGCCGCGGTGACCTCGCTGCGCTCGGACGACGTCGCCTGGTCGCCGGAGGACGAGGCGGAGTTGCTGGCCGGCATCGAGGACGGCGCGGACAGGCTTGACCATCTCGTGGGCAACCTCCTGGACATGTCCCGGCTCCAGACGGGTACGGTCACTCCGTTGATGCGGGTGACCGACCTGGACGAGGTGGTGCCGATGGCGCTGGTCTCCGTCCCCGACGACAGCGTCGAGTTGGACATCCCCGAGACGCTCCCCATGGTCACGGTGGACCGCGGGCTGCTGGAGCGGGCGGTGGCGAACATCGTGGAGAACGCCGTCAAGTACAGCCCCGACGCGACCCCGGTGACGGTGGCCGCGAGCGCGCTGGGCGACCGGGTCGAACTGCGGGTCGCCGACCGCGGCCCCGGGGTCCCGGACGACGAGAAGGAGCGCATCTTCGAGCCGTTCCAGCGGTACGGGGACGCACCGCGCGGCGCCGGCGTCGGCCTGGGGCTCGCGGTGGCCCGCGGCTTCGTGGAGGCCATGGGCGGCACGCTGAGCGCCGAGGACACCCCCGGCGGCGGCATGACCATGGTCCTGACCCTGAAGGGGGCGCCGGGCGTGGAGCCGGTCGCCCCCGACCTTCCCGCGCAGGTCACCTCGTGACCCGCCGCGGACGAAGACGGAGCGGGGACGGCCGTGGGGACCCGGGGAGGACCGAAGTGCTGAGACGACCGAAGTTCAGAAAGGCAGGCCCGGCATGACCAGGGTGCTGGTGGTCGACGACGAGCCGCAGATCGTACGCGCCCTCGTGATCAACCTGAAGGCGCGCAAGTACGAGGTGGACGCGGCTCCCGACGGGGCGACCGCGCTCCAGATGGCCGCCGCCCGCCATCCCGACGTCGTCGTGCTCGACCTCGGTCTGCCGGACATGGACGGCGTGGAGGTGATCAAGGGGCTGCGCGGTTGGACGCGGGTGCCGATCCTGGTGCTGTCCGCCCGGCACACCTCCGACGAGAAGGTGGAGGCCCTGGACGCCGGCGCGGACGACTACGTGACCAAGCCGTTCGGCATGGACGAGTTGCTGGCGCGGCTGCGGGCTGCGGTGCGCCGGGCGGAGCCGGTCGGCGGCGGTGACGACGACGTCGTGGTCGTGGAGGCGGAGGGCTTCACCGTCGACCTGGCCGCCAAGAAGGTGCACCGGGACGGCCGTGACGTACGGCTGACGCCCACCGAGTGGCACCTGTTGGAGGTGCTGGTGCGCAACACGGGCCGGCTGGTCAGCCAGAAGCAGTTGCTCCAGGAGGTGTGGGGGCCGTCGTACGGCACCGAGACGAACTACCTGCGGGTGTACATGGCGCAGCTGCGGCGGAAGCTGGAGGCGAACCCCTCGCACCCCAAGCACTTCGTCACCGAACCGGGCATGGGCTACCGGTTCGAGCGGTAGCCGACCGGCCACCGACGGTGTCGGCCGCGGGTGGCGTCGCACCGTCGCCCGGTGCTGGTCGCGGGGCCTCCGGCCGCGTCGGGGCACCCCGTACGGGCCTCGGTCCGCTGTCGGCGGCGGCCGGTACGCTTGCTGCATGAGTGCACCCCAATCCGGCAGCGGTTCGGAGCCGGCCGACCGCGCGGACAAACCCGCGGGCCGGCTCCGTCGCATGTTCGACCGGCTGTCGTCGTCCCGGCAGGACCAGGAGTCCGCCGAGTTGCGCGAGGACGCACAGTTGTCCGGGTGCACCCGCATCGCCGACTGCGGCGATCGCCAGATCGTCCGAGTGACTGGTACGTTGCGGACGGTCACCCTGCGCCCGCGGGCCGGGGTGCCCGCGTTGGAGGCGGAGTTGTTCGACGGTACGGAGCCGCTGGACGTCGTCTGGCTCGGCCGACGGTCGATCGCCGGCATCGAGCCCGGCCGCAGGCTCATAGCCTCCGGTCGCATTTCCATGAGCCACGGCCGACGTGTGCTGTTCAACCCCAAATACGAACTCCGACCGCTCGGACAGGAGTAGCCGGTGACGTCCTTCGACAAGCCGACCACCACCCCACCCACGCCGCAGGACCAGCAGCACGACGCGCAGGCCGCGGCGGTCGACAGCGCCGACGTCAGGGCGGTGACGGAGGCCGCGCTGTTCGACGCGTTCGGCGGCATCCGCGGCATGGTGGAGACGGTCCTGCCGGGCCTGCTCTTCGTCACGATCTACACGATCAACAAGGACCTGCACGCGTCCGCGATCGCCGCGCTCGCGCTCGCGCTGGTGCTCGTCGCGGCCCGGCTGGTGCTCAAGGGCACCGTGAAGCACGCGTTCAGCGGGGTCTTCGGGGTCGCCTTCGGCGTCGTCTTCGCGATGATGACGGGCAATGCCAAGGACTTCTATCTGCCCGGCATGCTCTACACCCTCGGCCTCGCCGTGGCGTACATCGCGACCGCGATCGCCGGAGTGCCGCTGATCGGGCTGATGCTGGGGCCGGTCTTCAAGGAGAACCTCTCCTGGCGCACCCGCAACCCCGGCCGCAAGAAGGCGTACACAAAGGCCAGTTGGGCCTGGGGCCTGATCCTGCTCGCCAAGTGCGCGATCCTCTTCCCGCTGTACTGGTGGGCGGACACCACCGAACTCGGCTGGGTGCTGGTGGCGCTGAAGATCCCGCCGTTCCTGCTGGCGGTCTATCTGACGTGGATCTTCCTCGCCAAGGCCCCGCCGCCGATCGACGTGTTCGCGGAGATGGAGGCCGAGGAGCAGGCCGAGAAGGAGCGCAAGGCCAAGGCGGCCGAGAGCCAGTAGCCCCGGGGCTGCGCTGCCGGCGTCCTCACCGCCTGCTCTCCTTCGGCTCGCATTTCGGTGTCCGCACACCGGAATTCGGTCACGATCTCATCAAGTCCCCTGCTGACCTGTTCATTCACCCTCGTCCCGTCTGACAGCATCCGTGACCGAAAAGACTTTCGGGGGACGGTCGGACGGGTACGAGGGGGAGACCGGTGACGGGCTTTGTGTTCCACCGGGCGCGGGGGCACCGGCTGCTGCTGGCCGCCGCCCTGCTCGCGGTCCTGTTGACGACGACCGTGCTGACCGCGCTCGTCGCCTTCGCGGGGGCCGTGGAGGACGCCGGGCTGCGGCACTCCCTGCGCACCAGGAACGCCGCGGACGCCGCGCTGGTCGTCACCGCGGACAACGCCACCGGGGACCGCGCCGCCATGGAGCGGAGCGTACGCCGCGGCGCCGAGCGGGCCTTCGACGGGCTGCCGGTCGCGCTGGAGGGGTTCGAGCGCTCGGCACCGTACGCCCTGCCGCGCGAGTTGCAGCAGCCCGCGGCCCGCTCGGACAAGCCGGACCTCACGATGCTCGCCGCGGTGGAGCGGACCCGGGTGCGGCTCGTGGCGGGCGGCTGGCCCTCCCCCGGCGGCACGGCGGGCGGCGTGATCGAAGTCGCGCTGCCCGAGGCCGCTGCGAAGCGGCTGGCGCTGGCGCCCGGCCCGCGGGTGCTCACCCTCGCCAGCCGGCTGAGCGGGCCGCCGCTCCAGGTGCGGATCACCGGGACGTACCGTCCGTTGGACCGCGAAGCCCCGTACTGGCGGCTGGACGAACTCGGCGGGCGCGGGGTGCGCACCGAGATGTTCACCACGTACGGTCCGCTGCTCGCCGACCCCGGCGTCCTCGCATCGGGCCGGGTGGCGCCGGGCCCGCGGGCCTGGCTGGCCACCGCCGACTTCACGACCCTGCGCACCGACGACGTCGACGCGCTGCGGTCGGCCGCGGAGCAGAGCCAGGAGCGGGTGGGCGCCGAACCGGGGCTGGCGACCGGGGTGGTGGCCAAGACCGCGCTGCCGCAGGCGCTCGGGCAGTTGGAACGGGCCCTGCTGGTGTCCCGCGCCACCGTGTGGATCGTCTCCCTGCAACTCGTCCTGCTCGCCGGCTACGCGCTGCTGCTGGTGGCGCGGTTGCTGCACACCGACCGGGCGGCCGAGAGCCGGATCCTGGCGGCCCGCGGGGCGTCCCGCGGCAAGCTGGTCCGGCTCTCCGCGCTGGAGGCGCTGGTGCTGGCGCTGCCGGCGGCGGCGTGCGCACCCCTGCTCGCCGGCCCGCTGACCGCCTTCCTCGGGGACCGGGGCGCGACGGGGCGGATCGGGCTGCGGCTCGACACCGCGCCGACCCTCTCCACCTGGCTGACCGGTCTTGCGGTGGCGCTGGCGTGCGCGGCCGCCGTGGTGGCGCCGGTCGTGGCGGGCGGGGTGCGCAGGCCGCGCGGACGGGCCAAGGCGCTGCTCGGTCCGCTGCGGGCCGGTGCCGACCTCGCGCTGCTCGCGGTCGCGGGGGTGGCGTACTGGCAGTTGGAGCGCCGTTCTTCGGGCAGCGGTGCGCTCACCGGCGACCGGGCGGGGCAGTTGGGCGTGGACCCGCTGCTGGTGGTGGCGCCGGCGCTGGCCCTGCTGGCCGGTACGGTCCTCACGCTGCGGCTGCTGCCGCTCGCGGCCAAGTTGGCGGAGCGGCGGGCGGCGCGCGGCCGGGGGCTGACCGCGTCGCTGGTGGGCTGGCAGCTCAGCCGTCGACCGATGCGCGGGGCCGGGCCGGTGTTGCTGCTGGTGCTCGCGGTGGCGATGGGGGTGTTGGCGATCGGCCAGGGCGCCTCGTGGGACCGCTCGCAGCAGGACCAGGCGGACTTCCGGGCGGGCGCGCCGGTACGGGTCCTGGGCGGTGCGGCGGAGCCGTTCGGACGCGGCGGGGCGTACGAGCAGGTGCCCGGGGTGAGCGCGGCGGTGCCCGCGGCCCGCAAGACGTACGGCATCACCGGGGGCCGGCAGGCGACGGCGCTGGCGCTCGACGCCCGGCTCGCCGCGCCCGGCCTCTTGGTGCGGGACGACCTCGCGGACGGCGATCCGCGCCGGCTGGTCGCCTCGCTGGCGCCGCGCGATGAGGCGCGGGCCGGGGTGACGTTGCCCGACGGCACCGAACGCCTGGTCCTGGACGTGGCGCTCAGCGCCGCCGACGACGGCCCCACCGGCACGGCCGGGCTCGCCGAGGCCAACGGCGGCGACGGGGGCCTGTTCGCCACCGCGACGGTCGAGGACCGCTTCGGGGTGCCGTACCGGATCCCGCTCGGCGACGTGCCGGTGGACGGCGAACCGCACCCCGTGACCGTCGACTTCGCGAAGGCGGCGGAGGCCCCGGCGGGCCGGCCGGCCGGTCCGTTGGCGCTGACGGCGCTGGAGGTCGACGAGCCCGGGGCGCCGGACCGGGTCGCGGCCAAGCGGCTGACCGTCAAGGCGATGCGGGCCGTGGTCGCGGGCGGCGACGAGCGGCCGGTGACCGTGCCCGCGGGGCTGACCTGGCAGGCGCGGGCCGCGCTCAACGCGAGCGCCCCGGCCCCCGGGGACACCCTGCCGGCCGTCACCTCCGTCGGCTCCACCCCCGCCGGCCCGATCGACGTCGCGTACCACACCGGCACGGCCGAGCACGAAGCCTGGGGCGTGCCCCGCACGGTCACCCTGCGCATCGTCGCGAAGCGGCCGCCGGCCCCCGTGCCGACCGCGCTGGCGACGCGGACGTTCCTCGACGCCAGTGCGGCGAAGGTCGGTTCGGTCGTGCAGGTGCCGATGCAGGGCGGTGACGTGAAGGTGCGGATCACGGGCGTGCTGCGGGCGGTGCCCACCACGGCCCCTGCGGGCGCGACCGACGCGGCCGCGGGGGATGCCGGGGCCCGGCCGCCCGCCGACGGCGGCGCGCTCCTGCTCGACCTGCGGGCGGTCAACCGGGTGCTCGCCGAGCGGCCCGGCGCAGCTCTGCCGCCGGCGGAGTGGTGGCTCTTCACCGAGCCCGGGGCGGCGGCGCAGGTCGCGGCGGCGCTGCGGGACCGCGCGGAGGTCGACCCCGCCATGGTGGAGTCGCGCGACGAGGTCGTCGCGGCCCTGGACGACGATCCGGTGGGCGCGGGCCCGCGGTCGGCGCTGCCCGCGGTGGCGGTCGCCGCCGCGCTGCTCGCCGCGGTCGGCTTCGCGGTGGCGACGGCGGGGGCGCTGCGCGAACGCACCGTGGAGTTCGCGGTGCTGCGGGGACTCGGCGCGCCCCGGCGCCAGTTGACCCGACTGCTCGCCGTCGAGCAGTCCGTGTTGATCGGGGCGGGGCTGGTGATGGGGGTGGCGCTCGGGGCGGTGCTCACCCGGGCCGTCGTCCCGTTGATCGTATTGACCGGACAGGCCGCCCGGCCCGTTCCGGACATCCTGGTGCAGTTGCCGCCGGGGCAGGTGGCGCTGGTGGTCGCGGGGGTCGCGGCGGTGCCGTTGGCGATCGTCGCGGCGCTGGCGCTGCGGCGCGACAAGACGACCGGCGCGGCCCTTCGGGGGCGCGGGGGTGACGGGGGTGCCTGAGGTGGGAAGCGAGCGCGAGGTCGGGGCGGGTTCGAAGGTGCGGGCGACGGCTCCTTGGGTGCGGACGCGGCTGCGGGCCGCGCCCGGGGCGGCGGTGGCGCTGCTGCTGCTCGCCCTGGTCAGTTCGTTCCTCGCGGCGTCGTTCCCGCGCGCCGTCGACGCGTACGAGGGCTCCGGGCTGCGCCAGGCCCTGCGGGCGGCACCGGCGGACCAGAACGGGCTTCAGGTCAGCGATGTGCTCGTGCAGCCGTTCGACCCCGAGGACCCGGCCGTGCAGTCCCGGTTGGGCCCGAAGGAGATCGCGGAGCGGCAGCGGAAGATCCTCGCAGCGCTGCCGCAGCCGTTGCGCGTGGACCGGGGCCAGTCCTCGTACGGCGTGTTCACCGGCCGGCCGGTGGAGGGCAGCGCCCCGGGGCTGACCCGACTGGACGGCGGGCTCCCGGTGTTCACGCTCTCGGCCGGCGCGGGGGTGGCCGAGCACTCCACGGTGCGCTCCGGTCGGTTGCCGAAGGCGGCGGTGGCGACGCCGGGCAGCACCGCGGTGGAGGCCGTGGTGACCGCGGCGACGGCGAAGGAGTTGAACATCGCGGTCGGCACGGTCATCCGGGTGCCCCGCGGCGACCTCGACCCGCTCGCCGTCACGGTCACCGGCGTGATCGACCCGCTGCGGCCGGACCAGCCGTACTGGTCCGTGCGGCCCCTGTTGCGCACGCCCGCGACCCTGTTCGCGCCCGGGCCGCCCCCGGAGCCGTACTGGCACGGCGCGCTGTTGCTCGCGCCCGAGGCGGCGCCCGCGCTGCTGTCGGTGAGCCCCGACGTCGAGTCGTACTGGCGCTTCGCGCTCGACCCGGGCGGGCTGCGGGTGACGGACCTCGCGGCGCTGAAGGCAGCGGTCTCCACGGTCGAGTCCGGGCCGGTGCTCAGCGAGTTGCGGGAGGCGATCTCGCCGGAGGTGGAGGCGGACACCGAGGTGGACGCGCTGCTCGCCCGGTACGAGGAGTTGCGCTCCGCAGTGGCCCCGGTGGTCGCGGTCGCCGCGTTCGGGGTCGGCGGCGTGGTCGGGGTGGTCCTGCTGATGGCCGGCGGGCTGGCCGCGGCCCGTCGGCACGCCGAGTTGGCGTTGGTGCGCTCGCGCGGCGGGTCGGTGCCCGGGATGGCCGGGCGGCTGTTGGCGGAGGTCGCGGTGCCCGTGGTGCCGGCCGCGGCCGCGGGATGCGCGCTCGCGGTGCTCCTGGTGCCCGAGGGACGGCTGGTGCCCGCCGTGGTCGGGGCGGCCGTCGTCACCCTGGTCACCTGTGCGGCGCTGCCGCTGCGGGCCGCCCTGGTGCACCGCAGGCCCGGGTCGCGCGGCGGCCGGGACGACCTCGTGGGTGCCCGGCCCTCCCGTCGGCGGACCGTGGCGGAGTTGACCCTGCTGGCGCTGACGGTGGCCGCCGTCGTGGCGCTGCGCCGGCGCGGCACCGACGACGGCGCGGCGCAGGGCGTGGACTACCTGGTCAGCGCGGCGCCGCTGCTGCTCGGCGCGGTGGCCGCGCTGTTGCTCGTACGGCTGCAACCGCTGCCGCTGCGGATCGCGGCACGGCCGCTGGCGCGGCGGCGGGGCGCGGTCGGCTTCCTGGCAATGGCGCGGGCGGGGCGGGCGCCGGCGACGTCCGCGCTGCCGCTGGTGGCGCTGTTGTTGGCGCTGACGACGACGGCCTTCGGCGGTTCGGTGCTCGCCGGGGTGGACGGTGCCCGGGAGCGGGCGGCGGTGCGGTCGGTGGGCGCGGACGCCCGGGTCGAGGCGGCGACCGCGCTGCCCGCGGGGCTCGCGGATTCGGTGCGGAAGGTGCCGGGGGTGCGCGGTGTGGTGGCCGTGTACCGGGAGTTGGACCTCGATCTGGGTCATGCGGAAGGCAGTTCCGAGGCCGGCGCGGCGGGCGGGGTCACGCTGCTCGCGGTGGACCCGGACGCGTACGCCCGGCTCGCCCGGTCCACCGGGGTGGGCGCCTTCGACGCCGGTGCGCTACGGGCGAAGGGCGGCGAGGACGCCCAGGAGTCGGCGGACGCGGCGCCGTTGCCCGCGATCGTCTCGCCGGGCGTCGCGGAGCGGTTGGGCGATGACCCGGTCGTCGTGGGGCCGCCCAGCGCGCCGCTTCAGATCGCGGTGGCTTCGGTGCGCGACGAGACGCCCGCGCTGCCGTTGGGCGACTTCGTCGTGGTCGACGCGGCCGGCGTGCCGGCGGCGAAGCAGCCGACGACGCTGCTGGTCACGGGCGGTTCGGTGGCGGGCGACGCACTGCGGGCCACGGTCCGCGCCGCCGGCACCGACGCCCGGGTGGCGCTGCGCTCCGAGGAGTACACGGCGTACGCCGACTCCCCGCTCCAGACCGGTGCGGAGCGGGTGTACGCGGTGGCTGCGGCGGCGGCCGCGGGGTACGCCGTACTCGCCCTGCTGCTGTCGCTGCTGCGGGCCGCCCCGGAGCGCACGGCGCTGCTGGCCCGGCTGCGGACCATGGGGCTGACCAGGGGCCAGAGTCGACGGCTGCTGGTGTTGGAGAGCCTGCCGGGGACCTTGCTCGCCGGGGTGGGCGGGGTGTTGGTGGGCTGGGCGGTGGTCCTGGTCCTCTCCCCCGGCATCGACCTGACCAGGTTGGCGCACGCCTCGGGCGAGGTGCTCAGCACCGGCGTACGGGTGGAACTCGCCGCGGACCCGGCCAGCTTGCTGCTGCCGGGGCTGGGGGTGGTCCTGGTGGCCGCGGGCGTCGCGGCGGCGCAGGCGTGGGCGGTCACCCGACGGACGACGACGACCGAACTCAGAGTGGGAGACACACGATGACACGGCCCGCGACGGGTACGGCGGCGGACTCGGCGACGCCGGAGTCGGCGACGCTGGAATCGGCGACGCTGGAGGAGTTGGAGGAGCGGGCGGCGGCCCGTCGGGACCGCCCGCGGTTCGGCCATGACGCGCTGATCACCTGCGATCGGCTGGTGCGCATCTTCTCCACGGACGGCGTGGAGGTGCAGGCCCTCCAGGGGCTCGACCTGCTGGTCCGCGAGGGCGAGTTGATGGCGCTGGTCGGCGCGTCCGGCAGCGGCAAGTCGACGTTGATGAACATCCTCGCGGGGCTGGACGAGCCCACGGCCGGGGCGGCGTCGGTGGCCGGACGCGACCTGCTGGCGATGGGCGCGCGGGAGCGGCTGCGGTACCGGCGAGAGGTGGTCGGCTTCGTGTGGCAGCAGACCGCGCGCAATCTGCTGCCGTATCTGACGGCGGCGCAGAACGTGGCGCTGCCGATGCAACTGCGGGGCCGGGGCGAAGCCCGCGGCGGCCGGTTCTCGCGGTCCGCTCAGGCGGCGAAGCGGGAGCGGATCGAGACCCTGCTCGCGCTGCTGGAGGTGGCGGACTGCCGCGACCGGCGGCCCCACCAGATGTC
The DNA here is from genome assembly GCF_044328175.1 of Streptomyces sp. NPDC017979. NCBI lineage: Bacteria > Bacillati > Actinomycetota > Actinomycetes > Kitasatosporales > Streptomycetaceae > Streptomyces > Streptomyces sp. NPDC017979. Next base: position 291,893 of record NZ_JBIRGU010000006.1, on the reverse strand, counting down.
CGGCGGGCAGCAGCAGCGGGTCGCCATCGCGGTGGCGCTCGCGAACGAGCCGTCGGTACTGCTCGCCGACGAGCCGACGGGTGAGTTGGACTCCCACACGGCCGAGCAGGTCTTCGCGGCGCTGCGTCGGGCGAACGACGAGTTGGGCACCACGGTCGTGATCGTCACGCACGACCAGGCGGTCGCCTCCGAGGTGCGGCGGACCGTTGCGATCCGGGACGGCCGCACGTCCACGGAGATCCTGCGCCGCACCGAGGTGGACAGCGCGACCGGTCAGGAGTCGGTGGTGGCGCGGGAGTACGCGATGCTCGACCGCGCCGGACGCCTCCAACTCCCCAAGGAGTACACGCAGGCGCTGGGCATGCAGGACCGGGTGGTGCTGGAGCTGGAGCCGGACCACATCGGCATCTGGCCGGACGACGACGGAAAGCGCGCGCAGGACGGCTGACGTACGACGGACAACAGGGCGCAGGGACCTCCTGACGCACGACGGGCGGGGCTCCTTGGAGGTGCCCCGCCCGTACGTCTGCGGCTTCGGGCTCAGTTGCGTACGGAGAGCAGGTCCTCCAACTGCTCCTCGCGCTCCTGCGCCGCGACGAACAGCAGCTCGTCGCCGGCCTCCAAGGTCTCCTCCTGGCTCGGGGTCAGCACCCGCGAGCCGCGGATGATGGTGACCAGCGAGGTGTCCTCCGGCCAGGCCACGTCCCCGACCCGGGTGCCGGCGAGGGCCGACTCCGGCGGCAGGGTGAGCTCGACCAGGTTCGCGTCGCCGTGGCTGAAGCGCAGCAGCCGCACCAGGTCGCCGACGCTCACCGCCTCCTCCACCAGCGCCGACATCAGCCGCGGGGTGGAGACGGCGACGTCCACCCCCCAGGACTCGTTGAACAGCCACTCGTTCTTCGGGTTGTTCACCCGGGCGACGACGCGCGGCACGCCGTACTCGGTCTTCGCCAGCAGCGAGACGACGAGGTTGACCTTGTCGTCGCCGGTGGCCGCGATGACGACGTTGCAGCGCTGGAGCGCGGCCTCGTCGAGCGAGGTGATCTCGCAGGCGTCCGCGAGCAGCCACTCCGCCTGCGGCACCCGCTCCACCGAGATCGCGGTGGGCGCCTTGTCCACGAGGAGGACCTCGTGCCCGTTCTCCAACAGCTCGCCGGCGATGGAACGGCCCACCGCGCCGGCGCCTGCGATAGCGACCCGCATCAGTGACCGCCCTCCTCGGGGCCTTCCGCGAAGGCCGCCTCGACCTTCTCGATCTCGTCCGTACGCATCATCACGTGCACGAGGTCGCCCTCCTGCAGCACGGTCTGCGAACTCGGCAGCACGGCCTCTCCCAGCCGGGTCAAGAAGGCCACCCGCACGCCCGTCTCGTCCTGGAGCCTGCTGATCTTGTGACCGATCCACGCCGCGGAGGTGTGCACCTCGGCGAGTTGCACGCCGCCGCTGGGGTCGCGCCACAGCGGCTCGGCGCCGGAGGGCAGCAGCCGGCGCAGCATCTGGTCGGCCGTCCAGCGGACCGTCGCCACGGTCGGGATGCCCAGGCGCTGGTACACCTCGGCGCGCCGGGGGTCGTAGATGCGGGCCGCGACGTTCTCGATGGCGAACATCTCGCGCGCGACCCGGGCCGCGATGATGTTGGAGTTGTCGCCGCTGCTGACCGCGGCGAAGGCTCCCGCCTCCTCGATCCCCGCCTCACGCAGGGTGTCCTGGTCGAACCCGACGCCGGTGACCCGGCGTCCGCCGAAACCGGAGCCCAGGCGGCGGAAGGCCGTGGGGTCCCGGTCGATGACCGCGACCGTGTGCCCCTGCTGCTCCAGGGTCTGCGCGAGAGCGGCTCCCACTCGCCCGCAACCCATGATGACGATGTGCACGACCGTCCTTCCGGCTGTTCATATTCTTTACTCGTTTTTTGGACTTTATGTGCTTTGCAGCACAATCCCCCGGAGTGCCCTCCGAGTTTTTACCGAGACTTAAAGGTCCCGGGGATTAAAGGGTCTCAGACCGCGGCCAAAGCTACACACGCACGGCGGACGCCGGGAGGCCAGGTACCCGACGACACCGCCGGAGTTGGACATTCCGCTACTGGCCCGGGCGGCGGGTGGGCCGGGGTCATATCGAACGCTTACGATCCTCAGCGTGTCCAAACTGACCGACCTGCCCAAACGCATCCTGATCGGCAGGGCCCTGCGCAGCGACCGACTCGGGGAAACCCTCCTCCCCAAGCGCATCGCGCTGCCCGTCTTCGCCTCCGACCCGCTGTCCTCGGTCGCGTACGCGCCCGGCGAGGTCCTGCTGGTGCTCTCGGTGGCGGGGGTGTCGGCCTACGCCTTCAGCCCGTGGATCGCGCTCGCGGTCGTGGTGCTGATGTTCACGGTGGTCGCCTCCTACCGACAGAACGTGCACGCGTACCCGAGCGGCGGCGGGGACTACGAGGTCGCCAACGTCAACCTGGGCCCCAAGGCGGGTCTGACGGTCGCCAGCGCCCTGCTGGTCGACTACGTGCTGACCGTCGCGGTCTCCATCTCCTCCGGGGTGGAGAACCTCGGCTCGGCGATCCCCTTCGTCGTCGAGAACAAGGTGCTGTGCGCGATCGCGATCATCGTCCTGTTGACGCTGATGAATCTGCGCGGCGTACGGGAATCGGGCAAGCTCTTCGCGATCCCGACGTACGTCTTCGTCGCCGGCGTGTTCCTCATGATCGCTTGGGGCGCGTACCGCGGGGTCGTCCTCGACGACACCTTGAAGGCGCCCACCGCCGATCTTGAGATCAAGGCGGAGGAAGCCGGCCTCGCGGGATTCGCCATGGTCTTTCTGCTGCTGCGGGCCTTCTCCTCCGGCTGTGCCGCACTGACCGGTGTGGAGGCGATCAGCAATGGCGTTCCGGCATTCCGCAAGCCGAAGTCGAAGAACGCCGCGACGACCCTTGCGCTGATGGGCGTGCTGGCCGTGACGATGTTCTGCGGAATCATCGGGCTGGCCATGGCGTCCGACGTGCGGATGTCCGAGAACCCGGCGCACGACCTGCTCAGGAACGGCGTCCCGGTCGGCGACGACTACGTCCAGAACCCGGTGATCTCGCAGGTCGCCGCCGCGGTCTTCGGCGACGGCACGTTCTTCTTCGTGCTGCTCGCCGCGGCGACCGCGCTCGTGCTGTTCCTGGCCGCGAACACCGCGTACAACGGATTCCCGCTGCTGGGCTCGATACTCGCCCAGGACCGCTATCTGCCGCGCCAGCTCCACACCCGTGGCGACCGGCTGGCCTTCTCCAACGGCATCGTGCTGCTCGCCGGCGCCGCCGCGCTGCTGGTGTGGGTGTACGGGGCGGACTCGACGAAGCTCATCCAGCTCTACATCGTCGGCGTGTTCGTCTCCTTCACGCTCAGCCAGACCGGCATGGTCCGGCACTGGAACCGCCATCTGCGCACCGAGCGGAACCCGGCGAAGCGCCGCCACATGATCCGCTCCCGGGCGATCAACGCGTTCGGCGCGTTCTTCACCGGTCTGGTGCTGGTGGTGGTCCTGGCCACCAAGTTCACCCACGGGGCCTGGGTGGCGCTGCTGGGCATGGTGTTCTTCTACGCCCTCATGAGCGCGATCCGCCGCCACTACGACCGGGTGTCGCGGGAACTGGCCGCGGCGGACGAACCCAGCGACGACAGCGTGCGGCCGTCCCGGGTGCACGCGATCGTGCTGGTCTCCAAGGTCCACCGCCCCACGCTGCGGGCCCTGGCGTACGCCAAGCTGATGCGGGTCGACAAGCTGGAGGCGGTCAGCATCAACGTGGACGCGCCGGACACCCGGGCGCTGCGCGAGGAGTGGGAGCGCCGCGGCATCAACATCCCGCTCAAGGTCCTCGACTCGCCGTACCGCGAGATCACCCGCCCGGTGGTCGAGTACGTGAAGGGGCTGCGCCGGGAGAGCCCGCGGGACGTGGTGAGCGTGGTGATCCCCGAGTACGTGGTGGGCCACTGGTACGAGCACCTGCTGCACAACCAGAGCGCGCTGCGGCTCAAGGGACGGCTGCTGTTCACCCCCGGGGTGATGGTGACCTCGGTCCCGTACCAACTGGAGTCCTCCGAGGTGGCGCGGGAGCGCGCCCGCAGACGGCAGAACTGGAGCGCGCCGGGCGCGGTACGACGTGGCCCGGTGGACGAGCGGGCGCAGGAGCGCAGCGGCCGGGAGTGAGGGGCCGGCGTCGCGCGTAGACTGTTGGGCTGCGCCCCTTCCCCCTCTCGTCACCCTGGAGCCACTGGTCATGCCGCACGCGTCCGACGCCTCTCCCGTCTCGCTGATCGGCGAGGAGTACGAGGTCGAGGTGGGACCCGTCGCCCACGGCGGCCACTGCATCGCCCGCACCGACGGGGGCCGGGTCCTGTTCGTCCGCCACACCCTCCCCGGCGAGAAGGTGATCGCCAAGGTCACCGAGGGCGACGAGGACTCCCGCTATCTGCGCGCGGACGCCGTACGGATCGTCGAGGCGGCCAAGGACCGGATCGAGGCGCCTTGCCCCTTCTCCGGCCCCGGCAAGTGCGGCGGCTGCGACTGGCAGCACGTGAAGCCCGGCGCGCAGCGCCGCCTCAAGGGCGAGGTGATCGCGGAGCAGCTGCACCGGCTGGCGGGGCTGACCCCCGAGGAGGCGGGCTGGGACGGCACCGTCGTCCCGGCACCCGGCGACAAGCTGCCGGCGGGCGAGGTGCCCGCGTGGCGCACCCGGGTGCAGTACGCCGTCGACGCCGAAGGCCACGCGGGCCTGCGCCGGCACCGCTCCCACGACGTGGAGCGGGTGGACCACTGCATGATCGCCGCGCCGGGCGTCAGCGAGCTCGGCGTCGAGAAGCGCGAATGGCCGCAGCTGGCGACGGTCGAGGCGATCGCGGCGACCGGCTCGCACGACCGCCAGGTGGTCCTCACCCCGCGCCCCGGCGGCCGGCTCCCCCTCGTGGAGCTGGACAAGCCGGTCTCCGTGCTGCGCGTCGACGAGCGCGACGGCTCGGTCCACCGCGTCCACGGCCGCGCCTTCGTCCGCGAACGCGCGGACGGCCGCACCTACCGCGTCGGAGGCGGCGGCTTCTGGCAGGTCCACCCGGAGGCCGCGGACACCCTGGTGAAGGCCGTGATGCAGGGCCTGATGCCGCGCAAGGGCGAAACGGCGCTCGACCTGTACTGCGGCGTCGGCCTCTTCGCCGGCGCGATCGCCGAACGCGTGGGCGAGCGGGGCGCGGTGCTCGGCATCGAGTCCGCCAAGCGCGCGGTCGAGGACGCCCGCCACAACCTCCAGGACCTGGAGCGCGTCCGCATCGAACACGGCAAGGTCGACCAGGTCCTGACCCGCTCCCGCATCACCGAAACCGACCTGATCGTCCTGGACCCCCCACGCGCCGGCGCGGGCAAGCAGACCGTCCGCCACCTCGCCTCCCTCTCCGCCCGCCGCATCGCCTACGTGGCCTGCGACCCGGCGGCGCTGGCCCGCGACTTGAAGTACTTCCAGGAGGCGGGCTACCGCACGCGGACGCTGCGGGCGTTCGACCTGTTCCCGATGACGCACCACGTGGAGTGCGTGGCGATTCTGGAGCCGGCGGAAAAGCACTCCTGACCTGCGGTTTTACCGATATACGTTACTGAGCGTTGCTGATGACGCTCGGAGACAGCTTCTCCGTGCACCATCCGCATCAGTGAGCGGACAACGAACCGGCCCCTTATTCCCGTGCCAGGGTGGGAAGAAGGGGCCGGTTCGCATGCTCTAGGCGGCGAGGGTGAGGGGAGCTTCCAGCCGCTCCCACGCTCCGAGAACGGCCTTGTGGGCGTCGGGCTGGAGGTGCGCGTAGCGCTGGGTCGTCTGGAAGCTCTCATGGCCGAGGAGGTGCTGGACCTCGTAGAGGGAGACGCCTTTGGGGACGAGCCAGGAGGCGCAGGTGTGGCGCATGGAGTGGGGCGGGTAGCGGGGTACGGGTTGTTGGTCGCCGTCGGTGTCGAAGTGGTGGGCGTTGTTGACCGCGGGCCACCAGGTCTGGGTTCGCCAGTTGCCGTCGTCGAGGAGTCGGCCGGCGCGTCCTTTGGTGATGGTGGTGAAGATCACGGCGTCGCGTTCGAGGCGGTGGATGTGTCGTTCGAGGGTGTCCAGGACGTGGGGTGGGAGGGGGACTTCGCGTCGGCTCTTGGAGGTCTTGGGGTACTCCTTGATGCCGCTCTTGGTGTTGACCTCGACGACGAAGAGGCGGGAGCGGCGGCGGTCTATGCGGTGGTGGTGGAGTCCGGTGAGTTCGCCCCAGCGAAGGCCGGTGTAGAAGCCGAGCAGGCACATGGTGCGCCATGCGGCGGGGAGTTCGTCCAGGACGCTCTGGGCCTGGTCGAGGGTGAACCACTGCGGGGGTTTGGTGGCGATGGTGGGCAGGTCGATGCTGCGGCAGGGGCTGACCGCGATGATGTCGTCGTCGACGGCCGCGCGCATGATCGAGGACATGAGGTTGTGGGAGCGCTGTATCGCCGAGGCGCCTGTGCCGTTCTCGGCGAGGGTGCGGATCCAGCCCTGGACGTCGATGCGGGCGATGGCCCGCATTTCCCAGTCGGCCCAGTGCGGCGTGATGTGGTTCTTGATGCTGGAGGCGTCGCCGCGCAGGGTGTGCGGTTCGACGACTCGGGCGTTCCACCACTTCTGGTGCCACTCGGCGAACTTCATTCGTCCGACGCGAGGGTCGCGTAGCGCCCCGCGCCGGAGCTTGGTTTCCATTTCAAGGCCCCAGGCGCGGGCCTTCTCTTTCAGGGGAAACGATTCACTGAATCGGTCACCCGCGGTGTTCCGGACCGTGCACTGCCAATTGCCGGACTTCAACTTGCGGAGGTACGAGGGAATCCACTCCTTGTCAGATTCTGGGGTCGGGGCGAGGCGCCCTGGGGTCAGCGGCCAGGCAGAGAGGTCCGGGCCGTCCGGCTGGTGATGAACGCGTCGAGGCTGGCGGAGGAGACGCGTACGCGGGATCGCCCCGGACCTGTGCGGAGGTCGACGACGTCCAGCTCACCGGCGGCGATGAAGCGGTAGACGGTGCGTCGGTCGACATCCAGGGTCGCGGCGACCGCGGGGATGGAGAGCAAGCGGGGCGGCATGGAAGGTCCTTCAGCGAACGGAGTGGGCTGCGCATCGGTCAGCACGGCACCCCGGATCACGATGCGGTGCCGCCCTGTCGTTCGCCACGGCTCCACCGCCAAGCAGGTCCGGACGAACTCTCTTAAGAGTCCGGACGATCACCGGTTTGGCGAACCGGTGATCGTCGGCTATAAGTTCGCCCCACGGGCACCGCTCGGCGCGCCCTTCCGTTGAAAGGGGCGCGAGTACCATCGCCTGGGGATAGGTTTCCAAAAGGAATTTGGCAAGCCTCACGACTTTCGACCTGTTGTCGAGGGGTGTTGTACGTTGACATACCCGTAGGCCGAATGCCACTCATCGGGGCCTCTTTCCTGTCTGCCGTGAGCGAATCGGCCGCGCGTCGCGTCACGCAACACCCGTACGGCCCTATGCGAGACGGCCCACGGGCAGCAAGGCAGCCTCCGCAGGGGCTTTTACTCCAGCCGTAGATCGTGATCTTGTGGGCGGGGCTGGGGTCGGGCGGCCGGATCGATATCGGATCGCGTGAGGTGGTCGCCCGCTGGCACGCTGCCTCCATGGATCACGCAGAAGTACTGCTCATCGGAGGACGAGCTGGTGTCGGCAAGACGACGGTGGGGTGGGAGGTTTCGGCGTTGCTGCGCTCCAAGGCGGTCGCTCACGCGATCATCGATGGTGACTTCATGGGGCAGGTGCATCCGGCACCAGAGGGAGACCCTCACCGTGCGGAGATCACCGAGAGGAATCTGACTGCCGTGTGGGCGAACTTCGCCCAGCGCGGCTACCGACGCCTGATCTATACGAACACCATGAGTGTGCTGCCGGAGGCGACGGGCATGTTTGAGCGTGCCATGGGGGCCGGAGCGAGGATCGTACGAGTCCTGCTCACCGCCTCCGACGCCACCGCCCGCGAGCGGCTGGTGGGACGAGAACTCGGCTCAGAGCTAGAGCGGGAGCTGGAAGGAAGTGTCCGCAAGGCACGGCTCCTGGACCAGCGAGCCCCCGCAGAGACCGTGCGAGTGGCGACGGACGGACGGCTCGTCGTTGACATCGCGCGGGAGGTAGTGGCCGCCACTGGTTGGGCCGGGCCTCACTTCGCCCGCAGGCCGTGATGGTGTTGGCGGGTTGGTCCGGGAGCCGGCACGGCCACCGGTGATCATCAGTGTGTGATCCTGCTCGTTGGCAGGACATGTTCGAGTCCTTGATGGGCCGCATCGCGCCGCGGTTCGCGCGGGTGGAACCGCGGCGCCGGGCGCGGGAGTTCGTCCTTGGCCTGTTGTCGGACCTGCCGCGCAAGAACTGCTGGACGCTCGCCGAGTACGCCGGGGACGTGCCCCCGGACGGCTTGCAGCATCTGCTGTCCAGGGCCAGGTGGGATGCCGATGCAGTCCGCGACGACCTCTGCGGCTTCGTTGTCGAGCAACTGCAGGACGACGACGCGGTGTTGGTTGTCGATGAGACCGGCGATCTCAAGAAGGGCACCGCCACGGTCGGGGTTCAGCGCCAGTACACCGGCACCGCCGGACGCGTCGAGAACAGTCAGGTCGCCGTCTACCTCGCCTACTCCACCCCGCGCGGCCACGCGGCAATCGACCGGGAACTGTATGTCCCGCGCTCCTGGACCCAGGACGCGGCCCGCTGCCAGGCCGCCGGGATACCCGATACCGTGCGCTTCGCCACGAAGCCCGCACTCGCCGCCCGCATGATCGGCCGAGCCCTGGACGCCGGCGTCCTCGTGTCCTGGGTGGCCGGCGACGAGGTCTACGGGAGCAACCCGCATTTGCGGGCCGCGCTGGAGCACCGGCAGCTCGGCTACGTCCTCGCCTGCGACCACCAGATCACCACCCACGCGGGCAAATCCGTGCCGACGCCCTGGTCAAGAGGCTCCCGAAACGGGCCTGGCAGAAACTCTCTGCCGGCACCGGAGCCAAGGGACACCGCTACTACGACTGGGCCCTGGCCGACATTGCCGACGAAGGGCCCGGCCACCGGCATCTGCTCGTCCGCCGCAACCGCAGCACCGGCGAACTCGCCTTCTACCGCTGCTACTCGGCAACCCGAGTGCCGCTGGCCGCCCTCGTGAAGGTAGCCGGGCGCAGATGGACCGTCGAAGAGACCTTGCAGTCCGGCAAGGGCCTGGCCGGACTGGACGAACACCAGGTCAGACGCTGGACATCCTGGCACCGCTGGATCACCCTCGCCATGCTCGCCCACGCCTTCCTCGCCACGGCCACCGCCCATGAACGCGCTCACGCACCGGCAACCGACGACCTGATCCCACTGACCTGCAACGAGATCCAGCACCTGTTCACCACACTTGTCACCCAGCCCATCCACACAGCCGCACACCGGCTCCGCTGGTCCGACTGGCGACGCCGCCATCAGGCCCGGGCCCGCACCTGCCACTACCAGCGCCAGGCCGCCCACCAGCCATGAAGATCACGATCTACGGCTGGAGTACTAGCGGCCTGCCTTCGGGTGTGTAGTTGCCGCTGAGGCGCTTGCGTTGCTCCATGACGGCGCGTATGGCGTCGCGGCGGGCGGCCAGCGCAAGGACGGCCGCTGGGAAGCCGCCGGCTACGTCCTCGCACCCGGCAACACCCGTCGCCGCGTCCGCGTCTACGGCACCACCCGCAAGGAAGCCCTGGTCAAGCTCACCGAGAAGATTGCCGCCAGCAACCGCCGCCTTCCCGTGCCCTCCGCGCAGGGCAGCGTGGCCGCGTACCTGACGTACTGGATGGAGAACGTCGCCGTCCACCACCTCCGCGAGAACACCCACACCCGATACACCGCCTGCGTCCACCGCTTCCTCATCCCCGGCCTGGGCAGAAGAAGCTCACCAAGCTCACCGCCAAAGACGTCCGTACCTGGCTCGACCAGGTCCGCACCACCTGCCAGTGCTGCACGCGCGGCATCGACGCCCGACGCGACCAGCCCTGCTGCTGCGCCTTCGGCCAGTGCTGTCACAAGCTGCTCTCCCCGCTGACTCTCACCTACAACCACTCCGTGCTCAAGTCCGCCCTAGAGCACGCCGTTCGCGAAGAAGAGATCCCACGCGACGTCGCCCGCAACGTCAGCACCGGCACCCCACGGCTCCGACGCTTCGAACCCCTCACCGCCGACGAAGCCCACCAGTTCCTTGCGGCCACGCGCGGACACCGGTTGCACGCGCTGTTCGAACTCGCCTTCCACACCGGACTCCGTAAGGGCGAACTTCTCGGGCTGCACTGGGACGACCTCGACCTCAACACGGGAACCGCCGCCATCCACCGTTCCTCCAGCGCACCCGCACCGGCGGACTGACCGTCCTGCAAACCAAGACCCGCGCATCCGAACGTCGCATCGTCCTCCCCACCGAATGCATCGACTCGCTGAAGATTCACCGGGAACAACAGGAGGAAGCACGTCGGGCCGCGGGAATGGACTGGTCGGACAACGGCCTCGTGTTCACCACCCCCACCGGCAGCCCTCTCGAACCCGCCAACCTCACCCGCAGCTACAGCAGACTCCTCAACCGGGCCGGGCTCCGCCGCATCCGGTTTCACGACCTACGGCACTCGACCGCCACCCTGCTTCTGGAACAGGGCGTCGACCTCGTCGTGATCAAGGAGTTGTTGGGTCACGCCCACATCGGCGTCACCGCCGGCGTCTACGCCCACGTACGCCTCCTCCAACGCCAAGCCATCAACGCCCTCGGCAACGCACTCGATGCGACCGACGACGACCCTGGCGACCCACCCGCCGCAGCCGTCGTCCGCTGACGTTGCCGTCAGCGTTGCCGTCAAACGCCCGAGGGGCCTCGCCAGAATCGACTCTGGCGAGGCCCCTCTATTCCGTTGGAGCGCCAATGGATGACGCTAGAGCTAGGCCGAATCAGCCGCCATGCAAACCTGCCGGATTTGATGCATCACGCGAGCAATCTCACTTCATTCTCGCATTGCGCAACTTCTCGGATGCAGATTTGAGATTGACGAACAGTGCACGCCTTTCAGGCAAAGCCGAACCTGCTGCCCGCTGCGCCCTCTCGTACACCAGAGAGAAGTCGTGCCACGCCTCGTAAATCGATTTTGTACACTCCCGGAGCAGTGCGGAACATTCAGCTACTTGACGCATAGATAGCTCATGCTTTCCTTCCGCTCCAATCCAACTGTTGAACCTGGCGTCCTCGGCGATGAATTCACCGACTAGTTCCACCAGATCGTTGCCGAGCATCTCGCTACTCAACATCAGAAGGACCAGGTTCGTGGCTGGCACTACTGTTGGACCGATGATTTCCGCCGGGGTTGGCCATCCCTCGGGCATCTCTTCCAGCCATGCCCAGTCTTCAGGTACTGACATCATCTTCCCCTGTCACCCGGCATTGTGTCGCCGGATCAAGTACTTCGTCAGCTCAATGGATGACGACATATCCGGGAGATCTGTGACCCCTCCTGCGCGTAGAACTTCAGCACAGTACGTAACGCAACTTCGACTGTCGACGTTGTAGCGCCCAAGATTCCTCCCCAAAGTCACTTCCTGGAAGGCTAGAGCGCCTCCCGGGTTTGACAATGGAATCCGCACCCTGATCGTAGTGGGCGCGTGCGGCTCCGTGCGAATCGCGGGCACTGCATCCGTACCGGGGACGCCTACTTGTTCGGTATGCAGCGCCTCATCCGCTGTCTCAACCTTCACGGTCGCGTGCTTTTCCACCGGGTCCAAGTAGACCGTCGCCGTTCCTTCTCCGCAATTGTGAACCAGGACCGGAGTGACTCCCGCCAGCACATAGTACGTGTGGATGTCGGCGACAGTGAGGTTGTGGACGCGTTCGGGTTCGATCCAGCGTTGGATCGCGGTGACCTGGACGTGCGTGCCACTGCTGGTGCGGAGCCATTGGCCCGGCTGGAGTTCGGTGGCGTCGACCCATCGATCGAGGTCCGGTACCCAGAAGGGATGTGTTCCGGTGGCCGTGACGGTGGACTGCTGCTTCTTCTCCGACTGGTCGGTCGCTGCCGCCGTGGTGATCTTGACGAGGTTCTTCATTCCCTCGCTGGACCTGGTGGCGGTGACCTCCTTGACGAAGGTCCTGCCGGTCTCGGGGTCCGTTGCCAGGACTCTGTCGCCTGCTTCGAGGGCTTCGATGGGTTTGGTCTTGCCGTCGCTCATCAGGACGAGGGTTCCGGCGACGAAGCTACTGCACTTGGAGCCCTTCGGTTTGGCAACCACCTTCTTGGAGACGATCGCGGCGACGGCGGCGACCACGAGTTTGGCGGAGCCTTCGGCGCTGCGTCCGGCGCGGAAGTCTCCGTAGATCTCCTTGGCTCCCGCGCCCAGTCCGGTGACCACGGTGACGGCGCTCATGATGGGTTGGACTTCCACTAGCCCATCGACGAAGTCACCGCATGTGCCGTCCATGGTGATGCAGTTGAAGCCGTCGGAGTATATGCCGCCGAGTTGCTGTACCGGGGAGATGATGTGGTTCTGGACCTGCTGCTTGGCAGTGTCGGCGAAACGGCCCAACCAGTTCTTCTTTTTCTTCTTCTCCTGCTTCTTCGGTGGGACGTACGAGTTGACGGCGTCGACATAGCAGGACCGTACGCACGCGTTCGCGTTCTCTCGGTCCGGGTGGTACACGTAGTGGTCGTCCGGCACACCGTTTGAGCAACCGGTGATGACTCCGGTGTGGCACTCCGGGACGCCGAGTCCGCTGGGGTCGGGGTTGATGAGTGGGTTCTGCGCTCCGTAGGTGTAGCCGTTTAGAGTCTGCGGGACGTTGGTCTGCAGGAGCGGGTCGACGCTGATGAAGCGGCCGACGAGTGGGTCGTACTCTCGGGCACCGAGGTGGGTGAGGCCGGTGTCGGCGTCGATGGTGCCGCCGACGAAGCCCTTGTCGCCGAGCCAGTTGGCGGGCTGGGTGCCGCGTGGTGCGCCGAAGATGGTGGTCTTGCGGCGTGTGACGTTCTGGGTGGCGTCTGCGGTGATCTGGGTGGAGGCGGTGTTGTGGCGGTCGGTGAGCACGAAGGTGAGTTGTCCGCCGGTGCGCATGGCGACGTTCTTGCCGCCGACGTCGTAGTAGCGGGTGCCCTTGCGGAGACCGGCGTTGTCGGTGTGCAGTTCGGTTCCGCCCGGCAGATAGAGCGTGGTGCCGGTGGAGTCCTTGCGGATGAAGCGGGCACCTTCAGTGTCGTACGCGTAGCTGGAGGTCTTGCCGCCCTGGGTGACGCTCTTCAGGTGCCCCTCGTCGTCCCAGATCAGGCTCTGCGCCTCGGCTGCCCCGGTCTTGCGGGTGACCATGTTGCCGGCGACGTCGTAGGTGTAGTTCTCATCACGCGCATCGGGGCCGGTAGCACTGTGGGTGACCCTGGGGAGGTTGTGCTTGCCCGCGTCGGGGGCGGCGTAGGTGCGCACGACGTCGTTCGTGGGACCGCCGCTCGTCTTGTGCTGGGTCTCCGTCTTACGGTTGCCGACCGCGTCGTAGGTGTAGCTGGTCCAGTAGGGGTCTTCGCCTCCGACCACGGTGTTCGAGGGCTCGGACGCGCAGGCACTGCCGGAGTTGGTCCACGCTTCGGTGATGCGGCGGAGAGCGTCGACAGTGAAGCACTGGGTGTCGGTCGTCCGGGTGGCTCCTTGACCATAGGCACTGGCGATCTGCTTGACGTTGCCCGCGGGGTCGTAGGTGTACTGGGTGTCTTCGACTCGTTGGGGTGCGGCGTCGCGGTCGGTGTAGGTCTTGGTGAGGTTGCCGGTGTGCTCGTCGAACTCGTTGGTGATGAAGAGTTGGCGGCTGAATTCCCCGTAAGTGAGGCGGCTGGCTCGACCGTAGTGGTCGTAGGTGGTGCTTGCGATCAGTGGGGCCCCGCCCGCGTGGACCGTGGACACGAGACCGCTGGCGTTGTAGGCGGTGGCGACGGTCTCCGCCGGCAGGTCGCTGACAGCTGGATGGCGGGTGAACGTGGGCAGGTGGGTGTTGGGCGAGAACGACTGGAACCAGGTGTAGGTGTCGGCTGGTTCGCCGTTCTCGCCGGGGATGGTCACCTTGGTGGCGGACGGCTTGTAGAGGGCGCTGTAGGCGGTGACCTCGCTGACGTACGCCTTGCCGTCGACGTACCGGGTGGACGCGGTCGGCTGCCCCTTGGCGACGGTGTCGTACGTCCATGCCGAAAGGGTCGTGGCGCCCTTCTTCAGGGCGGTCTTCCGACCGATCGCGTCATAGGCGGTGGCCAAGGTGACGCCCCGCGCGTCGGTGACCGACACGGCCCGGTCACCCTGGTCGTACGTCGTGGTGCTCTTGCCCTTGTCGGGGTCGTCGACGCTGACCTTGCGACCTCGGGTGTCGTAGCCGTAGGTCCAAGTCACGCCGGACTGGTCGACCATCTGGTCTTGGCGGCCGTGTTTGTCGTAGCCGTACTTCACCGACTGTCGCGGAGACGGCGGGGGGCCGGTGTGCTCCTGGACCTCGGTGGTACGGCCGAGGGCGTCGACGACCGTGGTCGTGGTGGTACCGCCCTGCGGCGGAGTCACGGTGGTGGTGTCACCCGTGTAGGCAGTGGTGGTGCGCTTGGTCTCGTCGCCGTACTTCTTGGCGATCACGGTCACGGGCCTACCGGCGCCGTCGTAACGGGTCTCGGTCGCAGCCGGATAGGCGGTCTGGTTCCCGGTCGCCAACACCGGTTCGGGACTTCCGGTGGCATAGTAAGTGCCGGACGACAGCCATGACTCGCCCCGCGAGTTGAAGAAGGTCTCCGACATCAGCCGGCCGACACGGCTCGGTGAGATGTCCTGCGTCTGGACCTGGCGCAGCAGTCCGTCGTAGAAGGCGTAGCTGGTCTGGTAGTCGGAGTTGTGGTCCAGCACCTTGGTGGTGACGACGGTGGGGCCGGTGTTGCGCACGGCGTACTCGAAGACGTAATTCGCGGCGTTGGGGTAGGTCGTGGCGGAGCGGGTGGGGGTCCAGACGTTGGTGATGCGGCCGAGGGCGTCGTACGTAGTGGTGGTGACCTTCTTGTTGGCGTCGGTGACCTTGGTCGGTTGACCGCGCAACGGATCGGTGACGGTTTCCGTGCTGTGGCCAAGGGGGTTGGTGGAGACGGTGAGTGTGGGTGCCTCGCCCGCGGCGGGAGTGTAGGTGGTGCTGGTCTCCTTGCCGTAGGCGTCGGTGACCTTGAGGGCGCGGCCGTAGTCGTCGAAGCAGATCTGGTTGGCCGCGGTCCCGCAGGTGCGGGGCACCGTCATGGTGGGGTCGTATCCGGTGCCGCTGCCCCGGATCCGGTCGGTTGCCGTCACCAGGCCCTTGGTGGGTGCGGCCCCCAGGGCGCCGCCGTCGTAGGAGGTGCGGACGTCGTCGGTGACGTCCCGGGGGCGCACCGGGGTGGTGTCGCAGGTGACGGCCACCGTTTCGACCCGGGAGACGGTGTTGAGGATCCACACGTCGGGGTTGGTGTTGCGGGCGTAGTCGGTGGTGGTGCAGCTTTCGTCGCCCGCTTTGGCGGTGTCGCCGTGGCCGGAGACCTGGGTGACCATTCCGTAGGCGTCGAAGGCCCTGGTGACCTTGGTGGTGCGGGTGCCACCGCTGGTGGTGGTGCGGGTCTCTTCCGCCTGGTTGCCGGTGTAGTACGCCTCGAGGTTCGGCAGTCCGGTCCGAGCGCGGGTGGCGGAGGCGGCCGAGCGCCACGGAGTGTGGGAGGTGGCCGAGACCAGGGGGCCACCGTCTCCGTTGTAGGTGGTTTGCTCCCGTGGCATACCGGCGAACTGTTCTCGGTCGGTGACGGCCGCGCCGGCGGAGTTCTTGACCTCTGCGCCGTCTATTCCACGGAAGTAGCGTGCTTCGGAGAGGGTTCGCGCGTCGGAGCCCGTACCTTTTCGGGTCTGGACCAGGTGGTAGCCGCGGGCGATGGAGTGGGTTCGGTCCTCGGGCTTGGTGAACTCGTCCGTGCTCTTGCTCCAAGCAGCGTCGCCGACATACGTGTACTCGGTGACGGTGTCCGGTGTGGCGGCGAGGTTGTCACCCTCGATGACGCGACGCACGGGGTAGGAGTGGAACCAGTCGAGTTTCGCCGTGTCGCCTTCGAAGGCCCACTTCACCGGATAGCAGCGGGTGGTGTTCGTCCCATCGGCCGGTGGCAGGCTAGCGACGGTGCAGCCGGGATCCAGGTAGTCGATTCCGATGACGCCGCCGGTCTCGGTGACGATTTGCGACATCCGCAGTCGTACGAAGGGGGCGAGTCCGTCACCTTGTCTGTCGACGCGGTTGTCCTTCTGGACCCCTTCGAAACGCACGGGTGTGAGCTCGGCCATGCCGCCCGACCATCCGGTGCGGGTGATGGACGAAAGCCACATCGGAGTGGAGATCCCGTCTCCGGCGGGCGGGAAGTTCTGTTCGAGTTTCCAGGAGTCGACGTTCTTGTAGGCGCCGCCCGTCAGTACCTTCGTCATGATGCCCTTGAGGCGCATACGGGACCAGAAGGACGGCGAATACTGGTACTTGCATTCGGTCGAACCGTCTTTGCAGTATTGGTCGAAGGGGACGTCCGGCCAGTTCTTCGCGTTGGCCTCATCGAACACGTTGCAGTTTGTGAGGCATCGCTTCTCGGCGGTGAACTCGATCTGAGCCATCGCCTTCTTTGAGAAGATCGAGCTTGAGCGCAACCCGTACTCGATGCGGCTCAGGTATCCGCTGCTGGTGTACTGGGTGACGGTAGCCTTGCCCGTTGTTTCGGAGACGTTGAGCCCGTAGTTGTTGGTCTCCTTGCTCCAGTAGTAGGCCATCGCGTTCCCACGCGGGTCGACGACGTAGTCCAGTTGCCAGCGCCATGCCTGCTGGCACGACGCCTTCGCGAACGAGGCGTTGTAGCAGGGCTCGCCGGCGTGGTTGCCGAAGACGGGCACGGTCCAGGTCGAGTTGGTGACAGGGTCGTCGGCAGCGTCTCCGTTGTCTCTCCAGCCCGGAAGCTGGTGACGGCCGAAGAAGTACTGGGTGCCGTTGTTGGTGGTGACCTTCCAGTACTCGTTGTTGTTGTCTCCGTTGACCGTGTCGGTCAACTTCTCGATCTTCTCCCCCGAGTCGCTCGCGGGATGCCAGCCCTTGGTGGTGTCATACACCAACTCGGTGCTCTTGCCTCCGAGGGAGAGTGTTGCGTTGTCGTTGTACCAACACAGGTCGCCGACCTTGGTGGTGTTCGTGGCACCCGTCTTGTCGTTGTTGCACGCCTTGTAGCGGCGTTCGATGAAGCCGGGTTCGTAGTTCCAGCCGTCGCCGATCCAACTCGACTGACTGTTTGACGCGCCGGTCTTGCCGTCGACCGCCTGGGAGCTATAGCCGAGGGCGACGCTCGGCTGGAGTCCGCCGGGCACTCCGGGGGCGGCGATGGGATAGTTCCAACTGAACGCCCCGGTCGGCCCACCGACGTTCCACGCACCCGACGCCTGCAAGGACGTCGCCTTGTACGTACCGGTCGGACCGGAGTCCCCCGCGGTGACACCGAGGACGGTCAAGCCATCTGACGCGGACACACCTCGTGCGGTTCCCCCAGGCAGGGTCACAGTGGCGGTGAGCGTACCGGCCACCGGGTCGTTGGCGGTCTCCAGTGGAGTGAGGCCACGGCAGGCGGAGGCGTCGGGGGTTGTGGCGGCGCAGGCCGGAAGCTGGACGAGACGGAGTCGGGCCGCCCAGTCACCTCCGTAGGCACCACGGAAGGCGTTGTAGTCCACCCGGATCCGTACCTGACCGACTTCCTGTGCCCCGGCGCGGCTCAGGGTGACGAGGATGCCGTCCAGACCGGCCGCACGAGCGGTCTTCCGATCCGCGACGACAACCTTGACCTGCCCCGGAGGCTTGGGCGCGCCACGCCGCGTCCCGGGAGCAGTGCCCAAGGAGACAGGAAGGCCCGAAGCCTTCCGGAGTGATGTATCGCCGTCGGCCTCCGTGGCTGAGACGGTTGCCTGGCCAGGAGTGGGCCAGCTCACCTTCGGGGCACGCCACTTGCCCGCAGCAGCGTCGGCAGGTCTCTTGGTGCCCCCAGGTTTCACCTTGGTGACAGGCACGGCTGGTGGCTGTTTCAGCTTTGGCAGATCGGGACCCCTGTCGCTGGCGACCGCGTCCTGAGCATTCGTTACTTGAGCTGCGGGCAGCAACCCGACAACGAGCGCCAAGCCCAGTGCCCCCACCCATCCACGCACACCAAATCGCTTCACGGCCACCCCCCAGGATCCGGATGCTGAAGATCGCGCAGAGGCTAACAGCGGAATTCTCGCTTCGGTATACCCCGGGATTGATTACCGCGTGATTCTTTCGGAGCCTTCTGAAATTAGCCCTTGACGGAACACTCGACGTCAAAGTACGACCGCCGGACGCACACGCCCGAGAAACCAAACCTCTTGCAAACTGTTGCGCAGAAGCGGCAGATTGCTCGCCGACGGCGCGAAAGTGTCTCTCACACGAGCAAACCGGCCATCATCGGACTCGTTTCAACTGGATCGCGCCGAATTTGACGTTCACGGAGCTGGCCAGGATTCAAGACCTGGAGAATAGGGGTACGGGATCATGCTTTCATCACGGGGAGACAGAGGCTCTCCACGCAGGGGAAGAACAATCTGGCTGTGTGGCCTGTTGACCACGGGCCTGTTGGCGTCGGGAGTCATCGTCGCCACACCGGTCTCCGCACGGGTGCCGGAGAGGGCGTCCAAGGCCGTCGCGACGACAGCCGTGACACCGGACCCGGTCGCAAGCGGCTCAATGAGCGAGGAGGACAAGGCGCTTGAGGATGCCCGCACAACGGGCAAGCCGGTGGAGCTGGTCTCCGCGAGAACTGAGGCGAGTGACACCTGGGCGCAGCCGGACGGGTCGTTCTCGTTGAAGCACCATGGCACCGCTGTACGACTGTGGCGTGACGGTGCTTGGGTCCCGACCGACCCCACCCTGCAGTTCGCCGCGGACGGTTCGGTCGTGCCGAAGGCTTCCTTGGTGTCGGTGAAGTTCTCCGGAGGCGGCACCGGGCCGATGCTCAGCGGGGTCAGGCACGGCCGGACCCTCTCGCTGAGCTGGCCAAAGCCCCTGCCCCGCCCCATCTTGGCGGGCAACATCGCCACCTATCCCGAGATCCTCCCCGGTGTGGACCTTCAGCTCAAGGCAGAGGTCGAGGGCTTCGCCCAGCTCTTGGTCGTCAAGAGTGCCCAGGCCGCCGCTAACCCTGAGCTCGCCCAACTCCGCTTCACCATGGACACCGTCGGCGTGACGGTCACCCGTGATCCGGAAACCGGCACCCTGGAGGCCACGGACCCGGCCGGGCAGACCGTCTTCACCTCCCCCACTCCATTGATGTGGGACTCCAGTACCGTCGTCGGGCCGGCGCCACTGACCGGCAACCACTCCTCAGCCGTGGTACCGCAGCCGGGGCCCGGCGATCCGTTTCAGCCCGGTGCGGGAGCGAAGGACGCGGAGATGGGCACCGCAGTCAGTGGGGACAGCCTCACTTTGGTCCCGGACCAAGCCCTGCTGAAGGGCCCGGACACGACCTACCCCGTCTACATCGATCCGAGCACTGCCTGGGGAGACCGACGGCACTGGACCCGCGTGTACAAGCGGTTCAAGGACACCTCGTACTGGAACGCAAAGGAGGACGTCCGCGTCGGGTTCGAGGCCCAGAGCGGCGGCGCGGACCGTATATCCCGCTCGTTCTTCCACATGGACATCAGAAAGGTCCGGTTGACGCAGATCAAGTCGGCGACGTTCCGGATCCGCAACACTTGGTCGTGGTCCTGCAGGGACCAGACCATCGAAATGTGGCAGGTCAGCGGAATCTCCAAGAAGACGACCTGGGAGAAACAGCCCAGCAAGGTTGGAAACAGCCCTCAGGCGACAGTGCACGAGTCCAAGGGCTGGGGGCCGTCCTGTCCCGCGGGAAATCTGGAGTTCGACGCCACCGCCCTCGTCCGAGCCACCGCCGCGAAGAACCTCAAGCACGTCACCCTCGGTCTCTACGTGCCTGTGGGCCAGGAGAGCAACACGTACGGGTGGAAACGGTTCGACCCCAAGTCCGCCACGATGGAGATCAAGTACAACAACCGGCCGAAGACTCCCGGGGGACTCGGCACCAACCCTCGCACCGACTGCAAGCAAGGCGGACTGATCGGCAACACGGCCGTCAGCGTCTACGCGACGATCGACGACCCGGACGCCGGCAACCTGACCGCGGAATTCGAGGTCACCCGAGCAGAGCCCCGACAGGTCATCAGTAGACCCATACCTGCTCTCCGCGGGCGCGTCGCAACCCTCCCTCTAACCATCCTGGAAACTCCCAGCGGTAAATACACCTGGAGGGTCCGGGCCAAGGACGCGGACGGAGCCTACTCCGAGTGGAGTCCCGTCTGCTCCTTCGAGATCGACCGGTCGCGGCCCGGCAGTCCCCCGATCATCACGTCCAGGGGCAATGTCTACCCGGACGGCACCAAGGGATGGTCAGAGAACACGGGGCCGGCCCGAAAGCAGGCAGAGTTCAACTTCGCCAGCAACGGTGTCAACGACGTCGTCGCCTATCACTGGTGGACCAGTGGCGACCCCCAGGTACGCGAGACCCCCGCGGACGCTCCCTCGGCCTTCGTCACACCACCGTCCTACGGCCCCCACCTGATCCACGCCTACAGCACCGACCGGGCCGGCAACCGCTCCGACACCGCGACATATCTCTATTACGCCAACCGCGCACAGGACAAGGACAAACCAGGCGACCTCAACGGCGACGGGTTCAAGGACATCTGGAGCACCGACGTCAACGGCACCCTGCTCACCTACGCAGGTCAAGGGCAACGGGAGTTCTCCTCCGCCACCCACGGAGGTGGCACCTTCCCCGGACAACAAGTCGCCTTCAGCGGTGACTGGCTGGGCCACGACGGCCACAACGACCTGGTCTCCCTTGAATACAAGGCCACCGACAACCGCAACCAGTTGAGGGTCTACAAAAGCAGCGGCAAAGGCGTCATCGCAGGCAGTGATCCACATCAGTTGACCGTGGCATGTCCCGTTCCCGACCCTGCGATCGAATGCACGGGAGAGCCGGGCTGGACGGGTGACGATCACTGGTACAACGCCGAAGAGATCGACACCAGCGACCTCAACGCCGACACCAATGACGACCTCCTCGTGAAACAGGGCAAGCGTCTCTGGTTCTACCGGAACGAAGCCTTCCAAGGGGGATCAAGCATCGATGGTTCCAGCCCCGTCCTCGTCGGGGAGACCGACTGGGATCAGTACTCACTCGTCGTACCAGGAGACCTGAACTCCGACGGGTTCCCGGACCTGCTGCTACGCCACAACAGCAGCGGTGACATATTCCGCTCCTACGGCAAGAAAGGTCCCGACGGAGGTCTCGACCTGGCGACCTGGGGATCCGCCGCCACCCGAGTGAAGATCGCCTCCCGGCTCCTGCCGCAACAGTCCTTCCCCTCCATCGGCTCCTCCGGGGACCTCGACGGCGACGGCAACGGCGACGGCAACAACGACGGCGACGGCATCGCCGACGTCTGGGCCCGCAAGGCCGACAACACCCTCGTCGGCTTCCCCGGCCTGAAGACCGGAAACAACTACACCGGACTCGGCACCGCCTTCCTCATCGACGGAATCAACGGAGGTCGCCATCTCCCCGCCGGCACCACGCTCACCAGCGGCGAGTCAGTGAAGTCCACCTCAGCCACACTCACCATGGAGGCGGGCGGCAACCTGGTCCTCACCTCCAACGCAGGCAAGGCCCTGTGGTCCAGCGGAACCCACGGCAACAACGGCGCCACCGCCCTGGTCCGCTCGGACGGCCATATCGCCATCAACTCGCCAAGCGGTGTGAGACTCTGGCACACCGGTACCGACGCACCGGACACGACGGCAGGCCACGCAATTCTCCAGGACCGCGGCAACCTCGTGGTCCACAACGCAATGGGCCACGCGCTGTGGTCCAGCGGCACCGCGCTCCGCCACGACCACAACCGTGACGGGCGCAGTGACATGGCTACCTGGTACGACTACACGGACGGTAGCGACGCGTTGCTGAGCTTCACTGCCAACTCTGACGGCAGTTTCCGCACCCCTCAGACCGCCTGGTCCGCGCCGCCCGGCAATTTCCAGGCTCAGGACATGAAGCGTGTCACGGGTGACTTCAACGGTGATGGCATCGGTGACGCCGCGACCGTCTACGGCTACGCGGACCGTTCCGTCGCGCTGTGGACGTGGACCGGGAAGGGGGACGGCACGTTCAACGCGCCCTTCAAGTCCTGGAGTACTACACCGGGCAACTGGACGTTCGGTCGGATGACGCCTTACAGCGGCGACTTCAACGGCGACGGACGGGACGACATCGCGGTCTGGTACGACTACGCCGACACCCGGGACGCCATCTGGACCTTCACCTCCACGGTGAAGGGCGGCTTCAACCAACCGTCCCTCTCCTGGTCCGCCAACGACACCTGGACCCAGAACCTCGCCAAGACCGTCACCGGAGACTTCAACGGCGACGGACGCGACGACCTCGCCGCCTTCTACGGGTATCCGAACAACACCGAGAAGATCTGGACCTTCACCTCCAAGGCAACCGGCGCCTTTGCCGCCACGGCCGTGTGGTCCTCCACCACCTGGGGCGACTGGAACCGCACCACCGTCCACGCCGGCGACTTCAACGGCGACGGACGCGACGACCTCGCCACCTGGTTCGACTACGCCGACGGACGCGACACCGTCCACGTGTTCACCGGCAACAACGACAAGAACGGCAATGCCGGCATGAACCCACCCTACGAGGCGTGGACCACCGCCGCCGGCTCCATGGACCGCCCCCTCATGCAGATCGTCACGGGCGACTACACCGGCGACGGACGCGACGACCTCGGCGCCATGTACGGGTACGGCGACGGCTCCGTCCGCATGTTCACCTGGGCCACCAAACCGGACGGCAAGCTGAACGACCCCGCCGGAAGCTGGTCCGCACCACCCGGCAACTGGCGCTTCAACAAAGTCGCCTTCCTCGAACAACACAACTGAGCACCACCACGCGTTCACCCAGGCCGGGGCCTTCCACCAGCGGAAGGCCCCGGCCGCATTTCCAAGGTCGCAACACGACACCTGCCACAGGGCAGCGCGCCACATCCGTGCTCGATGCCCTCCACACGCCGCCGTCCACCCACTCCGAAACATCCGGAGACGCCTTCGCCTCTGACCTGCACTTTCCTTCCGTCGCACCCAGGTCGACGTGATCCCGATGACGCACCACGTGGAGTGCGTGGCGATCCTTGAGCCGGCGGAGAAGCACTCCTGACCTGCGGCCTTACCTGGCGAGGGCCTGTTGGTCCCTCGGTTCGTCGTCGATCGGTCACTCGCTCAGTTCTTCCTTGCGGCGTATCTCCGCCTCGGTCCTTCGTCGCCATCTGGGGAGCACGAAGACCAGAGCGACGCAGAGGAGGAGCGCCCCGATGATCCCTGCACACACGATCAGGGCGAGGGCACTGCCGACAGTCTCCACGGGAGTCCTCTACTTTCGTTGCCGATCGATCGAGGTCGCAGGTCCCAGAAGGACTTCGGGGGCCTGCGACCTCATGTCCACTGCCAGGGCTATGGCAGCGCTACGGGGAAACCAGCCGTCGGGCTTCGGCCTGTCGGGCGGGGCTGCCTTCCGCCGGGTTGCCCGCGAGCTGCCACGACAGTCAGGTGGTGCGGTGGCCGGGGCGCTGATCGCTGGCTTGCGTGGACGCTGGGGTCACGGGCGGGTCACGGATCGTGCTCCTGGGGTGCTAAGCGGATCCTCGTGGGGCGAAATCGCATCCTAGGGACCGGATGTGAGCCGGTGTCATCGGCCGGTCCGGTCCCGTTCGGTGAGGTCTCACCGGGGCGAGGGAGCTGGGACGGGTCGGGGGCCGCCTCGTCGTCGTTGATTCGTACTGATTGCCGTCGCACCCACGGGAGATGATGTGCCGCCCGCGCCCAAGAACCGTCCGTCTGAATCGTCCGAGCCGGGAGCACCGGCTGAGGATACGGGGCTACGGAACGAGTTCTCGTCGACGTTCGCGAAGAATCCGTCCGGTGCGCGGCGCGGGATGCTGCCCGGGAAGCGGGTGTGGAGCGCGCTCGGGGCGGCTGTGGCCGTGGCGGGGCTGGTCTTGGTGACCGTTCCGTTGGTGGATCAGTTGGAGTTCGAGTCGGAGTCGACGAAGAAGACCAGCGCCGTCAAGGAGAACGGCGCGCCGGCGGGCGGGGCTGCCGAGGGGGCCGTGGAAGAGCGTGGTGAAGGGAAGGGCACCGGGGGCACCGCGTCGGTGGGGAGTGCGGTCGGGGGCGGTGGCGGTGGGTCGGCGGTTGGTGGGCAGGGGGCGCCGGCGCAGCCGTTCAGGTTTCCCGGTGGGTCGGGTTCAGGACCGGGCGGCGCAGGGGCCGCGCCCGGGGCCGGATCGGGGTCCGGGGTGAGCGGGGCCGGGAAGGGCGGTGGTGATGCGGGCGTTCGTGAGCAGCCCGCCGCGGACACCGGTAACGGCAGCCGGGAGGCGGAGAGCAGGCCGGTGGGGCAGAGCACCCCGAAGCCCTCGACCGTGAACGCCGCCCCGGAGGTGCCGCGGCCGCCGAAGCTGGATGACGGGAAGATCAAGGGGCCGGTCCTGGGCTTCGCGGCGAAGCGGTGTCTGGACATCGTCGGCGGCAAGGCCGTCGACGGGGCGCAACTGCGGCTCGACGCCTGTTCCGGGCAGCAGCGTCAGCGGTTCGAGTTCCGGCCGGACGGTCAGGTGTGGACGCTGTACCAGCAGAAGATGTGCATGGACGTGGCGTGGGGGTCGAAGAAGAACGGCGCGGCCATTCAGATCGCCAACTGCGCCAAGAACGGGGCGCAGAAGTTCCAGATCATGACGGACGGGTCGTTGGTGAACCCCCAGTCCGGCAAGTGCGTCGAGGCCGTGGATCTGGGCGGGTCGACCGGGTACCGGCTCCAGCTCCAGACCTGTGACGGTGCCAAGAACCAGAAGTGGCAGATCGGCTGAGGCACGGCCGCTGCCGGGGCCGCCGAGAACGCACGGCGGCCCCGACAGCGGCCCCGGCTACACCACCTGCGCTGACGGCTCCGGGACGTCCAGGTCGGTGAGCGTGACGAGGTCCGCCTCCGACGGGGCGTCGATCTCGGCGACCCGGTACGCCTGGCGCTCCGTCATGGCCTGGAAGGTCTGTCGGGCGGTGCGGCCGTTGCCGAACCTGCTGTCGCGGGGGACGCCGGCGAAGTGGACGTCCAGCGCCGCGCGCGCGTCCTCGGTGAGTTCGTACTCGTGGGACGCGGCGTGCCGCTCCACGATCCGGACCAGTTCCGCGTCGTCGTAGTCCTCGAAGAGGAGGGTGCGGTTGAAGCGGGACGCGAGGCCGGGGTTGGAGTCGATGAAGTGCTCCATCTCCCCCGGGTAGCCGGCGACGATCACCACGACGGCGTCGCGGTGGTCCTCCATCAGCTTCACCAGGGTGGCGACGGCCTCCTGGGCGAAGTCGTTGCCGCCGCCCGCCGCCGGGGCGAGGGAGTACGCCTCGTCGATGAAGAGGACCCCGCCCATGGCCTCTTGGAAGACGCGCTGGGTCTTCGGGCCGGTGTGGCCGACGTACTCGCCGACCAGGGACGAGCGGTCGGCTTCGATGAGGTGGCCGCGTTCGAGCAGTCCGACGGCGGCGAGGATGCGGCCGTAGAGGCGGGCGACGGTGGTCTTGCCGGTGCCGGGGTTGCCGGCGAAGACCAGGTGGCGGCTGAGCGGTGGGGCGGCGAGGCCGGCCGCCTCCCGGCGCTGCACCATCCGCATCAGCTTCACCAGGGATGCGACGTCCGCCTTGACCCTGGCGAGTCCGATGAGTTGGTGGAGTTCGCCGAGGAGGTCGTCGAGGCTCTCTTCGGGCACCTCGTCGGGGTGGGCGCCGTCGTTCTCCGCGGCCGTGGCGTCCGTCGGCGCCGGGCCGCCGAGTGCGCGTTGCGGCTTGCGCTTCCCGGGCGCGCCGGAGGGGGCGGGCCACTGCGGCACGTCGACCCGCAGGGAGACGCAGTCCTCCACCACGGGCCGGGCGTCCGGGGCTGCGCTCAGGTCCTCGGTGGCGTCCTGGACCCGGATGCGGCGCAGTACGGGGGCGGCGGACTCACCGAGGTGGACGGCGGGGAAGCCGGGCGCGGAGATCTCGCACTCCTCGTAGGTCCCGCCGCCGGCGGCGTCCACGATCAGGCCGTTCTTCGCGGGGCGCACCACCCGGACGCCGGTCAGCACCGGTTCGGCGCCGCCCGCGACCACCACACCGGACCCGGCGGCGTCCCGGATCTCCAGGTCGGTGACCTTGGGCGTGGCGCCGGAGCCGACGACGAGTCCGGCGGTGCCCGCCCGTACGAGTCTGCCGCCGCTGATCTCCTGGTCGCCCGGGGCGGGTCCGGGGCCGAGGACGACGGCGGCGCGCTCGCTGTCGGCGATCTCGCAGTCGTACAGCCGAGTCGTGCCCCCGGTGGCGGCGGTGACGCCGTTGTGGGCCCGGTGCACGGAGACGCCGCGCAGTTCGGCGCGGGCGGTGCCGACGACGTCGACGCCGGACATGCCGCAGTCGGTGATCCAGGTGTCGTGGACGACGGCCCGTGCGTCGGCGACGAGGTGGGCGCCGTGTTCGGGGGTGCGGGCGATCCGCAGGCCGCGCAGGCGCACGTCGGCGCCGTCGCCCGCGTGCACGGGACTGAAGGCGCACTCGTCCACGGCGCTGTCGTCGAACCGGACGACGGAGTTGCCGGTGGCGATGAGGCCGTTGGACGCCGAGGCGCGGATCACGGTGTCCCGGGCGGTGAGTTCGGCGCTGCCCTGTACGGCGACGGCCGCGGCCGCGGTGCGGGTGATCCGGGTGCCGGTGATCCTCACCCGGGTCTCGTCGCCGGCGTTGACGCCCGATCCGCCGCTGTCGCGCAGGGCGCAGGAGGTGAGGGCGACGTGTCCGCGGCCGCTGACGCGGACGGCGTCGGCGCCGCTGCCGGAGACCTCGCAGCCGTGCAACCGTACGCCGCCGTCGGCCGCGCGGGGCTCCGCCGCCTCCTCGTCCGGGGCGGGCGACGGGGAGCTGCCGAGGACCCGTACCGCGTCGCCGGCGCACTCCCGGATGCGGCAGTCGGCGAGCAGCGCCGACCCTTGGTCCTCCACCAACAGTCCGCTGCGTCCCGCGCCGTCGATGAGGGAGTCGGTCAGGGTGACGCGGGCGTTCTCGCGCACCCGGACCGCCGATCCGGTGCTGTCCCGCACGTCGGTGCGCAGGAGTTCGACGCGGGTGCCGCCGCCGGCGACGAGCCCGGTGCCTTCGGTGCCGCGCAGCCGGCAGTCGGTCAGGGTGACCGGGCCGCTGGTGCGCAGCAGCACTCCGGCGAGGGCCGCGCCGCTGAGCACGGCACCGGACATGGCGAGTTCGGCGTCGCCGTGCGCCTCCAGCCGGCCGGTGCCGATGCCGCCGCCGAGCCAGTGGGTGCGTCCGCCGCTGAGCACCACGGCGGGCCGGTCGGCCGCGCCGCCCTCGACCACCAGTCCGTCGAGGACGACGCGGGCGCCGGCGACGACCTCCAGCGCGGGCCGCCCGTCGCCGGGGGCGGCGAGCACCGCGCTGCCGGGCTGCTCCCGGCCGTCCTCGCCGAGCGCGCGCAGGGTGACGCTGCCCTCGACGCGGACCGCCTCCCGGTGGACGCCGGGGGCGATCCGTATCTCGTCCCCGTCGGCCGCGGCGAGCAGGGCTGCGGCGAGGGTCGGGTGGGCGCCGGGGGCGCCGGTGCCGACCTGGTGCACGGCGGGGGGCTGGGCTGGGGGTGTCACAGGGGTTCTCCGTGGAGGCTGGTCAGGGGGACGGCGCTGGGGTGTGGGGTACGGGCGGTCACTGCCGGTGCTGCCGGTTCAGGGCGTCGAGGATCTGTTGGTTCACCAGGTCCGGGTCGATGCCCAGCTCCACCAGCCTCTGCCGGGCGTCTTCGAGGGCGGCTCGGGCGGCTTCCGCTTCGGCGCGTGCCGGGCGGCCGGCGGCCGTTGACGTCGACGGCTGTCCGGGGTGTCCGGCGGCGGAGTTGGCCTCGACGTTCCTGATGTAGGCGAGTTGGTAGTGGTCGAGAACGGCTTGGACGAGGCGAGGGTCGGGCGCCGGCACCGGGTGGCCCTGGCCGGCACCACCGCCTGTGGAAGGCCCGTACGCACTGCCGCCCACCGGATGCCCGTACGCGCTGCCGCCGGGCACGCCGCCGCTGTCCGTGGCCCTCGCCTTCCCCGTGGCCGCGCTCGACGGGGCGGGCCGCACGTGGTCCACCGGTGCCGTGTTCCAACCGCCGCCGTCCCTGCCCCGCCAGTACAGGTTCAACGTGTTCGACGCCCCCACGTTGATGGGGTAGGAGGTCCCGTCGGCGGCGATGACCTGGAAGTTGTGGCCGAGTGCGTGGGCGTAGAGCCGGAGGACGTACTCGCCTCCCCGGCCCATGGCCCCGTCGAGCCCCCTGCCGGCCGCCCCCGGGGCCTCCACCCGGCCCGTCGCCAGCCGGACGAAGAGGTCCCTCGGGGTCAGCCCCGCCGCGATGGCCTGGGCGTTGGGCCGGTCCAGCCGGTCGAGTTCGGTGAGCCCGTCCTGACCCGCTCGCGCCGGGTCGAAGCGGTTGACCACCCGCTCCAGCATCTGGTCGGCGAGGCTCGGCCGGGCACCGGGCGCGCCCGACAGGTCGTTGAGCGCGGCGAAGAGCGACCCTCGGGGCGCGGCGATCCCCTGGCCGGGCAGGTGGACGTCCCTCAGGTACCGCAGATGGCGCAGGAGGTTCGGGGTGTCCGCGGAGAGCGCCAGGTTCTCCACGTGGATGCGGGTGGACTCCGGGTGGATGCCGGCCCGCAGTTCGCCGTTGGCTCCGCCGCCCGGCACCGGCTGGGACGCGTGCCGGGCGATCCGGTCCACGGCGCCGTCGCCGAGGCGCGCGTCGAGCCCCGCGGCGAGTTGGGCGATCGAGGGCTGCGGTACGCGGTCGAGCCGGTTGTACCGGGGGTGCAGGACGTCCGGCGCGGTGGTCGTCCCCGTCATGTAGTCCTTGCGGTAGGGCACGGTCCGCACCCCGGCCATGGCGGACCGGGCGTTCGTCGTCCGGTCGTTCTGGCCGAGCAGCCGTGACGTCAGGGGCTTGGGCGGGACGTGGTCCTGCCGCAGGATCTGGGACGTGCCCTCGTTGAAGGTCCTGACCAGGCGGTCGAGTTCGGTGGGGATCGCCGCGCGCTCGAACTCGGTGTGGAAGGCCGCCCCGCGCTCCGGCAGCGCGTGGTTGGCGGCGTCGATCTCCCGCCGGGTCAGCCGTTCCTCGTACGCGTCCCTGATGGTCAGGACGGACCTGCGGGGCACGTCGTTCGGCGCCAGCGCGGGCACGGGCGGCCCGCCCTGCGGGTCGGGTACGGCGTAGCCCTGCACCGCCCTGGCGCGGAAGGCGGCCAACGCGTGGTCGGCCGGTCCGCGCAGCGCCCCCAGGTGTTGGTCGGCCAGGTTGCGGAGGAAGCCGGCCATCTGGGCGAGCTGTTGGGGGCCCGCGGTCGGCAGTGCGTCCGCGATCCTGGTCAGTGCGGTGCGGAGGTCGTTCACCAGCGGCTCGACCGGGGCGCCGGAGCCGGCCGTACGGCCGAGGGCGCCGTACGCGGGCGGCGGGGCGTCCAGTTCGTCCGCCAGCCTGCGCAGGGCGTCGGGTGCCTGCGCGCTCAGGGCCTCGATGGCGCGGGGGGCGGCGTCGACCATGCCCAGCAGGGCCTGGGCGGCGCCGGGCGGCAGCGGGACCCGGCCCAGGAAGTGGTTCCCGGCCTGGAGGTTCTGTCCGAGGTGGTGCAGCAGGTTCGGGGCGTGCCCGGCCCGGCCCGCACCCTGGGCGATCAGGTCGGCGTACTCCCGTAGGAACGCCCCCGGCAGCGGGAGTCCGGAGCCCTGGTACCACAGGCCGCTGGCGGTGACGGAGCCGACGCGGGCGTGCAGCAGGCGCTGCGCCGCGGCCACTCCGTCCGGTCCCCGCAGCGGCAGGTCCCGCTGGAGGAAGTCGGCGATCAGGCGCAGCCCGTCCTGCGTCTCGGTGATCCTGACCGCCCTGCGGTCCAGGGCCATGCCGTACGCGGTGGCGTCGGTGCGGCGCAGGAACTCCTCGGCGCGCCGCGCGGGGTCGCCCGTCGCCCCGAGGCGGTCCCACACGATGGCGTGGTCCACGGCGGTCAGCAGGTCCGGCGCGGCGCCGGCGGGGAGTCCGGGGGGCGTCGGCGGCAGCGGCAGCCGCTGGTCGAGTTCCCAGGAGTTGAGGACGTTCAACCGCTGGCTCAGCACGTTGAACTCGGCCTCGCCGTCGCCGAACCGCACCAGCCCGGACTGGGACGTCGCCCGCGGGGAGGCGGAGTTGCGGGGGATCATGTTCCGCAGGTCCAGGAGCGTCGCGGCGCCGTCGACGAAGAGGTTCGGCTCGGGGCCGTAGGGCACCATCGGATGGGTCGCGGCGGCCGTGCCCCGTACGCGCATGTCGTGCGGGAGCCGCTGTGCGAAGTCGGTGGAGTATTCGGCCGCCCGCTCCCGCAGCAGGGCCCGGGTTCCGGGGTCCGCGAGGTCGTGGACGTCGCCCTCGCCGACCGTGCGGTAGCCGCCCACCATCATCAGGGGGCGCGTGCCGTCGAGGGACCGCTCGAAGTGGGCGAAGACGTGTCGGCCCGACGGCACCGTGTGCGGGTACATGTCGAAGTCCACGACCGCCACGTACGGGTGGTGGTTGCGCTCCATCATCGACCGGATCGCGTACTGGGTGGCGGGGCTCGTCAGCGTGAGGTTGCGCGCCGTCCCCTGGAGGACGAACGGGCCCTCCCGCGACGGCAGCGGGGTGCCGATCACGGCCAGCGGGTGGGGGAAGGAGACCTGTTGGGGGACGGTGCGGACGGCGTCGGCGTACCCGTCGCCGTTCACCCCCACCACGACGGCGAAGCGCCCCCGGAAGTCGTCGTCCAGCCGGTGGGTGAGGGCGTTCAGGAACCGCTGGAAGCCGGCTGCGTCGCGGACCGAGCCGGCGCTCGCGATGACGTTGACGACGAAGGCGAGCCCGCGTCCGCCGTCGGCGCCGGTGCGGACGAAGTCCAGGTACTCCCCCGGCTCCATGGGGCCCGGCGGGACGGTGCTGCCGAGCGCCCGGAAGCCGTCGTTGGCCCAGGTGACCTGGGCGGGGCCCGGGGCGGGCGGCGCCGCCTGGCCCGGTGTGGCGCCGGGGGCGGCGTGCGGCGCCTGAGGCGGGTTCTGGGCGTAGAGCTGGTCCAGTTGGGCGAAGAAGTCCGCCAGCTCCTGGTCGTTCATCGGCTGGCCCGAGCCGGCGAGCTGGCCGTCGGCCCAGAAGTCGTCGTCGAACAGGTCGAGTTGGTTCGGGGTGCCGCCCGGCGCTTGGAGCTGGGCGGTCAGTCGGGGGTCGCCGGCGGTCACCGGGGCGGGCTGCAACCACACGCCGCCCTGCGGCGGTTGGGCCGGCGCGGACGGCTGGGCCCGCGTCCCGGGGAGCGCGGACGGGAACTCGTTGTCCAGCCACGCCATGGTGTCGTTCAGGTTGAGGTGGGTGAACTGGAGGTCGAACTCGTCCAGTTGGAGGCCGACACCCGGGGCCGGGGTCGGCAGGGGCCCGAAGGAGGCCAGGGCTTCGTCGAGCCACTCCAGTCCGGTGGCCGCGTCCGCCGCGGCCACCGGGTTCGTCCCGGACGGTCCGGCGTGCGGCGCGCCGGCCTGCGGGTTCTGCGCCGGGTTCGGCTGGTGCGGTGGGTTCGGCTGGTCCGGTGGGCCGCCGCGCCAGCCCTGGCCGGCGCCGAAGCCGCCGCCCGTGCCGCGTCCGCCGCTGCTGCCGCCGAGGAGCGCGCCGTCGCCGGTGTGGACGTTCGCCCTGGCGGCGTCGATCCGCGCGCTGGTCGCCACCGGGTCGACGCCGAGGGCGCGGAGGCCGTCCTCGGCCTCGAACACGGTGCGGTAGGCCGCGTCCAGGTCCCGTTGCAGCAGCCGCTGGCCCGCGCTGGGCCCGGTGGAGGAGCCGAGGCCGTTCGCCGGCAGCTCCCTGGCGGCGCGGGCTTGCAGCGCACCGAGTTCGGTGCGGGCGACGTCGTACGCGTCGAACGCGGCGAGCCGGGCCTGCGCCTCCTCGCCCGTGGTGGTGCCCTGGATGATCTCCTGCCGCACCCGGGCGCGCTCCTGCCAGACCCGGACCACCGCGTGGTCCTCCGAGAGCCCGGCGGTGGCGCCGGGCGCGGCGTCGTCGTCCTGGACGAGCGCGCGCCCCTTGCCCTTGGCGTCGCCGGTGGCGGGCGGCGTCACGTCGCCGGTCACCGCGGGCGTGTTCGCCTTGACGCGCTTGTCCGCTTCGACGGCCCACTCGCGCAGCCAACGCGGGTCCTGGAAGTCGCCGACGAGCCTGGTGAGCTTCCCCTTCGCCTTGGTGTTCAAGGAGCTCTCCCCGACCGCCTTCTGCACCGCGTTGACGGCGGAGGCGCGCATGTCCTTGGCGACGTCGAGCTTCCCGGCGAGAGCGGTGAAGTCCGTCGCGTCCGCGAGCCAGTCCCCCTCCGCGCGGACGGCGCGGGCGATGGGGTCGGTGATCCGCGTCCGCAGGGACTTCTGCGCGGCGGCCCCTCCCCCGGACTCCTTGAGCGCCTTCTCCAGGCCGCTGAGGAGTGCGTGGTTGTCGTCGTCCCGGACCGCGTTGTAGATCTTCGAGGTGTACGCGTACTCGTTGCCGGGCGTCAGGCTCACCGGAAGGACGCGGGGCTCCCGGCGCAGTTGGACGTTGTCCATCTTGCCGGTCGCCGTGATGTCGGCGAGGTACTCCTGGCTGAGGAACCGCCAGCTTCCGTCCGGCTGGCGCCAGAGGATGTTGGTCGCCCCGGGCCACTCCCGCCCGTTGTGCGTGGAGAGATAGGCCGCGTCGCCGATCCAGTCCGTCGGCGAGCGGTCCACCCGGAAGTTCGTGGCGTGCACGATCGCGGTCGGCCCGTTCGGGGACTGGTAGTGCCAGGCCCGGAAGACGTGTTCGTCGACGTCGGTGATGGTGAGTGCGCAGCCGTTCATCTCCGGGGTGAAGACGAAGTCGGATCCGACCCCGTTCTGCGGGTGCCGGGAGACGACGGCCTTTCCGATGTCCTTGGACTCCTTCGCGTTTCCGCTCTTGTACGGGATGAACCCGGAGGCGAGGTAGTCGTCGTCGGCGATCGGCCGCAGCATCGCGGGGTGCCCGGCGAGTTCTTCGAAGAGTTCGCGGGTGGTCTTCGACACGTCGTCGGTCGCCCGGAACAGGTCGCCGTCCAAGAACGCCTGGACGTACCGCTCGACGGCCGGGGTCAGGACGAGGGTGCCGCTGCGTGCCGCGGGGTCGGCGCCGTCGCGCACCAGCACGAACCAGTTCCGGTCCGTCTCCCCCATCATCCTGACGAAGCGGTTGGCGAGGTCGTCGCTGAAGCCGGGCATGCGGCCCTTGATGCCCTTGGCGAAGTCGGTCGTGACGGGGCTCTCGCGGAGGAACTGCACCGGGTCGGCGACGAAGGCGCGGGTGCGGGAGCCCTCCGGGCCGGCGTAGGGGTTGTCGACCCGGCCGGCCGCGGGGCGGGGCGCCGCGGGCGCGGGGGCCGTCGGGGCGGGCGCCCGCCCGAGGTCGTCGACGGGTCCGCCCGGGAGGAGTTCGTCGGGGGTGGGTGCGTGCTGGGTCGGTTCGTTCGGGGTGAGTTCGTCGGGTGCGGGGCCGTCCGCCTGGCTGGTCCCGGGCGCGGGCACCAGGTCGTCGCCGGCCGTGGCGGCGGCGTCGGCTGCCTCGTCCGCCTCGTCGGCGAGGACCCGGGAGAGGTCGGGCTTACCGGCTCCGCCGGGGACCCCGCCGTTCTCGAAGACCATGCGGGTGTTGAGGGAACGCACCTCGTTCAGCGTTCCGTCGGGGTCGACGCCGACGTCCCGGAGCGCCTTGCGGGCGTCCTTGACCTCGGCGAGGGCGACGTCCAGCGGGGACTTGGCGCCGGGGGTGGCGCCGGCGCCGGAAGAGGGCCCGGCGCTGGAGGAAGAGCCGGCGTTGGATGCGCCGGCGCCCGGGGTGCTCGGGGCGCCCTCGTCCGCGCGGCGCTGTGCCGTACGCAGGCGCGCGAGGGATTCCTCGTACGCGACGTAGCGCTCCATCCGCAGCTCGCCCAGCGCGCGGTCGGGGGTGCCGCCGGTGATGACGTTCCCGATGGAGAGCCGCAGTTGGTTGCGGAAGGTGGCGCCGGCGTGGCCCTCGATCCGGGTGGGGACCGGTGTGACGGGGCCGAGGACCGACGCGTCGGCGATCCGGGTCGGTGTCGGGGCCACGGCCTTGGCCGGCCGGATGTCCCCGACACCGACCGGGGTGCCGGCGCTCCCGGGGCCCTCGGGGCGTACGGGCGCGGGCGGGACGGGGGTCGACGGGGCGGGCTGCGCGGGCAGCGGCGTGCCCGGGGTCTCGGCGCCGCGACGGGGCCCGGCCACCAGGTCGAGCGCTTGGTGGGCGTCGGCCCGGACGGGGGCGACACCGGCCGCGTCGAGCGGGGTGCGGGAGGAGACGCCGCCCGAGGCGGACGACGCGCTCATCCCGGCCGGGGTGCGGGGGCCCGCGTCGTCGCCCCTCAGCAGGGACAGCGCCTGCTCCCGGCTGCTGAGGACGGGGACGGCCGAAGGGGCGGGCGCATCGGCGCCCTTGGGGCCGGCGGTGGGTGCGCCCGCAGCGGCTGAGGGAGCGGGCGTCCGGCCGGGGGCGGTGGCCGGGGCGAGGGTGGTCTGGCCGGCCGCTGCACCGGGAGCCGCGGTGGGCGGGGGCGCCGCCTGGCCGGGGACGGTCAGCGGCGGTGTCGCCGCGCCGGACGGCCCTGCGGTGGGCACGGCCGCACCGGGCAGCCCCGTTCCCGGGGGCGCGACGGTGCCGGGAGTCGCGGCGTTCAGCCCCGTACCGCCCGGCAGGGTGACGCCCGGTGCGCCCGCCGCCGAACCCGGCAGCCCGCCCCCGTTCACCGTCGAAGACACCGTCGAACCGGGCACCGAACCCGCCGCGGTGCCGGGCAGGACGCCCCCGCTCGGCACGGCCGCCCCCGGTAGCGAGCCGGGCGGGGTGAGGGCGATCGCCGCCAACGACTCCGCGTTCACCGTCACGTCGGTGTCGGCGCCGATCCGGAACGAGATGCCGTCCGCGCCCACGCTGCGCACCGCGACGTCCCCGTTGTGCAGGGCGAGCAGTTCCGGCAGCTTCAGATCGGCCAGGTCCTCGGAGTGCCCGACCGCGCTGCGCGCGAGGACGTTGCTGTCCTCCAGGGCCGCGTCGATGCGGGACAGTCCGTCCGACGCCGCCGCGCCCGGGCCGGCGTCGGGGGCGTCCAGGACGACGGAGAGTCCGGCGGGGTGGCGGGCGCCTTCGACGACGCCGATCGCGGTGTCCGCGGGCAGCAGCAGATTGCTGTCGAGGCGGACCGTGCCGGCGGAGGCGTCGAGCCGGGTGAGCGGGTCGAGCGCCGGGTTGCCCACGGCGGACTTCGGCAGCAGCAGCCCGCCGGGCGAGATCGTCAGGTTGCCGGGCAGGGCCGGGGTGAGCAGGCCGGGCACGGCGCCCGTGCCGCCCGGCACCGCCGCCCCCGGCCGGTTGAGCAGCAGGTCGCCGAGTTTGGCGAAGCCGAGGTCGG
The DNA here is from genome assembly GCF_044328175.1 of Streptomyces sp. NPDC017979. Taxonomy (NCBI): domain Bacteria; kingdom Bacillati; phylum Actinomycetota; class Actinomycetes; order Kitasatosporales; family Streptomycetaceae; genus Streptomyces; species Streptomyces sp. NPDC017979. The sequence continues at coordinate 256,156 of NZ_JBIRGU010000006.1, read as the reverse complement.
TGAAGTTCAGCACCGGCATCTTGCCGACGGAGAGGTGGAACAGGTCGGTGGCGACCGTTCCGAAACCGGGAGCTCCGGGGGCGGCGCCGAAGGGCCCGCCGAACGGCGACCCGACGCCGGGGACGCCGGCCCCCCAGCCGGCCTTCCCCGCGCTGCCGGCCTTCATCAGGTATTCGAGGTCGCCCGCCTTCGCCATCATCTGCCGGAGCGAGTGCTGGGGGACGCCGAGGACCCGGTCGGCGAAGGCGAGGGCGGCGGCGCCCCGGAAGCCGACGACGCCGATCTCGGCGAAGTTGACCGGCAGCACGGCCGCCGCCATGAACCGTCCGAACCGGTCCAACGTGACGAGTCCGTAGACCTTGAACTTGTCCACGCCGCCGGTGGCGAGGCCGGTGATCCTGGTCCAGTCGTCCATCGGGAGCCGGCCGAGGTACTTCATCCCGCCCCAGAGCCCGGGCAGGATCCCCTTCACCCCGGCCCAGGTCTTCGCCCCCAGCAGGAAGGGCACCACGAGGAAGCGGCTGGTGCCGGTCAGCAGGGCGATCTTCCCGACCTCGTCCATGAAGCCGGCCCCGCCGGCCTTCAGGCCCTTGCCGATCGCCTTGAGGGTGCCGCCGATGCCCTTGGTGGACGGGAAGAGGACGCCGAGGAAGGCCAGTCCGAGCTCCAGCCCGCTCGCCTTGCCCTGGCTGTAGTCGACGGCGACCTTGATGAGGTTCACCGCGTTCATCGCCCAGGCGATGATGCCGAGGAGTCCACCGGTGAAGATCGCGAGGATCGAGACGATGATCGTCAGGATCTCGAAGACCTCCCAGAAGATCTCGCAGTCGCTCGACGGCTGCTTCATCATGTCGCCGGCTTCGTCCAGTTGGGACCGGAACCGGTTGACGGCGTTGGACAGTTCGGTACGGGCTGCGGCGACGCCTTCGGCGAGGGCCTGGCGCTGCGGGTCGTCCTCGGGCAGCTTCTGCGCGGCGCCGAGCGCCGTGTCCGCCTCCCCCTGGGCGGCTTCGAGTGCGGTGGCGTAGCTGCGCATCGCCGACTCGGCGAGGTAGAAGGAGCCTTCGACCGCGGCGGCGAAGCCGTGGAGGTGTTCGTCGACCTTCTCGCGCAGCATGTCGGCGGTCTTGCCGACGAACCGCTGGCCCTCCCCGGAGGTGTTCTGGAGCTCGCGCAGCCCCGCGTTGACGGTGCCCGCGGCCTGGGCGAGGGTCTTCATCGCATCAGCGAGGAGGACGATCACCGCGGGGTCGCCGGGAGTCGGGTCCCCGCCCAGCCCCAACGAACTCCAGTCACCGGGACGCGCAGCCAACTCGGTCTCCTCGAAAAGCTCTTCACCACGCCGTCCCGGGTCGGGCGGCGCGCGGTCAACCTGTCCGATGGGTTCGGGACCCCTTCGGTTCACTCTGTGTGACAGCTCACATCCCCGAAGGCGAAGACGTGCCGACTTCGAGTGAACGGAACGCGGTGGACTGGCATCTGTCGGGGCGACGGATCTTGAGCGGCTTGCGAGGAATGCCTGTGCCCGACATCGCGGTGGACTACGAGCTCCTCAACGAGGTGGCCAAGAAGGCCGGCTCGTTGAAGGCGCAGGTCTCCGACGCCCGCACCAAGGCGCCCGACCTCGCGGACCACGACATCGGCTCCCCCACGGCGCGGATCGCGCTGCGCGGCTACTACCTGCGCTGGGGCAGTGCGTTCAAGCGGTCCGAGGAGAAGTTGGAGAAGCTCCAGGAGCTGTACGAGGGGGTGGCGAAGCGGTGGGCGAACTGGGACTTCCGGCTGGCCGCCGACGCCAACAAGCAGGCCGCCGCGATCGCCGCGGACCACTGGGCCGGCCAGAAGGCGATCTACGACAACTGGCAGCAGTTGGTCCGCGAGGGGAAGGTCGACCCCAACGACCCGGACGCCCCGAAGGACCCCGGCGAGCGGCCGAGCACCTGGACCAGCACCGACGGCGCCGGCAACTCCACCACCACGACGTACACCTACGGTCCGGACGGCAAACCGCAGTCGATCACCACGACCGTCACCACGGCGAGCGGGCTGACCAGCACGGAGACCACGACCTACCGGCCGGACGGCTCGTACACCTCGCACTCCACCGACGTGCACGGCAACGTCACGGAGTCCAACGGCACCACCACGACGACGCAGAACGGGCCGGACGCCAAGACCACGGTCAACGAGTTCAGCAGCACCACCACGGGCAAGGACGACTCGAAGACCACCACCTCCGGCACCACCACGTCCGTGTACAACCCGCTGACCGGGGAGCGGAACTCGAAGACGACGTACACCACGACCGGCCCCGACGAGGACGGCGAGGTGCGGACCGTGACCGGCACCATCGAGGCGACCGTGGACGGCCAGGGCCGGGAGACGACCACGACGGTCGAGGTCAAGGCGGACGGCAGCGGGACCAAGACCGTCGAGACGCCGGACGGCCGCAAGGAGAAGTGGGTCAGTGACGACGCGTCCGGCGACACGGGCTGGCGGCTTGCGCCCTGACCCCGTACGGGCCAGGGGCGGTGGGCCCGTACGGGGACCGTGACCCCCGGCCGGACCCGGTCTCCGGCCGACCGGCCGAACCACCCGATGACCCCTTTCAGTTCAGTTCCAGTTCAGTGCAACCAGACGAGGAGCCACCGTGCCCGCAGGCAACGTCAGCATCAACTACGCCGAGATCGAACGCGTCTCGAAGGTGATGGACCAGGCCGTCAAGGACATCGTGCCGATGTTGACGAACACCAAGACGTCCGTGGAGGGCCTCTTGGACAACGGCCTCTTCATGCAGAAGAGCAGCCCGGCGATGAAGCTGTCGTACGACAAGCTGACGACGTCGCTCACCACCGCGATCGCCGGCATCACCACGTTCGCCGGTCAGTTCGAGAAGATCAAGATCGCCGTGCAGGAGATGGACGCCTCGATCGCCAAGGGCTCCGGCGGCTGATCCGCCCCCGCACCCGCGAAGGTGCCCCCGGTCGCCGATGACCGGGGGCACCTTCGCGTGCGGGGCAGTGCGGTCACTCGCCGCCGTGCAGCGTCGTCTCCGGCACCAGGATCGACACCAGCGCCCCGGTCACCGGGTCGACCGTCAACCCGCGCCCCGGTACGGGACGCGACCGCAGCAGGTCGTACGGGAGCCGCAGGCCCAGCAGGTCGCCCTCGCTCGGGCTCTGCGGCGCCAGCAGCAGGCCCTTGCGGACCCTGCGGGCCTGGCCCAGCCAGCCGATGCCGGCGGAGGTCATCGTCTCCGGGGTGGCGGCGGCGACCAGACCGTGGCCGCGGTCCCGGCCGGTGGCGGCGATCTCCCGCAGCACCTGGTCGCAGGCGGGCAGTTGGGCGATCAGGTCGGCGTCGTCGATGACCACCACGGTGGGGCCGGCGGCGGCTTCGAGCGCGGCCCGCACCTCCTCCTCCGCGGGGTCGGGGTGCTCCACCAGGCTCACCTGGGGGTGCCGGCCGAGCGCCCGGAGCGGGGACTCGCGCGGGGTGAGGACGACGACCCGGGTGCCCCCGGCGAGCAGGGAGACCGCGAGCGACGCCAGCGCGGTGGAGCGGCCGGTCCCGGGCGGGCCGCTGATCAGGAAGGACGGGGCGTCGGCGGCGAAGTCCACGCCCAGCGGGTCGAGATCGTCGCCGCCGATGCCGAGCAGGCCCCACAGCGGTCGGCGCAGTGCGTCGGGCACCTTGTCGTACGCGTCGGTGAAGGAGACCTCCCGGGGCAGGGTGAGCACCTTGGCGGGGCGCCGGGCGGCCGGGACGTCGCGGTCGCGGTGGGCCGCCCGCTCGCCGATCGCCTTGAGCGCCTCGGCCTGTTCGCGGCCGGCGGCGTGCCCGCCGGTGCCGGGCCGGCCCAGCAGCGCGACCTGGAGTTCGACGCCGCCGCCGCGCCAGCCACGGCCGGGCGGTACGACGTCGGGGACCTGCTTGGCCGGCACACCGGCGAGCGTGTACTCGGTGCGGTCGCTCAGCCGCAGCAGCACCCGCTCGTCGTTGAGGGCCGCGGCCTTGCCGGTGAGCAGGGCGCGTTCCGAGGTGGCCACGACGTGGATGCCCATGGGCGCGCCCTCGCGGATGAGTGCGGTGAGTTCCTGCACGGGGCGTCCGCCGTCGTGGTCGCCGAGGAGGGCGACGAGCGAGTCCCAGCCGTCGATGAGCAGGAGGACGTGCGGCGGGCGTTCCGCGGGCCGCAGCAGGGAGCGCAGTTCGGTGAGTCCGGCTGCGCCGTGCGCGGTGAGGAGTTCCTGCCGGCTCGCCATCTCGGCCATCAGCCGGGTCAGGAGCCGGTTGAGGCGCTCCAGGTCGGCGCGGGGCACCACGGCCCCGCAGTGCGGCAGCGGTTGGAGCGCGGCGAGGGCGCCGCCGGCCGCGTCGATGCCGTACAGGTGCACGTCGGCCGTGGAGTGCCGACGGGCGAGGGCGCCGGCGATGGTGCGCAGCACCTGGGAGCGGCCGGAGCGGGGGGTGCCGAGTACGTAGAGGTGGCCGAAGTCGGCGAGGTCGACCTCGACGGGTTCCTGTCGTTGCGCGCTCGGCAGGTCGGCCAGGGCCCAGGGGACGGGTGCGAGCAGTCCGCCCGGCAGGTCGGGACGTTCGGGCAGGTCCTCCAGGGCGATCCGGTGCGGCAGCGCCGGCAGCCAGGGGCTCGGCTGCCGCTCGATGCCGAGGGCGTCGGCCGCCTCGCGGACGGCGTCGACGAGTGCGGTGAGGTCCGTGGGGGCCAGCGGGTCGTCGAGGAGGTCGGCCTCGTCGTCGCCGGCGTGGTCGAGGCCGGGTTCGGGTGCGCTGCGCCCGAGCGAGGACCAACTGACGTCGGTGGTCCAGATCTCGGCGGAGCTGACCTCCCGCCGCTGCGCCGGACCTTCCTCGTCGGCTGCCGGCTCCGTCGGGTCGTCGGACGGTTCGGCCGCCCGTAGCGCGCCGGCGAAGGCGGTCTGGAAGGGGAGCACGGAGCGGTGTCCGATCCGGGCGAGCGCCCGGCCGGGGGTGTCGGCGGAGATGGTGACGGCGTCGTTGACCTCCAGGACGTCCTGGCTGTCGCCGGCATCGGTGACGCGCAACGCGATCCGCAGGTTGGTGTTGGCCCGGATGTCCGCGGTGACCACGCCGGCGGGCCGCTGGGTGGCGAGGACCAGGTGGATGCCGAGGGAGCGCCCGCGCTGGGCGATGGAGACCAGTCCGGGAACGAACTCCTGGACGTCGCGGGCGAGGGTGGCGAACTCGTCGATCACCAGCAGCAGTCGGGGCAGCGGGGCGAGCGCGGGGTCGCGCCGCCGCATGGCCCGGTACTCGGGGTGGTCCTTGGCGCCGACCGCGGCGAGCACGTGTTCGCGCCGGGTCAGTTCGGCGCCCAGCGAGGTGAGGGCGCGCTCCACGAGGTGGCTGTCGAGGTCGGTGACCATGCCGAGGGTGTGCGGCAGGTGGACGCAGTCCTTGAACGCGCTGCCGCCCTTGTAGTCGACGAGGACGAAGGTCATCTCGTCGGGGCGGTTGGCGGCGGCGAGGGTGGCCACCATGGTCTGGAGCAGTTCGGACTTGCCGGCGCCGGTGGTGCCGGCGATCAGGGCGTGCGGCCCGTCCTTGACCAGGTCGAAGCTGACGGGTCCGGTGTAGCCGGAGCCGAGCAGCATGCCGGTGGTCGCCGGGCGCTGCGCCCAGCGGCGGACAAGTTCGTCGCCCTGCGGGGGTTCGAGGCCGAGCAGTCGGAGCAGGCCGACCTTGTCCGGCAGGCCGTCGGAGCCGTCCGGGGTGACGTCGCGCACGGGCGCGAGGGCGCGGGCGATCCGCTCGCACCAGTCGGTGTCGACCAGGTCGGGGCGGGCGGTGGTGACTTCGGCCCGGCCGGTGCGGCGCAGGGTCAGTTCCCGGGCGCCGACCGAGCAGACGGAGACGCACTCCTCGGGGAGCATCCGCTCCTCCAGGTCGACGCAGACCAGGAACACCCGCACGGCCGGCCCCTCCTTGAGGACCTGGACCATGCCGGGGACGTCGCGCAGCCGACGCGCCCCGTCGAGGACGACGAGCAGGTCGGGCTCGGCGAGCAGGGCGCCGCTCATCGCGGAGCCGCGGGCGCGGACCCGGGCCCGGACGGTGGAGACGAGTTCGGTGACCCGGTTGGCGACGGTCTCGGGGTCGTTCCCGAGGGTGACGGCCGGACCGCCGGCGGGTGCCGCGCCGACGCCGCCGTGGCCCGGGCGGGCGTGCGGCAGCCAGCGGACCCACTCCCAACCGGGCGCGCCGGCCGCATCGGTGAGGACGGTGATGCGCACGTCGCGCGGGCTGTGCAGGATCGCGGCCTGGGCGACGGTCCAGCGGGCGAGCGCGGCGGTGGCGTCGCGCTCGCCGGCGATGCCGAGGACGCCGTCGCCGACGAGGTCCACGCTCATCGGCATGTCGGGGATGTCCCAGTTGACGGAGCGGTGGTTCTCCTCGCGGGCGGCGTCCTCGACGGTCAGCAGGGAGGGCTGCCGCACGGTGCCGACGCGCAGGTGCAGGTGGTCGGGGTGGGCGCGCTGGCGCTCCCAGAGCCTGGCGCCGGGGCCGACGGCCCAGAGCCCGGCGGTGGCCGGGTCGGGCCCGCCTTCGGTGCGCAGCCGGCGTTCGCGGTCGACCTTGGCCCGTACGTCGGCCTCCAGCGAGGTCCGCCTGGCCCGGTAGCTGGCGACGCCCTCCAGGTAGTCCTGGTATCCGCTGCGCTTGCTGCTGAAGTGGTTGGCGACGGCGAGGATCGGGCTGAAGATCGCGAAGACCAGGAAGAAGTACGACTGGAGGAAGAACACCATGCAGACGCCGAGGACGAGCGGCGCCAGCATCATCATCAGCGGGATCGGGCGGTGGGTCGGCGGGGCGGGCGGCGCGGGCAGCACGAAGCGGTCCGGCAACAGCGGCGGAACGATCCGCGGCGGCCGGTTGAAGTCCAGGTGCGCGCCGTCGGCGGAGACGGCGACCGCGGCGTCCGCCTCGGTCGGTTCGGCGACCCGGAGCAGGAACTCGCCGAGGGCGAGTTCGCCGCCGAGCGGCCACTCCCGCCAGCCGGGCGGCAGCGGTTCGGCGGTGTCGGCGTCCGGGTCGGGCAGTTCGCCGGGCGGCTCCGGCGGCAGCGGTACGGCGTCGGCGCGCGGCCGGTCGGGGGGCGGCTGCGGCAACGACAGCACGGCGTGCGCCTGCTGCTCTCCGGTGTGCAGCAGGACGGTGCCGTCGGGCCGTACGGTGATCCGCACCCCGGTCGACGGCACGTCGCGGCCTTCGAGCGGCACGGAGCTGCCGGGTTGCGGCCCGATGCCGTGGGTGCCCGGGGCGAGCGGCCAGACGCGCCCGGCGCCGCGGCCGCCGACGAGTTGGAGCTCCACGCGCGGGGCGCGGGGCAGGCGTTCGCCGTCGGGGGTGCGGGAGGGCGGCGGGAGTTCGCCGCGCGGGGCGCCGTAGGCGGTGGGCCCGCTCTCGGCGGGGCCGCCGAGGCCGAGGCGTACGCCGTCGCGGATGCCGGCGGCGGACAGGGTGCGGTCGGCGGGCAGCGGCCGGTCGCCGAGGTAGAGCGCGGGGCCGTCGTCGGTGCCGGGTGTCGGCTCGGTTCCGTCGGCGGCGGCGAGCCGGGCGGCGAGGGTGGCGACGGTGGTGGCGCCGGGCGCGTCGAGGACGAGTTCCCGGGCCGGGCTGGCGGGGGCGCCGGGTGCGTGGTGGTTGAGGCTGACGAAGAGTCTCACGGGTGTTCGGGTGTCCGTTCCGGATGCGTACGGGAGGCGGCGGATACGCCGGTGGCGGGGCGGGTGGCGGGTGACTCGCCGCCCGGCTCCGGTGCCAGGTCCAGGTCCAGGTCCAGATCCAGATCCAGGGTCGGGTCCGGTTGTGGCTCCGGCGGTGGCTCCGGCCGGTTGACGGGGGCGGCCGGTGCGGGAATCGGCGTCTGCGCGGTGTCGGGCTCGGCGAAGTCGGCACCGTACGCGCTCGGTGCGGCGACCACTTCGGCGGACGGCGGCTCAGGCTCCACGTACGGCTCAGGCTCCACGTACGGCGCGGGTTCGGGCGCGGGCTGCGGCTCGGGCTCGGGTTGCGGCTCGGGCGGCACGGATGCGGCCGGGTCGGGCTCGTACGACATCTCGTGCAAGGGCTCGTGCAAGGTCTCGTTCTCGGTCCCGTACTCCGTCCCGTACGAGCCGTCCCGGGACCCGCCACCGCCGTCACCGCTGTCACCGCTGTCACCGCTGTCACCGCTGTCGCCGTCGCCGTCGCCGTCGCCGGGGTCTACCTGCTCCGGGCGGGGCGTCCACCAGCCGGTGGCGCGGCGCCGGAACCGTTTGATCCCGCTGCTCACGGCCGTGCTCAACGCGGCGGACTCCACGTCGACGCCGAGACCGGGCCCGAGCAGCCGACCGCCGGGTTCGGCGTGCAGGCTCCAGCAGTCGCCGGCCAGCCGCCCGCCGACGAGGGCGAGGACCCGCCCACCGGCGCAGAGGCCCGCCAGCCGCTCCCGCTGGTCGACCGTCGGCGTCCAGCAGACCACAACCGCCGACGGCCCGGGGTGCGTACCGGGGGCTTCGTACGCCGCGGCGGTCTCCAACTCGTCGAGAACCGCGTCGAGTTCCCGGCCGGGGAAGCGCGCGTGGACGCCCCGGGTCACCTCCACCGCCGGTCCGCCGGGGAGCAGGTCGAGCTGTGCCGCGAGCGCCTGGAGGACGGCGCGCACCACCCGGCTGTCGCCCTCCAGGCTCACCGCGGGCGGGCCGCACGTCCAGTCGGCGACCACGGTCCCGCCGCTCAGCCGGTCGACGCCGAGGACGAGCGGCAGCGTGCGGCGGGCGGGCGGCAGTTCCGCGTCGGGCCCGAGGTCCGCAGCGTCGGCCGTCCAACTCCAGTCGCCCGGTTCGGCACCGGCCCCGCGCCAGGGGGGCGCGGCCGGTCGGGGGCTACGGCCCGCCACCACGACCGCGACCCGCCGCCGGTCGGCGCTCAGGGCGACCACCGGGGCGTGGCAGCCCTCCCCCGCGACCCGTTCCGCGCCGAGAAACGCGCGGTCCACCACGGCGGGCGCGCCCGGGTCGGCGAGGAAGGAACTCAGCGCGCGCACCCTGCGGCGGTGCACGCCGCGGTCCCGGAAGGGCTGGGTGAAGGCCCGTCGGGTCATCCCCGCTTCCCAGGCCAGCCGGCGGCAGGCGGGCTTGAAGCCGCCCTGCCGTCGGATCGCCCGCACCAGCCACCAGATGAACACGACCACCGCGAGGGCCATGCCGCTGAGGATGAACGAGGACTTCTGGTCCGGCATGGGCAGGGCGAGGAAGAGGGGGCCGCCGCCTGGCGTCGGGGCGGTCATGAACGCCCCCGGTCGCTGTCGGGAGCGGCGGGGTCCGGGGAGCCCTGCCGGGCCGGTCCGGGCGGGTGGGTGTGCACAAGAACCTCGGGAATGAGCGGAGCGGGCATGGGGGTGCGCCTCGTTGCGCATGGTGCTGTCCATCGGCCCGGCACGCTGCGCTGCTGCCGTGACCAGCAAACACGCACGTGCCGACATCGAGTTACATGGCGATTCGGCACGCTCGGTTGCCTGTCGTACCGTCAAATCGCGGACCGCATCGCCGAAGGGGGGCGATCCGCTGGCGCCCCCGGGGCCGGTGGACGCCGCGGGCCGCTCGACGACGGTCATCCCGTGGACGGCCGCGCCCGCCCCACGTGGTCGACGGTGCCGACCTTGGCAGAAGTCAGGGTGGTGCCGGCCGATGACGACGTCCTGCTGCGCGAGCGGCTGGCCAGTCTGCTCGACCGGTCCGGGCACGTGGTGTTGGGGCAGGCCGGGGACTCCGCGGGGCTGTCGGACCCGGTGCGGCTGCACCGGCCGGACCTGTCGGATATCTGCTGAAGTGCCGGGTGGCCGACGTGGCGGAGTTCGTCGACGCGCCGGAGCGGATCGCCCGGGGCGGTTCGGGATCGACCCGGCGTTGGTGCGGGAGTTGGTGTCGGTGCGGCGCCGGGAGGATCAGCTCGACGCGCTCAGCGCACGGGAGCGGGAGGTGCTGGCGTTGATGGCGGAGGGCCGGTCCAACGCGGGGATCGCCCACCAGCTGTGGATCGCAGCCGCTCGGCCGTCCTCCTGCCGGTGTGCCATCGCCCCCCTGTCGATCCACAGGTGACCGCCTGTCGGTACGCGACCCTGCCGACCGCGCGTCGAGAGCGCACCGCCCTCCACACTCCTCGGTCCTCCGCTCCACACCACCGCGTGCTGACGGCGCTGATCATGGGGGTCGCAGCGCGGTGGCAAGCCCCGGCGCACTCCCGTCCACGGCTGCCCCCACGGCAGGACGCACGGCAGCACGGATGGAGACCGATGACCGCCAGCACCAGCACCGCGGCTGCTCAGACCGGCGCGGTGCGCATGATCGTCGTCCTCGGCGGGCTCTCGGCGGTGTCGCCGTTCGCCATCGACATGTACGCGCCCGGCTTCCCCGAGATCGTCGACTCGTTCGCCACGTCGAAGACGTCCGTCCAACTCTCCCTGACGGCCTGCCTCATCGGGCTCGCCCTCGGACAGATCGTCCTCGGCCCGGTCAGCGACGCGCTGGGCCGGCGCCGGCTGCTGCTGGCCGGCTGCGGGCTGTTCAGCGTGTTCTCGCTGGTCTGTGCCGTGGCGCCGAACATCGCGGTGTTCGACGCGGCGCGGCTGCTACAGGGGGCCGCCGGCAGCGCGGGCATCGTCATCGGGCGGGCCGTGGTCAGCGACTGCTTCACCGTCGCCCACGCCGCCCGCCAGCTCACCGCCCTCAGCGTGATCGGTTCGACCGCGCCGATCCTGGCGCCGGTGGCCGGCGGGCTCATCCTCGACGTCGGCTCGTGGCGGCTGGTGTTCGTGGCGCTGGCCGCGACCGGGCTGCTGCTGATGCTCTCGGTGTGGGCGTGGGTCCCCGAGTCGCTGCCGGTCGAACGGCGCCGCACCGGTGGGCTGCGCTCCGCGCTCACCGCGATGGCCGGTCTGCTCAAGCGCCGCGAGATGGTCGGCTACCTCCTCGTCATGGGCCTGGGGTTGGGCGCCCTGTTCGCGTACATCACCGGCTCGCCGTTCGTCTTCGAGGACGGGTACGGGCTGTCTCCGACGCAGTACAGCCTGGTGTTCGCGACGAACGCGGTCGGCACCGTGGCGGCCGGGACGGTCTTCGCCCGGCTGGCCGGACGGGTGCGGCTCCATCTGCTGCTCTCCGTCGGCGTGGCCGTCACCGTGGTGTCCCCGGCCGTCCTCGTCGCCCTGCTCGCCGTCGGCGTCGACACCGTCGCGACCACCTGGGTGTGCCTGTTCGGCCTGACCACCGGGTTCGGGCTGCTGCTGCCGGCGGCGACCACCATCATCCTTGAGGTCGGCAGCGACTCCCCCGGCGCCGCGTCCGGCATGCTCGGCGGCTCCCAGTTCGTGATCGGCGCCGCGGCCGCTCCGCTGCCCGGCGCGCTGGGCGACACCACCGCCGTGTCGACGGCCGTCGTGGTGCTGGGCTGCGGCGTCCTCGCGGGGCTGGCGCTGCTGGTGCCCGCCCGCCCGTGGCAGGGCCGCGGCGAGGCGGCCGCCCGGTCCTGAGCCACGGCGACGTGCACACCATGCTCACCGACGAACGGTTCAGCCCCGACCGGCAGCAGCAGAGCTTCCCCTGCCAGGTCGACGGGCAGCCGGGGAGCTTCCGCCGCGCGGTGACCGGTGGGTTCACCTTGAAGCGCATCAAGGAGATGCGGCCGGACATCCAGCAGCTCGTCGACGACTGCACCGACGCGATGCCGGCCGGATCGAATCCGGCGGACCTGGTCGCCGCGCTCCCCGGCGAGAGCGCGGCACAGCGCAGGATCCGGGAGGTGGCCTACCTCGCCCTCACCCGTTTCGTGCCGTTCATGCTGCACCGGCCTTGAGTTCATGGTGCAGTTCAACATGATCAGAGAAGGCCAACCGTCCCGCGCAGGAACTCTTCGCCTGCCGGTCATGCGGCGTCGTTGCGCACGCGGACCACAACGCGGCCCGCAACATCGCGGCCCGCGCCGAACACGTCTGGGCTGTCGTCAGCCGGCCCCACGCGGCGGACACCACTGGTGCTCCAACTGCAAGCGCGCCCCTTCAGGGCGCGCGCAGTTGACCACCTGGCTGGAGACCCTCGAACTGGACCTCTGACCGGCGCCGAGTCGTGTCCCGGGGTGTGACGGTCCCGGGGGCAGCGCGTCCTGGTGGGTCGTCGGCCGCTGTTGGATCATCAGTGCACAGCACGACGGAGGTCGATCGCAGCCACCGAGGACCCACAGCCACCGAGGACCGAGGAGAACCCCCCATGAACCGACACAGCCGACGCGCGTTCGTCGCCCTCGCCGCCGCGAGCGGCACGGCGACGCTCCTGGGAAGCCCCGCGCAGGCCGCTCCGCACCGCGACACCACCCCGGACGCCGGGCCGGAATCCGGTCGGGAGCGCGGGAACAAGGCCCTGGTGCGGCGGGCGTTCGCCCGGCAGAACGGCGGCGGGAGCTTCTTCGACGTGCTGCACCCGGACGTCGTCTGGTCCATCGTCAACGGCCGGACCTACCACGGCAAGCAGGCGTTCCTCGACGAGGGCTCCGCACCGGTCACGACCCGGCTGGCCACCCACCTCGTCATGACGCCGCACCACCTGTGGGCGGACGGGGACACGGTGATCACCCGCTTCGCGGGCGACGCCACCGCGCTCGACGGCTTGCCGTACCACAACGAGTACTGCTGGGTGCTGGCCTTCCGCCGCAACCAGGTCGTACGGGCGCACGCCTACCTCGACACGACCGCCCTCACCGACCTGATCGACCGGGTCCCCCCGGCCCGCTCCCGACTTCGCAAGGAGCAGTGAGCGAACGTGCGCACGCCGACGTGCGTCCTCGGCGGTCCGGGGATACCTACCTGACCGCGCACGGCCACGATCCGGACCGCTTCGTGGAAGTGGGCTCGCTGTCCAAGGTCATCACGGGCACCGTTGTGGCGCAGTTGGCGAAGGCGGGCGTCCTGGCCCTGGACGATCCGCTGGAACGCTGGCTACCGGAAGCGCCCGGGGGTACGGGGATCACCCTGCGCCACCTCGTGGAGCACACCTCGGGGTTGCCGCGACTCCCGCCGAACCTCACGCCGAAGTTCCGCGATCCCTATGCCTCGTTCACCGATCGGTCCCTGCGCGAAGTGGTGCGGACCCTCGACCGGGTGACGGCGCGGCCGCCCGGGTCGGTCAGCTACTCCAACCTCGGGTACTGCGTCCTGGGCCTCGCCCTCGTCACCGCCGCGGACACCCCGTACCAGCAACTGGTGGACCGGCACGTCCTGGTCCCGTTGGGTCTGGAGCCGGGGGCGATGACCGCGCATCCCCCCGAGCACCGGCGCCTGGTCCGCCGGGGCGTCTTCGGCTTCGGCCGGCCGCGGAGCACGTGGACCTTGTCGGGCCCCATGCTCCCGGCCGGCGGCCTGTGGGCGACGCCGCGCACGACCGCGCGCGTGCTGGTGGGCCTCGCGGTCGACCGCGCGTTGGGCGAGCCCGCGCCGAGTTGGGTCAGGACGTCGACGTCCGTGTTCCACGACGGCGCCACCCGGGACTCGTCGGTCTTCGCCGGGGCGCGTGCGGACGGGAACTGGATCGTCGTCCACCGCCTTCGCGGCGATGGGAAGCGAACGGTCGACCTCGCGGTGAAGACCATGAAGGAGGCCACGGACGAGGGCCGGTGACCGCGCTCGGACGGGCCGGGCGCAAGAACTGTGCTTCACACCCTCCAGTTCCCCGGGCCGTCCCGTGGTCGTTCCGGGCGCGGGCGCCCCGGTCAGGAGGGGTGGGCCGCGCTCCAGGCCGCGTCGATCATCTGGAAGACCTCGTCCACCGCGGCCTGCGGATCGGACGCCTCGCGGGCCAGCGAGTAGGCGTCGATCGCGAACCTCGCGATCGCCCGGCAGGCCGTCGAGGTCGGCGGTAGGTGGAGGTCGGCGGCGACGGCCGCGGCGAGCGCGTCCGCGTGGCGCAGCCGCATCGACTCCTCGTACTCCCGCAGGGCGGGCGTCGCGTCGATCAAGTGCCAGATCGGGGCGGCGCCGTCCGCCGTGCAGTGGCGGACCTGGGCGTGGATCTCACGGCGCAGCGCGGGGACGAGCGGTTCGTCCGGCGCGCGGTCGCTGACCGCCGCGACCAGGCGCTGTTCGAAGTCCTCGGCCCGCTCGAAGACCAGTGCCTCCTTCGCGGCGAAGTGGGAGAAGAGCGTGGTGACGGCGACGTCGGCCTCCGCAGCCACGTCGCGGATGCCGACCGCGTCGTACCCCTGCTCCAGGAAGAGCCGCAGCGCGGCGTCGGCGATCTTCTGGCGGGTCGCGGCCTTCTTGCGCTCGCGACGTCCGGGCTGCGCGGTCATGCGCTCACGCTATCAGCCACGAACATGGAACAGATACAAAACACTAACCGTTAGTGCTACCGTCGCGGCATGGAGACCATGAAGAAGGTGAGCTTCGCCGAGTTCGGCGGCCCGGAAGTGCTGCGACTCGTCGACGCCGAGGTGCCCCACGCCGGCCCCGGCCGGATACGGATCGCCGTGCGGGCCGCGGGTGTGAACCCCGTCGACTGGCGGATCCGCGAGGGCCAGTTCCAGGCGGCCCGTCCGATCGAACTGCCTGCGGGGGTGGGGCTGGACGCCGCCGGGGTGGTGGACGAGGTCGGCGCGGGCGTCGAAGGAGTCGCGGTCGGCGACCACGTGTTCGGCGAAGGCTCAAGCACGTACGCCGAGTTCGCCGTGCTGTCGGCCTGGGCCGGGATGCCGGACGGCCTGACGTTCGCGGAGGCGGCCGGATACCCCTCGGTGGTGGAGACCGCACTGCGCGTCATCGACCAGGTCGGCGTGGCGCCCGGGCAGACGCTGCTGGTCAGCGGCGCGGCGGGCGGAGTGGGGTCGGCGGTGCTCCAGATCGCCCGCCACCGCGGCATCGCGGTGATCGGCACGGCCGGGGCCGCGAACCAGGAGTACGTGTCCGGCCTCGGCGCCCTCGCCACGACGTACGGCGAAGGCTGGGTGGAGCGAGTGCGGCAACTCGGCCGCGTCGACGCGGCCCTGGACCTCGCCGGCTCCGGCGTGATCCGCGAACTCGTCGAACTGACCGGCGATCCGCAGAAGGTGGTCTCCATCGCCGACCTGGGCGCGCCGGAGTTCGGCGTGCGGTTCTCCGGCACGGCCGGGAGCCTGCCGGCAGCGCTCGCCGAGGCCGCCGACCTCATCGCGCGGGGGAAGCTGCGCATCCCGGTGGAGAAGTCGTACGCGCTCGACGAGGCCGCGGCGGCTCACGTCGACAGCCGGGCCGGTCACACGCGCGGACGCCGGGTGATCCTGGTCGGCTGAGTCACCGCGGGACGCACACGGTCGAGCGGGCGGCGGATGCCGTCACCCCCGGGGCGAGGGGGCGAGCCGGCGCGGCTCGATCCGCTGCTCCGTCACCCCGGCTCCGTCCGGGTCGCGCGTGACGACGTAGGCGCTCGCGCCCGGGACTTCCGCCACCGCCTCCACCAACTCGGTGCCGCGGTAGACCAGGCCGACGCCGTCGTCCGTGCAGTGCGCGGTGGGTACGGTGCCGTCCGCCACGAGCCGGTGGATCAGGGGGCGTCGGCCCTCGTCCGAGTCGTAGTGCACGCCGTTGCCGTACGGCAGGAAGCCGAGCCCGTTCGTGATCGGGCGCAACTCGGGCCCGAAGGAGTCCGTCGCGCCCCCCTCGTACCAGCACAGGGAGCCCGCGCTGACGCCGCTGAGCACGACGCCGGACTGCCAGGCGCGGTGCATGATGCGGTCGAGGCCGTGCGCCCGCCACACCGCGAGCAGGTTGACCACCGAGCCCCCCATCACCCAGACCACGTCCTGGTCGAGCACGGTGCCTTCGACGTCTTCGAGGTTGGGCATGGGGAACAGGTGCAGGGGCGTGAGGTCGAACCCGGCCACCCGCGCGGCCTCCGTCATCCGGGTGGTGAAGTGCTCGGCGTCCCCGATGGCGGTGCCGACGTACAGGACGCGCGGGCGCCGGCCGTGCACGCCCGAGAGGTCCACCGCGTGATGCACGAGGGAGTCGAACAGCACTCTGGTTCGGCCGCCGATCCGGTGGCCGCCGGAGGTCGCGAGGATGGTCGGTTCCAGTGCCGTCATGACCATGATCGTATCGACTTCCGGCCATCCGACCCTCCGGCCCCCGGCCGCAGCTCTCCGCTCCCCGGGCGGTCACAGGCGGCGGTGCAGCGCGCGGGCGACCGCTTCGACGGTGGCGACGCCGTCCGCCATCGTCGCGTTGTCCTCGGTGAGCACGGTCACGGTGTAGTCCCGGCCGCCGTCGGTGAACGCGCCGGCGCTGTGCACCCGCCACCCGTGGCTGGCCCGCGGCAGCCACCCGTTCTTGACGTGCACGGTCGCGGTGGCCGGGGCGCCCGCCGGAGTGCCCCAGCGCTGCGCGGGGACCACTTCGCGCAGCAGGCGCAGGGCGTGGGTACGGGACGCGTCGCCCAGGACCGGGTTGGCGGTGGTCAGCAGCCTCAGCAGCGCGCCCGTGTCTCGGGCGGTGATCCGGGTCAGCCCCCAGTGGCCGGCGCGACCGGGCACGGTGTCCGCCATCCCGGCCGCGGCGCAGAACGCCGCGATCCGTCCGGCGCCCAACTGCCGCCACAGGGCGTCCGTGGCCGCGTTGTCGGAGCGGGTGACCATGGCGCGCGCGAGGGCGGCTTCGCGGTCCGTGAGTCGGCGCCCCTGCCGCTCGGCCTCGCGCAGCAGCGTGCCGAGTACGACGACTTTGA
This sequence comes from Streptomyces sp. NPDC017979, assembly GCF_044328175.1. Lineage (NCBI taxonomy): Bacteria > Bacillati > Actinomycetota > Actinomycetes > Kitasatosporales > Streptomycetaceae > Streptomyces > Streptomyces sp. NPDC017979. Next base: position 239,390 of record NZ_JBIRGU010000006.1, on the reverse strand, counting down.
CGACGCTGGCCGAGTCGTACGCCCGGTCCGCCCGCACCTCGCAGCGCGTGCCGTTGGAGCGGTCCTCGACGAAGACGGCCGCGGTGGACTCGTGCGCGCCGAGCGCGGCGGCGATGTCGACGAGGAGGCCGTAACCGAGGGCGAGGTCCGCGGTGGTGCAGGTGACGTCAGGAAGGGTGGCCGCGGCGGCCGGGTCTTCGAGCACCGGTGCCCACGCCCCGGTGGCCAGCGCAGCGACCAGCCCCGCGGCGGCGATGCGGCGCGGCCCGCCGCGCGGGGCCGTCCGTAAGTCGCTTCGACGGGCGGGCGCCCGTCCGGTCCGGCCCGTACGCAGTCCCCTGGATGCCATGGGGCGATTGACTCACGCCTCCCTGTGAAACGACCCCCAGCCGCTGTATCGTCGATAACGAGATCGAATTATCGACGCTATTCACCCGTCGACGGCGCCCTCGACAACCGAAGGAACGGACATGAACAGCGACTTGGACAGCGGCACCGCACGCGTCGCCCTCGTCACCGGTGGCTCGGGCGGCATCGGGCGGGCGGTCGTCGAACGGCTGGCCAGGGACGGCCTCGCGGTCGGCGTCCACTACGCGGGCAACAAGACCAGGGCCGACGAGACGGTCACCGCGGTGAACCGGGCCGGCGGCAGGGCCGTGTCGGTGAGCGGCGACGTCGCCGACGAACGCGCCGTCTCCGCGGCCTTCGCCGCCGTCGAGGAGGAGTTCGGCGGCGTCGACGTCGTCGTGAACACCGCGGGCATCATGCGGCTGTCCCCCATCGCCACGCTGGACCTGGACGACCTGGACCGGACGTACCGGACCAACGTCCGCGGCACGTTCGTGGTCTCCCAGCAGGCGGCCCGACGGGTGCGCCCGGGCGGTGCGATCATCAACTTCTCCACCTCCGTCACCCGGCTGGGCTTCCCGACCTACGGCGCCTACGTGGCCAGCAAGGGTGCGGTCGAGGCCATGACGCCCGTGCTCGCCCGGGAGTTGCGCGGCAAGGACATCACCGTCAACGCGGTGGCCCCCGGCCCGACCGCCACGCCGCTGTTCCTCGACGGCAAGGACGAGGAGACGATCGAGCGCCTCGCCGAGGCGGCCCCGCTCGAACGCCTGGGCACCCCGCAGGACATCGCCGAAGCGGTCGCCTTCCTGGCCGGCCCGGCCCGCTGGGTCAACGGGCAGGTCCTCTTCGCCAACGGCGGCATCGCCTGACCCCGGCTCCTCGCGACCCCGGCTCCTCGCGTCCGCCGCGACTTCCTCGCCCGCATCGGCCTGGCCTACCTGCTCGCGGCGAACCACGCGGACTCCACCGGCTGCGCGCCCGTGCGAGACCGCCGCGGGGGCAGCACCCGGCACCCCGGGGGTCACGCCTCCAGCGCGGGCGCCAGTTCCGCCAGGGCCTCTTCGGCATCGGTCGGCGAGCCCGACGTGCGGCTCTTGGCCCGGGCGCGGTTCAGGTGGTGGCGGGCCGCTTCCTCGTCGTCCCGGTGGCGGGCGGCGAGGGAGAGGCCGACTTCGGCGCGGATTTCGCCGCGGGTGTGGGCCCGGTCCGAGGCGACGGAGCGGGCGCGTTCGTAGAAGTCGGCCGCGCGGCGGGGGTCACCCGCGGTCAGGGCGGTGCGGCCGAGCAAGGTCAAGGTCTCGACGACCTCGGTCCACAGGCCGAGTTCTTCGGCGGCCGGGAGACCTTCGCGGTGGAGGCGTTCCGCACCGGCACGGTCGCCGCTGCGCTCGGCTACGAGGGCCAGTGCGCGGGTGGCCCGGAGTTGACCCCAGCGGTCGCCGGTCTCGCGGAAGAGCGCAGCGCCCAGTTCCGTGTCCGTCCGGTCGGCGAGTTCGACCAGGGCCGCGGCCTCGCCCCAGTGGTCCCGGGCGGCGCGGGCGCCCGCGAGGCTCGCCTCGACAAGGTGGCGGCCCTCGCCGTGGTGGCCGCGACCGGTCAGGCCGGTGCCGACGAACCACTGGAGCCGGGCGCGCAGCACCGGGTCGGCGATGCCGGCCGTCGGGTCCGCAGCCAAGTGGAGCGCGGTTGCGGTCGGTGACGTGCGCAGCTCCACGCCGGTGAGCCACGCGTGCGCGGCCGGACGCACGGCGGGGTCCGTCGAGCCGCGGGTGGCCAGCGCCGCCTGGAGGGATCGGCGGGCCTCCGTGAGCCGTCCGCGCAGGAACCAGTACCACGCCATCGCGTTCACCAGCCGCAGCGCGTGTTCGGCGGCGCCCTCGGTGACCGCGAGGTCCAGGGCGCGGCGCAGGTTGTTCGTCTCCGCGTCGAGCTGCACCAGGGCGCGTCGCTGCCCCCGGCCGCGCAACAAATCTCCCTGCTGCTCGGCGAGTTCGATGCACGCTCGGACGAACCGGGCGCGTACGGCGGCCGTCTCGCCCGCCTCCGCGAGCCGCTCGGAGCAGTACGCGGCGACGGATTCGAGCAGCCGGAACCGGCCGGCCTTGCGGACCACCAGGGAGCGGTCCACCAGGCGGGAGAGCAGGTCGGGCACCCGCTCGGCGGGCAGGTCCCGGTCGGCGCAGACGGCTTCGGCGGACGGCAGGGTGCAGCCGTCGGCGTGGACGGCCACCCGCCGCAGTACGGTCCGCTCGTCCGCGGTCAGCAGGTGCCAGCTCCAGTCGAGCATGCCGCGCAGCGTCTGTTGCCGGACGGGCAGTCCGCGCGCGCGGACCTCGGGCCCGGGGAACCGGCCGTCCAGGGAGGCGGCGAGTTCGTCCGGGCTCAGGGTCCGCAGCCGCGGGGCCACCAGCTCCAACGCGAGCGGAATGCCGTCCAGCCGACGGCAGATGGCGTGCACGGCGGGTGCGTTGTCCGCGTCGAGGACGAAGCCGGGCACGGCTGCCGCCGCCCGTTCGACGAACAGCTCGACGGCGCCGGCGCGGGCCACCGCGCCCGGGTCGACGTCCTCGGGCAGCGCCAGCGGAGGCACCGGGTGGACCACCTCGCCGGGGACGTCGAGGGCTTCTTGGCTGGTGACGAGGAGGTGCCCGCCGGGCACCTTCGCCAGTACGGCGCCGGCGAGCGCGGCGACCGGCTCGACCAGGTGCTCGCAGTTGTCCAGCAGGACCAGCAGGTGCTTCTCGGCGACCGCCCGGCACAGCCAGCCCACCAGGTCGTCCAGGTCCGGTTCCGACGCCGCGGTGTCGCACAGGCCCAGTGTCGTGATGACACGTTCGGCGATGTCGTCGGGGGTCGACGCGGCGCCCAGGCCGGCCAGTTCGACCAGCCACACCCCGTCGGGGAACCGCTCCGTCATGCCGTGCGCGGCGGCCGTCGCCAGACGCGTCTTCCCGACGCCGCCGAGGCCGGTGAGCGTGACGAGCCGGGTGTGCGCGCCGGGGCCGAGCAGGGCCCGCACCCGGTCGACCGCCTCCCGTCGCCCGATCAGCGCGGTCAGCGGCGCGGGCAGGTTGGTGCGGCAGGACGGCGACTCGACGGTGGGCGGCACCAGGTGCGGTTCCTGCCGCAGGATCGCCTCGTACAGCGCGGTGGCTCCCGGCCCGGGCGCCACCCCCAGCTCCTCCCGGAGCCGACGGCGCAGCTCCAGGAAGCCGTGGAGGGCGTCGCCCTGTCGACCGGCCCGGTAGAGCGCGCGCATGTACGCCATGCACAGGCGCTCGCGCAGCGGGTGCTGTGCCACCAAGTCCCCGAGCTCTGCGGCCAGTTCGAGGTGCTCGCCCAACGTCAGCCGCGCCTCGGCCCGGTCCTCCAGGACGGTCAGCCGCAGTTCCTCCAGGCGGGCGATCTCGCCGCGGGCGAAGAGGAACTCGGCGACGTCCGCGTACGCCGGGCCCCGCCACAGCGCGAGCGCGTCGGCGAACAGTTCTTCCTTCGCCGCCGGGTCCCGGTGGGCGCGGGCGCGTTCGGCCAACTCCTGGAACCGCACCGCGTCAACGGCGCTGCCGGTTTCGGCGGCGTCGGTCGGCAGCAGCAGCCGGTACCCCGCGGGCTCGCGCACGACCTGCTCGCGCCCCAGCACCCGGCGCAGCGCGGAGACCTTCGTCTGGAGCGTGTTGGCCGCGCCGCCCGGCGGGCGGTCCGCCCACAGGTCCTCGATGAGCCGGTCGGCCGACACCGGACCGCCCCCGTGCGCCAGCAGATCCGCCAGCAGGGCGCGCACCTTCGCTTCGGGGACCTTGACGGGCAGCCCCTCGGCGTCCCAGACGGTCAGCGGGCCCAGCACCCCGTAACGCATGGTCACAGGGTACCGGCAGCGGACCGTCAGGAATCCGTGCGTGCCGGTCGGCAGGGTGGTCGGACACCTTCTGGCAGCACGACGCATGGGAGCGCCATGAGCACCACGACCGCACGCAGGGCCGGCCCCCGGGAGTGGGGCGGGCTGGCCGTCCTCTCACTGCCCACGGTGCTGCTCGGCCTCGATCTCACCGTGCTGTACCTCGCCCTCCCCTCGCTCGCCGAGGACCTGCGGCCGAGCAGCACCGAAGCGCTGTGGATCATGGATGCGTACGGCTTCCTGATCGCCGGGTTCCTGATCACCATGGGCACGCTGGGTGACCGGATCGGTCGGCGGAAGCTGCTGATGATCGGGGCCGCGGTCTTCGGGGCGGTCTCGGTGGTCGCCGCGTACTCCGACAGCACCGGGCTGCTGATCGCCGCGCGCGCCGCGCTGGGGATCGCCGGGGCCACCCTGATGCCGTCCACGCTCTCCCTGATCAGCAACATGTTCGCCGACGCGCGCCAGCGTTCGGTGGCGATCGGGGTGTGGGCGACGAGCTTCGCGCTCGGCATGGCGCTCGGCCCGGTGGTGGGCGGCGCGATGCTGGCCAGGTTCTGGTGGGGTTCGGCGTTCCTCCTCGCGGTGCCGGTCGCGATCGTGCTGCTGGTGGCCGCGCCGCTGCTGATCCCCGAGTACCGCGCGCCGCAGCGCGGCCGGTTCGACCTGCTCAGCGTCGCGCTGTCGCTGGTGGCGATCCTGCCGGTGGTCTACGCGGTGAAGCGGGGCGCCAAGGAGGGCTTCGGGGCGCCCATGTTCGTCGCCGCGGCGATCGGGTTGGTGGGCGGGGTGCTGTTCGTCAGGCGCCAAAACACCTTGGAGAGTCCGTTGTTGGACGTACGGCTCTTCACCAACCGGACGTTCAGTGCGGCGCTCGGCGTGCTGCTGCTCGGGCTGATCGGCGTCGGCGGCTCGATGCTGCTGATCACGCAGCAGCTCCAACTGGTGGAAGGTCTGCCGCCGGTGGAGGCGGGCCTGTGGATGGGGCCGCCCGCGCTGATGATGTTCCTCGCCGCGATCGGTTCGCCCCTGGTCGCGCGCCGCGTACGGCCCGGCATCGTGATGGCCGCCACCCTGGCGCTGTCCACACTCGGGTACGCGCTGCTCACCCAGGTGGCGTCGACGGGCGGCATTCCCCTGATGGTGACGGGCTTCGCGCTGGTGTACCTCGGCCTCGGCGCGATCGCGTCCCTGGGCACGGACCTGGTGGTGGGCGCCGCGCCCCCGGAGAAGGCGGGCTCCGCGTCCGCGATGTCGGAGACGGTGCAGGAACTGGGGCTCGCCCTCGGCGTGGCGACGCTCGGGAGCCTGGGCACCGCGGTGTACCGCGACCGCATCGACGAGGCGATCCCCGCGGGCACGCCCGACGACGTCGCGGAAGCGACGGGCGACAGCCTCGCCAACGCGACCTCCCTGGCCGACCGGTTGCCCGACGGGCTGCTCGACCAGGCCAAGGAAGCGGCGACCTCCGGGCTGAACGTGGCCATGGTGGTCGCGGCCGTGGGCATCCTGGCGCTGTCCGTCCTCTCCGCGGTGGCCCTGCGCCACATCGGCACGATCGGCGGCGCGGAGCCGGAGAGCGGGGCGGCGGAAGGCGGAGCAGTGCGGGAGGAACCCGTCACGCATCAGCGGTGACGTGAGCCCCGCACCGTCGGCACACGGCCCACACCGTCTTCCCGCCGGGCCGGTGCGGCAGTACGCCCCAGTCGTCGGCGAGCGCGTCCACGAGCATCAGCCCGCGCCCCGACTCCCCGTCCGCGTCGGCCCGCAGCACCGGCAGCCGCTCCCCGCGCGCGTCGGTGACCTCCACCCACAGCTCCTCCGCACTGAGCACGGCGACGAGCCGGGCCTCACGGCCGCGCACCCGGCCGTGCAACGCGGCGTTCGCCGCGAGTTCGGCGATCAGGAGGGCGGCGGTGGGAAGCAGGTCACCGTCCCGCCGCTCCTCGGGCGTCAGATGTTCCGCGAGCCACTGCTCCGCGGCGTGCCGCACGGCGCGAGCCCCTCGACGGGTCGCGGGGAAGAGTCTGCGGAGGCTCACGTTGCCCGTGTTGCCTGTGTTGGCGCGTGGTTCACGGGTCGCCGGCCCGATTTCCTGGTTCATCTCACCGAGGGTGACGGGACGGTCCTACGGTGAGGAGTATCCGGCGACGTACGGTGCGCGACTGTCCAGCCGTCGGGCCGGACTGTCCGGGCTACTGCCGGAACTGTCCGGATGTCCGCCCGTGACGGCCGTCGGGTGCCGGTCGGTGAGTCCACGGGACGATCGAGAACGGCGGTGGGCAATGGAAGCACGCAGCGCGGAGGACCCGGCGGGTTCGGAAGAGGTCACGGACCTCTTCCGCGCCATCGGCCGCATGATCAAGTCCGCCCGGGAACGGGCCGGCCTGAACCAGCGGCAGTTGGGCCAGCGAGTCGGCTACGGCGAGGAGCAGATCTCCTCCATCGAACGCGGCCGCCGCACCCCGCAACCGGAGTTCCTGGTGACGGTGGACGAAGTGCTGAAGTGCGGCGGATTGGTGGCGGTACTGGCGGACGATGTCGCGCTGGCGAAGGCACGGAGAAGGGTGCGGCATCCGGAGTGGTTCCGGGACTATGCGGCGTTGGAGGCGCAGGCGGTCGAGCTGCACGACTACAGCACCTTGATCATCCCGGGACTCTTCCAGACGGAGAGGTACGCGAGAACGGTCCTCACCGCGAGGCGCCCCATCCTGGACGAGGACACCATCGAGCACCGTGTGGCCGCCAGGCTCGCCCGGCAGCAGATTCTGACCCGTTGGCCCCCTCCGACCGTGACGGCCGTCATCGAGGAGTCAGTCTTGCGCCGGGGCATCGGTGGGCGCCAGATCCAACACGAGCAGTTGGAACACCTATTGGAGCTGAGCCACCTTCGCAACGTCGAGATCCAGGTACTACCACTGGACTGCGAGAGCCACGCAGGCATGGACGGGCCGTTCATCCTCCTCACTCCTAACGGAAAGGCGCAGGTCGGGTATAGCGAGGTGCAGGGCTTCAACCGCCTTGTCACCGACCCGGAGGAGGTCCGTATGCTGGCCGCACGCTACGGGAGCATCCGAGGCCAGGCACTCAGCCCGTCCGGCTCCCGGGCGCTTGTCGAGAATCTGCTGGGGGAATCATGACGAACGGGCAGGCCCCACAGCTCAACTGGTTCAAGAGCAGTCACAGCGGTAGCGAGGGCGGCGCGTGCGTCGAGGTCGCTGCCAACCTCCACACTGTCCACGTACGCGACTCCAAGAACCGCGGCGGCGCACAGCTCAGCTTCACGTCCGCCGCATGGGGTGGGTTCATCGCCGGCCAGGCCGCACAGCCCAGCTGGCACAAAAGCTCCTACAGCAGTGGAGAAGGCGGCGAGTGCGTCGAGGTTGCCACCAACCTCCGCTCAGTCCGCGTACGAGACTCCAAGGAACCCAGCGGACCACATCTCACCATCGCACCCCACGCTTGGGTCACATTCATCACCGACCAAGCCACGCAACATAACTGGCGCAAGAGCAGCCACAGCGGCGGGGACGGCGGCGAGTGCGTCGAGGTCGCAGCCAACCCCCACACCGTCCACGTACGCGACTCCAAGAACCGCGGCGGCGCACAGCTCAGCTTCACATCCGCCGCATGGGGTGGGTTCATCGCCGGGCAGGGCGCACGGCCCGATGGGTTCAGCGGCCCGGCCCGTGATTGACCGCGAGTGCTGCGCGCTGGGGGACGGCCCTTAGCGCGGGTGGACGACTCCTGACTCAAGGGGGCGGGTCTCGACGAGTTCGAGACAGGACGGCGGCGGGTCGAGTCGGCCCGCCGCCGTGAAGGTGTTTCTGCCCGAGCGGACGGATTGCCGCCGATTCCTCGGGACGGGCTCTGCTAGTTGAAGCGAAGCTGGTTCGACGAAGCCGTGTTCCTGAGCGCTGCACTGATGTTGTGCCGTACGTTCGTCATCGTGTTCATCAGGAGCATTTGCTGATTGAATTGCTGATACGTCTTCATCATCTGAACCTGGTGCGGATTCGTCCCGATGGGCGACGGACAGACGTAGCACAGCATCGAGTCCGCGCGGTCGTTGAAGCCGACGCTGCCGAAGTTCGAGTAGTCGCAGTACATGTTGGTCGACGAGCCCGTGCCGTTGAGACCGTCGTAGTAGCGAATGGTCACCCAGGGGTGACACGTGCCGGCGGGAGCGGTCGCGGTGCGGGTCTGCTTCGGAAGGGCGACTCCCCACTTCCGGGCGGCTTCCTTGGCGGCCTCGGGGGGCAGGCCGCCCCTGGCGATCAGGTCGAGGTCCACCTCGCGTTCGGTCGCGAAGCAGGTGAGCTGGCCCTGACCGTTCCCGTCGTGACAGTGGGTCTCGCCGATCTCGCTCTCCAGGGCGGCCAGCGTCGTCACCGTGCCCTTGTACTCGACGCGGGTGGTGCTCGCTCCGGTGCGGGTGCCCGTCTCATCGGCGAAGGCCGTGGCGGGGAGGGCGACCATGGTCAGCGCCAGCGCGGCTAACGTGGCGAACAGCTTGATTCTCAACATTCCGGCATCGTAATTCCCCCCTCGGTTATCAAAGGAGGGTCGACGAAATCACCGGGTGATGGGCGGGCGGGTATCGATCACTGCGCACGAACGGTTCGAGTTGCTCGATCTCGACGCGCACCTCACGGGCGGGATATTCCGCGGTGCATTCCACCGTCCACGTACGCGAATCCAAGAGCCACCGCCCGCGCACGACTCGCCTTCGTGTCCCGCGCGTGGACCGAGGCCATCGCCGGCGTCGGGCGGGGCCGGTCACCACGACCGGCCCCGCTCGACGCCCAGCGGATCACACCAACTCGGGCTCCGACTTCGGCTCCCGGGACGGCGCGGGCTGCGCGTCCCAGGCCCGCGTGGTGCGGACGTAGACGTAGATCACCGAGGCCATCGACAGGAGCAGGAGGGGGCCGAACACCCACGGGTAGTCGGCCATCTCCGTCGCCAGGAAGCGGTAGGAGACCAGCAGCGCGGCGAAGGTCGTGACGCCGTGGGCGACGATGAGCGTGGCCGAGCGGTCCCAGCCGCGGTTCAGGCCGCGCAGGGCCGCCTCGATGGTGAGCACGAAGACGACGCCGGCGATGAGGTCCACGCCGTAGTGGTAGCCGAAGCCCAGCGTCGCGGCGAGCGTGGCGACCAGCCAGAACGTGCCGGCGTACTTCAGCAGGCGGGGGCTCTTGCGGGTGTGGACGAAGATCGCCACCGACCATGCCGTGTGGAGGCTGGGCATGCAGTTGCGCGGGGTGAACTCGTCGAAGGTGAACGCCTCGGGGGTGCCGATGGACGGCAGTGCGTTCGGCCAGACCTCGGCGGCGGCCCAGGAACCGCCTTCCGCGCCGTAGGCGTAGATCGGTCCGACGACCGGGAAGATCATGTAGATGCCCGGGCCGAGCAGTCCGATCACGAGGAACGTGCGGACCAGGTGGTGGCTGGGGAAGGCGCGGTCCCTGGCCACGTTGCGCAGTTGGTACAGCGCCGCCACCACGGCGGCGACGGCGAGTTGGACGTAGACCCAGTCGAGGACGTTCTCGCCGATGTTGCCGGTGGCTTCGACGACCCGGCCCACCACCCAGGACGGGTTGCCCAGCGCCTGGTCCGCGGTGACCAGGTAGGGGTCGAGCACTTCTGGCTTGGTCTTGGAGGTGATCAGCAGCCAGGTGTCGCCGGTCTTGCGGCCCGTCACCAGGATCAGGCCCAGTCCGACGCCCTTCAGCAGCAGGGTGCGCTCCGCGCCGGTGCGGCGCGTGACGGCGATGACCGCACAGGCGACGATCACCCACAGCGCCCCGCTGCCGGAGCCTATTCGGGCGTCCAGCAGCCAGCGTACGAGCGTGAGGACGAGGTCGATGCCTATCGCGGCGCCGAGGGCGATGAACCGCTGCCGCCAGGTGAGCACCACCATCATCAGCGCCATGCTGGCGTAGAGCAGCGGCCCCGACGCGGGCTTGACGATCAGCTCGCGCGCCTGGGTGGTCATCGGCCCGGGCAGACCGTAATGGCGTGCGGAGACCTCCAGCGCGATGAGGAAGCCGAGGACCACCAGGCCCGCTGCGCCCCACAGCAACACCCGTGGCCGGCGCCAACCAGCGGGCAGCTTTTGGCTACTTATTCGCGAAGCGTCCCGCGATGTTACACGTATCAATGATTTGGCCGATTTGCTTGATTTTTGGTTAAGGGCGGCTTTCGCGCCGAATGCCACTGTTTCCAGTGAAGGGAGGGTGATCAGGGCGATCGTCGCGAATTCGATCATGTTAGCGAAGTGGTGCGGGTGAGTTCCGCGGGTCGCTGGGACGCCCCGTGCCCGCACGACACGGGAGAGGAACTCGGCCCGCGCTCCGCGCGAAGCGCTCCACCGTAACCCGGGCCGTCGGCGCCGTCCGACGGATGTGGCGCACCTTACGCGCGGGCCGCGGCGCCCCGGTGCGGGGCGGGCCGCCGCGCACCGTCAGGCCGCGTGCGTCAGCCGGCGCAGACCCACCTGCTCAAGGGCCGCGTAGACCGTCACGACGACCGCTCCGACCAGCAGGAAGACACATCCGAAGTCGGTGAGGGAGAGCGGGTCGGCGAACGCCAGCGCGACGCAGCCGACGCCCGAGAGCAGATTCACGGTGATGACCGTTCGCGCGATCACGGGACGGATCACCGGAAGGCGGGCGATCAGGAGCAGGACTGCGGCCCCGGCGAGTTGATAGGCGCCGAATCCGTAGGTGAAAGCGGCGGGCATGCCGGTCAGGTCCCCGAGCGGGCCGGCGGCGACGATCAGGATCGCGGCCATCACCGCGGTGCTCACGCCGTCGACGCGCACCACCAGGCGCAGCATCCGCGCCGGGTCGTCGGGGCGGGCGGCTTCGGTGAGTGCCGTGGTGGGCGTGGGCCGGGCGTGCGTCATCGCGAGTTCCTTTGCGTCGGGGGCGTGGCCCTCACGGGGAGGGGCGCTCACCGTGACACGTGCGACGTCATGGACTCCATGACCTCCCAGGTCATGGCCCGGCTGGCGCAGATGGCTACGGTGGGGGGCATGGACGACGACGATCCGCGCCGCGTCGGCGGGCTGCTCCGGCAGTGGCGGCGGCGCAGGAAGCTCAGCCAACTCGACCTGGCGCTGCTGGCGGACACCTCGACCCGGCACCTGTCCTGCGTCGAGACGGGCCGGGCGCGCCCCAGCCGGAGCATGGTGCTGCGGCTGGCCGAGCACCTGGACGTACCGCTACGGGACCGCAACGGGCTGCTGCTCGCGGCCGGCTACGCGCCCGCGTACCGCGAGAGCCCGCTCGACAGCGAGCGGATGACGATGGCGCACGCGGCGCTGCGGGCGATGCTGGCGAACCACGAGCCGAATCCGTCGGTCGTGATCGACCGCGGCTGGAACGTCGTCGACCGCAACGCGGCCATGTCGGTCCTGCTGGGTCCCGTGCCGTCCTGGCTGACCGGCCCGGACGCGAACGTCATGCGGTTGATCCTGCACCCGGACGGCCTCGCCGGGCACTGTCTGAACTTCGCCGAGGTCCGCGGGCACGCCCTCGCGCGCCTCGCCCAGCAGGCCGCCGCGACGGGCAGCCGGGAGTTGCGGGAACTGCACGACGAGGTCTCCGCGTACCCCGCGCCACCGGAGGCGGGCGACGGCGTGCCGGCGCCGACCGACCCCGGCGGGTTCACGGCACCGCTGCGGGTCCGGACGCCGCTCGGGGACCTGTCGCTGTTCAGCATGATCGCCACCTTCGGCGCGCCGGCGGACGTGACCCTGTCGGAGTTGGCCGTGGAGACCTTCTTCCCGGCGGACGAGGCCACCGCACGGGTGCTGCGCGAACTGGCTCGCTGACGGGAGGCGTGGAGGGAACGTGACGAGTGCTCTCGCAAGCCGGGGCGTGCGCCCTGGTTCCCGGGTCCGGACGGTCGGATCATGAGGGTGGTTGTTGCACGGGGGAACACATCTCGCCGTACCGGTCGACAAGGAGTTCCATGCCCCCCTCCTCCTTCGACGCAACTGCCTCATCAGCACCACCCCTCCCATCCCGTTTGTCAACTTTGTCCACCCGGCGGTTTCGCGCGGACATCATCAGCACGGCCGGGGCCATCGGCGCGCCGGTCTCCCACCGCACCATTGACACCGTCATCGACGCGTTCGCGGAGAACTTCGCCAGCGGAGCGACCCTGTGGAAGACCACCAGCCGCCCCGGTGACCACCTGGCGTACCGCTTCTTCTCCCGGACCCGGACCGACACCCTCGGCCGGGCAGTGGCGGCGCGCCTGCTCCACGCGGCGCATCCGATGCTGCCCGCGGTCCGGGCGTGGAGCGAGATGTACGACGGCGCCCCGGTGCAGTCCGGGGACTTCGACGCCGCGCGGGGACTCGCCAAGACGTGGTTGCACTTCGGCGGGCTGCGTCCGGCCGCGGAGGTGTTCGGCGGGCGCCAGGTGCCCACCGCGGTGCGGGACCTGCTGCCGGACTTCCTGGCGCTGGGCCTGGCGCACCTGCGGTTCGTGGCCTGCGACTGGCGAAGGAGCACCGCGAACTTCTACTTCCGCGCCGAAGGGCCGCTCACCGAGCGGCAGTTCGCCCGCATCCACGCCCTGGCGGGCGGCGCGCCGCCCCGGCCGGACCTGGTCGCCGAGGTCATCGCGTACGTACCGGACGACTACTGCGTCGCCGTCACCGTGCCGATGGCGGGCGGGGCGGTGGAGCGGGTCTGCTTCTACGCGCTGCGTGTGCCCAAGGACCGGCTGCCGCGGGTGCCCGGGCGGATCCGCGCCTTCCTGGACGCGGCGCCGAGCCACGACGCGGACGAGTGCAACGTCATCGGCTGGTCCTTCGGGCGCAGCGGCGACTACGTCAAGGCGGAGCGCAGCTACACGGGCGACATGACCGAGGTCCTGGCCTCCTGGAACTGCTTCTTCCACGGCCAGTCCGGCCGGGACGAGCAACTCCGCGCCGCCCGCCCGGGCACGACCGCAGCGGCCGGCGAAGGGAGCACCTCGTGACGGACCCGCTGGCGAACATGCCCGGCGACGGCTACTTCGCCCGCCCGCCGGTCTTCGACACCCACGCCGAGCACCGCGCCCACCTCAAGCACCGCCACGCCGTCGCCCTGCGGCACTTCGCCCGCCTCGGCTTCGACCAGGACGGCCTGGCCGGGCTGATCACCGTGGCGGACCCCGAGCACTCCGGTACGTACTGGGCCAATCCGCTCGCCCAGCCGTTCTCCACCCTCACGCCGGAGCACTTGGTACGGGTGGACGGCGAGAGCACCGAGACCGTGGAAGGGGCGCGGCGGGTGAACGTCGCGGCCTTCAACATCCACGCCGAGATCCACCGGGCCCGCCCGGACGTCCGGGCCGTCATCCATCTGCACACCGTCTACGGCCGCGCCTTCTCCGCCTTCGCCCGGAAGCTGCCGCCGCTCACCCAGGACGCCTGCCCGTTCTTCGAGGACCACGAAGTCTTCGACGACTTCACCGGGCTCGTACTCGCCAAGGACGACGGCCGCCGCATCGCGGCCACCCTCGGCTCCGGGAAGGCGATCATCCTGAAGAACCACGGGCTGGTGACGGTGGGCGAGACGTTGGACGCGGCGGCCTGGTGGTTCACGCTCCTGGACACCTCCTGTCACGTCCAACTGCTCGCGGACGCCGCCGCGGCCGCCGGTGGCGCTCCCCGGCCGATCCCGGACGAGGTGGCGCGGCTCACCGCCGCTCAGCTGGGCTCCCACCTACTGGGCTGGAACAGCTACCAGCCCCTGCACGAGGCGACGCTGGCCCGCAATCCCGACCTGGCGCCCCGTCCCGCCTCCTCGACCGCGATCGCCGCATGAGCGAACCGTCGTACGCCGGTGGTGTCCTCGGGCACCGCCGGCCGGGCGAAGCCGCCCGGCTCGCGCTGCTGGAAGCCACCTGCGACCCCACCAGCCGAGCCCTGATCGACGCCCTGCCGCTCCCCCACGACGCGGCGTGCGCGGTCGTCGGCGCCGGCAGCGGCGCCCTGGTGCACCACCTCGCCGCCCGGTTTCCCCGGGGCCGGGTGACGGCGACGGACATCGACACCGGCTTCCTGCGGGCCCACTCCTGGCCGACGCACGTCAGCGTGGTCCGGCACGACGTCACCGCCTCGGAGTTGGCGGCCGACGCGTACGACCTCGTCCACGCGCGCGCCGTGCTCACCCATCTGCCCCACCCGGAACGGCTGGTGGCGCGGATGGCCCGCTGGCTCACGCCCGGCACCGGTCGACTCGTGGTCGAAGACCCCACGTACGCCCATCTCGACGCCGACGGCCACCCGGCCTTCGCCACCCTGCTCCGGAGCTGCGCCGAACTCCTGCGCCGCGTCCACGGCACCGACCACGCGTGGGCCGACCGCGTTCCGGCGGCGCTGGCGGCCGCGGGGCTCACCGACGTGACCGTGCACCGGCGCACGGCGGTGGTCGGCGAGGATCCCGTGGAGGACGCCTACTGGCGCAGTTGCTTCGCCCGGGCGACGCCGGAGCTGATCGCCCGGGGCCTGTTGAGCGCCGCGCAGATCGCCCGGGGCGTCGCCTGCATGGACCGGCCGGACTTTCGCCATCCGACGTGGACGGTGGTGTCGTGCTCGGCCCGAAGGCCCTGACCGGTCTGGCCGGTCAGGTCGGTCAGGCCGGTCAGGCCGGTCAGGCGTGGTCGCGGGCGGCAGGGCGCGCGGCAAGAGGTGGTCAGCGGTAGTAGACCGCCGTCCGCTGCCCGTCCACCTCGTGGATCTGGACCGGGGTGTCGAACACCTCGGTCAGCACCTCGGCGCGCATCATCTCGTCCACCGTGCCGGAGGCCGCGATGCGGCCGTCGCGCAGGGCGATGACGCGGTCGGAGTAGGTGGCGGCGAAGTTGATGTCGTGGACGATGAGGACGACCGTCTTGCCGAGTTCGTCGGCGGCCCGGCGCAGTTGGCCCATCATCCGGACGGAGTGCTTCATGTCGAGGTTGTTGAGGGGCTCGTCCAGCAGCACGTACTGGGTGTCCTGGGCCAGCACCATCGCCACGTAGGCCCGCTGCCGCTGACCGCCGGAGAGCTGGTCGAGGTAGCGGTGCTGGAGGTCGCCGAGGTGGAGGAAGTCCAGGGCCTCGTCGACGTGGGCGACGTCCTGCTTGGTGAGCCGTCCCCGGCAGTGCGGGAAGCGGCCGAAGGAGACCAGTTCCCGCACGGTGACGCGGGCGGTGAAGTGGTTCTCCTGCCGGAGGATGGACAGCACCCGGGCCACGTCGCGGGACTTCGCCCGGTGCACGTCGATGCCGTCGACCGTGACCGTGCCGGAGGTCGGCTCCGCGAGCCGGCCGACGATCGTCAGCAGGGTGGACTTCCCGGCGCCGTTGGGGCCGACGAGCGAGGTCACCCCGCCCGCCGGGATCCGGCCGGTGACCGGGCCGAGCACCACGTGCTCCCCGTACGCCTTGCGGATGTCGGTGAACTCGATCACAGGGTGCCCTTCCTGAGGAGGTGCGCGAGGAAGACCGCCCCGCCGAGGAACTCGATGACGACGGTGAGCATGCCGGAGGCGTAGAAGACGTGCTCCAGGACGAACTGGCCGCCGACCAGGGTGAGCAGCCCGATGAGGAAGGCCATCGGGAGGACGGCGGCGTGCCGGTGGGTGCCGGTGAACTGGTACGCGAGCATCGCGGTGACGAAGCCGAAGAAGGTCATGGGGCCGGCGAGCGCGGTGGACATCGCGATCAGCAGGGAAACCAGCAGCAGCATCACGGTCAGCTCGCGCTTGTGCGCGACGCCGAGGTTGGTGGCGGCGTCCCGCCCCAGCAGCAGGGCGTCCAGCCGGTGGCAGCGGTGCCACACGACGGCGCCGGTGACCAGGCAGACGAGCGCCGCGACCGGGAGGTACGCGACTTCCGCGCTGGTGAGCCGGCCGAAGAGCCGGGTCGCCAGCACGTCGTACTCGGAGGGCGAGAGCAGCCGTTGGAGGAAGTCCGACAGGCTGCGGAAGGCCAGTCCGAGCACCACGCCGACCAGCAGCATGACGTGGAGGCTGCCGCCGCGGCCGGAGAAGAGCCAGCGGAACAGCAGCATCGTGAAGCAGACCATCAGCAGGGTCTGGGTGATCAGCTTCGGCATCCCGTCGGTGGCGGCGAGCACGCTGCCGCCGAAGACGGAGACCAGGAGGGTCTGCATCAGGATGTAGACCGCGTCGAAGCCCATGATCGACGGGGTGAGGATCCGGTTGTGGGTGATGGTCTGGAAGACCACCGTGCCCACGGCGTGGGCGAAGGCGACCACCGCCATGGTCCCGACGACGGTCAGCCGCCGCTCGAAGGCGAAGTCGAAGGAGCCCTGGATGAAGAGGAAGAGGTAGCTGACCACGGCGGTGGCGGTGAGCACCGCCACCACGGCGAACCGGGCGGGGACCGGCAGGCCCGCGCGGGGACGGGCGCCCTTGCGCTCGCTCCGGCCGCCGTCGGGGGCCGCGGGTGCGGACGGTCGAGTCTCAGACATGGGCCTTCTCCCGCTGACGCAAGATCATCACGACGAACACGACCGCTCCGACGGCACCGAGCACCACCGTCGCCGGGATCTCCAACGGGGCGACGACGAGCCGTCCGACGAGGTCGCAGGCGATCAAGAGCGCCACGCTGCTGAGCACCACCCACGGCAGGTTGCGGCGGATGTCGTCGCCGCGGACCATCGAGACGAGGTTGGGGACGATCAACCCGAGGAAGGGGATGAACCCCACGACGACGGTGGTCACGCCGGTGGCCAGGGCGACCATGGTCAGCCCGACGAACATGATGCTGCGGTACGGCAGTCCCAGGCTCGTGGCCGTGTCCCGACCGAGCCCGGCGATGGTGAAGCGGTCGGCGGCCAGGTAGAGCCCGACGACGACGGCGCCCACCACCCACAGCGGCTCGTAGTTTCCGCGGACGATCGAACTGAAACCGCCCGAGCGCCAGGTGGCGAGCGTCTGGAGCAGTTGGTTGGAGGACGCGATGTACAGCGTCAACGAGCTGATCAACGCGCCCAGCATGATGCCCACGATCGGCACGATGACCTGGGACTTGAGCGCGATCCGGCTGAGCACGACCAGGAAGACGAGCGCTCCGGCGAACGCGAAGGCGCTGGCGGCGCCCATCTTGACCAGGGGCGACGCGGTCGGGGCGAGCAGGGTGAGCAGCAGCACGCCCAGGGCCGCCCACTCGCTGGTGCCGGTGGTGGTCGGCTCGACGAAGCGGTTCTGGACGAGCATCTGCATGATCACGCCGGAGACCGCCATCGCGGCGGCGGCGAGGACCAGCGCGAGCGTTCGCGGCACCCGGGAGATGAGGAACATGTTCCGCGCGTCGGGGTCGGTGAACAGCGCGTGCAGGTCGATGTCGTAACTGCCCACGAACAGCGAGGCAGTGACCAGGGCCAGCACGCCGAGGGCGGCCAGCAGCAGGGGGAGTCGGCGCATCGGACTTCCGGACGGGTGGGTGGTGACGCGGCGGCGCCCCCGACCACGGCGAGGTGGTCGGGGACGCTGCCGCACCGACGGGAAGGGGTCAGCCGGCCTTGCCGAAGGCGGTCGCCACCTGGCCGAACGCCTCGGTGTACGCCTGGATGCCCTCGGTCAGGTAGAAGTCGTTGTCCAGGTAGATGACCTGGTCCTTGGTGCGGAACGTGGTCTTCTCCCACGCCTCCATGCTCTCCACGACCTTCTTCGCGGGCACCGCGGTGGCGCCCTCCTTGGCGCCCACGGCGGCGTCGCGGTCGAGCAGGATCACCCAGTCGGGGTTGAGCTTCGCGATGGTCTCGGGGGCCAGCCCGGAGTTGTCGTGCACGGAGGTGCTCTTCTCGCCCTCGGCGCTGAGCACGTTCTTCAGGTTCAGCGGCTGGGTGAGACGGCTGATCCGGCTGGCGCCGTTGTCCACCTTGCCGGCGCTGGCGACGCCGAGGAAGACCTTCTCGCCCTTGGTGGCGCCGGTGGCCGACTGCTGGGCCTTGTCCAGGGCGGCGACGATCTCCTTGGCCTCCTTCTCCTTGCCGAAGATCTTGCCGAGGGTCTCGGTCTGGCCCTTCAGGGAGTTGACGTAGCCGCCCTTGGCCTCGTCGGACGGGGCGATGTCGATCGTCTTGGCGATCTTGGACAGCTTGTCGTGGTGCTCGGCGAAGCGGTAGCCGCCGATGATCAGGTCCGGCTCGGCGGCGTTGATGGCCTCGAACTTCGGCTCGTGGTGGATGCCGGCGTCCTGGATCGAAGAATCGTTTCTCCAGTCGTCGTAGCCCTCCTTCGGCAGCAGCTGCTTGGGCACCGAGACGGGCTTGACGCCGAGCGCCTTGAGCGTGCCGAAGGAGGTGTTGTCGAGGGCGACGACCCGGGCGGGCTTGAGGGGCACCTCGACCTCGCCCTTGGCGGTCGCGACCTTGACGTCGCCCTGGCTCTTGCCGGAGCCCGACGACTTGTCTGACTCACCACAGGCGCTCAGCACCAGACCCGTGCACAGGACCGCGGAGGTCAGGACGATGGACTTGCGAAGTCGGGCGGAACGCACGGCGGCGAGCTCCTTGAACTAACGTGACCTAACTGGTCAAAGTGGACATCAAAGGGCGGTCGACGTCGCGCGGCAGGGCATGACGGCACCACGACGAGGGCGTGGCGACGGCACGCACGTCAGGACGCGTGACGGGACTGCGAAGCACTTAAGACTTCGCTTAGCCTAACCTAAGTTCTTTCGGGATCAATGCCCACCCCAACGATCCCCACACCGCCCCGACCTCGACGAACGGCGCCGGATCGGCTGAAGGGGCCGCACACCCTTCAGGTCGCGCCCGGGCCTCCATTGCTCACGCCGGTGCGTACGACCGCGTCCAGCGCCGGCGCGATGACGGCGAAGGCGCGATCGGTCAGGGCGGCCGCGTCCGCGGCGCCCCCGCTGTCGCTCCACCGCTGCAACACGGTGTGGAACGCCGCCAGGGCCGCCCCGGCCGCCAACTGCGGATACAGCTCGTCCGCCGGGTCGAGTTCGAGTCGACGGGCCAACTCCTCCGCCAACTCCTCGCGCCACTGCGCCTGCCGCTCCAAGAAGCGGGCGAGCAACGCGGGCGTGCGCAGGATCAGTTGGACGACGTGCAACGCACGGTCCCCGTGATCCGCACAGGCGTCGACCGAGCACCACACCGCATGGCGCAGGGCGGTCGACGGCGACTCCTCCGCCGGCCGGCGCGCCAGTTCGTCCCGCATGCCGACGCCGAGGTCGGCCAGGAGCTGGACGACCACGTCCTCCTTGGAGGCGAAGTAGCGGAAGAAGGTCCGCTTGGACACGCCGGCGGCCGCGGCGATCTCGTCCACGGTGACCGCGTCGAAGCCGTCGCGCACCAGCAGCCCCAGCGCCGCCTGCGTCAGTTCGTCGACGACCAGTTGACGCTTGCGCTGGGCGAGGGTCCCTGCCGGTCGGGGTGTCATCGACCCATCGTAGGGCCCGAAGGGTTCGATGCCATCGATGGCATCACGCGGCAATATTGACACTTGGTGCCACGAGCGCCACCGTGGGCCGCATGACGAGTCAGAAGCACTGGACGACCGACCAGATGCCGGAGCAGCACGGGCGGACCTTCGTCGTCACCGGAGCCAACAGCGGCCTCGGGCTGGCCACCACCCGGGCGCTCGCCGCGAAGGGCGCCCACGTGGTACTCGCCGTCCGCGACGAGCTGAGGGGCCGTCAAGCGGCCGCCCGCGTACGGGCCGGTCAGCCGGGCGCCCGGCTGGACGTGCGCCGACTGGACCTGGCGGACCTGGCGTCGATCCGCGCCTTCGCCGCCGGGCTGCGCCGCGACGGCATCCGCCCGGACGTGCTCATCAACAACGCCGGGGTGATGGCACCGCCCCGTACGCTCACCGCCCGGGGCGACGAGGTGCAGTTCGCCGTCAACCACCTCGGGCACTTCGCCCTCACCGAGGTGCTGCTCGGCCTGCTGGCGGGCGGCGACGACCCCCGCGTGGTCACCGTCACCTCGACCAACCACCGACGGGCCAGGATCGCCTTCGACGACCTGTCGGGCGAGCGGTCGTACTCGCCGATGGGCCACTACGACCAGTCGAAGCTGGCCAACGCCGTCTTCGGCTGGGAGCTGCACCGGCGGTTGACCGCGGCCGGCAGCCCCGTGCGCAGCGTCCTGGCCCACCCCGGCTACGCCGCCACCAACCTCCAGAGCGGCGACCCCGTCGGCCGGGTGCGGTTCCTCTTCGGCGGGCTCCTGCTGCCGCTCGCCCAGTCCGCGGACCGGGGCGCACTGCCGCAGTTGTATGCGGCGACCGCGCCGGGCGTACGGGGCGGCGAGCTGTACGGTCCGGGCGGCGCGGGCGAGCTGCGCGGGGCGCCCAAGCGGGTGCGGCTGGCGCCGCGGGCCACCGACGCCGAGACCGGCGACCGGCTGTGGCGCGTGTCGGAACGGCTGACGGCCGGCGACGCGTAGGACGTGCGCGGGCTCCCCCGAGTCCGGGCGCCCAGGCGTCGCGCCCCTCCCCCTCGGCCCGTCGGACACGTGGCGCAGCCCGCCCGAAGGTGCTGAGACGCAGGTCACAGCCTCGGGTGTCACAACGGGAGCGGCCGTCGGGTCATAGGGGTGTACGCATCGCACACGACCCAGGAGCAACGCCATGACCGCACGTCTCAACCTCTTCGACAACCCGACCATCGCCGCGGTCTTCAAGCACGTCTACGCCGCCGGCAAGGTCATCGAGACCTCGGCCCTGCCCGCCGCCACCCAGGAGTTGGTGAAGATCCGCGCCAGCCAGATCAACGGCTGCGGCTTCTGCACCGACATGCACACCAAGGAGGCCGCGCACGCCGGCGAGACCGCGACGCGCCTCCACCTCATCGCGACCTGGCGGGAGGCCACGGTGTTCACCGACGCCGAGCGCGCCGCGCTGGAGCTGACGGAGGAGGGCACCCGGATCGCCGACGCCTCCGGTGGCGTCGGCGACCAGGTGTGGGCGCGGGCCGCCGAGCACTTCGACGAGGAGCAGCTCTCCTCGCTGATCGCCCTCATCGGGCTCATCAACACCTACAACCGGTTGAACGTGATCGTCCAGCAGCCCGCGGGCAGCTACAAGGTCGGCCAGTTCGGGTGACCGCGGCGTCCCACGTGACCGGCCGGCGCCGTTGAAGCACCGGCCGCAGCGCTCACGCTCCGGGGCCTGTCATCGGACCGGGGCTTGCACAGGCATCGCTCACCGCCCGCCCTGGACGCCCCGGTCCCACGCCCGTTCGGTCCAGCGCTGCGCATCGAAGTCCTCGGGCACCTGACCGCACGGGGAGGACGCGGAGACGGTGAGGATGCCGGTCTGCCCGTGCCAGGTGACGTCGAGGGTGTCGTCGGTCTTCGGAGCCCGGTAGCGGATGCTCAGTTCCGATGCGACGCCGTCGCTGATGAGCTCCCACCCGGCCCGCTCCATCCGCTGGCGCACCCGCTGCTGCCCGGCGGCGGCGTCCTCGCGGGAGGTGGCCAGCGCCCGCCAGGTGAGGTTGAAGCTGCGCACGCCGGGCTGGTCCTCCTCGATGCGGACGAGCCCGCGCAGCCCGCGGTACGCGCAAGTGCCCGCACGCGCGGTCGGGTCGACCGCGGTCCCCGGCAGCGCCATGTCGTCGTACGCCTGCACGGCCTGTTCGTGCAGCCGGGTGCCGACCTCGTCGGGCGACACCTCGGGGTAGGCGGCGCCGCGCCAGAGGAAGGACCCGGCCGCGACGATCCCGACGACGGCGAGGGCCCCCGCGCTCCACAGGACCGCCCGCAGCGACGGACGCCCGGCCGGGCGAGCGGGCTGCGGCGGCCAGCCGGGGCCGGGCGGGAAGGGTGACGGCGGTGTCGACATGCCCGGAGCGTACGATCCGCCCCGGCGGCCGCGCGTGCGCGCGCGTACTCATCCCACCCTGAGTACCCCCACGCCGAGGACGCGCCCGCGCGGCCCTTCCGCCAGTTCGGTTGCCGTGGCGGACGCGGCGGCGCCGTGCGAAGTGCGCGGTCACGGCACCTGCACCCGGTGGGACTTGTTCGCGCAGTTCCCCGCGCCCCTCAACCCCGTCCGCCACCGGGCCGCGGAGACCAACGCTCCCGCAGGGAAACGGCAGCACCGTCCAGACGTGCCGCGAACAGGACCGCGGGCACGGCCTACGGCCGTTGCTCGGCGAGCCAGGTGTCGAAGGCGGTCGGTGCGATGCGGGCGTCCGCGGACGGGAGCATGACCTCGCCCGCCAGGCCGACGCCGAAGATGCCCGACCAGGTCGGCACGAGCTTCACCGTCCGGCCGCGCGCCTGGTGGGTGCGGCGGGCCATGTCCACCAGGTCCTGGGTCTCGGGCCCGGCGACGTCCACGTACCGTCCCTGCGGCTCGCCCGCGGCGATCTCGGCGAGCACGTCGGCCACGTCCGCGGGCGCGACGGGCTGGATGAGCAGCGGTGCGATCTGCGCGACGCCGTCCTGCTCCGCCCACCCCGCCACCATCTCGGCGAAGTCGTGGAACTGGGTGAACGGCACGATCGTCCACGGCACCGGCCCCGCGGCGACCAGCCGCTCCTGCTCGCGCTTGCCGGCGTAGTGCGCATTGCCCTCGGCCCGGTGGAGGGAGGCGATGGAGAGCAGCACGTGGTGGCGGACGCCGGCGCGCTCCTCGGCGGCGAGCAGGGTGCGGGTGGTGGTGCCGAAGTACGCGACCGCCTCGTCCCGGTCGGTCGCCCCGCAGTTGGTGGCGTCGACGACGGCGGCGACGCCGACGAGGGCGTCGTCCAGTCCCGCGCCGGTCGTCAGGTCCACGCCGAGCGAGCGGCTGATCCGTACGACCTCGTGGCCCTGGCCTTCGAGGGCGGCGACGGTGAGGGAGCCGATGTTGCCGGTGGCACCGGCGACGGCGATCTTCATGGCGCGAGTCTCTCCTTCGGTTCGGCCGACAGGACGCGCGGGCACGGCGACCGGCGCTGCTGACGGCACGACAGACGGCTGACGGCTGACGGAACGCGAAGCCATTCAAGACTATATGGACCTCTAATGTCCACGATAGAATCGTTTCCGTGAAGCTGCCTGTGAGTACTGAGTGGGTTCTGCACTGCGCCACCGCCCTGGCGCAGCTCGAACCGGGCGCCAGCGTGTCGGCGGTGCAGTTGGCGGCGCACTACGACCTGCCGGCGCCGTACCTCGTCAAGCAGCTCAAGACGCTCGTCAGGGCGGGCGTGCTCACCGCGGCCACCGGCCCGCGGGGCGGGTTCCGACTGGCCCGGCCCGCACACCAGATCACCCTGCTGGACGTCGTCGAGGCGGTGGACGGCGCGTCGTCGCCGTACGAGTGCCGGGAGATCCGACAACAGGGGCGGGGCGCGGCGCCGCCGGAGGCGTGCCGCGCCAAGTGCATCCTCGCGGTGAAGATGGCCGAGGCGCACGAGGCGTGGCGCGCCTCCCTCGCCGCGACGACGCTGACGGACGTCGTCGCGACCCTGCCGCCGCACCTGCCCGCCCGCACCCAGCGGTTGCTGGCGAAGCCGTCGTGACGTGCGGTGCGCGGCTCAACCGACCGGGCGCCGCGGGTGGCCGATCTTCGCGCCGCGGCCCAACTCGGCGAGCTTGCGCGCGTCCCGGTCCGGGTGGATCAGCAGCAGCGCGACGACCGCGCCGACGGCCATGAACGCGCCGAGCAGCAGGAAGCCGTCGCCGTAGCCGGCCGCCCGCGTCTGGCCCGCGGCCACCATGTTGCCCATCACCATCGGGGCGACGATCCCGGCCGCGCTGTAGAAGCCGGTGACGACGCCGAAGACCGCGCCGCGCTGGCGGGCGGGGACGACGTCGGACAGCCCCGCGAAGCCGGCCCCGAAGCCGGCCGCGCTCAGGCAGGCGCTCAGCACCAGCAGCACCAGCTGGAGCGGGCCGCGGTCCAGCGCGGAGAAGGCGATGACGCACGTCCCCGAGCCCAGGACCATGACGGCGGGCAGCACGCCCCGGGTGATGCGGTTGCTGACGCCGCGTCGGGTCAGCGAGCGGGACCAGAAGCCGACGGAGATCACCGCGGTGGCGCTGCCGAGGTAGGGCAGGGCCACCAGGTTTCCCGCGGTCGTCGCGTCGTAGCCGAGCCCCTCCTCCAGGTACAGCGGCAGCCAACTGACCTTGATGGCGGTGTTGGCGTACGCGACGAAGAACAGCAGCATCGCGCCGATCAACGTGCCGGTGCGGAACAGGCTCCCCAGCGGCACCCGCGGCGGCAGCACCACCGCGGCGGGCCCGCCGTCGGGCCCCTCCTCCCCGGCGGCGGACTCGGGGCCGGCGTCGCCGCCGAACAGCCAGAGCACCACCACGACCGCACCGAAGACCGCGAGCACCCCGAACGCCGCGTGCCAGGAGTGCTCGCTGATGACCCAGGTCAGCACGGGGGCCGCGATCAGCGGGCCGAGGCCGGCGCCGGCGACCACGATCGAACTGGGCACCGCCCGCTGGTGCGCCGGGAACCAGGAGTGCGCCACCTGCATGGCGAGCGCGGTCGTCGGCCCCTCGGCGAAGCCGAGCAGCACCCGGCACGCCACGATGGTGGTGAAGCCGACCTGGAAGGCCATCGGCGCCAGGCTGAGCACCCACAGCGCGGCGACGCCCGCGAGCAGCCACCGCGCCCGCACCTTTCCGCCAAGCCAGCCGCCGAGCACGGACCCGAGGGAGAAGAGCCAGAAGAAGCTGCTCTGGATGAAGCCGAAGTCGCGGTCGTCCAGTCCGAGTTCCTGCTTCATCCCGACGCCGGCGAGGCCGACCACGACCTTGTCGGCGAAGTTGACGAGCATCAGCCCCACCAGCAGCGCCAGCACGATCCACGCCTTGCGGCGGTGGGCGGCCGAGCCCCGGTCCACCGCCTTGGACGCGTGGGGCTCGGAGCCGGGTGCCGCATGCTGATCGATCGCCATGGATGCCTCCCTGGGACGTGGCCCGATTCCGGTGAAGTGAATCACCAGTAACCACGGCCCCGGAGACCGCACGGAACGCCCCTTCCGTTATCGACCGTTCACTTGACCCTCCGATCCCGGCCCCGTTCCCGAGCACCCCCAACCAACGCCCGGTCAACCCGGGCGACGGCGGGACGGCCCCAACGGCGTACGGAAGTCGCGGACTTACGGGCCCGGGGGCGGTCGGGGCGCCCACAGGGGCGAGCGGGGGCGGCGTGGGGGCGTGAACGGCCGCGTCAGGTTTGCCGGGCGGGCCGCCGTACTCGTACGCCGGCGGCGACGGCGCGGGGCGCGGTTGGCGCGGGCCGCGGTCCACGCCGCCCGCGCCCCGCACCGAAACGGCCCGGCGTCAGCGCGCCACCCGCGAGTGAGACCCCGCCCGGAACATCCCATGTGTTACGGATGTACCCCACACCCCACACCTCCGTTAGGACACGTCACGTGGATCTGCCGCGCATCTTCACCATCCGCGAAAGCAGCCACCGCATCCACAACCCGATCACCGCCGAGAAGCTGGCGACGATCGGCCGGGCGTTGCGGCTGAGGCCGGGAGCACGGGTGCTCGACCTGGCGAGCGGTTCCGGGGAGATGCTCTGCACCTGGGCGCGCGACCTCGGCGTCCGGGGCACGGGGGTGGACATCAGCAGCGTCTTCACCGCCCGGGCGCACTCGCGGGCCGTGGAGTTGGGCGTGACGGACCGGGTCGACTTCGCCCACGACGACGCCGCCGGGTACGTCGCCGACGAGCCGGTGGACCTCGCCTCGTGCCTGGGTGCGACCTGGATCGGGGGCGGCGTTCCGGGCACGGTCGACCTGCTCCGGCGCAGCCTGCGCCCGGGCGGCCTGCTGCTGCTCGGACATCCGTACTGGCGGCTGGACCCGCCCGACCGGGCCACGGTGGAGGGGTGCCACGCTGCCGACCGCTCCGACTACCTGTCACTGGCCGGGCTGATCGGCCAGTTCGGCGAACTCGGTCACGACGTGGTGGAGATGGTGCTGACCGACCAGGACAGTTGGGACAGGTACCGGGCGGCGCAGTGGTTCAACCTGCGCCGCTGGCTGGACGAGAACCCGGACGACGAACTGACGGAGCAGGTGCGCCACGAACTGCGCACCGACCCCGCGAGCTATGTGCAGCACGAGCGCGAGTACCTCGGTTGGGGCGTCTTCGCCCTGATGGCCCGCTGAACACAGGTACGGGAAGCGCCACGGACGCAGGGGCACGAAGGGGGGCCGCATCCGCCGCCGGGGCGGATGCGGCCCCCCTTCGTCCACGGGCTCGCCGCGCTACGACTCCACTACGAGGCAGGGCCGCACGAGCCTTCCAGGGACGGTTCCGCGAGATGGGCCGCGTCGTCGTACCGCACGAGGCTCCACTCCCCGCCGTCGTGGACGAACTCGCTGATCGACGTGGTCGCCGGCGACGTGTCGGAGAAGAGCGCCGGCGGGGGCACGTCCAGCAGTCCGACGGTCGCGGCCACGACGAAGCCGGCGTGGCACACCACCATGACGTCGTCGCCCCGGTGGCGCGCGGCCAGGTCGTCCATCACCAGACGCGCCCGACCGGTGAACGCGGACCAGCTCTCGCCCCCGGGGGCGAAGGGCCGGTCGCGGTGGACCGTTATGTCGAAGACGCCGTGGACCTGGGCGTACTCCTCGGTCGTGAGCCCGTCGGCGGCGCCGAAGTCCAGCTCCCGCACGCCCGGTTCGACCAGCGGTTCACCGAGCCCGAGGCCGTCCGCCAGGACGGCGGCGGTCTGGCGGGCCCGGAGGATCGGGCTGGTCAGCAGGGTGCCCGGCGGATCGTGCTCCAGCCGCAGCCGGACGGTGAGCCGGGCCGCTTCGCCCCGGCCGCGGTCGGTGAGCCCCGCGCAGTTGTCGCCCCCGGCGACGATCCGCTGCACGCTGGCGTGTGATTGTCCGTGTCGTACCAGTCTTACGCGGGTCGGTAATTCATGGTCGTGCGGCATTCTTACTTTCTTCCTTTTATCTGCTCGTACGGATCTCGGGGGTCCGGGATTCCGGCACCGACATTCAGTCGAGATGCCAACCGCCGTCGACGGCAAGGCTCTGACCGGTGATGAACCCGGCATCTTGGGATACCAGAAACTCCACCGCCGCCGCCACATCGTCCGGACTGCCGTGCCGCTGCATGCACTGGCGTGCGAACTCGCGTTTCCGCCAGGCGGGATAATCCGGATGGGACCTTTGGTCAGAACTCAACTCGATGGAGCCGGGACGAATCGAATTAACCGTAATTCCATGCGGACCAAGTTCGCGGGCGAGCGCCCGGACGAACGCCTCAAGGCCGCCCTTCGCCGCGATGTACGGAACGAGTTCGACTCGACCGGTGCGGGTCAGGACGGTGGACACCGCGACGATACGGCCGAAGCCCCGCACGACCAAATGCGGGGAGACGGACCGGACGCACGCCATGTGCGCGATCAAGTTCACGTCCACGGCACGCCGCACGTCGTCCCCGGTCGTCTGCGACCAGGGCCGGTACTCATAGGCGCCGGCATTGCACACCAGCACCTCCAGCCGCTCCCGATGCACGCGGACGGCCCGGTCGAAGGCGGCCACGGTCTCCTGGTGCGTCAAGTCGCCGACGACCGCGGCGAGGACGTCCGCACCGGCCCGCGTCGCCCGTTCGACGGTGTCCGCAAGGCCCTCGTCCGCTTCGAGGTGAGTCAGGACCAGGTCGTGGCGGGCGGCGAGGCGCACCGCGACGGCCGCCCCGAGCCCCGAGCCCGCACCGGTCACGACCGCGACGGGCCGGGCCGGGGTCACGGCTTTCCCGCTGTCATGACTTTCCCCCTTCGTCCCCGCGCTTTCCCCGACTTCCCCGACTTCCCCGTCCATCCCGTCGACTCCTTCACTCATCGCCGCGCTCCGCCCCCACTGCTTTCCCCACCATCCCGATCTTCGCCGCCTTCTCGACCTTCACTGCCTTCTCCCGTTTCGCACAATCCACGCGGAAGATCGTGCCAGTCGCCCCCGCGGCGAACCACCCCCTGCAATTCGGCCATTCCGACCGGGCGCCCTGTCGCTCTTCAGGGGTCTGCGGGACTCTGTGGTCCCCACATGCGTCGAGGTCGGAGGTTCTCTGTGAGCACCGGGGACGTTGTTCGATCATCGAATGCCGAGTGTTTGGACAGCATCAGGAGCGTGATCGCCGGCGGCGTCAGCAGCAGTCTCCGTGCCGCCGCCATACCGGTGCCCCTGGTCGTCCGCAGTGCGGAGGGCTGTTTCCTCAGGGACGTCGAGGACGGTGAACTGATCGACGTCAACATGGGCTACGGACCCCACATCTTCGGCTACGCCGACCACGACGTCCTCGGCGCCGTCGCCGATCAATTCACCAAGGGGCACATGACGGGCCTCCCCCACGAATTGGACTTCGAGGCCGGTCGGTTGATCGCCGACCTGGTGCCCGGCGTCGACATGGTCCGGTTCGCCAATTCCGGTACGGAAGCGGTGGCCTCCACCCTGCGGCTGGCCCGCGCCACCACCGGACGCCCCCTCGTCGTGACCTTCGAAGCGCACTACCACGGCTGGAGCGAAACGGTCCTGCGCGCGGGCAAGTCCACCCTCGCCACCGCCGGCAGCACCCCGTCGGACGTCGTCCCCGGCGCCCCGGGGATGATCCCCGAAGCGCTCGCCCACACCGCCCAACTGCCCTGGAACGACGC
Source organism: Streptomyces sp. NPDC017979 (assembly GCF_044328175.1). Classification (NCBI taxonomy): domain Bacteria; kingdom Bacillati; phylum Actinomycetota; class Actinomycetes; order Kitasatosporales; family Streptomycetaceae; genus Streptomyces; species Streptomyces sp. NPDC017979. The sequence continues at coordinate 210,518 of NZ_JBIRGU010000006.1, read as the reverse complement.
CGACGCCGTCCGTCGGCTCTTCGCCCGCGACGGCGACCGGATCGCCGCGGTCATCCTGGAGCCCGTCCTGGTCAACGCCGGTGTGATCCCCCCGGCGCCCGGCTTCCTCGAACTCCTGCGGGAACTGACCCTGGCCAACGGCGCGATGCTCGTCTTCGACGAGGTGATCACCGGCTTCCGAGTGGCCCGCGGCGGTGCCCAGGAGCGCTACGGCGTCGAGCCCGACCTCACGGTGCTGTCCAAGGTGATGGGCGGCGGCTTCCCCGTCGCCGCCTTCGGCGGCCGGGCCCACGCCATGCGGATGCTCGCCCGCAACGACGCGTACCACGCCGGCGTCTACGCCGGGAACCACGCCGCGCTGCGCGCGGTCGTCGCCAACCTCACCAAGATCAGGTCACTGCCCGAGCTGTACGACGAGTTGGAAGCCGTCGGCGCCTACGCACAGGACAGCCTGAACGAGGTCTTCGCCACCGAGCGGCGGTCGGTGCACATCACCAGGGTCGGCAGCCTGCTGTCGGTGGCCCTGCTGAAGTCCCCCGTCGACGACCCCGGCGACGTCCGCTCGCTCGCCGCCGCCGTCGACTCCTCCGGGCACCGCAAACTGCAGATGCTGGCGCAGAAGGAGGGCCTGTACTTCCACCCGAACGCGCTGGAGCCCTGGTTCCTGAGCACCGCCCACACCCGGGACGTCGTCGACAAGGCGACGGGCGCCCTGCGCCGCGCCCTCGCCGCGCTCTGATGACGCCGGAGCGCACCGCGCCGATCGAGTTGCTGCACGAGCGGGCCGCCACCGTCGGGGACGCCCCGCTCGTCAGCGACGAGTCGGGCAGCACCGGCGCCCGTGAGCTGCTGGCCCTCGTCGAACGCACCGTGGCCGCGCTCCGCGTGCACGGCGTCGGCCCTGGCGCATTGGTGGGGACGGTCGCCTGGCCGCCGGCCGCGTTCGTCGCCGACGTCCTCGCGACGGTCGCCGTCGGGGCGGTGGCCGTGCCGCTGTCGCGCCGCTGCACCCCCTGGCAGTTGGCACGGCTCCAGGCACAAGCGCCGCTGGCGTGGCTCTCGGCCCCCGACGACTCGCCCCTGACCCTGCGCTCCCCCGCGCCCCTGCGGCCGGGGCGGACCGTGAGCCGGGGCGCAGGGCGGCCGGAACCAGCCTACGAACCAGCGGCCACGGCCCAGTTGACCTCGGGCACCACGGGCAACGCCCGGCTCGCGCTGCGCCCCGCCGCCGCCCTGCTGGCCGAGGCGGAGAACTACCGCACGGCGCTGCGGCTGGCCCCCGGCGACGTCCTGCTCTCCCCGGTGCCGCTGCACCACGCGTACGGCTTCGGGCTGTGCGCCTTGGCGGCGCCGCTGGCGGGGACGCGGGTGCGCTGCGTGGACGCGGGCCGGCCGCGGGTGCTGCTGCGGGCGGCGGCGGCCGACGACGTGACGCTGTTCGTGGGCGTGCCGCCGCTGCTGCGGATGCTCGCCAAGGCGAGCCGCCCGGGCGCGCACCCCGCCGGCGGGCGCGCGGTCGGCTTCCTCTCCGCCGGCATGGCGCTCGACGAGCACACCGCCGCGTCGATCGCGACCCGCATCGGCGGCCGCGTCGGCGAGGTCTACGGGACGACGGAGACCGGGCCGATCTGCGTACGGCCGCCGCGGCCGTGGCAGCCGGGCACGGCCGCGCCCGGCGCGCCGCTCCCCGGGGTCACCGTGACCCTGGCGCCGCCCCCGGGCCGGCGGGCCGACGGCGGCCGGGCGGGGCTGGTGACGGTGCGATCGCCGTCGATGATGCTCGGCTACGCACAGGGCGGCACGATCGACGCGGCCCCGGTGCGCGACGGCTTCACCACCGGTGACCTCGCGCGCTGGGAGGGGGACGCGCTGGTCCTGGAAGGACGCCTGTCGACCTGCATCAACGTGGCCGGCGACAAGGTCAGCCCGGAGGAGGTCGAAGCCGTGCTGCTGGCCTTCCCCGAAGTGGCCTCCTGCCTGGTGGCCGGGGTGGCCGACCCGGTGCTCGGACAGCGCATCAGCGCCACGGTCACCCCGGACTCCGTTGACCTGACCGCCCTCGACCGCTTCTGCCGGGAGCGGCTCCCCGACGCCCGGGTCCCCCACCTCTACCGCGCCGTGGCCGAGTTGGCGACCACCGAGACCGGGAAGGTGATCAGACCGGCTCCGGTCGGCGCGCCGGGAAGCGCCGTCTGAGGGGCGCGCCCGGCGCGCTCTGCGAACCGAGCCGATCTTCATGTCCCCTGTTGCTGTGCGGAGTTGGCGCCCGCCGGTAGTCTGGCGCGATGTCCACAGAGCACGGTACGAGCGTCAACGGTTCGTCGAGCGACGTCGTCGAGATCATCCAGGGCGAACTCTGCTCCTACGCGGTCGAGGTCTGGGTCACCGACCCCGCCGTACTGACCGACGAGGAGGCGCTCCGGTCGATCCTGCGCAACGCAGCCCACGCGGGCAACGCGACCGTACTCGACGAGTCGTCGCACGTCTTCCCCAACGGCGCGGTCACCGCGATGCTGCTGCTGTCCGCGTCGCACTTGTGCGTGCACACCTGGCCGGAGTTCAGGCTCGCCAACATCGACCTGTTGGCCTACGGGCGGCTCAACGGCGAGTTGATGATCTCCGAGATCGAGGCGGCGCTGAAGCCGGAGCGGATCAACATCTCCCGGCTGCACCGCGCGGTCCACTAACGCGGTCGTTTTCGGTCGGCGGTACGGGTCCACTCCCCCGCCGCGTGCCTGCGGGCCCACCTGAGGCTGGTCGCACAGTCCTGCCCTCGGTGCCCCGAGGACGTGGGTGATGGCCCTCCCTCCCCCGCGCCTCCTGGGACCATCTCGCCGTTTCCCCGCAGGAGCGTTGGTCCCCGCGGCCCGGTGGGTGGCTTGTCGCGCAGTTCCCCGCGCCCCTGATTGCCACGCCCTTCGGGCGTTGGCGGGCCCCGGCACCACCTGTGAGAGCAATCCGCAGGTGACCGACGGGGGGAGCAAATCAGGGGCGCGGGGAACTGCGCGACAAGCCACCCACCGGGCCGCGGGGACCAACGCACCCGCAGGGAAACGGCGCCGGTGTCCGAAGGCGCCAGCCCGCGGCGCGGCGTCAGCGGTAGTCGGCGACGAAGTCGCGGAGTCTTGCGATGGACTCCAGGGCGTCCAGGTTCAGGTCCTCCAGGGCGACGTCCACGCCGTACCGGTCCAGGATCAGGGCCAGCAGCGTCATGCCGGCGAGGGAGGTCAGGCCCACCTCGGGGCCGAACAGGGGGGTGTCGGCGGGCAGCGGGTCGATCCGCACCCGGTCGACGCCCACGGCCCGGGCGATCAGCCCGCGGATCTCCTGCTCCAGCGCGTCCCTTTGCTCAGCGGACGTCATGACGCGGCTCCGTACTCACACTCGATCCAGGCGGGGGCTTCAGGCAGGGGCCCGTCGGTCGCACGGGCGAAGGTGACCAGCGGTGCGGCGGCGCCGTCCTGCTCGGCGCGGAAGCCGAACTGGCGCAGCAGCAGCCGCAGTTCCATGTTGTCCGCGCCGATGCGCACGGGGGTGCGCACGGTCGGTGCGCCCGCCGCCCCGGCCAGTTCCAGGAGCCAGCGCAGGAAGGCGGCGGACACCCCGCGGCCGGCGACCCGGCAGGACAGCGTGAGGAGCCGTACGTCCCAGGCACCGCCGGCGCCGAGTTCGGGGTCGGGCAGCGCGACGACCGCGGTGCCGACCATGCCGTACGTGCCGAACCGGTCCGTCAGCTCCACCACGGGCAGGGACCAGTCGGGCGAGTCGACCATCGACCGCACCGCGGCGGCGTCGAGCTCGATGCCGCTGGAGTTCAGTCGGTGGGTGCGGGCGGCCAGCTCCACGATCCGCGGCACGTCCGCGTGGTGTGCGGTACGCAGCCGCACGCGCATCCCGCACCACCGCAGGAAGTCCTCCCGGGAGCCGGCGAAGGTCTCCTCGGCCTCCTTGCGGCGCGCCTCGTCGCGGTAGCGGGCGACCCGGCCGCGGCTCTCGTCGGTGAGACCGGCGGGGTCGAGCGCGGGCAGGGCCAGCAGTCCGGGGGCTTCCTCGGGGGCGAGGGCGAGCACCTCGGGCAGCGCCGCGCGGACCTCGGCCCGCTCGTACGGGCTGTCGTCGACGAGGACCAGGGAGGCGAGGCCGATGCCCAGCTCACCGGCGATGCGGCGGAGCGACTCGCTCTTGTCGTGCCAGGCGACCTGCGGCGCGAAGAAGCGCCCCGAAAGCTCGCCGTCGGCCCGTAGCCGCTCCAGCACGGAGGGCCCGGAGCGGCTGGCGACGCTGCTGAGCACCCCGCGGGCGGCCAGCCCGTCGATCAGCGCCAGCACCTCGGGCCGGGGCGTCGGCAGGGTGTCGTCGGGGGACTCCAGGGCGATGCCGTCCCACAGGGTGTCGTCGAGGTCCCAGACGACGCACTTGACCACCGCGTCGTCGGGGATCACTGCTGCGTGCCCGCCGAAGGGAGCCGCATGGTCAGGTGCGTGGACTCGAAGCCGAACTTGCGGTAGAGGGTGCGCATCCGCACGTTCCGGACGTGGACCTTGCCCACGACCTCCTCGACGCCTTCGGACCGGACGAACTCCAGGCCCTTCGCCAGCAGCAGCTCGCCGATCTCGGTGCGCTCGGGGACGTCCGCGACGGCCAGCGAGCGGAAGTTCGCGTAGCGGGCGCCGCTCATCGCGTTGGTGTTCACCGTAATCCACAGCCAGCCGTCGGCCGGCCCGTCGCCGCGGCACGCGACCAGCATTCCGTCGCGGGTGCGCGTCATCGCCTTGAGGAGCTTCTTCGCGTGCACCTCGGGGTCCGTGATGGCTTCGTCGGCGAAGGAGATCTTCGCGATCTCCACCTCGAATTCGGCCATCCGCGGAATGTCGTGCTCGTCGGCCCTGCGGACCGTGATACCGCCAAAATCACCTTGCATGATGCCCTCGATTGTAGCCGTCGGTGACCGGGGCGCCGCGGCGGCCCCGGTCCCCAGTGACGTCAGCCCTCAGTGGTCGCGGTGCCCTCGGGGGCCTCGGCGACCAGCGTTCCCGGCCGGAACCGGGTGCCGCCGCACTCGGTGCAGCCGGCCCGCTGGAGCTCCGCGACCGAGGAGTGGGGCGCGCCGGGGCCGACCTCGTAGCGGGCGTCGCACTCCGTGCACCGGTACTCACGGGCCCGTCGGCGCTTGTCGCGGGTGTAGAGCGGGCCCTGGTACTCGTCGACGTCGGCGAGGCCGGTGGCGTCGGTGGTGAGCAGGTGCTGGAAGAAGCCGGTGCCGCCGAGGATGCCGCTGCCCTCGTACGCGTTGAAGTTCCGGATGAAGGAGTGCGTGACCAGGCCCAGGTCCATGATCTCCCGCTGGACGTCCAACATGTCGTTGGGGCCCTTGGCGCCGAAGGAGAAGAAGATGCTGCGGGCGGGCCCGTCGGCGAGCGCCTCCACGGCCCGGGACAGGAAGAGCCGGGCGCCTTCGGCGGTGTACGGCGGGTCGGTCATGGCCACGTCGTACTGGCCGCGCAGCCGCTGCGGCAGCGGGTTCCGCAGGTCGTGCTGGGTGAGGTCGACGCGCAGGTCCAGGCCGGTCGCGGTGTCCGCGATGAAGTCCAGGAACTGGGGGGCGATGTCGACCACGGCCAGCCGGGAGGTGAGCTGGATGCCGAGGGCCCTGCCGACGACCCCGATCGCCAGGGACACCAGGTCGTCGTCGCCGATCAGCACGAGGGAGCTGCCGGGCAGCAGTCCGGCGTCGATCAGTGCGAGCACGCGGCGGACCTTGGTCTCCGCGGTGCAGTGCGACTGGTCGAGGGCGAGGTCCACCGCGGGGCCGGCCGCCATGATCTCGCGCAGTTCCTCGACCGCGCCCCGGAGCCGGTCGGGGATGACGTACTCGGTGCCCTCGCAGGTGGCGCAGAGCGCCGACAGCTCCAGGGTCATCCCGAGCTCCGCGGTCAGGGCCGCACCCTCGGGGGTGAGCCGGGAGGGGCGCTCCTTGCTGAGCAGCCCCCGCTTGCGGAACTCGTTGGCGACCGCGGCGACCAGCGGCACGGGCAGCGAGGTGGCCCGGCTGACGTCGCGCACCGCGGGGGCGCCGAGGCGGCGGAAGGCGGCGAGGACGCCGCGGACTCCGGGGGCGCCCTCCTGGAGGCCGACCGCGTCGGCGACCTCGTACAGGACTGCCCCCGGGGACGGGCGCAGTTGTGGGGCGGCCTTGCTCACCATGACGTCCTCACCGTGTCGGCAACTTCTTCGCGTGCGTCGTGCTGTTCAGCGTCTTGAGGGGCGGTCGTCACGCACCGTGCTCGTCGCTACGGTCGCCGTGCGCCCGGCGGCGGGTGCACGGCGGGTGCGCGGTTCGGCCGCGGGGCCCTGACGCCGTGTGCATCCTACGGCGCCGCGGATACCATCGCGGAGTGCTGCGTGACGGTGGTCAGACAACGCGGGGCGGGGCGGGTCCGTCGGCCGGGGCGTGGGAGGCCGTGCTGCCGTTGCACTGCCGGATCTCGGCCCCGTCGGGCCGCCCCACCGTGCTGCTGCACGCCCTGGGCGAGACGGGTGCCAGTTGGGACCGGCTCGCGGCCGAACTGACCGCCGGGGGGCGCCGGCTGTACGTCCCCGACCTGCGCGGCCACGGCCTCAGCCCGCGGTCGCCCGGCTACTCCTTCGCCGCCCTGTACGCGGACGTGGTGGCGCTGCTCGACGCCCACGGGCTGTCCGGGATCGACCTGGTGGGCCACTCGATGGGCGGCCACGTCGGCTGGCTGCTCGCCCAGCGCCAGCCCTCGCGGGTCCGCCGGCTGGTGATCGAGGACACCCCGCCGCCGCCGAGGGACGCCGCTGCGGAGGCGGAACTCGCCGCGCGGAGCACGGGCGACGGCAGCCGGGCGCAGGTGGTCGCGCTCTACCGGGAGTTCCGCGCGCTGCGCCGGACCGGTGGGCTGGACGCCGCCGCGGTGCGCCCGATCATCGACGAGTTGCGGCGCGCCGACGGCGAGTGGTGGCGCCGGCTGCCGGACGTCACCGCGCGCACGCTGGTGATCAGCGGGGGTCTGTCGAGCCCGGTCCCCCGGCCCCTGCTGGCGGAGGTCGCCGCGCGCGTGCCGCACGGACGGATGGTGGCCGTCGACGCCGGGCACTACGTGCACCGGGACGCACCGGAACGCTTCGACGCGGAGGTGCTGGCGTTCCTGGCGTAGGCCGTGCCCGGAAGGTCCCGTGCGGGTCTCCGTGCCTCGGGACACGGCCGCCGTTTCCCTGCGGGAGCGCTGGTCTCCACCGGCCGGTGGTGGGCTTGTCGCGCAGTTCCGCGCCCTGTGCCCTGCGGGCACGGGGGGACCCCGAGCGCCCCTGTTTCGCTGCCCCGTTACGTTGTCTACGGGCTGAGGGCAAGGTGTTTGGGGGCGCTGGGGGTATCACCACGCCCTTCGGGCGTAGGGGGCGGAACTGCGCGAACAGCCACAGACGGGCCGCAGAGACCAATCCACCCGTAGGGAAACCGCGGCTACGTGCATACACGCACAGGAAAGCGCGCCGTCGGGGCGCTTACGGGAGGCGGGCCGTTCGTGCGCAGCCGTACGCGGACTCCACCAGCAGTTGCACCTCCAGCGCTTCCTTGGCGCCCGCGGGCGGCGCGAACGCCGCGTCGACGCCCGTGAGTCGGTCGAAGAAGGCGGTGACGGCCGCGAGTTCCGGTCGGCCGACCGCGGGGGTGACCGTGCCGTCCGCGTGGCGGAACTCGTTCCGTCGCAGGTCCAGTACGTGGTCCCCGTCGGCGGTGGTGAGCGTGACGGAGGTCTCCAGCCGGCGCGCGGCCCGGTCGATCCGCAGGGTCGCCGGCAGGTCGCCGGGGAAGGCGAGTTCCACCCGGGCGCGTTCCTCGACGTCCGGCGCGTCCACCGTGCACTCCCGGACCTCGGGCGCGCCGAAGACGGTGACCAACAGGTCCAGGAGGTGCGGGCCCAGGTCCAGCAGAGCGCCGCCGCCGGCCCGCGCCCGGTCCCCGTACCAGGGGGTGTACGCCCGCCAGACCCGGTTGCCGGGGGTGGCGACGGCGGCGGTCACGTGCCGTGCCCCGGCCCCCGCCGCCGCGGCGAGGGGGGCGGCGAGCGGGTGGCAGCGGAAGGGCAGGTTCACGGAGAGCAGGGCGGCCGCGGGGTGCTCCGCCATGCGCCGGGCCGCGGCCGCCGTGGCGGCGAGGGGCTTCTCGCACAGCACGGCGACGCCCGCGTCCAGGGCCGCGATCACGGGTTCGGCGTGGGCGTCGTTGGGGGTGCACACGCTCAGCGCGTCGGGCCGGGTGGCCGCGATGAGCCGTTGCACCGAGTCACCGGTCCACACGGCGGGACGGTCCGCCGTCAGGGCGCGGGCCCGTTCGACGTCGGTGTCCACGGCGCCGACGAGTTCGACGTCGTCGCGGGCGTCGACGCAGGGCAGGTGGTAGCGCTCGAAGACGCGTCCGCAGCCCACGGCGGCGAAGCGGACGCGCCGTCCGCGGGGCGTTTCGGCGGCGGGGGTCACGGGTCAGCCCCGCACTTGCGCGAGGGTGTGTTCGCCGCAGGCCCGGGCTACCTCGACGGCGAAGTCCGGGAAGGCGTGCCCCAGGTGTTCGACGTCGTACGCCGTGACCATGGTGCGCAGTTCGTCCTCCAGCCGTTCGACGAGGTGCGGCGGGTCCTCGTCGGCGAGCAGCAGCCCGGCGTTGAGGAAGGCGACCAGCAGCCCGGTGAGGCCCTGGTCCCACAGCCGCAGCCGGCCCAGCAGCGGGCGCAGCGACTCGGCGTCGAGGCCGCGGCGGGCCCGGACGGCGTCCGCGATGCTCTGCGCGAGGAAGGGGACCTCGTTCTCCTTGCGGTCGTTGATCTCCGAGGAGATCCGGCTCCAGGCGGTCCACAGGTGCTCGACGCGTTCGTCCTCGATCCGGTAGTCGCGGCGGGCCTGGAGCAGCACTTCGCGGGCCGGCCCGTCGACGCCGGGGATGTCGGGCAGGTCGTAGCGGGTGGCCTTCTCGTAGATCTCGGTGCCGCGCAGCGCGATGGCGCGGTTGATGAGGAAGAAGGGGTTCTCGCTCTCGTGCACCCGGGCGGCGACGATGAACTTCAGGTTCTCCCAGAGTTCGTCGATCGTGGTGCCGGGCTCCAGCATGATCCAGCCCGGTTCCAGCTCGATGTGCTCCTGTTTGAAGAGCCGGGCGGCGTCGAAGTTGTACTCGACGGTGGTGCCCTTGCGGAAGCGCTTCATCATGCCGGGCGACCCGGTCTCCATGCCGAGCAGCGCCAGGTCCATGCCGGCGCGGCGCAGGGTGCGCAGCGCCTCGCGGTCGATGAGCCCGGTGTCCACCCGGAACTCGCAGTGGAAGGAGACCTTCACGCCGCGCCGCAGGATCTCTTCGGCAAAGCCGACGGCGTGGTGGTAGCCCGCGTCGAAGGCGCCGCCGAAGTTGTCGTCGTTGAACCACAGGAAGCGGGTGCCGAACTCGCGTTGCAGGTACTCGATCTCGTCGACGGCGTCCTCGACGGGCCGCACGCGCCAGTAGCTGCCGATGACTCCGGGCTGCCTCGGCGCGTAGCAGAAGGTGCACTTGGCGTGGCAGCCGCGGCTGGTGTAGGTGGAGGCGCGGGGGGTGGGGATGCCGGTCTTGCGGTGGTGCACGAGCAGGTCGCGCGCGGGCCAGGCTTCCTTGGTCAGGTCGGGGAGCTTCGGCGGGCCGCTGCTGCGCACCCGCCCCTCCTGCCAGAACCACAGCCCCGGCACCTTCCGCCAGTCGCGCCCCGCGGCCAGGCACTCCATCAGCCCTTCGACGGTCATCTCCCCTTCGCCGAAGGCCACGCAGTCCGCCTCGGGGATCAACTCGGCGATCAGCTTCGCGTTGTACGTGCAAAAGGCCCCGCCGATCGCCACGAACACCGCCGGATCCGCCCTGCGCACGCACCGCAGCAACCGCACGGCATCGATGATGTGCAGGTCGTACATGATGCTGATGCCCACGAAGCTCGGCCGCTCGCGCCGCACCAACTCCGTGATCGCCTCGTCGCTGGGGTGCCGCCCGTGCAGGTTCAACGCCCGTACGGTGTGGCCGCAGGAGCGCAGGTGGCCGGCGATGCACGCCACCCCCAGGTTCTCCCGGACGCGCTTGTAGAACAGCCGCATCGCGGGGTCCAGGCGCAGGTACTCCTCGTCGTTGATCATCACGTTCTGGTTGTTCAGGCTCGCGGCACCGGTGGGGATCTCCCGGGGGGTCAGCAGGAGCACATCCGACACGACCCGTCTCCTTTTCCTCTTCGCTGACGTTCCTCACATGGCCCCGCGCGGCGCCCGGCCCCGCGCGGCCTTCCCGACCCGCTCAGCCGGCCATGGCGCGCTCCGACTCCGCACACCGCCTCTTGGTGTCCGCGACGAAGTCCGGGTAGGTGCGGCCCAGGTGTTCTCGGTCGTACGCGTCGACGAGCGCGCGCAACTCGTCCTCCAGTCGCGCCGCGAGCTGCGGCGGATCCTCGTCGGCGAGCAGCAGCCCGACGTTGAGGAAGGCGATCAGGAGGTTCGGCAGCCCCTCGACCCAGCGGCGCAGCCGGCCCAGCAGCGGGCGCAGCCCGGCTTCCCTGCGGGCCCGGCGGGCCCTGGTGGCGTCGGCGATGAGCTGGGCGAGGAAGGGCAGTTCCTCCTTGCGGTCGCTGACCTCGCCGCTGACGCTGCTCCAGACCGCCCAGACGTCCTCGACTCGGGCGTCGGGGATGCGGTACTCGCGGCGGGCTTCGAGCAGGACGTCCTTCGCGGGGCCCTCGACGTCCGGCAGCTCGGGCGGACCGGGGTCGACGACCTTGTCGTACATCTCGGTGCCGCGCAGCGCGATGGCGCGGCTGATGAAGGAGAAGGGGTTCTCGCTGGGGGCGATCTCGGCGGCGACGATGAAGACGAGGTTCTGCCACAGCTCGTCGATCGTGGTGCCCGGCTCGATCATGATCCAGCCGGGTTCCAGCTCGATGCCCTCCTTCTTGAAGAGCCGGGCGGCGTCGAAGTTGTACTCGACGGTGGTGCCCTTGCGGAAGCGCTTCGCCATGGTGGGCGAGCCGGTCTCCATGCCGAGCAGCGCGGAGAGCATCCCGGCCCGGCGCAGGGTGTGGAGCGCTTCGCGGTCGATGAGCCCGGTGTCCACCCGGAACTCGGAGTGGAAGGAGATCTTCACCCCGCGCCGCAGGATCTCCTCGGCGAAGCCGATCGCGTGGCTGTAACCCTCGGCGAAGGCGCCGCCGAAGTTGTCGTCGTTGAACCACAGGAAGCGGGTGCCGAACTCCACCTGGAGGTATTCGATCTCGTCCACGACGTCGACGGGGGAGCGGACGCGCCAGGCGTTGCCGACCGCCACGCCCGGCGCCCGCGGCACGTAGCAGAAGGTGCACTTGGCGTGGCAGCCGCGGCTGGTGTAGGTGGAGGCGACGGGGGTGGGGATGCCGGTTTCGCGGTGGTGCACGAGCAGGTCACGGGCCGGCCAGGACTCCTTGGCGAGGTCGGGGAGCTTCGGCGGGCCGCTGCTGCGCACCCGCCCCTCCTGCCAGAACCACAGCCCCGGCACCTTCCGCCAGTCGCGCCCCGCGGCCAGGCACTCCATCAGCCCTTCGACGGTCATCTCGCCCTCGCCGAACGCCACGCAGTCGGCCTCCGGGATGCGTTCGGCGATCAGCTTCGCGTTGTACGTGCAGAACGCGCCGCCGATCGCCACGAACACCGACGGATCCGCCCTGCGCACGCACCGCAGCAACCGCACGGCATCGATGATGTGCAGGTCGTACATGATGCTGATGCCCACGAAACTCGGCCGCTCGCGCCGCACCAACTCCGTGATCGCCTCGTCGCTGGGGTGCCGCCCGTGCAGGTTCAACGCCCGCACCGAGTAGCCGCAGGAGCGCAGGTGGCCGGCGATGCACGCCACCCCCAGGTTCTCCCGCACCTTCTCGTAGAACAGCCGCATCGCCGGGTCCAGGCGCAGGTACTCGTCGTCGTTGATGAGCACGTTCTGGTTGTTGACGCTGGAGAATCCGGTGAGGATCTCGCGGGGGGTCAGTAGCACCGCGTCAGCCATGTGTACTCCACTCCAGGCGTCCGTCCGGGGCGCTCGTGCTTCCCGTCAGCAGGAGCGCCGCGTTGTTGCCGCCGAAACCGAAGTTGTTCACCAGTGCGGAACGGATGCCCGGACAGGGCTCCGGGGTGTGCAGGACGCGGACGTGCCGGGCGGGCAGCGGGGTGCGCAGCCCCGGGGTGCCCGGGAGCGCGCCGTGCCGCAGGGCGCGGACCGCGGCGACGACGGCGGGGAAGGCCGACGCGTGCAGCAGGTGTCCGGCGGCGCCCTTGTGGGAGCTGACGGGCACGTCCCGCCAGCCGTGTTCGGCGCCGATCGCGTCGAGGGCCGACAGTTCCGCCTCGTCGCCCTGGCGGGTGCCGGGGGCGTGGCCGTGGACGTAGTCGACGGCGGTGCGGCCGGCCATCGTCAGGGCGGTGCGGATGCAGTCGGCGCTGATGTGCGCGTTGAGCCGGCTGATGCCCTGGCCGGCGACACGGCAGGAGATGCCGGCGATCGTCGCCCGGGGCGGGTGGCCGCGGGCCGCCGCGCGGGTGGCCCGCTCCAGCACGATCGCGCCGGCGCCCTCTCCGACGGTGACGCCGGAGCGGTGCTCGTCGAAGGGGCGCGCGGCGTCGGTGCTGGTGGCCCGCAGCACGTCGAGACAGGCGTAGTCGTACGGGTTGAGCGCCGACACCCCGGTGACCACGGCGACGTCGGCCAGGCCGCCGAGCAGCCACTCCCGGGCCATGGCGAGGCCGAAGGCGCCGGACGCGCAGGCGTGCGCGACCACGGCCGCGTCTGCGGCACCAGCACTGCCGGCACCGGCCGGGATGCCGAAGCCCTCGCCCGCCCAGTCCGGCTCCAGGGCGATCTCCTCGATCCGCGGGGCGCCCGCGACCCGCGGCAGGTGGGGCACCACGCCGGCGGCGACCAGCAGGGTCCGGGCGGGCAGTTCGGCGATGCCGGCGTCCCGCAGCGCCTCGGCGCCCGCCCGGTCGGCGAAGGCCCGGCGCACGGGGCCTTCGACCGCCCCGGGGTCGAAGCTGCCGGCCTGGCAGACCGTGCGGCTGCGGAAGCGGGCCGCGTCGAACCGGGTCAACTCGCCGAGGGCGCGCCGGCCGTCGAGCAGCGCCCGCCAGAAGGCGTCGGTGCCGGCGCCGAAGGCGGTGACCAGGCCCGTGCCGGAGATGACGACCGCGTCCGCGGGGGCGCGGCGGTGCGGGGCGGTGCCGTCGGGGGTCACCGGGAGGGCCGCCACCCGGAACCCGGGCGCGGCCGCGTCCCGTACCACCTCGCAGACGACGACGGCCGGGTGCAGCCCGGTGGCGACCGCGGCCCGGGCCCAGCGGACCGCCTGCTCGGCCGCCGTGCCCGGGCTGATCAGCACGTATCCCGGCCCCCGCCAGTCGCCCGGCGCGGCGAGGTGCTGGAGGAGTTGGGCGGGTTCGGGCGACATGGCCTCCGACGGGCGCAGCCGGCGCCCGCCCGACTCGGCATCGGTGCAGCGGTCGACGTATCCGGACGTGGTCTCCACGCTGTAGTCGGCGGCCGCCAGGATGACGGGGGCGGTGGCGCGCGCGGTGGCGGGCAGTTGCGCCAGCGCGGCCGTCAGCACCTCGACGAAGGAAGTGGACAGCGCACCGCCGGCGATCGGCGCGGCCCGCCGCCGCCGGGCGCCCAACTCCTCCAGCGCACCCCTCACGGCCCGGCCCTGCCGGGGACGGCGGCGGAGGCGGCCGCGGGGGCGAGCAGGTCGGCGAGTCGGGCGAGCGGGAGCCGACCGGCGAGGAAGGCGCCGACCTCGGCGAGGCGCGGGTCACCGTGGCGCTCGGCGACCAGCCGCCAGAACGTCGCCAGCAGGTCGGCGGCGTCGCGGCGCGGCCCGGGGAGGTGGTACGCGGTGGCGTCCAGCAGCGCGAAGGTGGCACCGGTGGCCTTCAGTCGCAGTCCGAGTTCCAGGTCCTCGCCGCCCCACCGTTCGCCGTAGTGCTCGTCGAAGCCGCCGGCCCGGTCGAAGACGGTGCGCCGCACGCTGGTGTTGGTGCCGATGCAGGCGAGCCAGTGCAGCGGTTCGTGCCCCGGGGCGTCGAGCACGGCCCTGGCGGTGCGTTCGATGAAGGAGCGGCGGGGGCCGAAGAGGCGGGCGTGCTCGGCGAGGTCGACGAGCGCCGCGGCGTCGATGCTGCGGCCCCGGGCGCCGACGAGGGCCGGTCGCAGCACGGCGGGGTCGGGGGTCAGGGCGAACGCGGACAGGTCGGTGACGGCGCCGTGCACGACGAGGGCGCCCCCGGGGTCGTGCGCGCGCAGATGGGCTTCGAGCAGCCCGGGGGTCGCCACGGTGTCGTCGTCGAGGAAGAGCAGCACGTCGCCGCGGGCCAGGGCCGCGCCCTCGTTGCGGGCCCGGGCCGGGCCGCGCCCGCCGGTGGCGGCCGTCCGCAGCGGCAGGTGCGCGGGCACGGCCGCGAGGACCTGCGCCAGATCGGACCTGTCGGCGGCGTCCGCGGCGTCGTTGACCAGGACGACCTCGTACCGCTCGGGCGGCAGCGTCTGCTGCCCGAGCGCGGTGAGGGTCAGCAGCAGTCGGGTGGTCCGGTCCCGGGTGGGCACCACGACGCTCAAGCCCACGGGTTCGGTGCCGCTGCCCGGGGGGCCGGGGGACGGGGAGGTCGGCGTCGGCGTCATGGGATGGACGGGCTCTGGCCGGCCTTCTGGTCGAGTATGTACGTGGCGAGGCCCTGGATGGAGAAGAGGGTCTCCTCCGTCAGCTCCTCGTCCTCGAAGACGACGTCGAACTTCTCCTCCAGGATCAGCAGGTACTCCAGGGCGTCCAGGGAGCTGAAGCCGTACTGGTCGACCAGGCTGGCGTCGCCCGAGGGGTCCACCGGCGCGGTGCGCAGCCGCTCCGCCTTCGTCATCTGGGCGGCGATCTCGTGCAGTTCGTGGATGAGACCGTCTCGATCCATCGTGTCGTCCCTTCCTTCCCAGGTCACACGGGTGTGCTCTGATCGGCGAGCTGCTGCTCCGTCAGCCCGCGGAAGCGGTCCATCCGGAAGTAGTGCTGGAGGTCGCCGCCGAATCCGGTGCGGTAGTAGAAGGTCGTGGTGTGGAGCGCGGGCTCCGTGCTCACCTCCTCGCCCCTTCGCAGGGCGGCGACCAGTTCGGGTACGGGATAGGCGAAGGTCACGTCGGAGCGCAGGTACCACTGCTCGCCGCCCCGCTCCACGACCGGGAGCCGGTCCCCGGCGTCCGACCCGGTCTCCTCCGGGCGGACGGGGTGGCACATCAGGTCGTAGCGGAAGACCTCGTCCAGCAGCGGTCGCAGCGCCTCGGGCACTCGGGGGCGCATGGCCTCCGCCCACCAGCGGTGCAGCAGCCGGGTGGTGAGCAGTTGCCAGACGCGGGCGTCGGTCATCTCGCTGGCGGAGTTGGTCGGCCGGGCCAGCGCGTGCATCTGACGGGCATCGGGGTCCTCGGTGGTCTCCATCCAGTCGGAGAAGGCGAGGATGACGCTCGACTGGGAGACGCCGGCGAGTTCGCGCAGCGCGATCCACACGTTGTGCAGCCACAGGCTCCGGGCCAGGACGCGGTTCCAGCAGATGAAGCGGAGCATCCGCTCGTTCTCCTGGAGCGTCATGGTGTCGTGGGAGAGGACGTATTCGAAGTCGTCCCGCTCCCCGCGGACGGTGACCAGACCGTACTCCTCCCGCTTGTTGTGGTACTCGGTGTTGGGCAGCAGCATCAGGGGGTGCACGGCGATGAAGGGGGTGTGTTTCGCGGCCCGGTCGTAGCCGCGCAGGAAGGAATCGATCGTCTCGCCCGGCGCTCCCCAGATCAGTTCCAGATAGGGGTTGATGTCGTGTTCGATCAGCCAGGAGACCAGGTTCTCCCATTCGTTCAGCTTCATGTTGCGCCGCTGCATCAGGTCGAGCACGTTCTCGTCCATGGTCTGGAGTGCCAGGATGAAGGCGCTGTGCATCCCGGACTGCTTCATCTTGTCCATGATGCGGTAAAAACCTGCTGACTTGTTCTTTGCCCAAGAGGTCTCGATGCGCTTCGGGTATCCGTATCGACTGCGGACCCGGAGCAGGTCGTCGACGAATTCCTCGTCCTGGCGCATGAGTCCGAAGTTCGAGTCGGCCAGCATGACGACCTCTGCGCCTGCCCGACCCAGGCACTCCAACTCCTCGCGCAGCCTTTCCCTGGAGAACGCCCGCATCTTTTGTCCGGTCGCGCCTCCCCAGTAACAGAAGGAACATTTGTAGGGGCAGCCGCGATTGGTCTCCATCAGTGCGTAGTCGTAAGCGAAACGACCGTTGGCGTCCAGCAGGGGCACCGCTCCGGTCAGAATGGGGGACGGTAGGATCTCCAGGTCGTCGATGCGTTCGCGCTCGGGGGTGGTGATCTGTTTGCCGTCCTCCTCAAGGAAGGAGATGCCGCTCACGCCGTGCAGTTCGCGGGGGTGGGCGCCGTCCAGGTAGCCGGTCATCAACTCCCGGAAGACCAGCTCCCCCTCGCCGTTGACCACCACGTCGACCTGCGGGAACTCCCGGAAGACCCGCTCGCCCTGGTGTGCCACGTGGTTGCCGCCGAAGATCACCCAGCCGCGCGGATTGATCTGTTTGAAGGTCTCCGCGATGGCCCCGAAGGGGCGGTAGTTCCAACCGAGGACGGAGAAGCAGAGGACGTCGGGGCTGCCGTCCCGCAGGAGGTCGCGCGCCATCGCGTTCACCCCGGCGTCGCCGGGATAGTTCCGGATGGTGATGTCCATGGACCGGCGGACCCGGGCGTCCGCTTCGGCATAGGACTTCAGATAGCCGACGGCCAGCGGCATGGAGGACGCGGAATTTCCCCAGACTCCTTGCTGCACCAGTAGCACACGAGTCTTCATTCGTTCGGCTCGCTCCCCCTGATCGCTTCACAGGCAAGTCGCCCTCTGAGGCTACAGCAGCACGTTTACGAAGCAATGTGCCCGACGAAAGCGGTTCGGAACCATGGCCGATTCACCGGTGACGACCTGCATCGAGCGCTACCTGACGGGCCGTCGGGAGACCTGGCCGGGCGCCTCTCCCGGTGTCACCACGGGGTTCCCGAAGTGCGAAAGCCTCCCGCCGGGACCGGAAAGTCGATCTCTCACCACCGGCATTTCTTGATCAAACGCACGAGCCCGCAGCAGGGCGGATGATTGGCCAGAACGACGTGCCCGCGAACGGGGGGATAGGTTCGATGAATCGCACTGGTGAACCCATCCCCTGGATGGCTGAGTTTCGGCCACCCGGCCCGCCGTTTCTTGCCTTTCTCCGACTTTTTCGGCAAAGCGAAGAGGGGCCGCTGGCTACACTGCCGAGGTATTGCACTGCGCCTTTTCGCCCTGCTCTGCTCGGAGTTGCATGACGGAATATGCCCGATGCATGATGCCGCCCGCCCCGCCCCGTGTGACGGCATCTCCCTTCGAGGACCGAACGGCGCACGCGGTCGTCGCCCCTCCGCCGCACGGACCCGGCGACAGAGCATCTGACCTCACCTCACTTCCCGGCGGTCCCGTCGAGCAGCCCGTGCCGACGCCCGCCACGGCAATCCGCTGTGATGCGAAGGGGTTTCCATGTACGTCCTGGCCCAGTCCCTGACTCCCCCGGACCTGGCGGTCCTGGCGGAGGCGTGCGCGGAGTTGGGGATCACCTTGCGGGAGTCAGCTCCCGACGAGCGCCGCTCCGAAGCACCCGACTCGCTGCTGGTCGCCTTCCACCGGGTCGCCGGCGCCGGTCCGGACGAGCCGTCCGTGGCCGAACTGAAGGAACTCGGCGGCTACACCGTCGCCGTGCTGGACCGGATATCCGCGACGGACGTCCTCGCCGCGGTCTCCAGCGGCTACGGCTTCACCCTGGCCAGCCCGCTGCGCCGACCCCGGCTGGTGGAGACCCTGACCTATCTGCGCAACGTCACACCGCCGGAGAACACCCAGGTCCTCACCCTCGACGGGCACGGCTCCCTGTGGTCGGCGGCGAAGTCGGTGCCGGTCACCGAAGCGGAGGCGGGGCTGCTGCGGCTGCTCTCCGACCGCCCCGGCCAGATCGTGTCCCGGGAGGACCTCACCCGGGCGACCGGGGGCGAGGACGTCAACCGGGTCACCTCGGTGTTGAAGCAGAAGCTGCTGGACATCGAGTCCGGCGCGAAGCTCCTGAAGGTCCCCCACCTCGGCTTCCGCCTGGTGGGCACCGTCGAGGGGAGCGTGGTCCGATGAGGGTGGTGGTCATCACGGGCGCCCCGGGCGTGGGCAAGACCCGGCTGAGCCAGCAACTGGCCGCGCGCTACGTGGTGCCGACCGCGGCCATGGACTGCGACCCGGTGGTCTATCCGTGGGCCGGCGAGCCCGAGCTCTACGAGCTGACCGCATCCACCGTGCGGGCCGCCCTGCCGGTCTACCGCGACTGGGGTGCCCGCGTCGTGGTGATCAGCGGGGTGGTGCTGGCCGGCCGGGTGTACGACCGCTTCCGCACCGTCTTCGACGAACTGGGCGTGGACTCCGTCTACTACGGCCTGCGGGCCGGGCCGGACGCGCTGGCCGCCCGGATCACCGGCGACCCGGGCGGCGAGCACTTCATCGAGGGGCGGCTCGCCGAGCGCCATCTCGACGCGGAGGTGCCCGACGTGCCGGGGATCCGGCTGGTGGACACCACCCACCTACCGCTCAAGGAGGCGACGGACGCGGTGGCGTCCCTGGAATTGGCGACGCTGGGACCGCGGTGGATCGCGGCCCCGGTCTGACGCCCGCCCCGCTCGCCGGGCCGCCCCGCCCGGCCCGTCGCCCCCGTCGTCACCGGAACCGGCCCACCGCCAGTCCGGGGTCACCGGGGCGCAGGCTGAGCACGAAGCCGTAGTAGTGCGTGGCTCCGATGCGCGCCACGTACTCCCGCACCTCCTCGCCCAGCGGGCCCGTCAGTTGCTGGTTCTCGTCCCGCGAGGCGAAGGCCGGCCAGCGCACCGGCGTGGTGGGCCGCACCAGCAGCCGGCCCGCAAGTCCGTGCCGCCGCAACTCCTCCGTCAGCCTCGGTACGAGGAAGGGGCCCCGCTCGTCCCCGTACGCGGCGGCCTGGATCAGCGCCTCCCCGTCCTCGGTGAGCAGGGCGGGTAGGCGGCTGACCAGCTCCCAGAAGAAGTCCAGCCCGTCCAGGCCCGCTTCCCCCGCCAGCCAGCCGAGCGCGCCGCGGCGCAGCGGGAGGCAGGGCGGGTTGGACACCACCAGGTCGTACCGGTCCCCCACCGACAGCGAGAGGATGTCCCCCACCTGCGCGGTCAGCCGGTCCGCCAACCCGTTGACGTGCGCGTTGAGTCGGGCGGCAGCGACGCACTCCGGGCTGACGTCCACCCCGACCGCGGCCGCGCCGTTGCGCGCGGCTACCAGGCCGAGGACGCCGGTGCCGCACCCGAGGTCCAGACAGCGCCGGACGTCCCGGCGGGACGCGATGATCCGGGCCAGCGTGAGCGAGTCGCTGCAGATCCACGGACCGTACGTGCCCCGGTCCCGCCCGGCGGCCCGCCAGGAGGTGATCAGTGCCATGCCGTCCACCCGGACCAGGCAGTACTCCGCGGAGAGCTTGCCGGACGACTCGGTGAGCACCCCGGCGTCCAGCAGCAGGTCGATCAGCGGCCCCGGCACGTCCTCGCGCGCCTCGGACTCCGTCACCTGCTCGCCGAAGACGAACAGCGAGGCGAGGACCGTCTCGGCCGGCAGCGCAGCGATCGCCCCCAGGGTCTCGGCGCTGCGCCAGGGTGCGAGCTCACCGAGCCAGTCCCCGGCCATGGTCAGCAGATCGTGCTGCGGCAGGGCCCGCAGCCGGCGCAGCGCCGAATTCGTCTCGTCGGTGGAAGAAAAGCCGTCCGCGGAAATCAATCGGGTCTCCTTGACGCCGTGCACACGGTGGATTCGATGGTTCGACGCTGCAATGCACTCGGCGTTCACAGCACCGCAAGGACGCCTTTCACGCCGTGGTCAGTCTGATGCGTAGGCCGGCTCGAACGTGGCCTTCAACTCGCGCAGCCGCGCGAGGGCGCGGGGTCCGGCGTAGGGCGCGCAGCGGGCGATCTCCGTTTCGGAGATTATGCCGAACAGATAGAGGTTGACCACGTCGATGGGACCGGTGCAGCTCTTGCAGAACGGGAAGCGGGGCCGGGACTGCATGAACATCTCGTAATGCTGGTGCTTGCCGAACTGCTCGTGGATCAGCTCGGGCTGCTGCTTGATATTGCCCATCGGTTTGAGCCATGCATAGGGGCAGCAGGAGACGTCGCCCTGGCCGAAGAGTTGCACCATGGTGGCCGTGGCGTAGCAGCGCAGGGTGCGGACGCCGGTCTTCAGTTGGTTCCCGATGTGCTCGATGAAGGCCCGCGGCGGCAGCACCGGTTCCAGTTCGTCGTAGCGCTCCACCAGGGGGGCGAAGTGGTCGCCGAGCGGCGGCGCGTGGGAGGCCCGGGTCTCGCCGCGCACCGGGAAGAAGTAGAGCATCACGCCCTGTCCGTAGCGCTCCAGCAGGAACTGTGCGAAGTCGGCCTGCGCCGTGACGTTCGCATCGGTGAGGACCGCCTGGATCTCGATCGGAATGCCCAGCTCGACGGCGTGGTCCAGGTGTTTCATGATGACGTCGAAGAGCCGGTGCTGCTTCGGCGGCAGCCGGTGGCTGTTCATCTGGAGGGTGTGGCCGTCCAGCGACAGGCAGAGTTGCACGTTGCCGAGTCCGGCCAGGGTCTGGAGCCGGGGCGGGGTGAGGAAGACGCCGTTGGTGATGACCTGGACGACCTCGTAGCGGGCGCTGCACTCGGCGACGAACTCGGTGGAGCCCTTCAGCCAGAAGAACTCGCCGCCGGACAGTCGCATGATCGGGCTGTCCACGTGGCGGTGGTAGGCGTCGAGGATCTCGTGCCAGTCGGCGCGGCGGTCGGTGGTCAGTCGCAGTCGGGCGTCCGGGACGTTCATGAGGAGGTTGAAGTCTTCGGTGAGGCAGTAGGAGCACCTCATCTGACACAACTGTTCCTCGATTACCATGTCATTCATCAGGAGTTTGAGACGATCCTGTCCGTCTCGGTCGGCGAACACCGCATCGCGTAAGTGATCCTTCAGCGTCACGCCCGCATCACCGCACCCAGGTCGTTTTTGCGCAGGACTTCGCCGTCGAGTGGAAGAGTCTAGGATTTCGATCTATACAAGGCAATGGCGGATGGGTCAGAATTTACCCTCCGTTCGCCAAGAGCCATGATCCCCGGGGTGGATGGCTTGGATTGGCCTGTGGACCCGCTCAAGGGCCCGCGGTAACGTTGCGTGCTGTACTCACCAAATCGGCATGTCTGAACTGGGAGTAAGGACGCTGCATGCTCGCCATGGGTCTCGGCGGTTCCAATCATGATTTCTCCGCGTGCCTGGTCGAAAACGGCGAGATAGCCGTCGGCATCGAGGAAGAGCGGCTGACCCGCCGCAAGTACTCAGTGAATGTGAACTCGCTGGCCAACCAGTGCTGGCGGTATTGCCTCAAGGCCCACGGCGCCCGGCTTGCGGACGTGGACGTGGTGGTGGCGGACGACACCCTGCTGCCGAGTTGCTACTTCCCCTTCCGCAGCCGTACGACCCTGATCCGGCACCACATGGCGCACGCCGCGAGCGCCTTCCACCCCTCGCCCTTTCCGGAGGCCGCGGTCCTCGTGGTCGACGGGGCGGGCAGCCTGTTCGACGGCAAGGGCATCGAGACCCTGACGCTGGGGGTGGGCAGCGGCACGGAGATCACCGAGCTGTCCAAGGTGTACGGGACGAACTGGAGCACCGACGGCCTGCGCGCGGACCGGGTGTACCAGGCCGGGGACAGCGACCACTCACTGGGCTTCATGTACAAGGCCGTCAGCCGGGCCGTCGGGTTCACCCTCTACGAGGAGGGCAGTTGGTACCTGACGGAGGACGGCAAGACGATGGGGCTCGCGCCGTACGGCAGCGACCGCTACCGCGCCGACTTCCACCGCCATCTCGACCTGCTGCCCGAGGGTCGGTTCTCACTGCACCTCAAGGACGGCGGGCTGCTGTCCTTCGTCGAGGGCGCCCTGACCGGGCTGGAGGGCGAGGAGCGCTTCGCCCGCGGCGCCGACCTCGCGTGGGCGGCGCAGGACCTGCTGGAGACCGCGGTGCTGCACGCCGCGCGCTGGCTGCACCGGGAGACCGGGCTGTCCCGGCTGTGCCTGGCCGGCGGCGTGGTGCTCAACTCGGTGGCGAACGGGAAGCTGCTGCGGCAGACGCCGTTCACCGACGTCTTCGCGCAGCCCGCCGCTGGCGACAACGGCTGCGCCGTCGGCTGTGCGTACTACGGCTACCACGTCATCGGCGGGCATCCGCGCCCGCGTCCTCCGAAGGCCGCCGGCGCCGCGCCGCGTCCGCAGCGCCACACCTACCTGGGTCGCCGTTACGACACCGAGGAGGTCCGGGCCGCCCTCGACGCCTCCGGGCTGCCGTACCGACGGGTGGCGAACGCGGCGCGGCTGGCCGCCGAGGTGCTGCCGGGCGGGGCGCTGATCGGCTGGTTCACCGGCGGCAGCGAGTTCGGGCCGCGGGCGCTGGGGCACCGCAGCATCCTGGCCGACCCGCGCCGGGCGGAGATGAAGGACGTGCTCAACAGCAAGGTCAAGCACCGCGAGTGGTTCCGGCCGTTCGCCCCCGCGGTGCTGGCGCACCGGGCCGCCGACTACTTCGAGTTGGCCATCGAGTCGCCGTACATGCTGATCGTGGCGCCGGTCCGGGAGGAGAAGCGGTCCGAGGTGCCGGCGATCACCCATGTGGACGGGACCGCCCGGGTACAGACCCTCACGCCGGAGGCGAACGGGGCGTTCTACGACCTGGTGGCCCGCTTCGACGAACTGACGAACGTGCCGGTGGTGTTGAACACCTCCTTCAACGACCGCGGGGAGCCGATCGTGGAGACCCCGCAGCAGGCGCTGGCCTTCTTCGGCCCCAGCCAGCTCGACTACCTCTTCCTGGAGGACTTCGTGGTGGCGCACGCGGCGGCCGACCTGGACGCGCTGCTCCCGGAGGAGCCGGCCGCCGAACCGGGCGCGGGGGGCGCGTCGTGACGAACGGCATGCGCTACGAGACCTGGCGCGGGCTCGCGCTCTGGGGCGAGCAGGAGGAGGCGGCGGCCGTCGAGGTCATCCGGTCGCGCTCCCCGTTCCGCTACTACGGCCCCGGTCTGACGCACCGCACGGACGCCCTGGAGCAGGGGCTCACCGAGCTGACGGGGGTGCCGCACGCGGTCGCCGTATCGTCCGGAACGGCGGCGCTGACCACCGCGATGATCGGGCTCGGCATCCCGGCCGGAGCGGAGGTGATCGTCCCCGCGGTGACCTTCGTGGCCAGTGTGGGGGCGGTGGTCGCCGCCCGCGGCATCCCCGTCTTCGCCGAGGTCGACGACTCCCTGACGTTGGATCCGCGGCGGCTTGAGGAGCGGATCACCCAGCGCACCTGGGGCGTGATGCCGGTCCACCTGAACAACGCGGCGGCCGACATGGACCCGATCGTGGAAATCGCGCGGCGGCGCGGGCTGCGGGTGGTCGAGGACGCGGCGCAGGCCGCGGGCGTCGCCTACCGGGGCCGGCCGGTCGGCGGGCTCGGGGACGCGGGCGCGCTCAGCTTCCAACTGGACAAGAACATCACCGCGGGCGAGGGCGGCGCGGTCGTCACCGGGGATCCCCGGGCGTACGAACGCATGGTGCGCTACCAGGACCAGGGCGGGCAGTTCAGCACGTCCAAGGGTGCGGTGCGCGGCGCGGGCGACGGTCCGGCGTTCGTCGGGACCAACTTGCGCATGACGGAGTTGGCGGCGGCCGTGCTGCTGGTGCAGCTCCCCCGGCTGGCGCCGATGTGCGAACGGCTGCGGGACGTGGCCCGGCGGGTCCGCGCCGAGACCGCCGACCTGGCGCTCGACTGGCGCAGGCTGCCGGACGAGGAGGGGTCGGGCGGCGATCTGACGCTGCTGCTGGACTCCCGGCTGACGGCGCGTGGGTTCGTCGAGGGGCTGCGGGCGGCGGGGGTGCCGGCGTACACGCTCTACCAGGGCCAGACGGTGACCTCGCACCGGGCGGTGCGGGAGGGGCGCACCCCGTGGGGCGTGGAGTGGGAGCGGCCGGAGCGCCACCGGATCAGCGAGGCGTTCCTCGGCCGCTCCGTGACGATCGGACTGGGCGCCGCGATGACCGACGACGACGTGGACGCGGTCGTCAGCGCGCTCCACAAGACCGCCGCCGACGTGCGCGGGGGCGGCGGCTGAGGGGCCGGCTGCAACTGGTTGGCTCCCGAGGGGGCTTGACAAGCCGACCTGGGATGAAGAACATATGCATCACATTGGAAAGGTTGTGCCCAGCGGGCGGGGCTCGATTGCTCCGGACCCCTGACGGGACGCACTCGACGTCGGCGCAACGGTCTTCCACAGCAGGCGACTTCACGCCACATGACGTCACCGGGCTTCGCAGCGAGCCCTGGCACATCGAGTAGCCACAGCGAACGACCACAGCGAGCGAGTTCTCAGCGGTCCGGCCACGTCCGGGCCGCTTCTTCGTGTGCGCCGACGGCCGAGCGGGGCCGCGGCGCGGGATTGGGGAGGGACCATGACGAACGGCGCCGGCAGGACCGCGTTGGTGACGGGGGCGACCAGCGGCATCGGGCTGGCCGTGGTCCAGCACCTGGCCGGACTCGGCCACCGGGTCTTCTTCTGCGCCCGGGACGCCGACCGGGTCAAGCAGACCGTGGCGGAGTTGCGGGAGCAGGGCCACGACGTGGACGGCGTCGCCTGTGACGTGCGCTCCGCGTCCGACGTACGGGCCATGGTGACCGCGGCGGTCGAGCGGTACGGCAGCATCGACGTGCTGGTCAACAACGCGGGCACGGGCGGCGGCGGGGTGACCGCCGACCTCACGGACGACGCCTGGCTCCAGGTCATCGAGACCAATCTGAACAGCGTCTTCTACGTGACCCGGGACGTGCTCTCGGTCGGCGGGATGCGGGAAAAGAGCCGTGGGCGGATCGTCAACATCGCCTCCACCGCGGGCAAGCAGGGCGTCGTGCTGGCGGCGCCCTACTCGGCGTCCAAGCACGGCGTGGTGGGCTTCACCAAGTCCCTGGGCAACGAGTTGGCGAAGACCGGGATCACGGTCAACGCGGTCTGCCCCGGCTACGTCGAGACGCCGATGGCGGAGCGGGTGCGCGCCGGGTACGCACGGGCGTGGGAGACCACCGAGGACGACATCCTGGAGCGGTTCCAGGCGAAGATCCCCCTGGGGCGCTACTCGACGGTGACCGAGGTCGCCGGGATGGTGGGCTACCTCGTCAGCGACACGGCCGCTTCGGTGACGTCGCAGGCCATCAACGTCTGCGGCGGTCTGGGCAACTTCTGAGCCCGCACCGCCCGCACCGCCCGCCGCACCGCCTCAGCCGACTCAGTCGCCCTGCACGCCTCAGCCGCGCTCGCGGGGCCGGTTCTCCCGGTACTCCTCGGCCAGCAGCGCGGTGAGCGTGCGCCGCATGTCCTTCAAGAACTCCTCGAACTGACCGATGAGTTCGGGCGGGTAGGCCGACATCATGGTGGTCATCCGGTCCGCGAAGGGCGTGAAGAACGCGGTGGCGGCCTTGCCGATCTCCGGCCCGCTGCGCAACGTCACCACCCGACGGTCGGAGTGCTCGCCGCGGGTGCGGACGATGTGGCCGGCCTTCTCCAGCCGGTCCACCAGCGCGGTCGTCGCGCCCGAGGTCAAGGAGACGCGCTCGCCCAGCCGGGCCAGGGAGAGCGGCTGGCCCTGGTCCTCCGCGTAGAGGATCTCCACCAGGGCGGCGGCGTCCGTGGAATGCAGTCCCAATTGGGCAGCAAAGCGCCGGGTGAATTCCGTGTAGTTGGCTCCCCAGGAACGCAGCTCGTCCACGATGCGGCCCCCTTGCTCCGCAATCTGCGCAGTGTCGGGCTCTTTCATTCGTCCGCTCCTCGTCAGCATCGCACGCCGGAATTCCTGCGGCTCCTTATTCCATCAGGATATATCACGGCGTTACAACTCCACGGCAAAGCGATCCCCACGATCGGGCGCCACGGTTGCGGGTGAGCGCCGCGGAACTCTGACCTCCGTCGGGCAGATTGCCCCACTTTCTTCAAATTTCGCACCGAGTGTTCCTTGCCCTCGGCGGCCCCAGAAGGAGATCAGCACATGAAGTACACGGCATTTCTCGGGGTTCGGTTCGAGCCCGAATGGTTCCTGCTGGAGCCGGCCGAACGCGACCGATTCGAGGCCGAGCACGTATTCCCGATCCTGGGCAAGCACGCTTCGGTCCTCGACATCCGTCCCTTCCGGGCGTCCGGCTTCTCCACCCGGCACACGGACTTCTTCATCGTGGGCTTCGACGACGTGGCGCAGTACCACGCCTTCGTCGAGGACCTGCGGGAATCGCCGCTGGCGGCCCGCCGGTACGTGACCGTCACCGACAACGCCATCGGCATCGAGCAGCCGTTCGGGGCCGATGACAGCGCGTGACCGCACCCCGGTGACGCACCCGTCATCGGGGGCCGAACTCCCCACCACGACACCGGAGCGACCATGACGAGAATCGGCATCATCCTCGGCAGCACCCGACCCCAGCGCAACGGCGGCGCCGTCGCCGAATGGGTGCACGACATCGCCGTCCGCCGCGGCGACGCCGAGTACGAACTCGTGGACATCGCCGAACTGGCGCTGCCCCTGCTGGACGAGCCCATTCCGCCGCTGGCCGGGATGTACCAGCAGCCGCACACCCTGGCCTGGGCGGAGCGGATCGCCGCCCTGGACGGGTTCGTCTTCGTGACCCCCGAGTACAACCACTCGGTGCCCGGCGCGCTGAAGAACGCCATCGACTACCTGTTCGCCGAGTGGAACGACAAGGCCGCCGGCTTCGTCGGGTACGGGCCCGTCGGCGCCGTCCGCGCGGTCGAGCACCTGCGGCTGGTCATGGCCGAACTCCAGGTCGCGACGGTACGGGCCCAGGTGGCCCTCACCTTCGACACCGACTTCGTGGACCGCAGCGAGTTCCGGCCCAGCGCCGAGAAGGCGGAGTTGGTCGGCAGCGTGCTCGACCAGGTCGTGGCCTGGAGCGAGGCGCTGGCGCCCGTGCGTCGCAAGGCGGCGTCATGAGCGGCTCAACGCAGATCACGCAGAAAACACAGCCAACACAGCCGACGCAGCCGCATCAGGTGCACCAGACGACGAACGCGACGGGTGAGGCCCTCGACGCTCCGGTGATCGTGGTCGGTGCCGGACCGACCGGGTTGATGCTCGCCGGCGAACTCCGCCTCGGCGGCGCCGAGGTGATCGTCCTCGACCGGCTGGCGGAGCCCGTCACCGAGTCCCGCGGCCTCGGCTTCACCGCCCGCGCCACCGAGGTCTTCGACCAGCGCGGCCTCCTGGAGCGCTTCGAGAACGCGGAGATCAGCGCGAAGGGCCACTTCGGCGGCATCCCGATGGACTACTCCGTCCTGCCGGGCGGTCACTTCGGCGTGCGCAACGTCGAGCAGTCGGAGACCGAGGCGGTGCTCGCCGCGTGGGCCGCCGAACTCGGCGCCGACATCCGGCGCGGCCACCGGGTGACCGCGATCGCCCAGGGCGAGGACGAGGTCGTCGTCTCGGCGACCGGGCCCACCGGACCGGTGGTGCTGCGCTGCTCGTACCTCGTGGGCGCCGACGGCGGCCGCAGCACCGTGCGCCAGGCCGCCGGCTTCGACTTCCCCGGCCACGACGCCACCTGCGAGATGTTCCTCGCCGACGTGGCCGGCGCGGACATCAGGCCCCGCTTCATCGGCGAGCGGGTGGCCGGTGGCATGGTCATGGCCGCGCGGCTCAGCGACGGGCTGGACCGGGTCATCGTCTGCGAGCGCGGCACCGCGCCCGGCGAGCGCACCGCTCCCCCGTCGTACGAAGAGGTCGCCGCCGCCTGGAAGCGGCTCACCGGCGAGGACATCGGCCACGGCGAGGCGCGCTGGGTCAGCTCCTTCACGGACGCCTCGCGGATCGTCACCGCCTACCGGCGCGGCCGGGTGCTGCTGGCCGGCGACGCGGCCCACATCCACCTGCCGGCCGGCGGCCAGGGCTTGAGCGTGGGAGTGCAGGACGCGGTGAACCTCGGCTGGAAGCTCGCCGCGGTGGTCACCGGGCGGGCGGACGACGCGCTGGTGGACACGTACCACCAGGAGCGCCACCCGGTCGGCGAGCGGGTGCTGACGAACACCCGCGCGCAGGGCATCCTCTACCTCAGCGGCACCGAGGTCGACCCGCTGCGGGCGGTCTTCGGCGAGTTGATGGCCGACGACGAGGTGCTGAAGCGGCTGGCCGGCATGGTCAGCGGGCTCGACGTGCAGTACGAGACGGGCGGGGGCACGCATCCGCTGCTCGGCCGTCGGCTGCCGCCGTGCGACCTGCGCACCGCCGACGGGACCACGACCGGCATCGAACTGCTGCACTCCGCGCGGGGCCTGCTGTTGGACCTCGACGGCTCCGGCTCGCTCCAGGGCGTCGCGGCGCCGTGGGCCGACCGGGTCGACGTCGTCACGGCGACCCTGCTCGGCGAGGGCGGGGATCACCAACTGGACGACGTACGCGCGCTGTTGGTGCGCCCGGACGGACACGTCGCCTGGGTGGCACCCGACGGCGGCGACCTGGCGGCGGCCCTCACCCGGTGGTTCGGCGAACCGGGCGGCGACCCGCTGCCCGCGGCGGCGTGAACACCGCACCCGCCCGCCCGGCCCCAACCGTGGACACGTGTACATCCGATCGCCCGGACCTTCGGACACCCGACTTCGAGGACTCACCATGCACAGCACCCTGATCGTCGCCCGGCTCCGCCCGGACTCGGTCGGCGACGTCGGCGAACTCTTCGCCGCCTTCGACCGCACCGACATGCCCGAGCGGATGGGCACCCTGCGCCGTCAGCTCTTCAGCTACCAGGGCCTCTACTTCCACCTCCAGGACTTCGCGGACGACGACGGCGGCGAGCGGATCTCCGAGGCCCGCTCCCACCCGCTGTTCGTCGGCATCAGCGACGACCTCAAGCAGCACATCACCGCGTACGACCCCGACACCTGGCGCTCGCCGGCCGACGCCATGGCCCAGCGCTTCTACCACTGGCAGCAGGACTGACGAGAGGACGCCCCATGCCCGTCGACACGTTCACCCTCACCGAGCTCAAGCGCATCCTCGTCGACGCCGCGGGCGCCGACGAGTCCGTCGACCTGGACGGCGACATCCTGGACACCTTCTTCAGCGACCTGGGCTACGACTCACTGGCCCTGCTGGAGACCGCGGCCGTGGTCTCCCGCGAGTACGGCGTGGAGCTGGTGGACGACGCCGTCACCGCCATCACCACCCCGCGCGGCTTCATCGAGCTGGTCAACGCGGCGTGAGCCGCCCGCCCCACGACACTTACGGAGTTGCCATGTCCGGACCGGAGGTCCGCGAAGTCGAGCACGAGATCACGGTCGACGCGCCAGCCAAGGACGTCTACCAACTGCTGGTCGAGGTGGAGGACTGGCCGGCGATGTTCCCGCCGAGCGTGCACGTGGAGCGCCTGGAGCAGGACGGCGAGCACGAGCGCATCCGCATCTGCGCGACCGCCAACGGCGCGGCGAAGAGCTGGACGTCCATCCGCCGGCTGCTGCCCGCCGAGGGCGTCATCGAGTTCCGCCAGGAGAAGTCCAGCGCGCCGGTCGCCGGCATGGGCGGCGCTTGGGTCGTCGAACCGCAGGGCGACGAGCGCTGTCGGGTGCGGCTGCTGCACGACTACCGCGCGGTGGACGACGACCCGGCGGCCCTGAAGTGGATCGCCGAGGCCGTGGACCGCAACAGCCACGCGGAGCTGGCATCCCTCAAGACCTCGGCGGAGCTCGGCCCCGACGCCGCGCAGAAGCCGTTCACCTTCGAGGACAGCCTCCAGATCGCCGGCACCGCCGCGGAGGTCTTCGCCTTCATCGACCAGGCGCAGCTCTGGCAGGAGCGACTGCCGCACGTGGCGCGCGTGGTCCTGGAAGAGGAGACCGAGGGGCTCCAGCTCCTGGAGATGGACACCCGCTCCCCCGACGGCTCGATCCACACCACGAAGTCCGTCCGGGTGTGCCAGCGGCCCGCGGGCACCATCCACTACAAGCAGATCAAGCTGCCGGCGCTGATGACGCTGCACACCGGCCGCTGGAGCTTCACGGAGAACGCCGACGGGGTACTGGCCGTCTCGCGGCACACCGTCGCCATCGACGAGTCGAAGATCGCCCAGGTGCTGGGCGACGGCGCGGGGCTCGCCGAGGCGCGCGCCGCGGTGCGGGGCGCCCTGGGCACCAACAGCCTGAGCACCCTCAACCACGCCAAGGCGCACGTCGAGGGCCGGTCTTGACGACCGCGCCGGCCGGCGGCGGGGCTGCGGAGGCCGGCGCGGTGGACGTCGAGGCCGCGGTGCTCGTCGTCGGCGCCGGACCCGTCGGGCTGCTGCTCGCCGGCGATCTCGCCGAGCGGGGCGTGGACGTGGTGGTCGCCGACCGGCTGAGCGCGCCGATGACCGAGTCCCGCGCCTCCCAACTGGGGGCGCGCACCATGGAGGTGCTGGCCCAGCGCGGAGTGCTGGCGGACTTCGGCGACGAACTCGTCCCCGAGCCGCGCGGGCACTTCGCCGGTCTCTCCTTCGACGCGTCCGCCGTGCCGAGCCCGTATCCGGGCCACTGGAAGGTGCCTCAGTTCCGCACCGAGGCGGTGCTCGCCCGGCGGGCCCTCGCGGCGGGCGCCCGGCTGCTGCGCGGACACGAGTTGGACGAACTGTCCGACGACGGCGCGGGCGTCGTCGCCCGCTTCCGCACCGACGGCGGGCCGCGCACCGTCCGGGCCGGGTACGCGGTCGGCTGCGACGGCGGGCACAGCACGGTCCGCTCGCTCGTCGGCTTCCCCGTCGAAACGGGCCCGGCGCGCCGCGAGTTGCTGCGCGCCGACCTCACCGGCGTCGAGGTGCCGGACCGACGGTTCCAACTGCTGGAGCGGGGCTTCGCCGCTTCGGCCCGGCGCCCCGACGGGGTGACCCGGGTGATGGTCCGGGTCGCCGGCGCCCCGCCGGTGACCCGGCAGGGCCCGCCGTCCCTGCGGGAGATCGCCGCGGCCTGGCGGACCGTCACCGGGGAGGACATCGAGGGTGCCGTGCCGCTGTGGCGGGACGCGTTCGACGACTCCTGGGTGCAGGCGGCGGCCTATCGGCGCGGTCGGGTCCTGCTGGCCGGCGACGCCGCCCACGCCCACATGCCGGTGGGCGGCCAGTCGCTGAACACCGGGCTCCAGGACGCGGCCAACCTGGGCTGGAAGCTCGCCGCCCAGGTGCAGGGCTGGGCCCCGCCCGGGCTGCTCGACAGCTACCACGACGAGCGGCATCCGATCGGGCGCCGGGTGCTGGACAACGTACAGGCGCAGGGCCTGTTGCTGTTCGGCGGCGCGGAGACCGCGCCGGTGCGCCAGGTGCTCGCCCGGGTGCTGGCGGACCCCGGTCCCCGGGACCGGATCGCGGCCTGGGTCACCGGCCTGGACGTCCGCTACGACGTCCGCCGTGACGCACGCGGCGACGGGCCCGGCGACGACGCTGCCGCCCCGGCTCCGCTGCTCGGATCCCGCGTCCCCGACCTCGCGCTGACCTGCTCGACCGGCGAGCGCACCGCGGTCCACGCGCTGTTGCGCGACGGCCGCGGGCTGCTGCTCGACCTCGCGCCGGAACCGGCCTCGACCGCGGCCGACG
Organism: Streptomyces sp. NPDC017979; assembly: GCF_044328175.1. NCBI lineage: Bacteria > Bacillati > Actinomycetota > Actinomycetes > Kitasatosporales > Streptomycetaceae > Streptomyces > Streptomyces sp. NPDC017979. Next base: position 178,701 of record NZ_JBIRGU010000006.1, on the reverse strand, counting down.
CCGACGGCTGGGCCGACCGGGTCCGTACCGTACGCGCCACGGCCGGCTCCGACGGCGCGCCCTTCGCTTCCGTCCTCGTACGCCCGGACGGACACGTCGTGTGGACCGACCGCACGACGACCCCGCTGCGCACCGCGCTCACCGACTGGTTCGGCACCGCCGACCCGGGTGGGCCCCGGCAGCACTGACGCACATGAACAGCCGCACCGCCCCGAGCCGAGTCCGGAGGGCGGGCAACGGCCATCCCGGAACTCCGGACTTCCGGATCACCAACCTGTCGTTTCTGTGGAGGACATCATGACGAGGCGGCGAGTGGTCATCACCGGTATCGGTGTACTCGCGCCGGGCGGCGTGGGCACCAAGAACTTCTGGTCCCTGATCAGCGAGGGACGCACCGCCACCCGGACCCTGACCCACTTCGACCCCACCCCCTACCGGTCGCGGGTCGCGGCCGAGGTCGACTTCCACCCGGAGGAGCACGGGCTGCGCGCCCAGGAGATCCGCCGGATGGACCGGGCCGCGCAGTTCGCCGTGGTCGCCGCCGCCGAGGCGGTCGCCGACAGCGGTCTTGAGCTGCCCGAGGTCGACCCGCACCGCATCGGCGTCACGATCGGCAGCGCCGTCGGCGCCACCACCAGCCTGGAGGACGAGTACCGGGTCGTCAGCGACGACGGCACCAGGCACCTCGTCGACCACGCCTATGCGACCCCGCACCTGTACGACTACCTGGTGCCCAGTTCCTTCGCCACCGAAGTGGCCTGGGCGGTCGGCGCGGAGGGGCCGGCCACGGTGGTCTCCACCGGCTGCACCTCCGGCATCGACGCCGTCGGGCACGCCGTGGAGCTGATCCGCGAGGGCAGCGCCGACGTGATGGTCACCGGGGCCACGGACGCCCCGATCTCCCCCATCACGGTTGCCTGCTTCGACGCGATCAAGGCCACCACGGTCCACAACGACGACCCGGAGCACGCCTCCCGCCCCTACGACAGCACCCGCAACGGCTTCGTCCTCGGCGAGGGCTCCGCGGTGTTCGTGTTGGAGGAGTACGAGTCGGCCCGGCGCCGCGGCGCGACCGTGTACGCCGAGGTCACCGGGTACGCCACGCGCAGCAACGCGTACCACATGACCGGGCTGCGGGCGGACGGCGCCGAGATGGCGGTGGCGATCACCGCCGCGCTGGACGAGAGCCGGTTCGCGCCCGAGGACGTCGACTACGTCAACGCCCACGGCTCCGGCACCAAGCAGAACGACCGGCACGAGACGGCCGCCTTCAAGGCCAGCCTGGGGGCGCACGCCTACCGGGTGCCGGTCAGCTCCATCAAGTCGATGGTGGGGCACTCGCTGGGCGCGATCGGCTCCATCGAGATCGCCGCGTCCGCGCTCGCCATCCGGCACAACGTGGTGCCGCCCACCGCGAACCTGCACCACCAGGACCCCGAACTCGACCTGGACTACGTGCCCCTGACCGCCCGTGACTGGCGCACCGACCGGGTGCTCACGGTCGGCAGCGGCTTCGGCGGCTTCCAGAGCGCCATGGTCCTGTCCCGTCCCGAGAGGAGCGCGGCATGACGGCCGTGGCTGTCACCGGCATCGGAGCCATCGCCCCCAACGGGCAGGGCACCGAGGAGTACTGGAAGGCCACCTTGGCGGGGCGCAGCGGCATCGGTCCGCTGCGCCGCTTCGACGCCTCCGGCTACCCCGCGAAGCTCGCCGGCGAGATCGACCTGGACCCGGCCGAGCACCTGCCGAGCCGGCTCGTCCCGCAGACCGACCACATGACCCGGCTGTCGCTGATCGCGGCGCAGTGGGCGTTGGACGACGCCGGGGTGCAGCCGCAGGACCTGCCGGACTTCGGCGCCGGGGTGATCACCGCCAGCTCCGCGGGCGGCTTCGAGTTCGGTCAGCGGGAGTTGGAGAACCTCTGGCGCGAGGGCCCGAAGTACGTCAGCGCGTACCAGTCGTACGCCTGGTTCTACGCGGTGAACTCCGGGCAGATCTCGATCCGGCACGGCATGCGCGGCCCCAGCGGGGTCGTCGTCAGCGACCAGGCCGGCGGGTTGGACGCGCTGGCCCAGAGCCGTCGGCAGATCCGCAAGGGCACCCAGTTGGTGGTCTCCGGCGGGGTGGACGGCTCGCTGTGTCCCTGGGGCTGGGTGGCGCAGATGGCGGGCGAACGGATGAGCACGTCGGAGGATCCGGAGCGCGCGTACCTGCCCTTCGACGCGCGGGCCCGCGGGCACGTGCCGGGCGAGGGCGGGGCGCACCTGGTGGTGGAGGACGTGGCGGCGGCGCGGGAGCGCGGCGCCCGGATCCACGGGCTGATCGCCGGGTACGGCTCCACGATGGACCCGCGGCCCGGGAGCGGGCGCGAGCCGGGCCTGCGCCGGGCCCTGACGCTGGCGCTTGAGGACGCGGAGGTGCGCCCCGACGAGGTCGACGTGGTCTTCGCGGACGGCGCCGCCGTGCCCGAACTCGACCGCATCGAGGCCGACGCCGTCAACGCGGTCTTCGGCCGCGGCGGGGTGCCGGTGACGGCCCCGAAGACGATGACGGGCCGGCTCACCGCGGGCGCCGCGGCGCTGGACGTCGCGACCGCGCTGCTGGCGATCCGCGACGGGGTGATCCCGCCGACGCTGCACGTCGAGGGCGCCGCCGAGTACGGCATCGACCTGGTCACCGGTCGGCCGCGGCAGGCCGCGGTGCGCACCGCGGTCGTCCTCGCCCGCGGTCACGGCGGCTTCAACTCGGCCGTCGTGGTGCGGGCGGCGTGAGCGCCGCCGTCAGCCCGATCCGCAAGACAGGCCCTCACGCGCCCCGGCGCAGCACGACCGCCACGAAGGAGCGGAACATGAGCAGCTTCTCCATCGACGACCTCAAGCGCATCCTGCGGGAGGGAGCCGGCGCCACCGCCGAGTTGGACGGCGACATCCTCGACGCCAGCTTCGACGACCTCGGGTACGACTCCCTGGCGCTGCTGGAGACCGGCAGCCGCATCGGTCGCGAGTACGGGCTGGAGTTCGAGGACACGGCGTTCGCCGACGTCGAGACCCCGCGCGACCTGGTCGGCGTGGTCAATGCCCACTTGTCGACCGCCGCGCCGCGCGGCTGACCCGAAGACCCCCAAGGAGACGGAGCACCATGGCGACCGGCACCATTCCCCGCAGTGACATCGACCCGTACAGCGACACGTCGATCCTCTCCCCGTACGAGGACTACCGGCGCCTTCGCGACCTGGGCCCGGTGGTGTGGCTGGAGGCGCACGAGGTCTACGCGGTGGCGCGCTACCGCGAGGTGTACGACGCGCTGCACGACCACACCACCTTCTCGTCGGCGTCGGGCGTGGGCCTGACGGAGACGCTCAACAAGGCCCAGAAGGGGTCCAGCTTCACCAGTGACCCGCCGTACCACGACTACGTGCGCGGGCTGGTGGCCCGCCATCTGAAGCCCAAGGCGCTGGAGGAGTTCCACGACTACATCGAGGGCTGGGCGAACACCCTGGTCGACCAGCTCATCGAGAAGGGCACCTTCGACGCGGTCACCGACTTCGCGCAGGCGTTCCCGCTGGCCGTGGTGCCCGACCTGCTGGGCTGGCCGGTGGACGAGGGCAAGGAGCGCCTGTTGGAGTGGGCGACCGCCGGCTTCAACGCGTTCGGTCCGCTCAACCAGCGGACGATGTCGGGCTTCCCGCTGCTGAAGGAGATGTCGGAGTTCCTGGCGCGGATGTCCGTGCCGGGCAATCTGCGGCCCGGTAGCTGGGGCGAGCAGTTGGTGACCGACGCGAAGGACGGCAAGATCGAGGAGTACCTGCTGCCGGGGCTGCTCGGCGACTTCCTCGCCCCGTCGATGGACACCTCCGTCAGCGCGCTCTCCAGCATGCTGTGGCTGCTGGGCACGCACCAGGAGCAGTGGGAGGAGATCCGCGCGGACGAGTCGCACATCCCGCGGGCGTTCAACGAGATCATCCGCATCGAGTCGCCGCTGCGCGGCTTCACCCGGCTGGTGACCCGGGAGCGGGAGCTCGGCGGGGTGTCGCTGGAGCCCGGGATGCGCGTCCTGCTGCTGTACGGCTCGGCCAACCGCGACGAGCGCCACTGGACGGAGCCGGACGCCTTCGACATCCACCGCCGCGCGGTGGCGCAGCACGTCGGGTTCGGCCACGGCATCCACGGGTGCGTGGGCCAGGCGCTGTCCCGGCTGGAGGGGCACAGCCTGCTCAAGGCGCTGTCGACGAAGGTCCGTTCCATCGAGGTGGGCGAGCCCACCTGGCGGTTGCACAACACGATCCGCGGCATCGCTTCGCTGCCGGTCACGCTGCACACGTGACCACTGCCGAGGAGCAGACCGACCGGATGCGGATCACCGTCGACCTCGAACGGTGCGAGGGGTACGGGCTGTGCGAGGCGGAGGCGCCCGAACTGCTCCTGCTCGACGACGGCCACGCGAACGTGCTGGTGGCCGGGGACGTGCCGGAGGACCAGCGGGAGGCGGCGCTCAGCGCCGTGCACACGTGCCCCATCGCGGCGCTCAGGTTCGCCTGAGCGCCGCCCGCGGCGTCGCACCTGCGCGCCACCGGGAACGGCGGTGCCGCACGAAACCGAACCAGGCAGGAAAGCCACTGAGGAGAAGGGGGTGACGCCCGGGATGAGTGCTACCGCCTTCGTCTTCCCGGGACAGGGGTCGCAGCGCGTCGGGATGGGCCGCGACCTGGTCGCGGACCGACCGGACCTGATCGAGTCCCACTACCGGGTCGCCGACGAGATCCTCGGGATCCCGCTGACGCAGTTGTGTTGGCAGGGGCCGGCGCAGGAGTTGCGGGCGATGCCCGTCACCCAGCCCGCGGTGTTCCTGACCAGCGTCGTGGCCCACGAGGTGCTGCGCGGCCACGGCGTCGTCCCCGACGTGGTGGCCGGGCACAGCCTGGGCGAGTTCGCCGCGATGGTCGCGGCCGGGGTGCTCGACCTGCGGGACGGGCTGCGCCTGGTGCGGCTGCGCGGCGAGTTGATGGACTCGGTCAACCGGACGGTGCCCGGCTGTCTGGGCGTCGTGATCGGCATTCCGGTCGCCGGGGTGGAGGAGCTGTGCGCCCGGGCCGCCGCCGACACCGGCGAGGTCGTGGAGATCGCCAACCTCAACGAGGACCGGCAGATCGTGGTGTCCGGCGGGCTCGCCGGGGTGGCGCAACTGCTCAAGTACGCGGACGCCGAGGGCGCCGAGCGGGTGCTCACCCTGGACATCGGCGGGCCGGCGCACTGCAGCCTCCTGTCGGGCATCGAGGAGGAGTTCGCGCGGGCGATCGACGACCTCGATCTGCGGGACCCGGTGATCCCGATCTACTCGGCGCTGACCGCGGCCCCGGTGCTCGACGCACGGCAGGCCGCGGAGTGTCTGCGCCGCCAGTTCACCAACCGGGTGCTGTGGGCGGACACCGTGCGCGCCCTGACGGACGCGGGGGTCGACCGGTTCGTGGAGGTCGGCGCCGGCAAGGCGCTGAGCAAGCTGTGCCAGCGGATCTCCCCGGAGGCGGAGGTGTACCGCACCAACGACGCCCCGCGGCTGGCGCAGGCCGTGGCGGCGCTGGGCGCGGTGCGCTCCCCCGGGACCCTGGTCCGGTGACCGGGCAGCCGATCGCCCTGCTCCTGCCGGGGCAGGGCTTCCAGCACGTCGGCATGGCCGTGGAGCTGTACCGTCGCGAGCCCCGGTTCGCCGCGGTCGCCGACGAGTTCCTGGCCGCGCTGGGGCCCCGGGGGGCGGGGGTGCGTCAGACGTGGCTCGGCCTGGTCGACGGCGCGCCCGCCGACCGGGGCGCCACCGCGCAGCCCCTGCTGTTCCTGATCGGGTACGGCATCGGGGAGGCGCTGGCGGCCCGCGGAGTGCGGCCGGCCGTGCTGATCGGGCACAGCGTCGGCGAGTTGGCCGCGGCGACGCTCGCGGGGGTGTTCTCCCCCGCCGCGGCGGCCCGGATCCTCGCGGCGCGCTGCGCGGCGCTCGCGGCCGCGCCCGCCGGCGGAATGCTGGCCGTGGCCGGGGCGCCGGAGTCGGTGTTGGAGCGGGTGCGGGCCGGGGACGGTTGCACGGGCGTGGCGCTCGGCGCGCACAACGGGCCCGCGCAAACGGTGCTCGCCGGCCCGGAGCCGGCGCTGACGGCGGCCGAACGGACCCTGTGCGAGCAGGGGCTGACGGCGCGCCGGGTGCGGGCGCTGGAGCCGTGGCACGCCCCGGCGATGCGACGGGCCGCGGACCGGTTCCGCACCGCGGTCGCCGCCGAGGTGCTGAGCCCGCCGCGGATACCGATCGTGTCCACCCGCACCGCTCGCCCGGTGTCGGACGCGGAAGCGGTGCGGCCCGACTTCTGGGCCGATCAGATGGCGCTGCCGGTGCGGTTCTGGCCGGCGCTGTGCACCGTGTTGGACGGTGCCGCGCACACGGTGGTCGACGCCGCCCCCGCGGGGGCGCTGGCGACCCTGGCGCGCCGGCACCCTTCGGTGCGCGCCGGCCGCAGCTCCGTCGTACCGCTGTTGGCGCCCGCGTCGCGCGAGCCCTGGCCCGTGTGGACGGGGGCGGTCGAGCGGCTGGCGGGGTCGGTGCCGCAGCCCGCGCCGTGAGCGGTTCGGGAAGCCCCCTGACCGGGGCTTCCCGGGCCGCTGTGCTCGTCCCCGGTGCCGTAGCCGCCGTGTTCGTCCGCGGCGCCGTGGGCCCCAATGCGTGCGGGCGCGCACGCACGTGTGGGGCGCCCGCCCCGTCGGGCGGCGCCCCACACGCCCACCGGCGCCGGCGCTGCGTCAGGTCAGCCCCGCAGCGCCGCGGTCACGTCCCCGGCGTGGTAGTACACGCGTCCCGCGACCTTTCGCCGACGCCATTCGTTCTGGTTGGCGAGTCGGTAGATGCTGCCGTTCGGCAGGTTCCACAGCGCCTTGATGTCCACGACGGTGTACCAGGCGCGCTGCTCGGCGGTGCGCCCGTGCGCGTCCGAGCGGAGCGCGGCCCACTCGTCCGGCCCCCACACGTGGGTCACGTCCGCACTGCACCGGATCTCCGACGGCTTCGCGTCGGTGCTCGGCACCTTGACCACGGCCTTCAACTTGCCCGAACAGCCCTGGTGGACGCAGGTCCCGAGGGGCACGACCCGGACCCGGCCGGAATCGGTGGCCCTGCGGGCGAGCCGGGTCAGGGCCCGCAGCTCCTCCAACACGTCCCTGGCCGCCCAGTGTTCGGCGAGCCAGGACACGTTCTGCTGACAGAAGCGCGCCATCGGCGCGACGCGCCGCTCGGGCGCCTCGACCCCCCGCTCCTCGACCACCAGGGCCGACCAGGAGGCCAGTACCGACCGGACCCGGGAGCGCACTTCGGCGACGTTGTCGTTGAACGGCAGGTCACGCCGTCCGGCACCGCCGGACACCCTTTCCTGGACCGTACGGGACCCCCCGAGGGCAACCTCACACGCGGAGTACAGCGCGGGTAGCTCCCCGAAGGCGGTGAACAGTTCGTCCTTGCAGCAGTCGCACAGGGTGGTGCCTCCCTCGGCTGTGCAACCGACCGTGACTTTCGGAGCGCGGCAGTGATTCCATGACGGGCTTCGCATAGTCGCGCCAGATCCCCCTTGTTTCAGCCAGACGACTCGACTGGTTTCCCACCACCGTAGGGCAGCAAGACTCCATGGGGGAGTGTCTTCATCATCAACACATTATGAAAAGCCCATGTGCTTCGTGAAGAACGCACATAGTTGTGTGCGTCAATCACGCGATGATCGAGACCGGCGCGAACATGACACGCAAGCAGCGTCATTCACCCCCGCCCACCTGCGCCAATCACCGCCAGTCCCGGAGAAGTACAGTTCGTGACTGACTGGAAAACACCCTCGAAACCCCCGATGGCGGACTCGTGAAACCCCCGGAGGAGCCCCAACGGGCGCCCATCGGGACCCATCCCGACGGCCCTGGAGGGTGACTGCGAAAGCACGAGGGCCGGGGCGGGCACCATAGGCATTCCAGCCACCTAAGGGTGTCCCGTCCCGGCCGCGTGGGCACAGGATGCGGAAGGTCACAGCCAGCCGGCGTCGGCCGCGATGCGGACCGCGTCCATCCTGGTGCGCGCATTCAGCTTGGTGGTGACCGAGCTGAGGTAGTTGCGGACCGTGCCCGGCGACAGATGGAGCCGGGCCGCGATCTCGGGCACGCCGTCGCCGGCCGCCGCCAGTCGCAGGATCTCCAATTGACGCTCCGTCAGTGGCGGCGGCGGTGACTGCCACGCCGAAACGGCCAGGTCGAAGTCGATGACCCGCAGTCCCGCCGCCAACTCCCTTATGGTGCTGACGAGTTTCTCTGGTGGGGATTCCTTTACCAGGAATCCACCCACCTGAATGTCAAGTGCCCGCCGAACGATCGTCGGCCGCCACGTACTCGTCAGAATGAGCGTGCGCGTCTTCGGCAACTCTTCATGAATTTGTTGAATTGCTGACAGGTCGTCGTGGACCGGTGTGTCGATATCGATCACCGCAACGTCCGGCTCAAAACGGCGTGCAGCCTGCACCAACTCGCGTCCCGCCGCTAATTCGGCGACGACGACGATGTCGTTCTCCTGCGCCAGAAGCGCAAGAAATGCCCCCCGTACCATACGGCCGTCTTGGGCGAGCAGAACCTTAATCACTTTCCCTCCAGAGGTGAACGCGAGTGTCCTGCAGCGCGCCAATGGCAACGCCAGTCGGTCACGAGCTTAGCCTCTGGGGGTGCGTTTGGGCAGGGACAAGTTTCCCTGTGCACCGATTGAAGACCCGCTTACCCTGCGGTAAAGCGGGTGAGAAGTGGGCGCGCCTGTCGACGCGCCGGCGCACGATGCGGACGGTCTCACACCATCGCGCGCTCCTTCAGCGGCTCCCACCACTTGCGATTCCCCCGATACCAAGCGACAGTTTCAGCCAGTCCGCTGGTCAAGTCTCGGACCGGCCGGTATCCCAGCTCGGTGCGGATCTTAGTACAGTCAACTGAGTAGCGTCGGTCGTGACCTTTACGATCAGCGACGTACTCCACGCTGTCCCCGTCGGCGCCGCACGCCGTCACCAATAGATCCGCGAGCTCACGGTTGGTCAGCTCGGTGCCACCCCCGATGTTGTAGACCTCGCCCGGTCGACCGTTGGCGCGCACCAGCTCCACGCCCTGCACATGATCGTCCACGTGCAGCCAGTCACGGACGTTGCGCCCGTCACCGTAGAGGGGAACCTTCTTCCCGTCCAGGAGATTGGTCACAAACAGCGGAATGATCTTTTCCGGGTACTGGTGCGGACCGTAGTTGTTGGAGCACCGGGTGACCCGGACGTCCAGGCCGTGGCTGCGGTGGTAGCTCAGCGCCAGCAGGTCGGCCGCGGCCTTGCTGGCGGAGTAGGGCGAGTTGGGCGCGAGCGGTCGCTCCTCGGTCCAGGAGCCCTCGTCGATGGAGCCGTACACCTCGTCGGTGGAAATCTGGACGAAGGTGCGCACGCCCTCCTTGAGGGCGGCGTCCAACAGGACCTGGGTGCCGACCACGTTGGTGCGCACGAAGGGCGCAGAGGACTCCAGGGAGCGGTCCACGTGGGACTCGGCCGCGAAGTGGACGACTTCGTCGACCCGGGCCATCAACATCCCGACCAGGGAGCTGTCGGTGACGTCGCCGCGGACGAAGCCGAAGGCGGGGTGCTCGCGCACCGGGTCCAGGTTCGCCGGGTTGCCGGCGTAGGTCAGTCGGTCGAGGACGGTGACCTTGACGTCACCGGGGCCGTCCGGCCCGAGCAGCGTGCGCACGTAGTGCGAGCCGATGAAGCCCGCGCCGCCGGTCACCAGGATGTGTGTCGAGGTCATGAGGAGATCTGCACCTTGCTGTGGTCGCCGAGGATCAGTCGGTGGGCGTGCGGGACGGCGGGGGCGGGCGCGACGGTCACGCTGCGCCCGATGAGGGAAGCCTCCACCCGGCGCACCCCCCTGATCGAGGAGTCGCGCAGCACGATGGAGAACTCGATCTCGCTGTTCTCGATCCGGCAGCCCTCCGACACGGAGGTGTACGCCCCGACGTACGAGTCGCTGATCACCGTCCCGCGTCCGACGATCGCCGGTCCGACGATCCGCGACCGCAGCACCTTTGCGCCGGCTTCGACGGTGACCCGCCCGATGAGCTGGCTCTCCTCGTCGACGCTGCCTTCGATCCAGGGCTCCATGGTCTCCAGCACGGACCGGTTGACCTCCAGCATGTCGATGACGTTGCCGGTGTCCTTCCAGTAGCCGGTGATGGTGGTGGAGCGCACCCGGTAGCCGCGGTCGATCAGCCACTGGATGGCGTGGGTGATCTCCAACTCACCGCGCAGCGAGGGTTGGATCGCGCGGACCGCCTCGTGCACGGCGGGGGTGAACAGGTAGACGCCGACGAGCGCCAGGTCGCTCTGCGGGTACTGGGGCTTCTCCTCCAGTCGGACCACCTCCCCCGCCGCGTCGAGTTCGGCGACGCCGAAGACCGAGGGGTCCGACACCCGAGTCAGCAGGATCTGGGCGTCCGGGCGGTCCTCGCGGAAGCCCTGCACCAGGTCCGCGATGCCGCCGACGATGAAATTGTCACCGAGGTACATCACGAAGTCGTCGTCCCCGAGGAAGTCCCGGGCGACCAGCACCGCGTGGGCGAGCCCCAGGGGCAGTTCCTGGGGAATGTAGGTGACGTCGATGCCGAATTTGGAACCGTCACCCACCGCGTCGCGAATCTCGTCCGCGGTGTCGCCGACGATGATTCCGACCTCGCGGATGCCCGCTTCGGCGATGGCTTCAAGACCGTAGAAGAGGACGGGCTTGTTGGCGACGGGGACCAACTGTTTGGCAGAGGTGTGGGTGAGGGGGCGAAGCCGAGTTCCGGCGCCTCCGGACAGGACGAGGGCCTTCACCGGCAGCCACCTCGCACCGGCAATTGACTGTGGCCGCCGTGACGGCCATCGATGGCGGACTTGTGCGACGGCATTGTTCTCCCAGATTCCGGCCGAAGCCCATTGCCGCCCGTCCTTCATGTCGGGTTCGGAACAACAGACTTGGTCATGGGTGATGCACCGGCCATAAAGCCTAAGCACATGCCGACGGGGCTGTCCAGGCTTTCTCTCCACCACCCCAGAATGTGACTGCCGGGGTGGAATGTTGATTTACCAGGGGTATTCATCGTGCACATCCCGGCACTGAATTCGGCACGCCGGCGGCGAGCTCTGCGAAGCACCCGGCCGGTCGGCTACGGGGGTTTGAACCGACCGACCGGGTCACCCACCCGGACGGAGATTATCTCCGCCCTGAGGTATCTTCACGATAAAGCTAATTGCTCCCTGGACCGCTTGTCAACAGACCTTTCGCCCCTCGGAGCAGGGCGGTGGGGGACGGAACGCACCGACGACCGCGAGGTCCGGCCGCCCCCTTGACACCGCGACCAGCCGTGAAGAAGATTGCGTCCATCGTGGAACTGCTGTGCCCCCGGGGCCCGTTCCCGTTCTGAGCGCCGCCCGGACCGACCCTCACCCGGCGTCCGCCTCACCTCTGCGCACCGCGCCCTACGAGCGCACGGCGCTGCTCCTTCCCGTACGCATCCCGCGTCGCGCATCCCGTACCCCGTACGCCCTCCCGGACACCCCGGCGTCCCGACCGGCCCGCGCCCTCACCGCGAGCCGGCGCTCCGCCCTGCCCGGACGGCGGCCCAGACCTTACGGAGAAGCCATGAAAGTCCTGTTCATCGCAGCGGGAACCAGCCCCGCCGGCGTCTTCGCCCTCGCCCCGCTCGCGACCGCGGTGCGCAACGCCGGTCACGAGATCCTGGTCGCCTCCTTCGACGAGCTGACCTCCAGCATCGAGGCGGTCGGGCTGCCTCCGGTGGCCGTGGTCACCGAGCACACCACCGAGAGCATCAAGCAGTTGGACCGCCCCGGCGGCCCGATCGAGTTCCCCTGGTCGCCGGATCAGGAACTTCCCTACGTGGGGCGCTGGTTCGGCCGGCAGGCCGCCGTCAGCCTCGACGGGCTCCTGGAGCTCACCCGGCACTGGCGCCCCGACCTCGTCATCGGCGGCACCGACGCGCACGCCGCCGGGCTGATCGCCGCCCACCTCGGCGTCCCGCACGTCCGCCAGGCGTGGGACTGGCTGCACTTCGGCGGCGCCGAGCAGTACGCCGCCGAGGAGCTCGCCCCCGAGCTGGAGCGGCTGGGCCTCGCCGAACTGCCCGCCCCGGACGTGTTCTTGGACATCTGCCCGCCGAGCCTCCTGCCGTCGTTCGCCACGCCCGGCCGCCCCATGCGCTGGGTGCCCGGCAACCGGCAGCGGGCGCTGGAGCCGTGGATGTACGCCAAGGGCGAGCGCCCGCGGATCTGCGTCACGTACGGCAGCTTCCGCACCGCCATGCCGCAGATCTTCGAGCACCTGTGCGCGCTGCTGACCCGGCTGGTGGACCTGGACGCCGAGATCGTGGTGGCGGCGAACGAAGCCGCGACGGAGAAGCTGCGCGAGCGCTTCCCGCAGGTCCGCGCCGGCTGGGTGCCGCTGGAGTTCCTGCTGCGCACCTGCGACGGCATCGTGCACAGCGGCGGGCTGACCGCGCTGAACGCCATGTCCGCCGGGATCCCGCAGGTCGTGCTGAACCAGTTCGTCGCCTTCGAACCGTCGCTGGCCCTGTTGCAGCAGCAGGGCTCCGCGGTCGTGCTGCACCGCGAGGAGGGCTCCCCCGACGGCACCTTCGAAGCCTGCCGCAAGGTGCTGTCCGACGGGAGCTACGGCCACCAGGCCCGGGTCCTCGCCGACGAGCTCAACTCCCTGCCCACCCCGAACGACGTGGTGAAGGACCTGGAAGGACTGGTGCGCGGATGAACGCCCCCTCGGCCACCCGACCCGGCGCGCCCGTGACGCCCGCCGACGTGGAGCAGGCGTACGGCGCCGAGCACGCCGACGTGTACGACGCGATCTACCGCGGCCGGGGCCGCGACTACGCCGCCGAGGCGGCCGACTTCCTCGCCGTGCTGCGCACCCGGCGCCCCGAGGTCACCAGCCTGCTGGACGTGGCCTGCGGCACCGGCGCCCACCTCGCGGCGCTGCGCGCCTCGGTGGACCACGTGGAGGGGGTGGAGCTGTCGCCGTGGATGCACACCCTGGCCACCCGCCAACTGCCCGGCGTCGCCGTCCACCAGGACGACATGCGCTCGTTCAACCTCAGCCGGCGGTTCTCCGCCGTGACCTGTCTGTTCAGCTCGGTCGGCTATCTGAAGTCGGTCGAGGACCTGCGGCGGACCCTGCGCACCTTCCGGGCGCACACCGCGCCGGGCGGGGTCGCGCTGGTCGAGCCGTGGTGGTTCCCCGAGACGTTCCTCGACGGGTACGTCGGCAGCAGCCTGGTGGAGGTCGACGGGCGGACCATCGCCCGGGTCTCCCACACCGTACGGGCCGGGAACACCAGCCGGATGACGGTGGAGTACACCGTCGCGGAGCCGGTGAACGGCCTGCGCCGCTTCTCCGACCTGCACGTGCTCTCGCTCTTCACCCGCGAGCAGTACGAGGACGCCTTCGAGCAGGCCGGGTTCGCGGTGGAGTTCCTCAAGGACGGGCCGTCGGGCCGCGGACTCTTCCTCGGCGTGGCGCCCGAGTCGACCGACGGGGGCACGCGATGACCGACCCGAACGCCGTGACCGACGTCAGCCGGGTCGGCAAGGTCCGCCCCTGCGCGCTGATGAACCTCCAGACGATCGGTGACCCCCGCGGCCAGTTGGCCGTGGTCGAGGGCGCCAAGGACATCGGCTTCCCGATCAAGCGGCTCTTCTACTTGTACGACCTGCCGACGGCCTCGGTCCGCGGCGACCACGCCCACCGCAACCTGGAGCAGTTCGTCATCCCCATCAACGGCAGCTTCGACGTCGCCGTGGACGACACCGTCGACACCGCCGTCTGCCGTCTCGACGACCCCGGGCAGGGCCTCTACATCGGCCCGATGGTGTGGAACAGCCTGGTGAACTTCTCCGAAGGCGCCATCGCGCTGGTCCTCGCCTCCGAGCACTACGACGAGGCGGACTACTACCGCCGCTACGACGAGTTCCTCGCGGACGCGGGAGCGCGCGCATGAAGGTCCCCTATCTGGACCTGAAGGGGCCGCACGCCGAGATCCGGGCCGAGTTGGACGCCGCGTACCACCGCGTCGTGGACTCCGGTTGGTTCGTGCTCGGCGAGGAGGTGCGCGCCTTCGAGGAGGAGTACGCCGCCTACTGCGGGGCCGCGCACTGCGTGAGCGTCGCCACCGGGTGCGACGCGCTGGAACTCGCCCTGCGGGCGCTGGACATCGGTCCCGGCGACGAGGTCGTGGTACCCAGCGCGACGTACATCGCCACCTGGCTCGCGGTCTCCGAGACCGGCGCGGACGTGGTGCCCGTCGAGGTCGACCCGGACACCCACCTGCTGGATCCGGCCGCGGTCGAGGCGGCGATCACCCCCGCGACCCGAGCGGTCATGCCCGTACACCTCTACGGACAGCCGGCGGACCTGCCCGCGCTGCGGCGGGTCACGGACCGGCACGGGCTGGCGATCGTCGACGACGCGGCGCAGGCGCACGGCGCCCGGCTGCACGGCACCCGGGTCGGCGGTGGCGGGCACGCGACCGCCACCGCGTTCAGCTTCTACCCGGGGAAGAACCTGGGCGCGCTCGGCGACGGCGGCGGCGTGCTCACCGACGACGCCGAACTCGCCGACCGGCTGCGGCTGCTGCGCAACTACGGCTCGCGCAGCAAGTACCACCACGAGCTGAAGTCCACCAACTCCCGGCTGGACGAGCTGCACGCCGCGGTGCTGCGGGCCAAGCTCCCGCACCTGGACCGCTGGAACGCCCGGCGGGCCGAGATCGCCGACCGCTACCGAACCGCCTTCGCCGACCTGCCCGGGCTGCGGCCGACGGGCGTGCCCGAGGGGGCCGAGCCCTCCTGGCACCTGTACGTCGTGTGCTGCGACGACCGGGACGCGGTGCAGCGCAGGCTGACCGAGGCGGGCGTGGGCACCTTGATCCACTACCCGGTGCCGGTCCACCTCTCCCCCGCGTACGCCGACGCGGAGCGCTGGCCGGCGGGGACGTTCCCGCAGGCGGAGGCCATCGCGGCGCAGGTGCTGAGCCTGCCGATGGGTCCGCACCTGAGCGACGGGGACGTCTCGTACGTCATCGACGCGGTGCGCGCCGCGGTCTGAACCGCCCGCCAGGCACCGCCCCGTCCCCGACCCCGCTCCACCCCGCACCTCCACCCGACCGCGACCGAAAGGGAACCGCGCGCCATGACCCCTCCTCCCCAGCTTCCGCCGTCCGTCCGGGTGCTCCAGCTCGCCACCGCGAGCTGGATGGCCGCCGCCGTCAGCGCCGCCGCCGAACTCGGCATCGCCGACGTCCTCGGTGACGGGCCCCGGACCTCGGACGAGATCGCCGCGGCCGTGGGCGCCCACCCGCCCACGCTCTACCGCCTGCTGCGGGCCGGCACGGACGTCGGGCTCTTCGAGGAGCGCGACGGCAAGGTGTTCGCCAACACCCCGGTGGGCGAGGCACTGCGCACCGACTCGCCGACCTCCATGCGCAACTTCGCCCGCTGGGTCGGGCTCACCGCCGACCGCGCCACCTGGGCCGGGCTCGCCGACAGCGTGCGCACCGGCACGCCGGCCTTCGAGCGGATGCACGGCCAGGACGTGTGGGACTTCATGCGGGACCACACGGACGTCTCCGGGGTCTTCAACGACGCCATGACCGAGGCGTCCCGTCAGCTCATCGCGCCCGTCGTGGACGCGTTCGACTTCAGTGACATCGGGACCCTGGTGGACGTGGCCGGCGGGCGCGGCGCGCTGCTGTCCGCGGTCCTGAAGGCCAACCCGAAGACCCGGGGCGTGCTGTACGACCAGCCCGAGGTGGTCGCCGAGGCCGCGCAGACCTTCGCCCGCAACGGCGTCGCGGACCGCGTGGAGATCATCGGCGGCGACTTCTTCTCCTCGGTACCGCCGGCCGGCGACGCGTACCTGCTCTCCAACGTGCTGCACGACTGGGACGACGAGAGCTCGCTGAAGATCCTCGCCAACTGCCGCGCCGCGCTGGGCGACGGGGGCCGGGTGCTGCTGGTGGAGGCCGTGATGACGGACGGCGCCCGCCCCAACCCGACGGTCTCCCTGATGGACCTGAACATGCTGGTGCTCTGCGGCGGCCAGCAGCGCACCGAGGCGGAGTTCGCCGACCTCTTCGACCGCGCGGGGCTGCGGCTGACCCGGATCGTCGGGGCGGGCCTGCACAGCGTGGTCGAAGCCGTCCGGGCCTGACCCGCGACACCCGCGAGGTCCCGGGGACCGCAGCGATCACAGAGGTCCCAGCGATCGCAGCAGTCGCCGGGGTCCCCGAGACGCTAGAGACGCCAGAGACGAAAGAGACGTCCAGATGCCCTTCATCACGCCGGACAACGGCTCGCTGACCGTCTTCAACCTGTTCGACACCCGCACCCACGAGGACCAGACGACCCTGCTGAACACCATGCAGGGGATCATCCAGGGCGCCAACTACCCCGGCTGGCGGTCCTCCACGCTGCACGGCGGCATCGACCAGCCGTGCGCCGCCAACTACATCCAGTGGCGCAGCGTCGAAGACCTGCGGGACCGTTACGAGGGCGAGAACTTCAAGCACAACACCGTCCCGTACTTCACCGACCTGACCACCTCGGTCCACCTGCTGAAGACCGAAGTCGTCGCCACCCACCTCCACCCGGAGCTGGAGCGGATCGAGATCTCCCCGGACCGCGACGACTTCACCGTCATCGTGATCATGGGCGTCGAGGAGGCGAACCAGGCGCGTCTGGTGGACCTGTTCGCCAAGCCCGACCCGTGGATGGAGGGCGTCCCCGGCTACCGCTCCCACTCGATCCTGCGCGGCCTTGAGGGCGACTTCGTCGTCAACTACGCGCAGTGGGAGAGCCGTGCGGCGTACGAGGCGTTCCACAACCTGCCCGAGGAGGAGCGGCCGGCCGACTCGCGGTCGATGCGCGCCGCCGCCCGCCCGCTGCTGACCTCGCGCTCTTCGAACACCTACGAGGTCGTGTTCTCGCGCTCGGCCGCGGATGACGCGGACGGTGCGCAGTGACCGTGGAGTCCTCCGTGCCGGACCCGGTGGTGGTGCTGCCCACCGACCGGCGCTACGCCGAGTTCGTCCGCGGCGACAACTACCGCTTCACCGGCGAGCCCGACCGGGTCGTGCTCGTCCGCACCGCCGAGCAGGTCGCCGACGCGCTGCGGGCGGCCCTCGCGGAGGGCAAGCGGGTGGCCGTGCGCAGCGGCGGCCACTGCGGGGAGGCGTTCGTCTCCGACCCGGCCGTCGAGGTCGTCATCGACATGTCGCTGATGTCCGGGGTGTCGTACGACCCGCAGCGGTGCGCCTTCGCCGTGGAGGCGGGGGCCAACGTGGGCCAGGTCTACAAGGAGCTGTACCGCAACTGGGGCGTGACCGTGCCCGCGGGCGTGTGCACCGCGGTGGGCATGGGCGGGCACGTCACGGGCGGCGGCTACGGTCCGCTGAGCCGGCTGCACGGGCTGGTCGCGGACCACCTGTACGCGGTCGAGGTCGTGCACGTCGACGCCGCAGGCCGGGTGCGGACCGTGGTCGCCACCCGCGAGGAGGACGACCCGCACCGCGAGCTGTGGTGGGCGCACACCGGTGGCGGCGGCGGCAACTTCGGCATCGTGACCCGCTTTTGGCTGCGCTCCCCGGGGGACCTCGGTCCGGACCCGGAGCAGTTGCTGCCGCAGGCGCCGTCGTCGCTGCTGACCGCGATGGTCGCCTGGTCGTGGGAGAGCTGCGACCAGGCGGCGTTCGCCCGGATCATGCGCAACTTCATGGCCTGGCACGTGGCGAACAGCGCCCCCGACTCCCGGTTCGCGCGCCTCTTCGCCTCGCTGTGGGTCCGGCACCGCTCGGGCGGTGATCTGACGATGTACGTGCAGGTGGCCGAAGCCACCGACGGCTCGAACGGATCCGACGACCCGGAGTCGGGCGCCGACGCGCTGCTGGACGAGTTCCTGGCGGCCGTCGACGAGGGCACCGGGGTCAGCCCCTTCGTCTTCCGCCACCGGCTGCCCTGGCTGACCGGCGTGCGCTACATGGGCCAGGGCGACTCCGGTCCGGTGCTGGGCGCCCGCAACAAGGCGAAGGCCGCGTACCTGCGCGGGGTGCACTCGGACGAGCAGCTCGCCGCGCTGTACCGGTGGTTCCACAAGGAGGACTACTTCGGGCGCGAGTCGCTGATGATGCTCAACGGCTACGGCGGCGCCATCAACGCCGTCGCGCCGGACGACACCGCGTCCGCCCAGCGCGACTGCGTGATCAAGGCCGCGTACTCGGCCGCCTGGCACGACCCCGCGGAGGACGAGGGGCACATCGCCTGGGTGCGCGGGCTGTACCGGGAGCTGTTCGCGGCGACCGGCGGCGCCCCCGTCTCCGGCGACGTGGCGGACGGGTCGTACATCAACTATCCGGACGTCGACCTGACCGACCCCGCGGAGAACACCTCCGGGGTCCCCTGGCACGAGCTGTACTACAAGGACAACTACCCGGCGCTGCAACGGGTGAAGGCCGCCTACGACCCGCGTGACGTGTTCCACCACGCGATGTCGGTGCGCCTGCCCGCCGCTGGAGCCGACCGCCCCCAGACCCCGGAGAAGAACGTGTCCTTCGCCTCTGACCACATCCCGGACCGCTACGACTTCGAGAGCATGTACCGGGGCGATCAGGACGCTCCCCCGGTGCAGCCCTGGGACATCGGCCGTCCGCAGCCGGCGCTGGTGGAAGCGCACAAGGCGGGGCTGATCACGGGCGCGGTGCTCGACGTGGGCTGCGGCCTGGGCGACAACGCCGCCTTCCTGGCCTCCCAGGGCCACCGGGTCACCGCGGTCGACGTGTCGCAGATCGCGGTGGACGAGGCGAGCGCCCGAGCCGCGGCCAAGGGCGTGCAGGTGGAGTTCGCCGTCACCGACGCGACCCGGCTGACCGGCTTCGACGGCCGCTTCGACACCGTCGTGGACAGCGCCTGCTACCACTCGCTGGCGGAGGACGACCGGGTGCGCTACCTGGAGGCGCTGCACCGGGCGGCCCGGCCGGGCGCGCGGCTGCACATCTTCTCCTTCGCCGAGGAGTTGCCGGCACCGTTCCCCGGTCCGCACCGGCACAGCGCGCGGAGCCTGCGCGAGGTGGTGGGCGGCGTGTGGGACGTGGTCTCGGTGGCGGAGGCCACGTACGCGAGTTCGCTCGGTGCGGCCGACGTCGTCGAGATGACCCGGGCCGAGTACCCGGACCGGGAGGTCGACGCCGACAGCCTGCCCGGACTTGAGCTGGACGAGTTCGGCAACGCCACGATGCCGGTGTGGCACGTGGTGGCCGTACGGCGCGACTGAGTCCGCCGCGGCGACGGCCGGCTCCCCTCTGCGCGCCCGCGCGGGGAGGGGAGCCGGCCTTTGCGTGCGGCGGCCGGCAAATGAACGTTCCGGAACCGTCAAGGAGATCGCCATGCGCAACCCCGTCGACGCCCCGCCGGCGTCGTACACCGAGAGCGGCACCTGGCCCGACGGACCGCTGACGCCCGACGCACCGCCCACCGCCCACGCGGGGCAGGCGCTCGCCCGCAGCCTGCGGGCGCTGATGCGGGCGCGCAGCCTCAGCGCCCGCGCGCTGGCCGCCCGCACCGGCACCACCCACCCCACCGTCCGGCGCATCCTCACCGGCGCGGGGCTGGTCGACGTGCGCACCGTCTTCCTGCTGGAGGTCGCGCTCCAGGCACCGCTGTGGCCGGCCGACCTGTATGCCGACTTCCACCGTAGGAAGGCGACTTCGGGCCCTGACCCGCAGCAGGTGCCGGCCGTCGACCAGGAGTCGGGAGACGGCTGACGCCCCCGATCCGTGGCATGCGCCGGACGGGGGCGCACACGGTCGACTCCGCGCCCCAAAGCGGCAGATGGGGCGAGCCCGGGATTCGGCGGTCCGGACCTTCGCCGTCGTACGCGGCCGTCCTCACCCATCCCTCCACCCACACTCGATCCACTAAACTTCTACGCAGTGTAGTAGTTTGCGCAACGTGGATGCCGAACAGCGCGCAGCCGCGCTCCCCAGCCCTGCCCGCGGGGCCGCCCCGCACCGCTCCCCCGTCCCCGCCGCACGCCGCGCCGTCGACGCGCGCAGCGCGCCGACCGCCGTTCGCCCGATGACCGCGGACGACCTGCCGTACGTCGTCGGGGAACACCTGGCGCACTTCCCCGACGGGTTCTTCGCCCGGCTCGGACCCGCCTTCCTCACCGCGTACTGCGGGACGTACCTGAACAATCCGTACGCGCGCGGCTACCTGGCGCAGACGGACCGGGGGCCGGCCGGCTACCTCCTCGGCGCCCTCGACCCACCGGGCCACCGGGCCCACGTCCTGCGTTCGCACCGGCTCTCGCTGGCCGCGCGCGGCGCGCTCTCACTCGCCGTCCGCCCGCGCGTAGCCGGGCACTTCCTGCGGACGCGGGCGGGGCGGTACGCCCGCACCCTCACCCCGGGACGTCGCACCGAGCCCACACCGCCAGCACCGACGCCCCCCGCCGTGCCGTCGCAAACCGCACTCCGGGCGCCGGACGACGAGCCCGGCACCACCGCCGTCCTCGCCTACGTCGCAGTGGCGGCACCGGCCCGTTCGCTCGGTCTCGGCGCCGCCCTCATCAACCGGTTCGTCGCGGACGCCACCGACGCGGGGTGCGCCCGCGTCGGCCTCGTCACGCTCAGCGGCGACGGCGGCGCCGGACCGTACTACGAGCGGCACGGCTGGCTGGCCCGCGGCCGCTCGACCACCCCCGACGGCCGCTCGTTCACCACGTACGAACTCCCGCTCACCGCCGACCCGCAGGACATCCCGGACATCCGGACCCCCTCGAAGCCGGACCCCCGTGCCCGTGCACCCAAATCCGAAAGGTAGGATTATTTACCGTTCCCTTACCAAGGTATCGGTAACGTCCTTAGCAGTGACCACCTTGGCCGGGCTGCGCCCGGCCAACTGTCGTTCCGGACATTTCTTCGGGGGAGATCCATGCGTCGCCGAATACATCCCGCCGCCGTCGCGAGTGGCGCCGTCGTCTTGGGAGCCGGGGCGCTGTACGTCACCGGGCTCCTGGTGACGGGCGACGAGGTCCCGAAGGGGACCACCGTGCGGGGTGTCGACATCGGGGGCCTGAGCGAATCGGCCGCCAAGCAGAAGCTGGACCAGCAGCTCCAGGCGATAGCCAGCGCGCCGCTGGCGGTGACCGTCGGCGACAAGTCGGACAGCATCGACCCCGCCAAGGCCGGCCTCAGCTTCGACACCGCGGAGACGGCCGCCCTCGCCGCCCGCTCCGACAAGGACCCCCTCACCGTCGTCGGGAACCTCTTCAGCTCCGGCGGCGGCAAGGTCGAGCCGGTGGTGCGCACCGACGAGGACCGCACCCGCGCGGCCCTTGAGGAGCTGGCGAAGAAGCACGACCGCAAGGTCCGCGAGGGCTCGATCACCTTCGCCAAGGGCGAGCCGAAGCAGGTGCAGCCGGTCAGCGGCCAGTCCCTGGACGTGGCCGACTCGGTCGGCGCCGTGCGCACGGCGTTCACCGGGGCCGGGTCCGGCCCCGCCGCCCTGCCGGTCAAGGAGACCGCGGCGAAGGTCGGCGCGGCCGAGATCGACCGCGCGATGAACGAGTTCGCCCGCCCGGCGATGTCCGGCTCCGTCACGCTCACCACGTCCGGCGGCCGGATCACCATCTCCCCGTCGACCCTCGGCAAGCACCTGACGGTGGCCCCCGGCAAGGACGACCGGCTGGCACCCGAGCTGGACAGCGCGGCCCTGCTGAAGGACCCCCGCGTCGCACCCCAGCTCGCCGCCGCCACGAACGAGGCCACCGACGCCACCCTGCGGCTCAACGGCGGCAAGGTCGAGGTCGTCGCCGACGGCAAGCCCGGCCAGGAAGTCAGTGCCAAGAGCCTCGGGGAAGCGGTCATGCCGCTGCTGACGAAGACCGGCTCCGCGGCCCGCACCGGCGCGGTCGCCACCGTCGAGACCCAGCCCAAGGTGACCGCCGAGAGCGTGGCCAAGCTGGGCATCACGGAGCAGGTGTCCTCCTACACCAGCACCTTCGAGCGCGCCGAGTACCGCACGAAGAACATCGGCCGGGCCGCCGAGCTGATCAACGGGTCGACGATCATGCCGGGCGAGACCTGGAGCTTCAACGGCACCGTCGGCGAGCGGACGCCGGAGAACGGCTTCGTGGACGGCATCATCATCCTCAACGACAAGTACACGAAGGCCGCCGGCGGCGGCGTCTCCACGGTCGCCACCACCATGTTCAACGCGTTCTTCTTCGCCGGCCTGAAGCCGGTGGAGTACGGCGCCCACTCCTTCTACATCGAGCGCTACCCGGAGGGCCGGGAGGCGACGGTGGCGTGGGGCAGCCTCGACCTGCGGTTCAAGAACGACTCGGACAGCGCCATCCACATCCTGACCAGCGCCTCCGACACCGAGGTGACCGTGACCTTCCTCGGCACGAAGAAGTACGACGAGGTGAAGGCGGCCAAGGGCCCGCGGACCAACGTCAAGGAGCCCGGCACCCGCCCCGGCGCCACGAAGGACTGCCAGCCGCAGACCCCGCTGGAGGGCTTCGACGTCACGGTGGAGCGGATCTTCATGGACGGCGGCAAGGAAGTGAAGCGGGAACCGTTCAAGACGCGCTACACCCCGCGCGACGAAGTCACCTGCGACTGATTCGGCCCGCGCTTTTGACGTACCGCCGTAGCCCCGCGAGCGCGCTGGTCTCTACCGGCCGGTAGAGACCAACGGTCTGCGGGGTTACGGCGGAGACGTCCAGGGCGCGGAACTGCGCGACAAGCCAGGGCCCACCACCGGGCCGCAGAGACCAACGCTCCCGCAGGGAAACCGCGGCTACGTCACACCCAGTGACACGCCTCAGCGGCCGGCCGCGCGGGACTTCTGGAGCGCCTCCCACAGCGCCGCCGCCTCGTCCGCGTCCAGCCGGTCCACGAAGCGCGCCAGCGCGCCCCCGCGGTCCGCCGAGGTCTCCAGCGCCTGTTCCATCAACTCGGCCGTGTAGTCCTCCGCCGACCGCGCCGCGCGGTAGCGGTACGAGCGCCCGTCCTTCTCCCGGCTGAGCCAGCCCTTGGCCCGCAGCCGCTCCGCCACCGTCATCACCGTGGTGTACGCGAGCGGGCGGCTGTCGTTGAGCGCGTCCGTGAGCGCCCGTACGCTCATCGGCTCCCCGCCCCGCCACACCAGGGCCATGATCTCGGCCTCCAGTTCACCCAACGCGCCCATCCCGGCTCCCTCGTCGATCCCGTCGCGCAGTCCCCGTGCCGCCGACCGCGCCCCACCAGTCTGCCTGCCGCCCGACGCGGAGCCGACCGGGCGTCATTCACTAAACTTCTACGCCGTGTAGTAGTTTGGTTCACGGCGGCGCGCCCCGACCCGAGCCGCGCCCCCTTCCGTGCGCCCGCCCGCACCCCGCACCCTCGAACGTCGCCAGGAGCCACCTTGCCCCGCCACCGCTCGCGCCGCCTCCGGACGATCGCGCTGCTGCTGTCCACCACCCTCGCGGCCACCGCCTGTTCGGCCACGGCGGACGACGGCACCGCCCCCGGGGCCACCCGCGCCGGCGACTCTCCCACCCCCTCGCCCGCTCCCCCGCCGCCGCCCGCCGTCGACGCCGAGGTCACCCCGGTGCCCGACGACCAGTGGCAGCGCATGGTGGCCGCCGGGATGTGGCGCAAGGGCTGCCCGGTCGACCGGGACCAACTCCGCCGGGTGGAGATGAACTACCACGACTTCGACGGCAAGGTGAGCCGTGGAGCGCTCGTCGTGAACGCCGACGTCGCCGAGAGCGTGGTGCGGATCTTCACGGATCTGTTCGAACAGCGCTTCCCCGTCCGCCGCATGCAGTCGGTGGAGGCGTACGGCGGCGATCTGGACAAGAGCCTCGCGGACGACAACACCTCGGCTTTCAACTGCCGGCGCCCCGACCAGATCAACGCGCCCTTCGCCGAGTCCCCGCACGCCAACGGCCGCGCCGTCGACATCAACCCGCTGGAGAACCCCTGGCAGGACCTGCGGAAGAAGACCTGGTTCCCCAGCAAGGAGTTCAGCGCCCGCACCCCCGGCAAGGGCAAGATCCTCAAGGGCGGCCCGGTCTGGCAGTCGTTCGTCGACGAGGGGTGGATCTGGCAGAACATCAAGGTCGCCGACTACATGCACTTCGACACGGGCTACCCGTCCGGGCCCTTCACCGGCCGCAAGCGCCCGTGACGCACGGGGCCGGGGCTCTCGCCCGGGCCCGGTGCTACAGTCCGATGAGGCGCTACCAGAGCGCCTGCCGACGAGGGTGGCCGTACCGGTTTCCGTGGAAAGACGGCCTCGTTGGAGGCTGAAATGCCGAAGACGCCCGATCCCCGTGCCCACGACGACGCGACGTCGCCGGGGAATGACTCCCCTCCCCAAGGCCCCGACCAGCAGCACAGCACCGGTCACGCGCCTTCATCCCACTCACACCACACCCACCAGCACAGCCACTCCCACAGCGACGCCTTCGCCGTGAAGGAGGGCAAGTGGGCGCAGCACGCCGAGGAGCGGCTGTCCCTGTTCCGACACGACGAGGAGATCGAACGCGGTCTCGCCCACGGGCTGTCGGGGTCGCCGACGCTCGTGGACCGGACGATCCCCACGTTCTCCCGCGGCGAGTTGCCCCACTTCGCCGGCGAACGCGGCACCTTCCTGAAGTCCCCGTTCCTGGAGGACGTCAACCAGGTCGACGACGCCGAAGTGGCCGTGTTCGGGGCGCCGCTCGACTCCGGCGCGACCTACCGACCCGGCGCCCGGTTCGGCCCGCAGGGCATCCGGCGCTCGACGAACCTGTTCGGCACGTACTGCTTCGAGCTCGGTGTGGACCTGCGCGAGCAGTTGAACATCGTCGACATCGGGGACGTGTTCACCATCCCCGGCAGCCTGGAGAAGTCCTTCGACCAGATCAGCCAGGCGATGGCGCACGTGTACCAGCGCGGGGTGTTCCCGGTGATCCTGGGCGGTGACCACTCCATCGGCTACCCGACCATCCGCGGCATGGCGCCGTACGTGGACGGGAACATCGGCATCATCCACTTCGACCGGCACGTGGACACCCAGGAGACCGACCTGGACGAACGCATGCACACCACGCCGTGGTTCCATGCGACGAACATCAAGAACGCCCCCGCGACCAACCTGGTCCAGGTCGGCATCGGCGGCTGGCAGGCGCCGCGGGCCGGGGTCAAGGTGGGGCGCGAGCGCGGCACCACCGTCATCACGGTGGGCGACGTCGAACGGGTCGGCATCGACAAGGTCGCCGAGATCGCGCTGGAGACGGCGTGGAAGGGCGCGAAGGCGGTGTACCTGTCCTTCGACATCGACGTCATCGACGCCGGCTTCGTGCCCGGGACCGGCTGGCCGGAGCCGGGCGGGCTGCTGCCGAGGGAGGCCCTGAACCTGATCAGGAAGATCTCCGCGCCCGGTCTCGCCGGGCTGGAGGTCGTCGAGTGCGCCCCGCCGTACGACTGGGCGGAGCAGACGGCGCTGCTCAGCTCGCGGGTGATCCTGGACTCCCTGGCGGTCCTGGTCCGCGAGGGCCACCTGGGCAAGAAGGCGGCGGTACGGGACCGGCACGCGTGGGGTCCGCCGTCGGTCGCCTGAGGCGCGACGTGAGTACGTGACGGCGTGACGCATGAAGCGGACCGCGGCCGCCCCTTCGGTGACCGCGGTCCGTCCGCGCCGTCCGCGCACGGCGTCAGCCAGGCTGGGCGCCCGTCGCCACCGGCCGCTCGGGGTCGCGGGACCACTCGGACCACGAGCCCGCGTACAACGCCGGGGTGAATCCGGCGAGTTCCAGCGCCAGCGCCTCCTGCGCGCCGGACACCCCGGAGCCGCAGTACACCCCGACCGGCCCGGCCACGTCGCCGGCGCCGAGCGCGGTGAAGCGGGCCGTGAGCTCGTCGGCGGCCAGGAAGCGGCCGTCCGCTCCCAGGTTCTCCGCCGTCGGGGCCGACACCGCGCCCGGGATGTGGCCGGCCACCGCGTCGACGGGCTCGACCTCGCCCCGGTAGCGCTCGCCGGCGCGGGCGTCCAGCAGCAGTCCGGAGCGGGCCAGCTCCGCCGCGCCGTCCGCCGTCAGCAGCGGCAGCGCCCCCGGCTTCGGCACGAAGTCACCGGCCGCCGGGGCGGGCCGCTCGGTCTCCAAGGGGCCGGTCCAGGCGGCGAGTCCGCCGTCCAGGACGCGTACGTCCGCGTGCCCGGTCCAGCGCAGCAGCCACCAGGCGCGGGCGGCGCCCCACCCCTTGTCGGCGTCGTACACGACGACGGACGAGTCCGTCGACACGCCGGCCCGGCGCATCACCGCACCGAACGCCTCGACGTCGGGCAGCGGGTGCCGGCCGCCGTCGCCGGGCGGGCCGGCGAGCTCCGCGTCCAGGTCGACGAAGACCGCGCCGGGGACGTGCCCGGCGTCGTAGTCGGGACGGCCGTGCGGGCCGCCGAGCTGGTAGCGGACGTCGAGGACGACCGGAGGGCGGGGACCGGCGAGCGCGCTCGCCAGCTCGGCGGCGGAGACGATGGGCTTCATGCCCCCATCCTGGCGCACGCCCCGCGCCCGCGATCCGTCGGGCGAAGTGGCCGCCCGGTGACCGGAATCCTTCGGTGGCCCGACCCCGGCTCGGTCGAGTCGCCACGAATTCTCACAAAAATGGGCATCCTCCAGCGGTAACCCGCCAAAAGCGGCGCGGCCGGGGCGCGTTCCGCGCCAGGGAGTGGAACCATGCGCACCGGGGCGCACGGCTTTTGGACACACCACGGACACGGCCCGCGCCCCGTCCCCGCACGGCCACCACGATGGTCCGAGGAGAGAGAGACGATGACCGAGGCGACTCGGCACGCACCCGGCTCACCCTGCTGGGTGAGTCTGATGGTGCACGACCTTGACGCGACGCAGCACTTCTACGGCGAGTTGTTCGGCTGGGAGTTCGCCCCAGGCCCTCAGCAGCTCGGCCCCTACGTACGCGCCCTGCTCGACGGCAAGGAGGTGGCGGGCATCGGGCGGCTGCCCGCCGACCGACATCTGCCCGTCGCCTGGACGCCCTATCTCGCCACCGACGACGTGAACACCACGGCGGAGTCGTTGCGCTGCTGCGGCGGCACCGTCGGCGTCGGTCCGCTGGACGCCGAGGACGCCGGCCGGCTCGCGATCGTCACCGATCCGGCGGGCGCGGTGTTCGGGCTGTGGCAACCAGCGGCGCACCAGGGCTTCGCCCTGTACGGCACCCCCGGCACCCCGGTGTGGAACGAGTTGTTGACCACGGAGACCTCGTCGGTCGCCAAGTTCTACCAGTCCGTCTTCGGGTACGAGGTGGAGCCGGTCGACGCGGTCGACGACGACTACGTGGTGCTGGTGCTGGGCCGCCGTCCCGTCGCGGCGCTGCGCGGCGTGGGAAGCGCCTTGCCGCGCGACCGCGGCACGTACTGGAAGACCTGGTTCGAGGTCGAGGACCCGGACGTGGCCGCCCGGCAGGCGCAGGAGCTCGGCGGGCGCGTCCTCGCGCCGCCCCGGGACACCCCCCAGGGCCGTACGGCGACGGTCGCCGACCCGGAGGGCGCGGTCTTCGCGGTCGTACGGTCGGCGCACTGACGGCACCCGGGCCCGCGCCGTTGCGCACCCCGGCCGGCGACCCCTGCGCCGGCCTCAGAGCCTGTCGGGTGACCTTCGATCGGATAGTGGACGCGGTCTGGTGCGTGCGATTCCAAGGCGGCGGGATGTCCTCGTAGCGGTGGGGGTACCTCCCGCGCCCGCAGGGCACAGGGGGCCTACTAGGGCATTTCGGCAACGCGGGAAGGGCGCGTGCCAGGGCGTGGCCGCCCGATCGAAGGTCACCCGACAGGCTCTCAGTCGCCGCGTACGTCCACGGCGCCGCCCTGCACCCCGTCCACCGGCAGCACGTCCGGGGAGAGGGCGGCGGCCCGGGCGCTGGCGGCGGTCATCCGACGCCGGTGGTGGCGCCGGCACACCACTTCGTAGCCCACTTCGTCACCGACGTTGACGTCGCCGATCACGACCTGGGCGCCCTCCACGACCATCCGGCCGCCGACGGTGCGCGCGTTGTGCGTGGCCCGTGCCCCGCACCAGCACAGCGCCTCGACCTGGAGGACCTCGACCCGGTCGGCGAGTTCCACCAGCCGCTGCGAGCCGGGGAAGAGCTTGGAGCGGAAGTCGGTGGTGATGCCGAAGGCGAAGACGTCCAGCTCCAGGTCGTCCACGACCCGGGCGAGCTGGTCGATCTGCGCCGGGGCGAAGAACTGGGCCTCGTCGGCGATGACGTAGTCGCAGCGCATGCCCTGCGAGAGCCGGTCGACGAGGTGGGCGTAGAAGTCGAAGTCCTCCGTGGCCTCCACCGCGTCCGTGACCAGGCCCAGCCGGGAGGACAGCTTGCCCTCGCCCGCGCGGTCGTCCCGGGTGAAGATCATCCCCTGGAGCCCGCGGGCGGACCGGTTGTGCTCGATCTGGAGGGCGAGGGTGCTCTTGCCGCAGTCCATGGTGCCGCTGAAGAAGACCAGCTCGGGCATGGGTGGTTGAGGACCTTTCGGCAGTCGTTCGGGGTGGTGTGGCGCGGGGCGGGAAGGGGGCGTACGGGCGCAGCGCTCCCGCGGTGGGCTACGGCCTGACTTCGATCAGCGGCACGAGCTGCTCCACGGGCGTCATGGAGCCGTGCATGCCGACCATCGCGGACTCGTTGGGCTCGTGCACGGACGCGATGATCACGGCGTCGTCGCAGGCCGCGGCCACCACGTCGCCGATCCGGCCGATGACCCGCTCGTCGACGGACGGGCCGAACCAGCCGGCCTCGATCGCCTCCGCGCGGCTCGCCACCCAGAACCGGTCGCCGAGCACCTCGCGCCACACGGTCAGCACGTCGGCCGCCGCTCCCGGCACGGCGTACACGTGGCGCGCCCGGCCCTCGCCGCCGAGCAGCGCGACCCCGGCCCGCAGCTCCCAGTCCTCGTCGAAGTCGATGCGCGACTCCTCGTCGAAGGGGACGTCGATCATGCCGTGGTCGGCGGTGACGTACAGCGCCGAGCGGGCCGGCAGTTGCTCCGCGAGCCGCTGCACGAGGCGGTCGACGTACATGAGCTGGCCGCGCCAGGCGTCGGAGTCCACGCCGTAGCGGTGGCCCATGCCGTCGACTTCGCTGTAGTACGTGTAGATCAGCGAGCGGTCGGCCGCCCCGAGCTGTTCGGCGGCGAAGTCGATGCGCTCCTCGCCGCCGAGGCGCCCGTGGAACGTTCCGCCGCTGAGTGCGATCTGCGTCAGCGGGGTGTGCTCGAAGATCGGGGACGACACCTGGGCGGTGTGGATGCCGGCCGCGTGGGCGAGCTGGAAGACCGTGGGGTACGGCTGCCAGGCCCGGGGGTCGGTGTACGGCTTCCAGCGGAGCTGGTTCATCAGCGCGCCCGTCGCGGGGTCGCGCACCGTGTAGCCGGCGAGCCCGTGCAGGCCGGGCGCGAGGCCGGTGCCGACGGAGGCGAGCGAGGCGGCGGTCGTGGCGGGGAAGCCGACGGTGATGGGCCGGCCGGTGCCGCCGCGGGATGTGTGCAGCAGGGAGGAGAGGTACGGGGCCTCGTCCGGGTGGTTCCTGATCTGCTCCCAGCCGAGGCCGTCGATCAGGAACACGCAGTTCCGGTCGGCGGGGGTCAGCTCGGGTATCGAAGGGGTCAGCCCCGGCACGCCCTGGTGCGCGGCGAGCGTGGGCAGCAGGTCCGCCAGCGAGCCGGCGCCGTACTCCGGCACGGGCGCCCCGGAGACCGCGAGCGGTTCCGGATCCTCGGGCCAGGCGGCCGCGGTCGTCGGCAGCGTCATCAGCGGGTGGTGGCCGTCGGAGCCGCGGCGGCGGTCCCGGTCGCCGCGGTGGCTTCGGAGAGGGACTGGGCGAAGGCGAGGGTCTGGCGCACGGTGTCCGGGCCGTCGCCGGCCTCGCTGACCCGCAGGCTCAGGTCGTCGGCGGTGGAGTTGCCCGTGTAGCCGTGGTCGGCGTCGCAGTTCGGGTCACCGCAGGCGGCGGGCTCAAGGTCGAGCCGGGAGACCGCGCCCCAGCCGATGGTGAGCACCACTTCGCGGGGGAGCGTGCCGGGGGTGTACGACTCCGGGTTGGCGACGACCCGGCTGACGACGACCGACGAGATCCGGTCGAGCTTGACGGACTCGGTGGAGGTGGTGGCGTACGGGGTGGGCGAGCCGGAGTCCGCGGCCTGCTCGTCGGTGTGGCTGACGATGAAACGGTTGCCCGTGAGGACGAGCACGGTGACGTGGCGACGCACCTCGTTGGAGTCGAACGTGGTCTCCTGGTGGACCAGGTACGACGCGATCTGCTCGCCTCCGACGGCGGCCTCCACCGCCTCTGCCACGAGAGCCGGGTAGTAGCCGCTGCGCTCGATCGCCGCGCGCAGCCCCTGGGTCGTCGTACCGGTCTTCGCCATGCGGTCCATCCTACGGGCCCCGGAGGGCGCCGAACGCTCAATGGCCCTGTCGGGAGCGCGGGGGCCGTTCAGTAGCTCGGGAGCCTGCGCGGACCGAGGTCGGTGGGGGCGGGGGACGGCGCGAGCCGGACCGTGGCGCCGAGGACGCTCAGCCCCCGCGGCGCCACGACGACGGGTTCCAGCCCGATCGCGACGACTTCCGGGTGGTCGTCGACGATGCGTGATACGCGCAGCAGCAGTTCCTCCAGGGCGGCGGTGTCGACGGGCGCGGAGCCGCGCCAGCCGAAGAGGAGGGGCGCGGTGCGGATGCTCCGGATCTGCTCGGCGGCGTCGCGGTCGGTCACCGGCACCAGCCGGTGCGCCGTGTCGCCGAGGAGTTCGGAGGCGACGCCGGCGAGCCCGAAGGAGAGGTACGCGCCGACGGCCGGGTCGACCACGGCCCGTACGACGGTGTCCACCCCGCGCGGGGCCATGGCCTGCACGACGGGTTGCAGCTCGACCGGCTCGCCGAGGAGCTCGGTCAGCTCCCGGTACGCCCGGCGGACCTGCGCCTCGCCGGCGAGCTCCAGGCGCACCCCGCCGAGGTCCGCGCGGTGGCGCAGGTGCGGCGCGGTCGTCTTCAGCGCCACGGGGTAGCCGAGCCGCTCGGCGGCCCGCACCGCCGCGTCCGCATCGGGCGCGGGCAGCGTCGGCCGCACGTGGATCCCGTACGTGCCGAGCAGCGCCCCGGCGTCGGCGGCCCCCAGCGTGACCCCGCGTTCGGGCACGCCCCCGCGGAGCAGTTCCTCGATCCGCACGGCCGCCCCGGCCTCGTCGACGTCGTCGTACTCCGGCACCTTCCCGGGCTCGGCGCCCTCCCGCCGCCACTGCGCGTACCGCACGGCCTCCGACATCGCGCGCACGGCGCGCTCGGCGGCGGGGTAGGCGGGAATCCAGCCCCGGTCCTCCCCGCCCGCCCCGGACGGGCCCCCCGGGGACCCGGGCGCCGCGGGCGACCGGCCCGGTCCCGGGGCGGCAGCCGTGCCGGCGGGGTGCGGGGGCTGGCGTACGGACGCAGCGGCGGTGCGGGGGACCGTGCGCGTGGCGGCGGTCAGCGCCGCGGCCAGGCCGCCGAGTTCGACGTGGACCACGGCGACCGGCTTCGTCGGCGCCGTGGCAACGGCCTCGCGCAGCGCCGCGGCGAGCACCTCGCCGTCGCCGAACTCCGTCGCGCCGTCGTCCCCGACCCGGGGGATCGCGTTCACCACCACCGCGTCGCAGCCGTCGTCGGCGAGGGCACCGGCCAGGGCCTGGCGGAAGTCCGCCGCGGACGCGGCCGTCGTCAGGTCCAGCGGGGGCAGCGGGCGCAGGCCCTCCGCCAGGCAGGAGTCGTAGGTCAGCAGGCCCAGGGACTCGGAGTTGCCGAGGATCGCGACGCGCGGGCCGGCCGGCAGCGGCTGGCTGGCCAGCAGGAGGCCGGCGTCGACGAGCTCGGTGACGGTGTCGACGCGGATGACGCCCGCCTGCCGCAGCAGCGCGTCCACCGCCGCGTCGGGGATGCGGGCGCTGGGGACCGCGTGGCCGGGCGGCTCGCTGCCGCTGTGCCGGGCGCCCTTGACGACGACGACCGGCTTGACGGCCGCGGTGCGGCGGGCGAGCCGGGTGAACTTGCGGGGGTTGCCGATGGACTCCAGGTACAGCAGGGCGACGTCGGTGTCCGGGTCCTCGTACCAGTACTGGAGGAAGTCGTTCCCGGAGACGTCGGCGCGGTTGCCGGAGGACACGAACGATGAGACGCCGGCGACGCCGGCGCCCCGCCGGTGCAGGCTGGACAGCAGCGCGATGCCGATCGCACCGGACTGGGTGAACAGGCCGATCCGCCCGGGCGCCGGCGCCTCGGGGGCGAGCGACGCGTTCAGGCGGACGTCCGCCGCGGTGCTGATCACGCCGAAGGAGTTGGGGCCGATGACCCGCATGCCGTACGAGCGGGCCTGCCGGACCAGCTCGCGCTGGCGGGCCCGGC
This sequence comes from Streptomyces sp. NPDC017979, assembly GCF_044328175.1. Taxonomy (NCBI): domain Bacteria; kingdom Bacillati; phylum Actinomycetota; class Actinomycetes; order Kitasatosporales; family Streptomycetaceae; genus Streptomyces; species Streptomyces sp. NPDC017979. The sequence goes on along the minus strand of NZ_JBIRGU010000006.1, from coordinate 146,146 downwards.
CCTCGGCGCCGGTCTCCGCGTACCCCGCGGTCAGCACGACCAGCCCGCGCACCCCGTGCTCCCCGCAGTCCGCGACCACCTCCGGCACCCGCTCCGCGGGGACGGCCACGACGACGAGGTCCACCGGCTCGCCGGTCCGCTGGACGACCTCGCCGACGGAGCGGTGCGCGGGGACGCCGTCGACCTCCTGCCACTCGGGCGGGAAGGCGTGGTTCACGGCGTAGGCACGCCCGGTGTAGCCGCCGTCCACCAGGTCGCGCAGGACGGTGCGGCCCACTCCCCCGGGCGCCCGTCCGACGCCGACGACCGCGACGGCCCGCGGCGCCAGCAGCCGCTGCACGGAGCGGGCCTCGGCGCGGTGCTCCCGGGCCCGCTGCACCGCGACGGACTCCGCCGTCGGCTCCAGGTCGAGCGTCAGATGGACGGAGCCGTCCTCGAAGCTGCGCTTCTGGGTGTACCCGGCGTCCCGGAACACCTTGATCATCTTGGTGTTCGCGGGCAGCACGTCCGCCGCGAACCGGCGGATCCCGCGCTCCCGCGCGACCGCCGCGATGTGTTCGAGCATCGTGGAGGCGACGCCGCGGCCGTGGTGGGCGTCCTGGACGAGGAAGGCGACCTCGGCCTCGTCGGCGGGGGCGCTCGCCGGCCGGCCGTGCTCGTCGATCCGGTCGTAGCGGACGGTGGCGACGAACTCCCCGCCCACGGTGACCGCGAGCCCGACCCGGTCCACGTAGTCGTGGTGGGTGAAGCGGTGCACGTCCTTGGGCGACAGATGGGGGTAGGGCGCAAAGAAGCGGTAGTACTTCGACTCGTCCGAAACCTGTTCGTAGAAGCTGACCAGCCGGTCGGCGTCATCGACGGTGATGGGGCGGATGCGCGCGGTACCGCCGTCGCGCAGCACCACGTCCGCCTCCCAGTGGTCGGGGTAGGCGTGGTCCCGCTCGGTCTGCATGGCAGAAAGCGTACGGCGCGGACGCCCTGCGGTGGTGCGGTCGGACCCGACTCGGGCACCATCGCCGGACGCGCCCCGACCCGTGGGCCGTCCGGCCGGGAGGGGGGCCGGCCGCGGGTCTACGGTCGGTGGGAGCACCCGGGGCGTCGTGAGAGACTGACCGGGACTGGTCTAGACAACAGCTGATTCGAAGGGCAACACCATGGCTGAGCGCCGTGTCACCGTCGGTTGGGCCGAGGGCCTGCACGCCCGACCCGCCTCCATCTTCGTCCGCGCCGCCACGGCCTCCGGCGTCCCCATGACGATCGCCAAGGCCGACGGCAACCCGGTCAACGCCGCCTCCATGCTCGCGGTGCTGGGCCTGGGCGCGCAGGGCGGCGAGGAGATCGTCCTCGCTTCCGAAGCCGACGGCGCGGACGCCGCCCTGGACCGGCTGGCCAAGCTGGTCGCCGAAGGGCTGGAGGAACTGCCGGAGACGGTCTGAGCCACTTCTCGCTCGACCTTCGTGGGCACGCGGCTCGTGCCGCACCAGAGGCGCTGATCCTTTCGGGTCAGCGCCTCTGTCGTTCCCTACGACCAGCAGGGAGCCGGCCGACGGAGAGCCGAAGTGCCCCGGCGCGGTGCGCACCGGGGCACTTCGAAAGGCGAATCCGCCGGGTCAGACGTTCACGCCCCGGGCGCGCAGATACGCGACCGGGTTGACGTCCGAGCCGTAGTCGGCGCCGGAGCGGGCCTCGAAGTGGAGGTGCGCCCCGGTGGAGTTGCCGGTGGAGCCCGCGCGACCGATCTGCTGACCGGGCATCACGGCCTGCCCCTCGCCGACGGTGACCGCCGAGAGGTGGGCGTACTGGGTGTACGAGCCGTCCCGCATCTTGATGACGACGTTGTAGCCGTACGCGCCGCCCCAGCCGGCTTCGACGACGGTGCCCGCGCCGACCGAGACGACCTCGGTGCCGGAGGAGGCGTGGAAGTCGATGCCGCTGTGGCTGCCGGAGGACCACAGGGAGCTGTTGGCCTGGTACGAGGTGGTGACGTGCGAGCCGGCGACGGGCAGCTGGTAGGAGTTCAGCAGCCGCTGGCGCTCGGCCTCGCGGGCGGCCCGCTCGGCGGCCTTGCGCTCCGCCTCGGCCTTGCGCTTCGCCTCCGCCGCGGCCTCGGCGCGGGCGACGGCCTCGCGCTTCTGGTCCACGGCCTGGTCGGTGACCTGCTCGGCGAGGGTGTCGGTGGCGGCCAGCATCTGGAGCGTGCCGGTGTCCTCGGCGCTCAGCGATCCGGTGTCGGCGTCGCTCCTCGGCTCGTTCTCCGTCGCGAACGCGGGGGACGCGAGGGTGCCGATCACCCCGGAGGTGGCGAGGGTCGCGGCGCCGGCGATGCTCGCGCTCCTGCGCGTCACGCGGCTGGGGGCACGGTGCTTCCCGGTGGGGCGGGCGAACGCCATGGCGGGTCCGGTCCTTTCCTTCCTTCTCGCCTACCGGGTTAGCTGACGGGTTCGGAGAGAGGAAGGTCTCCTACGGCTCCTCCGCAGGCCGCGGAGGGGCCGATTCACCCCGGGGGATCTGGGTCCCCGGCTCCCCTGGGCTCACGCCCGGCGGGGACTCGGCGATGACTGTCCGTGCCGCGGGTGCGGCGGGCTCCTGGCGAACAGCCGGATCGACGCTAGGCGGGCCCGCTCGCGTTCGCCAAACAAACGACGATCTTTGTTGGCTATGCCACAGCACGTGTCGCCCGAGTTCCCATCAAAAAGGACATTCGGCGGCGAGATGCAACGCTCGGACGGCGAACGTGCAACGGACGCACGGCCGTCGGGTGACGGTTCGATGGCGCCGGTGTGCCCGACGTGTGACGACTGGTGCCGGCACGGTCCCATGGCGGAGCCCCGGCGTCCGCGGACGCCGGGGCTCTGTCGTCAGAGGGCTCGGTCAGCCCTTGACCACCGTCACCTCGCCGATGCCCAACGCCCGCACCGGCTCCGCGATCTGCGCCGCGTCGCCGACGAGCACCGTGACCAGCCGGTCGACGGGGAAGGCGCTCACGACCGCCGCGGTCGCCTCCACGGTGCCCGTCTGGGCCAGCCGCGCGTACAACTGCGCCTGGAAGTCGTCCGGAAGCTGCTGCTCGACCTGGTCGGCGAAGGTGCCGGCGACCGACGCCGCCGTCTCGTACCGCAGCGGGGCGACCCCGACCAGGTTCTGCACGGCGACGTCGCGCTCCGCGTCCGTCAGCCCCTCCGCGGCCAGCGTGCGCAGCACCTGCCACAGGTCCGCCAGCGCGGGGCCGGTGTTGGGCGTGTCGACGGAGCCGCTGATGCCGAGCAGCGCGGCCCCCGACCCGTCCGGCGCCGAGGACAGCACCTGCGCGAAGGCCCGTACGCCGTAGGTGTAGCCCTTCTCCTCGCGCAGCACGCGGTCCAGGCGGGACGTCAGGGTGCCGCCCAGGCAGTACGTGCCGAGGACCTGGGCGGGCCAGACGCGGTCGTGCCGGTCCGCGCCGATCCGGCCGATCAGCAGTTGCGTCTGCACCGCGCCGGGGCGGTCCACGACGATCACGCGCCCGGTGTCGTCGGCGGTGATCTCGGCCCGGGAGTGCGCCGGGGCGGTGTCGCCCGTCCACGCGCCGAGCGTCTGCGCGAGCAGCGCGTCCAGGTCGACGCCGGTCAGGTCGCCGACGACGACCACGGTGCTGGTGGCCGGTCGCACGTGGGCGTCGAAGAACGCCCGTACGGCCGTCGAGTCGATCCGGGTGACCGTCTCCTCGGTGCCCTGGCGGGGCCGGGACATCCGCAGCGAGGCGGGGAACAGCCGCCGGTACAGCTCCTTGGCGGCGCGCCGGCCCGGGTTGGCCGTCTCGTGCGGGATCTCGTCCAGGCGGTTGCGGACCAGCCGCTTGACCTCGCCGTCGTCGAACGCGGGCTCGCGCAGCGCCTCGGCGAGCAGCCCGAGCGCCTTGGGCAGCCGGGAGACCGGGACCTCCAGGGAGACCCGGACGGCGGGGTGGTCGGCGTGCGCGTCCAGCGTGGCGCCGCAGCGCTCCAACTCGGCCGCGAACTCCTCGGCCGACCGGGTCTTGGTGCCCTCCGACAGGGCGCGGGCCATGATCGTGGCCACCCCGTCGAAGCCCTCGGGCTCGGCGCCCAGCGGGGCGTCGAGGATGACCTCCACCGCCACCACCTGCTGGCCGGGGCGGTGACAGTGCAGCACGGTCAGGCCGTTGTCGAGCTGTCCGCGCCCGGGCGCGGGGAACGCCCAGGGGGTGGGCTCCCCGGACGCGGGCTTGGGGTGGAAGTCCATCGTCGTCAGCGGCTCGGCGGCGTCGGTCACTGGTCCGCCCCCTCTCCTGCGTCGTTCTGGGCGTCGTCGGCGTCGTCGCCGGCTTCGGCGGCGGGCAGCGGCTCGTACACCAGCACCGCCCGGTTGTCCGGGCGCAAGCGGGCCCGCGCGATGTCGCGGACCTCCTCGGCGGTGACGCTGAGCACGCGGTCCACCGCGGTCAGCGCGAGCTGCGGGTCGCCGAACAGCACGGCGTACCGGCACAGTTCGTCGGCGCGGCCGGCGACCGTGCCGAGCCGGTCCAGCCACTCGCGCTCCAACTGGGCCTGGGCGCGCTCCATCTCCTCCGCCGTGGGGCCCTCCTCGGCGAAGCGGGCCAGCTCCTCGTCGACCGCGGCCTCGATCTGCGGGACCTCGACCCCGCCGGAGGTCTTCACGTCCAGCCAGCCCAGCGAGGGCGCGCCGGCCAGCCGCAGCAGCCCGAACCCGGCGCCCACGGCCGTCTGGTCGCGTCGCACCAGGCGGTTGTGGAGCCGGGAGGACTCGCCGCCGCCGAGGACGGTGAGCGCCAGGTCGGCGGCGTCGCACTCGCGGGTGCCGTCGTGCGGGAGGCGGTACGCGGCCATCAGCGCGCGCGCCGGCACCTCCTCCTCGACGACCTCGCGCAACTGCTGCCCCATGACGTCCGGCAGCGAGCCGTCGCGCGGCGGCTGCTTGCCGTCGTGCCCGGGGATGGAGCCGAAGTACTTCTCGATCCAGGCGAGGGTCCGCTCGGGGTCGATGTCGCCGACGACCGACAGCACCGCGTTGTTCGGCGCGTAGTACGTGCGGAAGAAGGCGCGGGCGTCCTCCAGGGTCGCCGCGTCCAGGTCGGCCATGGAGCCGATGGGGGTGTGGTGGTACGGGTGGCCCTCGGGGTAGGTGAGGGCGGTGAGCTTCTCGAACGCGGTGCCGTACGGGACGTTGTCGTACCGCTGGCGGCGCTCGTTCTTCACCACGTCGCGCTGGTTCTCCATCGACTCGTCGTCGAGGGCGGCCAGCAGGGAGCCCATCCGGTCGGCCTCCAGCCAGAGCGCCAGCTCCAGCTCGTGCGCCGGCATGGTCTCGAAGTAGTTGGTGCGCTCGAAGCTGGTGGTGCCGTTCAGGGAGCCGCCGGCGCCCTGCACCAGTTCGAAGTGTCCGTTCCCCTGGACCTGCTTGGAGCCCTGGAACATCAGGTGCTCGAAGAGGTGGGCGAGTCCGGTGCGGCCCTTGACCTCGTGGCGCGAGCCCACGTCGTACCAGAGGCAGACCGCGGCGACCGGGGTCAGGTGGTCCTCGGAGAGCACCACCCGCAGGCCGTTGGCCAGTCGGTGCTCCGTCGCTGTCAGGCCGCCCGAACCGGCCTGAGCTGTGGCCGTGTGACCCATGGGCATGTACGTCCCTTCGATCGCGCTGTTGTCGCTGGTCGTCACCGCAGTGCGCGGCCTTCGGCGAAGGCGCCCGGTCTGGCTGGCGCCGCTTCGTGCCCGGCCCGCCCTGCCACTGTATGCAAGCGCGCTGACACCTGGCGAAAGCTGCGGTTCGCGGTGGGCGTACTCGACCGGGCGCACGGGGGTCCGGTCGCGTCCGGCTGACGCCGTTCGCGCGGATGTTCCCGGGTCGTGGTCGGCGTTGTCAGTGCGACGGGACACAATGGTCGGCGTCAGTTGCCCGATCCGGTCGCGAAGGAGCAGCAGCCGCAATGGCCCGCCGCAGCACGAAAACCCCGCCGCCCGACGACTTCGAGGAGCGCATCCTCGACATCGACGTCGTCGACGAGATGCAGGGCTCCTTCCTTGAGTACGCGTACTCGGTGATCTACTCGCGCGCCCTGCCGGACGCGCGCGACGGCATGAAGCCGGTGCAACGCCGGATCGTGTTCCAGATGAACGAGATGGGGCTGCGCCCGGACCGTGGCTACGTGAAGTGCGCCCGCGTCGTGGGTGACGTGATGGGCAAGCTGCACCCGCACGGCGACCAGTCGATCTACGACGCCCTGGTGCGCATGGCGCAGCCGTTCTCCATGCGCCTCCCCCTCGTCGACGGCCACGGGAACTTCGGCTCGCTCGGCAATGACGACCCTCCGGCCGCCATGCGGTACACGGAGTGCCGGATGGCGGACGCGACCTCCCTGATGACCGAGTCCATCGAAGAGGACACGGTCGACTTCGCGCCGAACTACGACGGTCAGGAGCGCGAGCCCGTCGCCCTGCCGGCCGCCTATCCCAATCTGCTGGTCAACGGCGCCTCCGGCATCGCGGTCGGCATGGCGACGAACATGCCGCCGCACAACCTCGGCGAGGTCATCGCCGCGGCCCGCCATCTGATCCGGCACCCGGGCGCCGACCTGGAGACCCTGATGCGGTTCGTGCCGGGGCCCGACCTGCCGACGGGCGGCCGGATCGTGGGCCTCGCCGGCATCCGGGACGCGTACGCGACCGGCCGCGGCACGTTCAAGATCCGCGCCACCGCGACCGTGGAGGACGTCACCGCCCGCCGCAAGGGCCTGGTCGTCACCGAACTGCCCTTCACCGTCGGCCCGGAGAAGGTGATCGCCAAGATCAAGGACCTGGTGGGCGCCAAGAAGCTCCAGGGCGTCGCCGACGTGAAGGACCTCACCGACCGTGCGCACGGGCTGCGCCTGGTCATCGAGGTGAAGAACGGCTTCGTGCCCGAGGCCGTGCTGGAGCAGCTCTACAAGTTGACGCCCATGGAGGAGTCCTTCGGCATCAACAACGTCGCGCTGGTCGACGGCCAGCCGCTGACGCTGGGTCTGAAGGAGCTGCTGGAGGTCTATCTCGACCACCGCTTCGAGGTCGTGCGCCGGCGCAGCGAGTTCCGCCGCGGCAAGCGGCGCGACCGGCTCCACCTGGTCGAGGGCCTGTTGGTGGCCCTGGTCGACATCGACGAGGTCATCCGGCTGATCCGTTCCAGCGACAATTCCGCCGAGGCCAAGCAGCGCCTGATGGAGCGCTTCTCCCTCTCCGAGGTGCAGACGCAGTACATCCTCGACACCCCGCTGCGCCGGCTCACCAAGTTCGACCGGATCGAGTTGGAGGGCGAGCGGGACACGCTGACGGCCGAGATCGAGCGGCTGACCGCGATCCTGGAGTCCGACGCCGAGCTGCGCAAGCTGGTCTCGTCCGAGCTGGCGACGGTCGCGAAGAAGTTCGCCACCGAGCGGCGGACGGTGCTGCTGGAGGCCGGGGCGGCACCGGTGGCGGCGGTTGCCCTGGAGGTCGCGGACGACCCCTGCCAGGTGCTGCTGTCGTCGACGGGACTGCTGGCGCGTACCGCCTCGGGCGAACCGCTGCCGGAGCCCGCCGACAAGCGCGTCAAGCACGATCTGATCGTGTCGTCCGTGCGGTCTTCGGCGCGGGCCGACATCGGCGTGGTGACGTCGGCCGGACGACTGCTGCGGCTGGCCGTGATCGACCTGCCGCAGTTGCCGCAGACCGCGTCCGCACCGAGCCTGTCGGGCGGGGCGCCGATCGCCGAATTCCTGTCGCTGGAGACCGGCGAGTCGGTGGTCTGCCTGACGACGCTGGAAGAGGACTCGCCCGGTCTCGCGCTCGGCACCCTCCAGGGCGTCGTCAAGCGGGTCGTCCCCGACTATCCGTCGAACAAGGACGAGTTGGAGGTCATCGCCCTCAAGGACGGTGACCGCGTCGTCGGCGGCGCTGAGCTGCGCACCGGCGAGGAGGACCTCGTCTTCATCACCTCCGACGCCCAACTGCTGCGCTTCCAGGCCGGGCAGGTGCGCCCGCAGGGGCGGGCCGCGGGCGGCATGGCCGGCATCAAGCTGGCGCAGGACGCCCGGGTGCTGTCGTTCGCCGCCGTGGACCCGGCGGTGGACGCGGTGGTGTTCACGGCCGCCGGCGCGACCGGCGCGCTGGACGACTCGATCACCACGGCCAAGCTCACCCCCTTCGACCAGTACCCGCGCAAGGGCCGGGCCACCGGCGGGGTGCGCTGTCAGCGCTTCCTCAAGGGCGAGGACGTCCTGCTGTTGGCCTGGGCGGGCGCTGCACCGGCCAGGGCGGCCCAGAAGAACGGCGCCCCGGCGGCGCTCCCGGAGCCGGACCCGCGCCGCGACGGCTCGGGCACTCCGCTGACCTCGCCGGTGGCGGTGCTGGCGGGCCCGCCGCAGTAAGCCCGACAGCGGTTACTCGGACCGGTCCTCCGGCGCGTACGGGCCCCAGGGCTCCTCGTACGCACCGGAGGGCACGGGTACGGGCTCGCCGTCCGCGTCCGGCTCCGGCCCGTCCTCCTCGGCAGGGGCGGGGACGTACCTGAGGACGCCCCACATGCTGCGTTCGTCCGGTGCGTCCTCACGTCGGGCGGCCCGGGCCGCCGTCAGGTCCCGCAGCAACGCCGGGCCGTCCACGCCCGAGCCGATCAGCACCAGCTCGGTGCGCCGGGGCGCGTCCCCGGGCCAGGGCTCGGGGTAGAAGCGCAGGAAGCGGCCGACGGCGTGGACCGCGTAGCGGTTGTCGGCGTCCGCCGCTCCGAAGTCGACGTATCCCTTGATGCGGTAGAGCCCTTCGGGGCGGGCGTCGAGGAAGTCCAGCAGCCGGCGCGGGTGCATCGGAGCCTCGGCGGTGAAGGCGACGCTCTCGTACCCGGCGTGCAGATGCGCGGCGTGGTCGTGGCCGGCACCGCACGCGGCGCCGTCGGCCCCCTCGGCGACCTCGTCATCGTGCAGGAGGTCGTCGAAGGCGAGCTGTCCGACGCGCTCCGCGGCGGGTCGGCGGTCGAAGAACAGCTCCGGGTCGACCCGCCCGTACGTCGACTCGACGACGGCCGCGGACCCGTCGAGCGCGGTGCGCAGCCGGGCGAGCCGCTCGCCGTCCACGCGGTCGGTCTTGTTGAGCACCACCAGGTCCGCGACGGCCAGGTGCCGGTCGATCTCCGGGTGCCGTTCCCGGGTCGCTTCGTACTCCGCCGCGTCGACGACCTCGACGAGCCCGCCGTACACGATCCGCTCGTTCTCGCTGGCGAGCACCATCCGCACCAGTTCCTGGGGCTCCGCCAGCCCGCTGGCCTCGATGACGATCACGTCGAGGCGGGCGGCCGGCCGGGTGAGCCGGTCGAGGAAGACGTCCAGCTCGGAGGCGTCGACGGCGCAGCACAGACAGCCGTTGCCGAGGGAGACCGTGGAGTCGCCGAGCTGGCCGGCCACGGTCATGGCGTCGATCTCGATGGAACCGAAGTCGTTCACGATCGCGCCGATGCGGGTGCCCCGGGAGCTGCGCAGCAGATGGTTCAGCAGGGTCGTCTTGCCCGATCCGAGGAAGCCCGCGAGGACGATGACGGGGATCTGGGGGCGCGGCCGGCTCGGCTGGGCGGTGGGGCTCACCGGGGGTTCACCTGGACCTTCTCGTACGGCGGGGCGGGGGCAGCATAGGCGGTGCGTTTTCGTAACGCAGCCCGGCACCGTACCGTTCCTTTCCATGAGCACCGATCAGCCCGCCCTGCCCCGCCGCCGCCGCTTCGGCTGGCCGCAGCGGGTGTTTTCGCAGGTCCTGCTCATGCAGCTGGTCATCACGACCGGCGTGACCGTGCTGGCCACCGGCCTGTTCCTGGCGCCGCTCAGCGCCCAACTCGACGACCAGGCCATGCGCCGGGCGCTGGCGATCGCCCAGACCACGGCCTCCCCCGAGGTCGCGAAGAAGCTGCTGTCCAGCAGCCCCACCCCGGACGGTCCCGTCCAGGCGGAGGCCGAGCGGATCCGCAAGGCCACCGGCGCCGAATACATCGTGATCATGGACCGGGGCGGGGTCCGCTGGTCGCACACCTCCCGCGGGGAGATCGGCCGCGTCGTCTCCACGGACCCCAGCGTCCCGCTGGCGGGCCGGGAGATCATGGAGATCGACAGCGGCACGCTGGGCCGCTCCGCCCGCGGCAAGGTCCCGCTGCGCGACGCCGGCGGCGACATCATCGGCGCGGTGTCCGTCGGCATCGAGTACGACAGCGTCCGCGACCGGCTGTTCTCCGCGATCCCGGGGCTGGTCGCGTACGCGGGCGGGGCGCTGGCCGTCGGCGCGATCGCCGCGTACCTGATCTCCCGCCGCCTCCAGCGGCAGACCCACGACCTGGCGTTCTCCGACATCTCCGCGCTCCTCGCCGAGCGGGAGGCGATGCTGCACGGCATCCGCGAGGGCGTGGTGGCGCTCGATGCCGCGGGCCGGGTACGGCTGATGAACGACGAAGCGCAGCGGCTGCTCGGGCTCGAATCCGACGGCAAGGGGCTGCCGCTGGAACAGGTCCTGGGCGAGGCCGGCACCAGCAGGACCGTCGGCGTGCTCACGGGGCGGGTCACCGGCGTGGACCTGGTGACCGTGCGCGGCCACCGGGTGCTGATCGCCAACCGGATGCCGACCGACGACGGAGGCGCCGTGGCGACCCTGCGCGACCGCACCGAGCTGGAGCAGTTGGGCCGGGAGCTGGACGCCACCCGCGGCCTGATCGACGCCATGCGGGCCCAGGACCACGAGCACGCCAACCACATGCACACCCTCCTCGGGCTGCTGGAGCTGGAGATGCACGACGAGGCGGTCGAGTTCGTCACCGAGGTCGTCGGGGTGCACCGCGCCACCGCCGAACAGGTCACCGAGCGCGTGCACGACCCGCTGCTGGCGTCCCTGCTGGTGGGCAAGACCACGGTGGCAGCCGAGCGCGGCGTCTCGCTGAGCATCGCGCCCGAAACGCTGCTGCCCGACCGGGTGGTGGACCCGCGCGAGCTGGTCACCGTCGTCGGCAACCTGGTGGACAACGCCATGGACGCCGCCGCCGGGTCCGAGGACCCGTGGATCGAGGTCGAGTTGTACGCGGAGGGCCGCACTGCGGTGCTCCGGATCACCGACAGCGGGCCGGGCGTGCCGCCCGAGCACCGCGACAAGATCTTCACCGAGGGCTGGACCACCAAGGAACTGCCCGTCCACGGCAAGCGCGGCCTCGGGCTCGCCATGGTGCGCCGGCTCGCCCAGCGCCAGGGCGGCCACGTCGAGGTGCGCGAGGCGCCGACCGGCGGCGCCGAGTTCATCGTCGTCCTGCCGGAGGCCCTGTCGGAGCTGGGCGACTCCGGCGAACCCCAGGAGCACGCCACGGCCGGGGAGGTCCGATGACGCAGCCGCACACGATCGACGTGCTCGTCGTCGACGACGACGTCCGGGTGGCGCGGATCAATGCCGCGTACGTCGCCAAGGTGCCCGGCTTCCGGGTCGCCGCGACGGCCCACTCCGCCGCCGAGGCGGTCGCCCGGATCACGGACGCACCGGTGGACCTGGTCCTCATGGACCACTACCTGCCGGACGGCAACGGGCTCGCCGTGGTGCGCGAGCTGCGCAGCCTCGGCCGGCAGACCGACGTGATCATGGTGACGGCCGCGCGGGACGTGGCGACGGTGCAGGCCGCCATGCGCCACGGCGCGCTCCAGTACCTGGTCAAGCCGTTCAACTTCGCCGGGCTGCGCTCCAAGCTGGAGGCGTACGCCGGGCTGCGGCGCACCCTGGGCCGGGGCGGCGAGGCGGAGCAGTCGGAGGTGGACCGGATCTTCGGGGCGCTGTCGGCCGGCTCGATCGCGCCCGACCTGCCCAAGGGCCACTCCCGGACCACGGCCGAACTGGTGCGCCGGGTCCTCCAGGCGGCGGACGGGCCGCTGTCCGCGCAGGAGATCGCGGAACGGGCGGGAGTCAGCCGCCAGACGGCGCAGCGCTACCTGAAGCTGCTGGAGCGCGGCAGCCGGGTCCGGCTGAGCCTGAAGTACGGCGAGACGGGCCGCCCGGAACACCGCTACCTGTGGTCGACGGGCACCTAGTGCCCCTCCCGGCAAGCTTTGCCCTGTCGTCCCGTCCGGCACGCACCCTCGCCGCGTTGGCCGAAACCCCTGGTAGCTCCGCTACCAGAGCTTCCGGCCGCCTTGCGATCGCACGCACCGGACGACACTCCTCACGGGCAAACATTGCCGGTCACGGCACTAGCCCCCACCCCGTGCGCCTGGACGTAGCCGCCGTTTCCCCGCGGGAGCATCGGTCCCCGCGGCCCGGTGGTGGGCTGGTCGCGCAGTTCCGCCCCCTACGCCCAAAGGGCGTGGGGGACCCCCGTCGCCACCTGGGTTGCGCCTCGTGCGGCTTGCAGGCATTGGCTCCCGCGACAGCCTGCAGACGAGTGACGGGGGAGGCAAGTCAGGGGCGCGGGGAACTGCGCGAGCAACACACCACCGGGCTGCAGAGACCAACGCACCCGCGGGGCAACGACGGTGGTGTCCAGGGGCACTGGGGTCCCCCGTGACCGCAGGGCACAGGGGAAGGAACTGCGCGACCAGCCCACCACCGGGCCGCAGACGCCACGACACAGCGCGCCGCACGGCGAAACCGCGCTCGCAGTCGAGGCGACGGCGCAAGCCGGAAGGGGCACAGGGCCAGTGGGCCAAAGGACCAACAGCGCTCAGCCCGCTCCCGTCCCGGTGCGCGGCGGCTGGGCGAGCCCGTTGCGGTAGGCGTAGCGCACCGCCTGCGCCCGGTCGTGCAGCCCGGCCTTCGCGAAGAGGTTGTTGATGTGCGTCTTCACGGTCGCGGTGGAGATGTGGAGGCGGCGGGCGATCTCCGGGTTGCTCAGCCCGTCCGCGATCAGCGCCAGGACCTCGCCCTCCCGGCCGGTGAGCCCGTCGGGCAGCTTCGGGGCCGGTGGTTCCGGGGCGGTGGCGACCCGTTCGAGCAGCATGCGCTGGACGTCCGCGGAGAGCCCGGCGCGGCCGGCCACCACGTCCTGGATGGCCCGGACGATCGCTTCGCCGTCCGCGTCCTTGGTCAGATAGCCGCGCGCGCCGGCCCGCAGCGCCGGGAAGAGCGAGTCGTCGTCGGCGTAGGTGGTGAGCACGACGACCTGGGTGCCCGGGTACTGCGCGCGGATGCGACGGGTGGCCTCCACGCCGTCGCAGCGCGGCATCCGCAGGTCCATCAGGACGGCCTCCGGGGCGAGTTCGGCGACCAGCGCGACGGCCTCTTCGCCGTCCTTGGCCGAGCCGACGACCTCGATGCCCGGCAGCAGCCCCAGCAGCATCACGATGCCCTCGCGCACCACGGCCTGGTCGTCCGCGACGACCACCCGGACCGGAGCGTCCTTCTCCGTGGCCGACGCCGTCCCGCTCTCGCCCCGCGCCTGCTCGGCACCCACCTGTGAACCGTCCGCCCCGCTCGTACCGTCGTTCCTCAGTCGTTCCACGCCGCCCCCGCCAGCCTCGGTCATCTCACCCGTCACAGCGGCACCCACAACCGCACCATGAAGCCCGTCCCCTCCGGTCCCGCGTCCAGGGTGCCGCCGAGCAGTTCGGCCCGCTCGCGCATCCCCAGCAGACCGTACCCGGAGCCCGACGCCCCGAGCGCGCTGCAAGGGCCCCTGGCCCCGCTGTCGCGCACTTCCAGGGTCACGCCGCCCTCCTCGTACGCCAGCGCGATCCGCACCCGGCAGCCCGGGGCGTGCTTGCGCGCGTTCGTCAGCGCCTCCTGGGCCGCCCGTCGCACCGCCTGGGACGTCTGCGGGGACAGGGGGCGCGGCTCCCCCGTGACGGCGACCTCGGCACCGTCCTCCGCGGCGACCTCCCGCAGGTACTCCTCGGCGGACGCCAACTCGCCCCGGAGCGCGGAGAGCGCCTGTCGGGTCTCCGCCAGCCCCTGGCGCGCCATCCCACGGGCCGCGGTCACCCGCTCCAGGACCTGGTCGCGGAAGGGCCCCTGCGGGCCGCGCTCGACCTGGATGCGGGCCGCCTCCAGGTGCACGAGTTGCGCGGAGAGGCTGTGAGCGAGCACGTCGTGGATCTCCCGGGCGATCCTGGCGCGCTCGGCGAGCGCGGCCGACGTGGCCTCCGCCTCCCGCGCCGCCCGCTCCTGGGCGAGCAGCCGGAAGCCGGCGCCCCTGGCCTGGGCGTCCAGCCGCAGCGCGTATCCGCCCAGGACGATCCCGGCGACGGTGATCACCCGCCCGAGCACGGTGGTCCCCGTGAGGATCACCGTGAAGAAGGTGGCCAGGGTCAGGGCGACGGCCAGCGCGAAGGCCAACGGCAACCGCTCCAGCGCCATCGCGGACCCGAGGATCCACAGCACCGCGGCAGACACCTCCGCACCCGCTTCGTAGGCCCCCCAGCCCAGCACTCCGAGGACCGCGAGCAGGCCGAGCGAGGGCAGCAGGCGGTTGCTGAGGGTGAGTTCGTAGTAGCCGGCGAAGACGCCCAGGGCGACGAGCAGCACGGCGACGGGCAGCAGGGACCGCCAGCCGGTGAAGTCGCCCGACGCGTACGCACTGGAGACCGCCCACGTCGCCAGGGAGCCCATCAGCACGGCGTCCAGCACGATCCTCGGCCACGGCACGCCCAGCCGCGTCAGCGACTCCCGCGCCGGCCAGGCGACCACGCTGTTTCCGGCCACCACGGCATCCCCCTCCTCGCGCTGCGGCGCCGCTCCCACTGGCGCGCCGTCGTCCCCCGCGGCCCTTCGATGCTAGGCAGCGGGCGGGCCGGCCGGGAATCGCCCCGGGGGTGGAGTCCAGGACTCCACCCCCGGGTGGGCTCGCGCGCCGGACGGCCGCCGCAGTACGGGGCAGGCGTCCGGCAGTACGGGTCAGGCGTCGATGCGCGAGCGGTCCAGCGTGGCCGCGGAGCTGGTGATGAACTCCTTGCGGGGCGCGACCTCGTTGCCCATCAGCAGGTCGAAGATCTGCTCGGCGGAGTCCAGGTCGCCGATGTTGATCCGACGCAGCGTGCGGTGGCGCGGGTCCATGGTCGTCTCCGCGAGCTGGTCGGCGTCCATCTCGCCGAGGCCCTTGTAGCGCTGGATGCTGTCCTTGAAGCGGACGCCCTTGCGCTGGAACTCCAGCAGGGTCTGACGCAGTTCGTTGTCGGAGTACGTGTAGACGTACTTGTCCTGGCCCTTCTTGGGCTGGACCAGCTCGATCCGGTGCAGCGGCGGCACCGCCGCGAAGACCCGGCCGGCCTCCACCATGGGCCGCATGTAGCGCTGGAAGAGCGTGAGCAGCAGGCAGCGGATGTGGGCGCCGTCGACGTCGGCGTCCACCAGCAGGACGATCTTGCCGTAGCGAGCGGCGTCGATGTCGAACGTGCGCCCGGAGCCGGCCCCTATGACCTGGATGATCGCCCCGCACTCGGCGTTCTTCAGCATGTCGGAGACCGACGACTTCTGAACGTTGAGGATCTTGCCCCGGATGGGCAACAGCGCCTGGAACTCGCTGTTCCGGGCGAGCTTGGCGGTGCCCAGCGCGGAGTCCCCCTCGACGATGAAGAGCTCGCTGCGCTCCACGTCGTCACTGCGGCAGTCCGCGAGCTTGGCGGGCAGCGTCGAGGACTCCAGGGCCGTCTTGCGGCGCTGGGCCTCCTTGTGCTGACGCGCGGCGATCCGGGTGCGGGCGGCGGCGACGGCCTTCTCCAGCACCGCGCGCGCCTGCGCCTTGGCGTCCCGCTTGGTGGACGTCAGGAACGCCTTGAGCTCCTTGGCGACCACGTTCGCCACGATCCGGTTCGCCGCGGACGTCCCGAGGACCTCCTTGGTCTGCCCCTCGAACTGCGGCTCCGCCAGCCGGACGGTGACGACCGCGGTCAGCCCCTCCAGGGCGTCGTCCTTGACGACGTCGTCCTCGGCCACGCGCAGCAGCTTGGCGGCGCGCAGGACCTCGTTCACCGTCTTGGTCACGGCGCGCTCGAAGCCGGAGACGTGCGTGCCGCCCTTGGGGGTGGCGATGATGTTCACGAAGGACTTGACGGTGGTGTCGTAGCCGGTGCCCCAGCGCAGGGCCACGTCGACGCCGAGCTCGCGGGTGACCTCGGTGGGGGTCATGTGGCCCTGGTCGTCCAGGACGGGCACGGTCTCCTTGAAGGTCCCCTGGCCGGTCAGCCGCAGCACGTCGCAGACGGCCCGGTCCTGGGCCAGGTACTCGCAGAACTCGCTGATGCCGCCGTCGAAGCGGAAGATCTCCTGGCCCTTGCCCTCGCCCTCCAGGTCCCGCTCGTCGCGGACCACGATGGTCAGGCCGGGCACGAGGAAGGCGGTCTGGCGGGCGCGCTGGTGCAGCGTCTCCAGGGAGAGCTTGGCGTCCTTCAGGAAGATCTGGCGGTCGGCCCAGTAGCGCGTGCGGGTGCCGGTGCGGGTCTTGGGGACCCGCTTGCCCTTGCGCATGCCGTTCTGGGGGTCGAAGGGGGATTCGGGGCCCTGCTCGGTGAAGACGCCGGGGACGCCGCGGCGGAAGCTGATGGAGTGCGTGGCGCCGCCCAGGTCGACCTCGACGTCCAGCCGGGCCGAGAGGGCGTTCACCACGGAGGCGCCGACGCCGTGGAGGCCGCCGGAGGCCGCGTACGCGCCGCCGCCGAACTTGCCGCCGGCGTGCAGCTTGGTCATCACGACCTCGACGCCGGACAGCCCGGTCTTGGGCTCCACGTCGACCGGGATGCCGCGGCCGTTGTCCTGGACCTCGACCGAGCCGTCCTCGTGGAGGATCACCTCGATGCGGTCGCAGTAGCCCCCGAGTGCCTCGTCGACCGAGTTGTCGATGATCTCCCAGAGGCAGTGCATCAGACCGCGGCTGTCGGTGGAGCCGATGTACATGCCGGGGCGCTTGCGGACCGCTTCGAGTCCCTCCAGGACGAGGAGGTGCCGCGCTGTGTAGTTGGAGCCGTCACGCTCCGCAGTCAGCAAAGCTGTGGACGGCCCGGACGTTTCGGCGGTCACGCGGTTCGCTCCTCGCTGAATTTCAAATGTGGCCCAGTGGGGTAGAGCCCCGGCGTCGGTCGCCGGCTCAGAGGGTACCGACCCCTGATAGAGCCGATGTAACGCCACCCTCGTGATTCTTCATCGTAGTCCAGGGTCGCACGGACGTTCGATGCCCCGATGGGGTGACGCGAACATCACGTTCCCTTCCAGGCATGAACCATTTAGGCTCCGGGCACGTCCTCTTGAACAACCGGCAAGCCAGCCGGCGAGGGCCACCCCAGCCAGAGACAAGCCAAGCAACGCGAAACCCGTAAAGCCCTGCAATACGGCTCATTCGCCGCCACCTGGTAGCAGACAGCCACCTCGGGAGGAAGTTTTCGAGGAAAAGCCCCGAGCGGGAACGTTTTCGGGCTGGTTGGATGTTGACCCTGGTACGACAGCTCGTCGAGCTAGAGAAGAGGCGACGTGACTACTGTTCTGACACCCGCGAGCCCGCTGACGGCCGCTGACCGCTGTGACCGCTGCGGCGCCCAGGCATACCTGCGCGTCGTCCTGACCAGCGGCGGTGAACTGCTCTTCTGCGCCCACCACGGACGCAAGTTCGAGCCGGAACTCAAGAAGATCGCCGCGGAAATACAGGATGAGACCGACCGACTCACGGCCGTCCCGGCCCGCGTCGGAGATGAGGATCACTGACACCTCGCATCCACGACGAGCCAAGGTCGGTCCCGGACTGACCGACGGGCGGTCACCCTTGATCCTCAAGGGTGACCGCCCGCTCTCGTATCCCGCTCCCGCAATCCCGCCGTACGGGCCCCTGGCGGCCCCGGCGCTCCCCACGGCGGCCCGCGCCCCCTCAGCGCCCCACAGTGGCGCCCTGGCGGGTCAGGGCAGCGGTACGGACGAGACCCGGGTGTAGACGCCGGGACTGTCCGCCCTTCCGCAGCCGCTCCCCCACGACACCAGCCCGATCAGCTTCCCCCGGGCCACCAGGGGCCCGCCGCTGTCCCCCTGACAGGCGTCGCGGCCGCCCTCGGACGTTCCGGCACAGAGCATCGTGTCGGCCTCGTAGCGCCCGTTCAGGCCCCCTGGATAGGCCCGCTCGCAGGTGCGGTCCTCCAGGACGCCGACCTCCGCCGCCCGCAGCGCCGACGCATAGCTGCCGTCGCCCTCCGTGTCGCCCCAGCCGTACACCTTCGCCGGCGTCCCCGGCTGGTAGGCGGCATCGCCCGCCGGCGCGATCGGGAGCACCCTGGACGCGGGCAGCTCCTCCGCCAGGGTCAGCAGTGCCAGGTCCGAGCTGTTCGTCCCGGGGTCGTACTGCGGCGTGATCCAGTGGCTGCTCACGGCGACCTCCTTCCCGTCCGAGGAGGCGAGTTCGGTGCGCCCCACGATCACCCGCAGGTCCTTCACCCCGCTGACCGGCCCGCCGAGCACGTTGCGGCTCAGACAGTGCGCGGCCGTCATGACCTTGCTCGGAGCGATCACCACCCCGCCGCAGAACTGGCCCGCCCGCGTTCCGCCGAACCGGTCACGGCTCGCGAGGGCGACGACCCACGGCGTATCGGAGACCTGGACCGGGAAGCCGCCCACGACGATGCTGTCGGCCGCGGCCGGCGCGGACGAGGCCAGTGGCGCCACGGCTCCGGTGGCGACCAGGGCGAGCACTCCCGTCAGGGCTCGGACAAGGGAAGGGCGCATGCGATCTCCTGACTCTGCGTGGACGACTTCACCACTCAGCGTCAGTCAGTACCCCGCCGCGCGCACCCTCGCACCGCACCGAGCTGACGCACACCTGTGCCAGCCGTACGCACCCCGGTGGACGCGACGGTACGCCGAAGGCCGGACCCCTTGCGGAGTCCGGCCTTCGGCACGCGCGCGTCGTTCGCGCGGTCGCTCGTATCAGTCGAGGTAGTCGCGCAGGACCTGGGACCGCGACGGGTGGCGCAGCTTCGACATCGTCTTCGACTCGATCTGCCGGATGCGCTCACGCGTCACCCCGTAGACCTTGCCGATCTCGTCCAGCGTCTTCGGCTGACCGTCGGTCAGGCCGAAGCGCATGGAGACCACGCCGGCCTCGCGCTCGGAGAGCGTGTCCAGCACCGAGTGCAGCTGCTCCTGGAGGAGCGTGAAGCTCACCGCGTCGGCCGGGACCACGGCCTCGGAGTCCTCGATCAGATCGCCGAACTCGCTGTCGCCGTCCTCGCCCAGCGGGGTGTGCAGGGAGATCGGCTCACGGCCGTACTTCTGGACCTCGATGACCTTCTCCGGGGTCATGTCGAGCTCCTTGGCCAGCTCCTCCGGGGTGGGCTCGCGGCCCAGGTCCTGGAGCATCTGGCGCTGCACGCGCGCGAGCTTGTTGATGACCTCGACCATGTGCACCGGGATGCGGATGGTGCGGGCCTGGTCGGCCATGGCGCGGGTGATCGCCTGCCGGATCCACCAGGTGGCGTACGTGGAGAACTTGTAGCCCTTGGTGTAGTCGAACTTCTCGACGGCGCGGATCAGACCCAGGTTGCCCTCCTGGATCAGGTCCAGGAAGAGCATGCCGCGACCGGTGTAGCGCTTGGCCAGGGAGACCACGAGCCGGAGGTTGGCCTCCAGCAGGTGGTTCTTGGCGCGCCGGCCGTCCTCGGCGATGATCTCCAGCTCGCGCTTGAGCTTGGGGGCCAGCTTGTCGGCGTTCGCCAACTTGTCCTCGGCGAAGAGGCCCGCCTCGATGCGCTTGGCCAGCTCCACCTCCTGCTCGGCGTTGAGCAGGGGGACCTTGCCGATCTGCTTGAGGTAGTCCTTGACGGGGTCGGCGGTGGCGCCGGCGACCGCGACCTGCTGCGCGGGAGCGTCGTCCTCGTCCTCGTCGGAGAGGACGAAGCCCTTGCTCTCGCCCTCGGCCTCTTCCTCGTCGCCCTTGCCGGGCTGGACGTCGTCCATCAGCTCGTCGGTGTCGACGGGCTCGTCGGAGTCCTTCTTGGCCGTGGCCTTCTTGGCCGCGGTCTTCTTCGTGGCGGTCTTCTTGGCCGCCGTCTTCTTCGCAGCCGTCTTCTTGGCCGCGGCCTTCTTGGCGGGGCTCACCCCGGACTCGTCGCCGGCCTGCACGTCGACGGTCTCCGCCGTCGGCGCGGCGGTGGCGGCGACGGTCTTCGCCCGCGTCGTCTTGGCCGCGACGGTCTTGGTGGCGGTGCGCTTCGCCGGGCTCTTCGCAGCAACGCTCTTGCGGGAGCGTTTGGGCGACTCTGCGGCACTGACCATCAGCGTCACACCCTCTTCCTCAAGAATCTGGTTGAGGCTGCGGAGAACGTTCTTCCACTGGGTTGGCGGAATCTGGTCAGCCTCGAAGGCCCGACGCACGTCATCGCCGGCGATCTGCCCATCAGCCTTTCCCCGCTCGATGAGCGCCATCACAGACTCGGACTCGGCGATCTCCGGCGGGAGCGTACGGGATGTGCTGGCCGACACGAACAACCTCTCGGAACGATTGAGAACGGCTTCCGGCTCAGCCCATGATCGGGCCGGAGCCGACGACCACCGGGCTGCGGATGTACCGGTGGCGCGGGCGGAACCAACCTCGGAACTCCACAGCGCCACGAGCGGCGGCTGTATTCCCTCCTCGGCTGTCACCTCTTAGGTCATCGCGGTGCTTCCCGGAGCGTTACGCACAATCCGCGTGGCCCGAGTCACACGACAAGTGCCGCGAAACCGGATGTACCGGATGTTCCTCCTGCAAGTGTGCCGCGCCGGTGCGCCGCGCAACCATGCCGCCGGACCCCTGGGATCCGGCGGCATGCGCGGGGTGCGGACACGGTGTGCGCACGCCCCGTACGCCCGGCGCCACGGCCCGGCGTTCAGTGCTCGCGCGGCGCGGGAACCACTCGCTCCACCTCGGGGTGGACGGTGAGCAGTTGGCGCATCGCGGATTCGGCGGCCGAGGCGTCGCCGGCCGCGAGGGCCTCGACGATGCGGGCGTGGTGGGTCAGGGCCACCTCGTTCGGCCGGTCACAGCCGGTGACGGGGCCGCCGGAGACCTGGAGGGCGGCGGAGACGATGCCGGAGAGGTGCTCCAGCATGCGGTTGCCCGCGAGCTGGATCAGCAGGGTGTGGAACTCGTTGTCGGCGCGGGAGAAGGTGATCCCGTCGCCCTGGGCGAGGGCGTGGCCCATGATCTCGACCATGTCGGCGAGGCGCTGCTGGACGTCCTCGCGGCCGTGGCCCGCGGCGAGCCGGGCGGCCAGGGGCTCGATGGTCCAGCGCAGCTCGCACAGCTCACGGCGCTGGTCGTCGCGCTGCGGCCCGAAGGCGCGCCACTCGATGATGTCGGGGTCGAGGAGGTTCCAGTCGCTGACCGGGCGGACCCGGGTGCCTACGTTCGGCCGGGCGCTGACCAGGCCCTTGGCCTCCAGGACGCGCAGGGACTCGCGCACGACGGTGCGGGAGACCTCGAAGCGCTGCCCGATCTCCTCGGGGACCAGCGGGCGGTCGGCGCCCAGGTCCCCCGAGACGATCATCTGGCCCAGCTGCTGGACGAGTTGGCCGTGCAGTCCACGGCCCCGGCTACCTGCGGCTCGACGTCCGGCGCGACCCAACTCCGCCTCGGAGCCGTCCCAGACGGGCGGCGAGACGCGTTCGGCGGCGTGGGAGTCCGGGTATGGGTATCGGTCGACTTCACCCGGGCCGGCGAGGCCGGACTCGGCGGGACGGGCGGTCATCATGGTCTGGGCAAGGGTGCTCACGCATCCTTTGTCGGCGTGCCCTCCACGCGCCTTGAGGTCTTTGGTGAAAAGCACACGAAAGGGTGATCGGCGCTTCCCCCACAATTGACGACTTATCGGATAGAAGCGGTCATTTCACCGAGAAGTCGAGCGTCGGTTGATCCGACCATCGGAGGGTGTGACCGGTGGGCGCGCTGGAACGGACCGGCCGGCGGGTGTTCCAACGGCCCGCTCCACCGGTCACCAGCGCACCCTGCGGCGCAACCCGGTGAAGGCGTACGCGCAGACCAGCGCCGCCACGGAGAGGGCCAGCGCCACGCCGACGGGGCGGGTCAGCAGCCGGGCGCCCGCCATCAGCCAGATGTCGGCCTGGTGGGGCAGTTGCCCCCAGGCGAGGTCCCGCAGCCGGTCGGGCAGCCCGGCGACGGAGCGCACCGAGGGGGTGCTCAGCGCCTTCTGCACGAGGGGGGCGACGGCGACCGGTACGGCGAGGACGGCCGCCACGCCAGCGGCGGTCGCCCGGAACGTGCCCGCGGCGAGGAGCCCGGCCCAGGCGCAGCCGACCGCGAGCCCGCCCCAGGCGGCGGCCAGCGCCGGCCAGTTCCCCGGCAGGGCGGTGGCGTCGGGACCGTAGAGGAGGCGCAGGGCCTGGAGGTCGGCGACGGCGACGAGCAGGGCGGTCAGCAGCGCGGCGACGGCGGTGACGGCGAGCTTGGCGAGCAGCAGGCCGACGCGGCGGGGCACGGTGCCGCGCGCGGCGGCGAGCGCGGGGTAGCGGTACTCGTCGCCGAAGGCGAGCGCACCGATCAGGCCCGCGGCGAGGGCGGCCGGCGGCAGCGGCAGGACGTCGGGCCAGGCTGCCACGGCGTCTTGCAGCGGTGTGTGCTGGGAGCGGGCGAGCATCAGGCTGAGGGCGACCGAGACGAGCAGCACGGCGCCGACCACCAGGGCGGCCGTGCGCACGCCGAGGAGGCGGTGCAGTTCGTAGCGCAGGGGGCGCGCGGGGGCGGTCATCGGGCGGGGCACGGGCAGGGCGGTGCTGATGCCGTCGACCCCGGGGCGCTTCTTGCGGACCGGGGCGGCGGGCGTCGGCTCGTCCTGCTGCGGCGAGGGCCGCTCGCCGTCCGGGGCACAGCCCGCGTCGCGGGTCTCTTCGGCGAGCCGGTGCACGAGGACGCCGTGGCGGTACGCCGCCTCGCCGACCTCGGCGCAGCTGCTGCCGTAGATCGAAAGCGCCCCGCCGGGCTCGGTCACCACCTCCACCGAGCGCCGGGCAGCACGGGCCTCGCGGTGGACGACGTCGGCGAGGCGGACGGCGTGCGGGGTGCGCACGGCGACGCGGGACCGCAGCCGGGTGCGACCGAACTCGACGGCGTCCTGGTCGGCGACGAGGCGCCCGGCGTCGATGGCGACGACGCGGTCGGCGAACCGGACGGCCTCCTTGGCGTCGGCGACGGTGCACAGGACCGTTCCGCCGCGCTCGGCGTGCCGGCGCAGCATCCCGTACAGCCAGCCCTGCTCCCGCGGGGAGAGCCCCTTGGCCGGCTCGTCGAGCAGCAGCGTCTGCGGGTCGCCGATGAGGGTGGCGGCGAGCCCGAGCCGTCGGTCCATGCCGAGCGGCAGCGCGCCGAGCCGTTCGTCCTTCGCTCCCGCGAGCCCGACGACCTCCAGCAGTTCGTCCGCGCGGGCCAGGGGCGCGCCGGCCGCCGCGCACAGCATCCGCAGCTGCCCACGGGCCGTCCGCGCGGGGTGCCCCGGGACGTCGCCGAGCAACGCGCCCACCTCGCGCGCCGGGTGGGCGAGCTGGTGGAGCCGGCTGCCGCTGAAGTACGTGACCCCCTGCCCGGGCTCCAGGTCCAGCATGAGGCGCAGCGCGGTCGTCTTGCCCGCCTCGGGGCCGCCGAGGAGGGCAGTGACCCCGCCGGAGTCGGCGCCGAAGGTGAGGTCGTCGACGGCGGGCGGGCGGTCCCCCCGAGGGGCGCTGGTCAATCCGATGGCCTGGAGCATCGTTACTCTCGCGGGAGCGCAGGGACGCCGCGCGCGGCGCGTGCGGCACCAGCACGATAACTCGACATTTCAGACATTCTGCGCAGCCTGCGCCCAACGCGCGTTCCCGTCGCCCCGCTCCCCCGCGCAGGAGCCGTCAGCCGTCAGGACCATGGACGCCGGGACCTCGGCCGTTCAGGACCGCGGACGCCGGGAGCATGGGCGCTCGGGAGCAGGGCGCCGAGGACCGTGGTCCTTCAGGTGCTCAGACGTCGGGGCGGAGCATCGGAGGGTTGAGCAAGGTGGCGCCGCCGGCCCGGAAGAGCTGTGCCGGACGGCCCCCCTGACGGGTGGTCGTACCGCCGGCGGGCACCAGGAACCCGGGCGTGCCCGTCACCTTCCGATGGAAGTTCCGGGGGTCGAGCGCCACGCCCCACACCGCCTCGTACACCCGCCGCAACTCGCCGACGGTGAACTCGGGCGGGCAGAAGGCAGTGGCCAGGGAGGAGTACTCAATCTTGGAACGGGCCCGCTCCACCCCGTCCGCCAGGATCCGCGCGTGGTCGAAGGCGAGGGAGACCGCGGCGCCGGACGACTCGTCCTCCCGGCCGAACCCACCGTCCTGACCCAGCAGATCCGCAACGGGTGCCCAGCGCGCACTGTTGGCGTCGCCACCGGCCCGGGGCGCGGGCAGATCGGGCGCCAGCACCAGGTGGGCCACGCTGACGACCCGCATCCGGGGGTCGCGCTTCGGATCGCCGTAGGTCGCGAGCTGTTCCAGATGGGCGCCCCCGTCCGGGGTCGAGGAAGCCGGGTCGTGGGCGCACAGCCCGGTCTCCTCGGTCAACTCGCGCGCCGCAGCGGCGGCCAGGTCCTCGTCCCCCCGCACGAACCCGCCGGGCAGCGCCCACCGCCCCTGGAACGGCGGCTCCCCACGGCGTACGACCAGCGTGCACAGCGCGTGCCGGCGCACGGTGAGCACGACCAGGTCGACGGTGACAGCAAAGGGAGGAAAGGCCGACGGGTCGTAGGGAGACATGACCGTGATCATAGTCGTCTGCCTGACGATAAACACTCCTTTCGCTAGTAGCTGCGGGCTCTTTCTTCCCCCTCGCCACCACGGCCCCGCTGCCCTCCGGGCGCCTCCTGTCAGTCCAGCTCAGCCGCTTCCTCCTTCCCCTGGGCTCGACGGGCGGCCCCGCTCCTTCCGCGGGGTCCGGCCATCGGCGACGTGCGCCCCCGGGGCCGCCCGGCAGACGGTCGGGCTGCCGGCGGTCGGGCGGCGGGACGGGGCGGCCGGCCACCGTCCACCGGAATCGCGGGCGCCGGGGCCGCCTCGGGGTGCGGCCCCGGCGCCCGGCCGTCGCGCAGGAAGCTGCGGACCAGCTCCGGATCCAGGTTCTGGTTGCACGCCTCGTGCAGCAGGCGGGCGAAGACGTAGTCGGGGTCCTTGCGCAGCGCCAGACCGAGGGCGATCCGCGCCGCCGGCTCGTCACCGGTCGACCAGGACACCAAGCCGGCGAGGGTGAGGGGCGCGGCGGCGTGCTCGCCGTAGGGGCGGACGCAGCGGCGCGCCAGGACCCGCCACAGCCTGAGGGCGGGCTCGGCGTCCGCACCCTCCATCCACGCCGCGGCCCGGTCCCTCGTCTCGCGGTCCTGGAGGCCGAAGATCATCGTGGCGGCTTCGGCGTGGGTGATCAGCCGGTCGTCAGCGACGTCCCGTCCGGGCAGGGGCGGCGCGTCAGCGCGGGCGAGACGGTCCATCAGCTCCCGGGCCAGCGCGATCGTCTCGTCGGCTACCTGCCGACGCTCGACGCCGCGGCCCAGGATGCGGCTCACGAGGTCGAAGCCCGCCAGGTCCAACGCCTGGCGCTGGACGTCGGCCTCGGGGGACGGCACGGGCTCGAACCTGGCTTCCAGCTCGCGCTGCGACCCCCGCACGTGCAGCCCGGCGCAGGCGGCCGCGGCGGCCATGACCGAGGTGCCGGCCGGGACCAGGGGCGTGCCGTCCGGCGGGCAACACCGCTCGTCGGGGCAGCAGTAGGACCAGAAGCGGCCGTCCGCGATGCACAGCGCCTCGTACACGGGCACGTCGAGTGCGCCGCAGGCGGTGCGCAGCAGTTGGGCCAAGGGCCGCAGCCGCTCCACGACCGACCGTCCCGCCGCGCCGTCGGCCGGGTCCTGGCACAGGAAGAGGACGATCCCGTCGGGGCGGGCGCTACGGCTCGTGCTCCCTTCGATCAGGCACTCGGCGAGCTGTCGGGACACCGAGTCCCACTCGCTGGGAGAGCGCGGAATGCCGACTTTCACGCGTCCGCCGAAACGGCCGCGGCTGCCGTGCAGCGCCACGAGGACGACGGAGTCCGTCGGGTGATAGCCCAGCAGGTACGGAAGGGCGTCGGCGAGTTCGGCCGGGCCGCGCAGGGTGATCTGCTCGTCGTCGATCGAACCGACGACGGCGTCCGTGGCACGCGCGGAAGCGGGGCCGACGGCGGGACTGCGGCTGTGACTGGGAGCAGGCCCGTGAGCGGGATTGAGAGCAGGGCCGGAGCCAGGGTCGGGAAGGGAGCCGGCGCCCGCGGGGGCGTCAGCGCGGGCGCCTGGATCAGTGCGGTGCGTCGGATGGGACGTGTGCGCGGTACGCGCGGTCGGTGTGCCGTCGAAGGCATCGTCGTGCTTGCTCATGGCACGACGGTCCCGCGAACACCCCCCGGTCCGCGACCCCTGTGGATAACGTTATCCACAGGCTCACGGCGTCGCTGGCACCTCGTCCGCGGCATCGGGTTACATGGAGGAAGTCGGCAGCGCGCATCCCGCCCCTGCGCTGCTGACGTTCCGACAGCCGCCTGCCCCGGGCGGCTCAGCCCGTCGCTGCGAGCACCAGCGGAAGGACTCGTTCACCACCCGCCCGACGGAGGAGGCGGGCCGCGACCGCGAGCGTCCACCCCGACTCCGTGTAGTCGTCCACGAGCAGGATCGGACCAGGTGCTCCGGTCAGCGCCGCCGCCAGGTCGTCGGGGACGGCGAACGCCGCGGACAGCCCCTTGAGGCGCTTCGCCGAGTTGCTGCGCCGCGCCGCGTGCGCGCCGTCGACGTCGGTGTACGCCAGGGTGCCCAGGAAGGGCAGGCGACCCACGTCCGCGACGCCCCGGGCGAGCGTGTCGACGAGGACGGGGCGGGTCAGGGAGGGCACTGCGACGACGCCCACCGGCCGTGCGGTGGCGTCGGGGACGTTCGGCGCCCAACCGCCGGGCGAGCGCGCCCAGTCGGCGAGGACGGCCACGGCGGCCCGCAGGACGTCGTCGGGGACGGGGCCGTCGGGGGCGTCCGCCGCCAGCAGGGGACGCAGCCGGTTGCCCCAGCCGATGTCGGAGAGCCGGCCCAGCGCACGCCCGGTGGCGCACTGCTCGCCGGCCGGGATGCGGCCCTTGAGGTCGACGCCGATGGAGGGCATGCCGGTCGGCCACATCCGGCGCGGCTCCACCTCCACGCCCGGGCGGTCCAGCTCCTTGGTGGCGCCCGTGAGGGCCTCGGTGGAGACGGTGGAGCCGATCCACACGCCGGCGCAGGAGTCGCACCGGCCGCACGGGCGCGCCCTCTCGTCGTCGAGTTGCCGGCGCAGGAACTCCATCCGGCACCCGGACGTGCTCACGTACTCGCGCATCGCCCGCTGCTCGGCCGCCCGTTGGCGGGCCACCCAGGCGTACCGCTCGGTGTCGTACGACCAGGGCTGCCCCGTGCTCTCCCAGCCGCCCTTCACCCGCCGTACGGCGCCCTCCACGTCGAGCACCTTGAGCATGGTCTCCAGCCGGTTCCGCCGCAGGTCGACCGCCGCCTCCAGGGCCGGTACGGACAGCGCGCGGCCCGCTTCCGCGAGGGCGGTCAGGGTCTGGCGGACCTGTGCCTCCGGCGGGAAGGCGCTGTCGGCGAAGTAGCGCCAGATCGCCTCGTCCTCCTTGCCCGGCAGCAGCAGCACGTCCGCGTGCGCCACCCCGCGGCCCGCGCGCCCCACCTGCTGGTAGTACGCGATCGGGGAGGACGGCGAACCGAGGTGCACCACGAACCCCAGGTCCGGCTTGTCGAAGCCCATCCCCAGCGCCGAAGTCGCCACCAGCGCCTTGACCCGGTTCTCCAGGAGGTCGGACTCGGCCTGCAAGCGGTCGGCGTTCTCCGTGCGACCCGTGTAGGAGGAGACCGGGAAGCCGCACTGCCGCAGGAAGGCGGTGGTCTCCTCGGCGGCGGCCACCGTCAGCGTGTAGATGATCCCGGAGCCCGACAGCTCGCCCAGGTGCTCGGCGAGCCAGGCCAGGCGGTGCGCCGCGTCCGGCAGCTCGACCACGCCCAGGCGCAGGCTCTCCCGCTCCAGCGGGCCGCGCAGCACCAGGGCCTCACCACCGCCGGTGCCCAGCTGCTCCGCCACGTCGGCGGTGACCCGCGCGTTGGCGGTCGCGGTGGTGGCCAGCACGGGCACCCCGGGCGCGAGCTCGGCGAGCAGCGCCCGCAGCCGGCGGTAGTCGGGGCGGAAGTCGTGCCCCCAGTCCGAGATGCAGTGCGCCTCGTCCACCACCAGCAGGCCCGTCGTGGCCGCCAGCCGCGGCAGCACGTTCTCCCGGAAGTCCACCGAGTTCAGCCGCTCCGGACTGACGAGGAGGACGTCGGTCTCGCCGCGCTCCACCTCGTCGTAGATCGTGTCCCACTCCTCCGGGTTGGCCGAGTTGATCGTGCGCGCCGCGATCCCGGCCCGCGCCGCCGACTCGACCTGGTTGCGCATCAGCGCCAGCAGCGGCGAGACGATCACGGTCGGGCCGGCGCCGCGCCGCCGCAACAGGGCGGTCGCGACGAAGTACACCGCCGACTTGCCCCAGCCGGTGCGCTGCACCACCAGGGCCCGCCGCCGCTCCCGCACCAGGGCCGCGACCGCCTGCCACTGGTCTTCGCGCAGCCGCGCCGCACCCCCCGGGTCGCCGACCAGCTCGGCGAGGATGGCGTCGGCTTCGGTGCGGAGCTCCAGATCGTCCATGCCCCCATGCAACCGGAGGGCGGGGCCGATCGGCCAATTCACTCAGCGTGACGGCCACGCCCGGTGCCCCGCGGCTGTTCTCCCCCGCGTTCGACCTGCGGACACGCCTCGTCCGACGTCGACTGCTGCCCGCCGCGACGGGCCGTTTCCGCTGGTCCATTGGTTCAAGAGCGGACGGTCTGGGCACGGTAGGGAACAGAGGGAAGGCTGAGGGTGGGGATATCACCGGCATACCCGGCCATTCCTACCAGCGCGTTCGAATTGCTCGTTGCCGCATCCGGACGAGCCAGGAAGAATTGGAAGCGCTCCCCGCACGGTCCCTTCGTGGTCCGATAGGGCCGTGCCGCGGTGCGTCCTCACTCCATCCCACCCTGCCCGCTCTGTGGGCGCGTATGCGAAGGGAGGAACGTGACCTTCGGATTCGCTTCGTCCGCAGCCACTTCGATGACCAACTCCGCCAACCGCCTCGCCAGGATGCTGGAACCCTCCGAGTGGGCGGCGGCCGGGATACCGCTGCTGCGCAATCCGCGCGAGGTGGTGAGCGGGCTGCACGCCCGCCACCGACCGACGCCGACGACGGCCGTGGTGGCCGTGCTCGATCCGGAGGAACGTCTCGCCGCCAGCGCGTCGTTCGCCCGCCGCTCCGCCCCCGTGGACGGCTGGGAGTTCCGGAACGCGCTGCTCGCCCACCTCCGCCGGGTGATCCCGCACGATCTGCGCCGACGCACGCCGGTGCGCACGGCCGTGCTGCTCTACTGCCGCGAGGGCGACGAGCGGTGGACCGAGGAGGACGGCGCCTGGATGTGGGGCCTGCGGGACGCCTGCACCCTGCACGGGCTGCGCTGCGGCGCGTACATCACCCTCACCCGCGGCGGCTGGCAGGTGTTCGGCGAAGGGCGGGGCGGGCGACGGCCCAGCTCCACCTCGACGCCGAGCGACCTCGCCAGTTCGCTGGCGGGCGAGCCGCTGGAGGTGCGCACCGCCAGCGGGGCGCCGGAAGCGCTGCGGCGCACTGCGGCCCGCCGCTGAAGGCACGCGATGCGCGCGCACGACTGGACGGGCCGGTACGGGGACCGTGTGGTCACGTTCCCCGTACCGGCCCGGACGGCTCCGGCTGTCGTACGACGTCGAAGGGGCCGTAGCCCTCAGACGCCCGCGCCGAGCGCGCTGTTGATCCGCTGGGAATCACCGCACACGATCAGCAGGGCGCCCGCCTTCTCCAGGGCGGCGGGCAGCACGCGGGCCGCGTGGTCGTCGCTCCCGCCGTTGACGGCCACGACGATCACGGCTCGGGTCGCGGCCCGGCCGAGCGCGTCGGCGGACGCGTAGAAGACGTCGTCCCCCGCGTCGTGCTGCGACCAGTAGCCGGCTTCGCCGAAGGACAGCTCGTGGGCCGCCCACGGGTGCTGCTCCCCGGTGGTCAGCACCAGGACGTCGCCGGGCGCCCGACCGGAGTCGAGCAACAGGTCGACCGCCTCGTCGGCCGCGTCCAGCGCACCGCCGTCGGGCGCCGGAATCAGCTGAATCTGCGGCTGGGAACGATTCTTCACCGGGGCAGCGGGTGACGCCTGCTGTCCGGCGTGGGCGCGCACGGGCGGCGCGGGACGGGCCGGGACGGGGCTCCCCGGGCGCGGGGACGCCGTGGAACGCGGACCGGGTACGGGACGAGGGGTCGGCGCGGTGCGGCCGGCGGCCGGAGTGGCGCGGGGACCCTGGGCACTCTCGTGAATCTGAGGCTCCTCGGGAGAGAGAGGCATGGGTGGATGTCTATCAAATGCCGGTTCGAACGGCGTCGGCGGGTGGGCACGCATGTGCGACTTCCTTGTCAGCGGTGCCAGTTCAGAAATCGAAGCCGAGCTGGCCCCCGCTCTCCCGTTCCGACGGTTCCGGCACGGCCCGGACCTTCTTCAGGTGCCGCCACTGCGGCAGCGCGTCCAGATAGGCCCAGGAGAGCCGGTGGTACGGCGTGGGCCCCCGCTCCGCGAGGGCGGCCTTGTGCACCGGTGAGGGATACCCGGCGTTGGCGGCGAACGCGAACTCGGCGAACTGTTCGGGCAGCTCCGCCATCATCGCGTCCCGGTGCACCTTGGCGATCACCGAAGCCGCGGCGACGGCCACGCACGACTGGTCGCCCTTGATGACCGTACGGACCCGCCAGGGCGCGCCCAGGTAGTCGTGCTTGCCGTCGAGGATGACGGCGTCCGGGCGCTGCGGCAGCGCCTCCAGCGCCCGGCACGCGGCCAGCCGCAGCGCGGCCGTCATGCCCAGGTCGTCGATCTCCTGCGGGGAGGCGTGGCCGAGCGCGTGCGCCGTGACCCACTGCTCCAACTCGACGGCGAGCGCTTCCCGACGCTTGGGGGTCAGGAGCTTGGAATCGGTGAGTCCGGCCGGCGGCCTGCGCAGTCCCGTGACGGCAGCGCACACGGTGACGGGGCCGGCCCAAGCGCCGCGCCCGACCTCGTCGACCCCGGCGACGAGCCTTGCGCCGGTGGTGGCCCGGATGGAGCGCTCGACTCTGTGGGTGGGTGGTTCGTACGGCATGGCGCCAGCAAGGTTACGCCGCGCGCCCCCACCGGAGACAACCGGATTCCGATCACGGTTCCGCACCGTCCGATTCCGGGCCGGCGCCGGACCGCCACCGGCCCGTCGTTCGAGCCCGGACTTCCGCCGCTCCGCTATTCGCTCCCGCACAGCACCAGCGTACGCCGAAGGGTTCGAAGGTCGCTGATGACCTTCCCTGAAGGCCGAGTTCGGCCCACCGCAACCAGAGGCGGACCTTCCAGGTGCGATCGCAACCGCGAAGGACGCAAGCCGCGACGGCTGAGCTCCCGGGGGCTACGGCACCGGCCGCTCCAGGCCCGGCAAGTCATCACGGCCGCCGAAGTCGTCGGTCCCGTAGGCGGGGTTCACCAGGCCCATGCAGTTCGCCGGCGGCTGAACGGGGCGTTCCGCCAGGATCTTCCGTGCCCGGGACTCGCCCCAACTCGTGGCGTACCACGGCTTCCCCGCGTCCTCCTCCAGGTCCTCGGCGATGCCCTTCAGCGCGCAGGAGCGCAGGGGCTCGGCGAGCCGGTCGAGGGCGGGCACCGCGTCCGCCGACAGCCCCTGGAGGTACTCCACGTCGAGCTTCCCGGTCCGCTGGTGGCGGTCCGCGTTCCGTTCGGCGACGAGGGCGTCGGGGGACGCCAGCCCGAAGGCGAGGACGCCGACCGCGGCGCTCGCCGCGACCGTGCGCGGCAGCCAGGCCGCACCGTAGACGCCCGCCGCCGTGATCAGGACGAGCACCAGCCCGAGCCACAGCTCCATCGCCGCCACGGTCAGCCGTAGCTGCGTCAGCCCGTACGCATCGACGTAGAGGTCCATCCGACGCAGCGCGGACGCCACCACGACCAGGGTGAGCAGGCAGAGCGCGCCGAGGACGGAGCGCACGAGGAGGCGGTCGCGGTCGTCGGCGCGCGGGGCCCAGCGCAGGGCGAGCGCGATGACGCCCAGGGTGAGCAGGGTGGCCAGCACCAGTTGCCAAAAGCCTTGGCGGGCGTACTCGGCGTAGGTGAGTCCGGTTTCGGCCAGCACCTTGTCGTAGCCGCCGAAGAGCACCGTCAACTGGACGGCGTTGAAGGCGGCGAAGAGGAGGTCGAGGACGATCAGCGGGAGCGCCCACTCCCAGCGGCCCCGGGGGCGGCCCCGCCGTACCGCCAACCGGTCCCAGTGCGTGGGTGCGGCAGCGACGTGCGCCGCAGCGAGCGCGCCGGCGACGCCGAGGAGGAAGAGCAGGAAGCGCCAGGGCCCTTCCTCGACGGGGACCTCGGGGACCAGAGCGCCCAAGAGGTCGGCGAAGGCGGCGTCGGCGGCGGAGAAGAGCGCGCCGAACACGAGAAGGAGGAGCGCGGCGACGCCCAGGGAGCGCGCCGCGGGCCCCCAGCGGCCCTGCGAGGCCGTCATCCGCTGCCGCAGCCCTTCGATGCCCCAGGTCGGGCCGGTGACGATGGAGCCCAGCAGCCCCACGGCTCCCAGGAACACCCCGTGCCACGTCCGCCCGCCGTGCAGGGCGAGCGATCCGGCCATCAGAGCGGCGACGACGGCCAAGAAGGCCGGCCAGCCTGCGTCCCGGAGCGCCGGTACGAGCAGCAGCGCGAGCCCGCACACCGCCCACGCGCACGTCCAGGGGCGGAAGCGGCGGCCGGCCCGGCGGGCTGCGGCGTACGCGGCGAGGGTGCCGACGGCGGCGACGAGCAGGAGGTTCGTACCCAGCCCCGGGCCCAACAACAGGGCGCTGAGCACTCCGGTCCCGAGCGCGGCCCCGAGGGTGACGCCGGTGACGGTGGCGGGTCGTGGCCGCGCTCCGTCCTTCGACGCCGGCGGGGTGTGCTCGGTGGCGGCGCGGGTCCGCGGCACCGAAGCGGTCCCCGGGGGCCTTCCGCCGTCAGACTCGGGCGCGGACGGCTGCGGCACGGCAGGTGTATCGGGCACTGGGTCCCCTCCCCCGACGGATCGCGCGGGCAGGAGTGGCTGCGCGACGGCGATCCGGAGCGTTGTGTGTACCCGCCCCGTGATCACCCCGGTGATCATCGGGCTCTGGGCCCCGACACGCTAGCCACGGGCCGGGGCATCACGGCCGACGGCGACGCGGCTGGTTCACGACCGTGACAGTTTCCGAACATTCGCGCGCCCGGCGGAGGGCAGCTAGCGCGGTGCCGCGGGTAGCCAGGAGGGCAGTTCCTCCGTGCGCTCCAGCCAGTGCGCGCCGGGGCGGCCCGCCTGACCCGCGGCCACCACTCCGCACACGATGGCGCAGGTCGTGTCCACGTCCCCGCCCACCTGCGCCGTCGTCCAGAACGCCCGCTCGAAGTCGTCGAGGGAGCGCGCGGCCGACCAGAGCGCGAAGGGCACGGTGTCGTGGGCGCTCGTCCGACGTCCGCGGCCGAGCACCGCGGCGACCGTGCCGGCGTCGCCGTAGTCGAGCATGTCGCGCGCCCGGCGCAGACCGGCCCCCACCGCGCTGCGGGGCACGAGGGCGATCACTCCGTCCAGCAGTTCCTCGGGGCCCGGCGGCCCCGAGGGCGCGGCGGCGAGCGCCGCGGCCGCCGCCACCGCCATCGCCCCCGTGACGGCCTCGCGGTGCTGGTGGGTGGTGTACGAGGAGATCTCGGCCTGGTGCGTGGCCTGCTCCGGGTCGTCCGCGTACCAGGCGCCGAGCGGGGCGATGCGCATGGCGGAACCGTTGCCCCAGGACCCCTGGCCGTTGAAGAGGGCGGCGGCGAGTTCTCGCCAGTCCCCGCCCTCCCTGATGAGTCGGAGCATACGGTTGACGGCGGGGCCGTAGCCGCGGTCGAAGTCGTGGTGCTCGGCGAAGGAGCGCGCCAGCGCATCCTGGTCGACCCGGCCGTGCTGCGACAGTACGGCCAGGACCGAGCAGGCCATCTCGGTGTCGTCGGTCCACTGCCAGGTGCCCGTCGGCAGGGCGCGCTGCTTGAGGAGGGGATAGTGGGACGGCACGAAGAACTGGGAGCCCAGGGCGTCTCCCACGGACAGTCCGCGCAAGCTGGCCAGCGCCCGCTGGAATCGCTGGTCGGGGGTGGAGTCAGCGGTCATCGTCCTGCCACTCTATCCGGTGACGCCGTACGGCATCCGGCTATCCGGTGACGCCGTACGGCTCGGGCGTCCGCCAGCGCGCGAAGGGCCGGTCGAGGGTGTAGCGCCCGTCGTCACCGAGCTCCAGTATCCGCGTCTCGCCGTTGCCCGGGTTGGACAGCGACTCGAACTCGGCCACGGTCCAGTGGAACCACCGCATGCAAAAGAGCCGCATGGTGAGCCCGTGGGTGACCAGGAGGACGTTCGGCGGATGGTCCGGCGACTCGAAGCTGCGGTGCAGGCTCTCCAGGAAGGCGCCGACGCGGTCGTACACGTCCGCCCCCGACTCGCCTTGGGCGAAGCGGTAGAAGAAGTGTCCGTAGGCGTCGCGGTACGCCTTCTGGAGCCGTACGTCGTCACGGTCCTGCCAGTTCCCCCAGTCCTGCTCCCGCAGCCTGGGCTCCTCGCGCACGCGCGCCTGCCCGGGGGCGAAGGAGAAGGCGCGGTAGGTCTCGTGGGTGCGTCGATAGGGCGATACGTAGACGCTCACGCGCTCCTGCCCGAACAGGTCCCGCAGGCGGCCGCCGGTCTCCTCGGCCTGGGCGAGCCCGCGACGGGTGAGTCTGAGCGCGTGGTCGGGCTCCCGCTCGTACACGGTGTCGTCGACGTTCCCCTCCGACTCGCCGTGCCGGACGAGGACGATGCGTCGTGGTCGTGCCATGACTCGACAGTAGGCCCTGGACGCGTTTCGGCCACGGCGAAGGGGTCAGTCCGAGACCGTCCAGGACGGTTCGAGGTGGACGACGTCGCCGGCGAGGGCTGCGACGTCGTCCTCGGTCTGGGCGCGCAGCAGCAGCCGCTCCACCCGCTCCGTGCGGTACTTCCCGCGCTCGGCTTCGGACTGCCACATCGACATGACGAGGAACTCGTTCCCCGGCGCCTCGCCGAACAGGCCGCGCACCATGCCGGGGGATCCGGCCATCGCCGGGTTCCACACCTTCTCCTGCATCTGGGCGTAGTGCTCGACTCGCTCCGCACGGACCTTGCAGTGCGCGACCCGGACCACGTCCACGCCGGTGAACAGCGGCTCGAAGCCGGTCTTCACGTCGAACCGGTGGTCGAAGAGCTTGACTTGCGCGTCCCGGAACGTTCCTGTCTGGCCGGACGCCAGTCGGTCGTGCGAGCGGGCCATGAACGAGTCGTAGAAGGACCGGCTCTCCCAGAAGGCGAAGACGTGCGCGACGTGCGGAAGCGCTCTGCTCCACCCGCCGCCCTGCCCCCGGAATCCCGGCTCACCCAGCAGCCCCGCCCATTTCCGCTGCCCCCGTTCGAACCCATGTCGGTCGGTCACGGTGCAGCGAATCCACTTGACCAGCACCGCGCCATCGTACGGCGCGGGGCTGCGACCCGGATCCCCCTCGTTCAGTCCACCGCCGACGGCCGGTCGTACCGATGCGGAGCACTGGCGTACACTCGCCGACTCCTCGCCTCGCACCGCCGGAGAAGATACGGTCAACGTACGGAGAAACACGGTTGGTTACGGGGAAGGGATCAGTGGTGAGCAGCCTGAACAAGGGCGTCCGCACGGTCGAGGTGGCCCTGCGTTGGGATCCGAGTCCCATGGGGGAGCCGCCCCATGACCTCGACATCGTCGCCGCGACGTACCGGAGCGACGCCCCCTCCGGCGATCCGGCCTACGTCGTCCACTTCGACTCCCGCTCGCCCGACGGCACCATCACACTGACCCGGGACAGCCGCACCGGCCAGGGCTTCGGCTCCGACGAGGTCATGAAGCTGGAGCTGGAACGCCTGGCGCCGGTGTACGGGCGGGTGGTGGTCGGAGTCGTCATTCAACAGCGCGATCGCGAGCGCGCGTTCGCCGACGTGGCGAACACCAAGGTGACCGTCTCCGAGGGCCACACCGAGCTCAGCAGCGAGGACTTCACCGGAGTCCCGGCGGCCAGGTCCGCGGTGATAGCCGAGTTCGTGCGGACGGAGTCGGGCGGCTGGACGTACGGCGAGGTGCTGCGCGGCTTCGACGCCGATCCGCAGGAGTTCATCGGCCGGATGGGCGGCGCCTGACCCGCTGCCGCCACCGCGAGCAGGCGGAGCACGCCGGGCAGATGCGACGCTCAGGTCGTGCCGGGCCGGTGCGGCACGCACCAGGCGAGCGCAGCGCACGAAGGGGACCGACCGTCCTCGGTCGATCCCCTTCGTCAGCGGCTGGTCGGCCCCCTCAGGGGCGGCCGGTCAGGTCAGCTGCATCCGCTGGTCGAGCCGCAGCCCTCGCAGATGTAGCAGGAGCCGGCGCGCTGCATCTTCGTTCCGCAGGAGAAGCAGAGCGGGGCGTCCGCGCTGATGCCGAGCTGCATCTCGACCAGTTCGGCCGAGGTGTGGGCCTGCTTCGGCGCGGGGACGGCCGCCTGCGGAGCGGCGATCTCGGGGGTCTCCTGGCGGCGCGGGGCGGACTGGGCCAGCCCCTCGACGTCCATCTCGGCCTCGTCCATCGCCGGCTCGTAGGAGCCGGTCTCCAGGTGGCGCTGGCGCTCCTCGGCGGAGTGGATGCCGAGCGCCGAGCGGGTCTCGAAGGGCAGGAAGTCCAGCGCCAGGCGGCGGAAGATGTAGTCGACGATCGACTGCGCCATCCGCACGTCCGGGTCGTCCGTCATGCCGGCCGGCTCGAAGCGCATGTTGGTGAACTTGGAGACGTACGTCTCCAGTGGCACGCCGTACTGGAGGCCGACGGAGACGGCGATGGAGAAGGCGTCCATCATGCCCGCGAGGGTGGAGCCCTGCTTGGACATCTTCAGGAAGACCTCGCCGAGGCCGTCGTCCGGGTAGGAGTTCGCGGTCATGTAGCCCTCGGCGCCGCCGACCGTGAAGGAGGTGGTGATCCCCGGGCGACCCTTGGGCAGGCGCTTGCGGACCGGTCGGTACTCGACGACCTTCTCCACGGCGGCCCGGATGGTCTCCTCGGACTTCTCGGTGATCTCCGCCGTCTCCTTCTCCTTGGTCTTGGCGGAGAGGGGCTGGCCGACCTTGCAGTTGTCGCGGTAGATGGCGAGCGCCTTGACGCCCATCTTCCACGCCTCGAAGTAGATCTCCTCGACCTCTTCGACGGTCGCCGACTCCGGCATGTTGACCGTCTTGGAGAGCGCGCCGGAGATCCACGGCTGGATCGCGGCCATCATCCGGACGTGGCCCATCGCGGAGATGGAGCGCTCGCCCATGGCGCAGTCGAAGACCTCGTAGTGCTCGGTCTTCAGGCCGGGCGCGTCGATCACGTTGCCGTGGTCGGCGATGTGGGCGACGATCGCCTCGATCTGCTCCTGCTGGTAACCCAGCCGACGCAGCGCCTGCGGCACGGTGCCGTTGACGATCTGCATCGAGCCGCCGCCGACCAGCTTCTTGAACTTGACCAGGGCGAGGTCGGGCTCCAGGCCGGTGGTGTCGCAGGACATCGCCAGACCGATGGTGCCGGTGGGGGCGATCACGGACGCCTGGGCATTGCGGAAACCGTTCTTCGCACCGAGGCGCAGCACGTCCTGCCACGCCTCCGTGGCCGCGGCCCAGATCGGCGTGTCCAGGTCGTCCATGCGGGGGGCGGTGGCGTTGGCGTCCGAGTGCTGCCGCATGACGCGGTTGTGCGGCTCGGCGTTGCGGGCGTAGCCGTCGTACGGGCCGACGACCGCGGCCAGCTCGGCCGAGCGGCGGTAGGAGGTGCCGGTCATCAGCGAGGTGATCGCCCCGGCGAGGGCGCGGCCGCCGTCGCTGTCGTAGGCGTGGCCGGTGGCCATCAGCAGGGCGCCGAGGTTGGCGTAGCCGATGCCCAGCTGGCGGAAGGCGCGGGTGTTCTCGCCGATCTTCTGGGTCGGGAAGTCCGCGAAGCAGATGGAGATGTCCATCGCGGTGATGACCAGCTCGACGACCTTGGAGAAGCGCTCGACGTCGAAGGACTGGTGGCCCTCGCCGTCGTCCTTGAGGAACTTCATCAGGTTCAGCGAGGCGAGGTTGCAGGACGTGTTGTCCAGGTGCATGTACTCGCTGCACGGGTTCGAGCCGTTGATCCGGCCGGACTCGGGGCAGGTGTGCCAGTGGTTGATGGTGTCGTCGTACTGGATGCCCGGGTCGGCACACGCCCACGCGGCCTCGGCCATCTTGCGGAAGAGCGACTTGGCGTCGACCTCCTCGATGACGTCGCCGGTCATCCGGGCGCGCAGCCCGAACTTGCCGCCGGCCTCCACGGCCTTCATGAACTCGTCGTTCACCCGGACCGAGTTGTTGGCGTTCTGGTACTGGACGGACGTGATGTCGTCGCCGCCCAGGTCCATGTCGAAGCCCGCGTCGCGCAGGGCGCGGATCTTCTCCTCTTCCTTGACCTTGGTCTCGATGAAGCCCTCGATGTCGGGGTGGTCGACGTCGAGGATGACCATCTTGGCCGCGCGCCGGGTGGCGCCGCCGGACTTGATCGTTCCGGCGGAGGCGTCGGCGCCCCGCATGAAGGAGACGGGACCGGAGGCGTTGCCGCCGGAGGAGAGCAGTTCCTTGGAGGAACGGATCCGGGAGAGGTTCAGGCCGGCGCCCGAGCCGCCCTTGAAGATCATGCCCTCTTCCTTGTACCAGTCGAGGATCGACTCCATGGAGTCGTCGACGGAGAGGATGAAGCAGGCGGAGACCTGCTGGGGCTGGGGCGTGCCGACGTTGAACCACACCGGCGAGTTGAAGCTGAAGATCTGGTGGAGGAGGGCGTACGCCAACTCGTGCTCGAAGATCTCGGCGTCGGCGGGCGAGGCGAAGTACTTGTACTCCTCGCCGGCCTTCCGGTACGTCTTCACGATCCGGTCGATGAGCTGCTTGAGACCGGTCTCGCGCTGGGGCGTGCCGACGGCCCCGCGGAAGTACTTGCTGGTGACGATGTTGACCGCGTTCACCGACCAGAAGTCGGGGAACTCGACGCCACGCTGCTCGAAGTTGACCGAGCCGTCGCGCCAGTTGGTCATGACGACGTCACGGCGCTCCCAGACCACCTCGTCGTACGGATGCACGCCGGGGGTGGTGTGGACGCGCTCGATGCGCAGGCCCTTGGTCGCCTTGGCTCCCTTGGTTCGGGACCCCCGCGCCGGACCGCTCGTCGTCTCTGTCATGCCGCCTCCCATATACGGGCAAAAACGCCCCGAAGTGCCCAGATCTTCCCGTGGCACTGTCTTGTGTGTGATGGCCGCGCGCGCCCCACGCGCGCACGGCTGATGGTTGTTCGCCGCCCCGCGGCACACCGGTGTCCGGCGGGCCGGGCCGAGTCGTCCCGTCCGGTCGCTCAGTCGACGGCAGCGGCGGGCACGGGGACCTCGTGGGTCACGCCCGTCCCGCCTTCCGAGGTGGGCGGCCGTTGCACGCGGAGTTCCGCGATGGCCGCCTCGAAGTCTTCAAGTGAGTCGAACGCCCGGTAGACGGACGCGAACCGCAGGTACGCGACGAGGTCGAGTTCCTGCAGGGGGCCGAGTATGGCCAGCCCCACGTCGTGGGTGGTCAGCTCGGCACTTCCGGTGGCGCGCACCGCCTCCTCGACCCGCTGGCCGAGCTTGGCGAGCGCGTCCTCGGTGACCGGCCTGCCCTGGCACGCCTTGCGGACGCCGGAGATGACCTTGGTGCGACTGAAGGGCTCGGTGACGCCACTGCGCTTGATCACCATCAGCGACGCGGTCTCCACCGTCGTGAAGCGACGGGAGCAGTCGGGACACTGCCGACGACGCCGGATCGAGGTCCCGTCGTCGGTGGTGCGACTGTCGACGACTCGGCTGTCGGGGTGCCTGCAGAAGGGGCAGTGCATGTTCCCAACCCTCCCTCACGGCACGACTGAATAGCCCCGGCATGCCTGCCGAAGCCCTTCGAAGCTAGCCCAAGCATAGGCGATGGCCTTGGCTTTGAAGCACCGGGGACCACAACTTCTGGGCTGCGCTCCCCATCCAACCACTAGATCTGGGGTTTGCCCGCACTTTCGCCCCCTAGCGCGTGTCGCACGGGGAGCCGTCGAACGCGCTCGGCGTACGACCGGTGACAGCGCGGCATCGCGGTGAATGCGGTGCGCGAATGACCACCGGGCCGGGCGGCGCGCGTGGGGCAGGCACGAGCCTACGGGACGCGCGCGACTGCTCGGATTCCGGTCCGCCGGGTGCCAAGATGGACCAGAGGAGACGTTCACGCGTCGCGGCACGCCGACCGGGTGTCCGCCCGGGATGGACCGAGATGCCCCGTGATGCGAAGACGAGCCCCGGCGGGGGCCGCGATTCGAAGCGTTCGAAGCACCAACAAGAGCGCCACGAAGCGCCCGACGCGCCGGTCAGCCTGCCACGCATACACCCAAACGCATGTCCACGTAAGACGATCCTCGATTTTTCACTCGAACGTGTGTTTGGCGCAACCTTTCGAAACCAACTACCGTTGTCCAGCCAGGGAGACCATTCGAGAGGGGCCGACGTGACCACCACCGCAGACAGTGCCACCATCACTGCCCAGGACCGCTCCCAGGGCCGATTCGACCCGGTGCGCGGCATGAACGACGCAGCGGCGACCACCGTGACACCGGAAGGGGCCGAGCCCTCCCGCCCCACGCGCTCGCTGCCCGGCCGACCTCCAGGCATCCGAGCGGACAGCACCGGGCTCACCGATCGACAGCGACGCGTCATCGAGGTGATCCGTGACTCCGTGCAACGTCGGGGATACCCCCCGTCGATGCGGGAGATCGGCCAGGCCGTCGGGCTCTCCAGCACCTCTTCCGTCGCCCATCAGCTGATGGCACTGGAGCGCAAGGGCTTCCTCCGCCGCGACCCGCACCGCCCCCGGGCGTACGAGGTCCGCGGCTCGGACCAGCCCAGCACCCAGCCCACGGACACCACCGGCAAGCCCGCCGCGTCGTACGTGCCCCTGGTCGGCCGGATCGCGGCCGGTGGCCCGATCCTCGCCGAGGAGTCCGTCGAGGACGTCTTCCCGCTGCCGCGGCAGCTCGTCGGCGACGGCGAGCTGTTCGTCCTGAAGGTCGTCGGCGACTCGATGATCGAGGCCGCGATCTGTGACGGCGACTGGGTCACCGTCCGTCGCCAGCCCGTCGCGGAGAACGGCGACATCGTCGCGGCCATGCTGGACGGCGAGGCCACCGTGAAGCGCTTCAAGCGGGAGAACGGCCACGTGTGGCTGCTCCCCCACAACGCCGCGTACCAGCCCATCCCCGGCGACGAGGCGACCATCCTCGGCAAGGTCGTCGCCGTGCTGCGGCGGGTGTGACCATCCGCCGCCCCAATCGGCCCCGGGATCCACTGCGCCGGTCCCGGGGCCCCGTTCTGTCCGCCCCCGGAGCCGCGGGCCCGGCGCTCTAAGCGCCGGCCTTCGCCGCCGCGTCGATCGCCGCGAGCGAGCGCCGCGCCTGGTTGCGGTCCGTGGTGTACCAGAAGTCCGGCAGGGAAGCCCGCAGATAGCTTCCGTAGCGGGCGTTGGCCAGCCGCGGGTCCAGCACCGCCACGACTCCGCGGTCCCCCGTCGCCCGCACCAGCCGACCCGCGCCCTGGGCCATCAGCAGCGCCGCGTGGGTCGCCGCGACCGCCATGAAGCCGTTGCCGCCGGCCTCCTCCACCGCCTTCTGCCGTGCGCTCATCAGCGGGTCGTCCGGCCGGGGGAAGGGGATCCGGTCCATCACCACCAACTGGCAGCTCGGGCCCGGCACGTCCACCCCCTGCCACAGCGACAACGTGCCGAACAGACACGTCGCCGGGTCGGCCGCGAAGGACTTGATCAGCTCGCCCAGCGTCTCCTCGCCCTGGAGCAGGATCTTGTTGTCCAGTCGGCCGCGCAGCTCCTCGGCCGCGGCCTGCGCCGCCCGCATCGAGGAGAACAGCCCGAGCGTGCGACCGCCGGCGGCCTCCACCAGCTCCGCCAGCTCGTCCAGCATGTCCCCCCGGGAGCCCTCGCGCCCCGGGGTCGCCAGATGGCGCGCCACGTACAGGATCCCCTGCTTCGGGTAGTCGAACGGGGAGCCGACGTCCAGCCCCTTCCACTGCGGGACGTCGTCGCCCTCGGTGCCCTCCGGCGACAGGCCGAGCGAAGCCCCGACCCCGTTGAAGTCCCCGCCCAGCTTGAGCGTGGCGGACGTCAGCACCACCGAGCGGTCCGTGAAGAGCTTCTCCCGCAGCAGCCCCGACACCGACATCGGCGCGACCCGCAGCGAAGCGCCGAAGCGGTCGTGGCGCTCGTACCAGACGACGTCGTACTCCGAGCCCTGGGTGATCCGCTCGGCCACGTCGTGGACGCTCTCCACGGAGGCGAGGGCCTGCTTGCGCACGGCGTCCTCGTCCTGGACGGACTTGTCCCGGGTGGCGCCGATGGCCGAGATCACGGTGCGGGCGGCGTCCCGCAGCGCCAGCAGGGCGTAGCCGAGGTCCTCGGGGATCTCCTCCAGCCGTCCCGGCAGGGCCAGCTCCATGACGCGCTCGAAGGTCTCGGCCGCGGTCTGCAGGGCGTCCGCGGCCTTCTCGTTGACGAGCTTGGCGGAGCGGCGCACGGCGCGGTTGACCTGGCCGGGGGTGAGTTCGCCGGTCGCCGCGCCGGTGACCCGGGAGACCAGCTCATGGGCCTCGTCGATGACCAGGACCTCGTGCGGGGGCAGCACCGGGGCGCCCTCGATGGCGTCGATCGCGAGCAGCGCGTGGTTGGTGACGACGACGTCGGCGAGCTTCGCCCGCTCCCGCGCCATCTCGGCGAAGCACTCGGCGCCGTACGCGCACTTGCTCGCCCCCAGGCACTCCCGGGAGGAGACGGAGACCTGGCCCCAGGCGCGGTCGGAGACGCCCGGCGTCAGCGCGTCCCGGTCGCCCGTCTCCGTCTCGTCGGCCCAGTCCCGCATCCGCAGCAGGTCCTGCCCCAGCTTGCTGGTGGGTGCGGCGGCCTCGAAGGGGTCGAAGAGCCCCTCCTCCTCGTCCTGCGGCACGCCCTCGTGCAGCCGGTGCAGACAGAGGTAGTTCGACCGGCCCTTGAGCATCGCGAACTCGGGGCGGCGGCGCAGCAGCGGGTGCAGCGAATCGACCGTGCGCGGCAGGTCGCGCTCGACGAGCTGGCGCTGGAGCGCCAGGGTCGCCGTGGCGATGACGACCCGCTCCCCGTGGGCCAACGCGGGGACCAGATAGCCGAGGGACTTTCCGGTGCCCGTGCCCGCCTGGACCAGCAGGTGCGTGCCGTCGTCGACGGCCTCGGCCACGGCTTCGGCCATGCTGACCTGGCCGGGCCGCTCCACCCCGCCGACGGCGGTCACGGCGGCGTGGAGGAGTTCGGGGAGGGATGGCTTCGTCATAGGTCGCCCACCCTACGTGTCACCACTGACAGGGGGTCTCGATCCCGCCATTCGATCCGGCCACCCCGCCCGGCCCGTCGATCGTGCTGCTGGACGCCCGTCGCCCGGTGCGGCCCGTGCGGCGGGCCCGCTCACAGCACGGTGCGGAGCACGCGGTCGCGGACCATCAGGGCGACCCGTTTGTCCGGAAGATCCACCTCGGCGGCGAAGCGGAATCCGCCGCTGAGGAACGCGGCGACGGACGGTGCGTTGCGCAGGTCCGGTTCCGCGACCACGCGCGTGCAGTGCGGTCTGCGGTCGAGCACGAGGTCGGCGACGGCCCTCAGCAGCGTGGAGCCGATGCCGCGGCCGCGGTCGGCGACGCCGCCGATGAGCAGGTGGATCCCGGTGTCGTGGGGGCGCGCGGGATAGTGGCGCGCCAGGGGGTCGAGGTCGGCCCGGTAGAGCTCGAAGTATCCGACGGGGACGTCGTCGAGGACGCCGAGGCACGGCACGCTCCGGCCGTCGCCGTCGAGTTGGGCGCGCAGGTGGTCGGCGGTGACCGACTCGGGTCCCGCGAGGTGCCAGAAGGCGGCCACGGCGGGGTCGTTCATCCAGCGGCTGATGAGGGCCGCGTCCCGCCCCACGCGTACGGGCACGAGCCGGAGCGCGCCCCGGGGGGTGGTGGTCGGCCCCCACCGCTCGGGGTCGTCCAGCAGCTCTCCGGGGGCGGCGTCGTCCGGGTGCGCCGGGGCGTCCGGCGCCTCGGGGGCCCACTGCTGCGCGAGGACGCCGTCCTGGATCCGCAACGGCAGCTCCAGGGTGTCTTCGGCCTCGTCGACGGGGCGGTTCGCACGGTCTCCTGCGGGGTGGTCGGTGGGAGG
Organism: Streptomyces sp. NPDC017979; assembly: GCF_044328175.1. Lineage (NCBI taxonomy): Bacteria > Bacillati > Actinomycetota > Actinomycetes > Kitasatosporales > Streptomycetaceae > Streptomyces > Streptomyces sp. NPDC017979. The sequence goes on along the minus strand of NZ_JBIRGU010000006.1, from coordinate 101,711 downwards.
CACGGTGGCGCTCTCCTCTCGCGGTTCTAATCGGGCCCGAGCACGACGGACCGGCGCCGGCGGCCGGGCGGCGGAGAGCGGTCAGGCGTGGAGCGGGTTGGCGATCGTCACGTACACGGACTGCGTGTCGACCGGACCCACCAGTTCGTCCAGGCCGTGCAGCCGGGTCAGCAGGTTCGCCTTGCAGCGCAGCGCGGCGGCGTCGAGCAGGTGCGCGGGCAGCGGCGAGCCCAGGTGGGCGACGTCCGCGAGGAAGCGTCGGCAGGCCGCGATCAGCCGCTCTTCGTCCGCGAGCCCGTACGCGCCGAAGGCCCCGATCAGGCCGAACACGTTGTTGATGCCGAGGTAGTACGCGAAGCGCTCGTCGGCGACCGCGTCGGCGACGAAGGTGTCGCTGAGCCGGCCGATGCCGGGCAGCCTCGCCGTCAGCGCGGCCCGGTGCGACTCGCGGAAGTAGTAGCCCTGGTTGTCGCGGTAGCGGCCGCCCGCGGGCCAGCCGTCGGGGTCGAGGACGACCAAGGTGTTCTGCTGGTGCGCCTCCAGGGCGACGCCGGCCGTCGCGTCCAGCCACAGCACGGGCCGTACGACCTCGTCGAGGTAGCGGCGGAACCACTCGACGGCGACGTCCGCGAGGGGCCGGCCGGCGCGGGCGGCGAGCCCGGTCACCAGGGCCGCGAGCCGACAGCGCGCCCCGGGGCCGCCGGGGCGCGCCGCGGTGAGCGCGGCGACGCAGACCGCGTCGACGGCGGCAGCGGCCCTGAAGGGGTTGTGGCGCACGACGACGTCGAACCCGATGACCGGACCGCCGTGTTCCGGGTCGATGGCCGCGGTGTCGACGGCGAGCCAGGCCGGGTCGCGCACGACGTCGAAGCCGGGGTGCACGGCCCGCCACTGCTCGGCGAGGCCCCGTTGCAGGAGCCGGTGCACCTCGACGCCCCGGTGCAGTTCCTTGCGCAGGTTCTCGCGGCGGGAGTTGGTGATGCGCACGCCGAGCGAGAGCTTGAGCATCGCGGGGGCGTCCGGGCGGTACACGGTGCGCACGGACGACGTGGGGTGCCACGGGGCGCCCAGCGGGCCGAGGTCGTGCAGCAGCCCGGCGTCGTACAGGGCCGCGACGTCCGGGCGGTGCGCCAACTCGCGGGCCTGCCAGGGGTGCAGCGGGAGCGGCACCGCCTGTTCCGGCAGCGGCGCGCCGCCCAACAGCCGTGCGGCGAGCACTTCGGCGGGCAGCACCCGGCCGCCTTCGGTCCAGGCCGAGTCGCTGGCGAGGACGGAGCGGTCGACGGCCGTCCAGTGCAGCGGGAAGCGACCGTGGGACTCGGGCGAGTAGCGGCGGGCCTCGAACTCGGTGAGTCCTTCGCGGCTCTTGGGCGTGGGGTGGAGCGGGTGGCCGAGGAGCAAGGACTGCTCGGCGGTGAGGAAGGTGTGGCAGGTTTCGGGGCGGTCCCGGACGTCGGAGCAGTCGGCCCGGTCGAGGTCCGCGCGGCGCTCGGCCAGGAAGCGGGCGGTGTGCCGTACGGAGTCGGCGACCCGGCCGACCAGGTCGCCGCGGTGCACCGGGGCCCCGGCCTCCCGGACCAGGAGCGCCGCGAGGGCCACCGCGTCGAGTCCGGGGGCGTCGTGCGGCGCGCTCTCCAGCACGGGCGTGCCGAACCTGTGCCATCCGCACGGCGACCAGTGGTCGACCGGGACGAGGAGGGCGGTGCCGCTGGCGTGCAGCGGGATGCGCAGGGTGGTGGCGGCCGGCCGCGGCAGGTCGTTCTCGCGCACCCAGCAGCGCAACAGGTTCTCGGCGCCGGCGGCGTCGGCCGCGCGGTGGGGGTCGGGGTCGTCCAGCGGGTCGAGGAGGACCTCGTCGGGGACGGTGCGGCGGGCCGTCGGCCCTTCGTGCGCCACGGCGGTGCGCGGCGCGGGGACGGCGGCGTCGAGTGCGGGGGTGACGTTCACCAGCAGGGTTCCTTCAGATGGTGCCGTGCGTCTCGTGAGGCGCCGGCAGGGGGCCGGACAGTGGTGCGTGCGCGAGGAGTACGGGCCCGGCTCACCGGCGCCGCGGCACCGCCCGCTCCGCCGCGGCCAGCGCGTCGGCGAAGCGGTCGAGGACGGCCGCTGCCTGCTCGTCGCTGATCGTCAGCGGGGGCAGGAGGCGCACGACGGCCGAGTGCCGGCCGCCGAGTTCCACGATCAGCCCGCGCTCCAGGCACGCCCGCTGCACCGCGACCGCGAGCGTCGGAGCGGGCGGCGGCACCGCGGCACCGCTCGGCCGCCCGTCCGGCCCGACGCCGGTGTCCGCGGTCGGGTCGACGAGTTCGACGCCGATCATGAGGCCGCGGCCGCGGACGTCCCCGATGCAGGGGTGTTCGGCGGCGAGGCCCTGGAGTTGGCCGAGCATCCGGGCGCCGAGGGTGGCCGCCCGGGCGGCGAGCCCGTTCTCCCGTACGAAGGCGAGGGTGGCGGCGCCCGCGGCCATGGCGAGTTGGTTGCCGCGGAAGGTGCCGGCGTGGGCGCCCGGTTGCCAGACGTCCAACTCGGCGCGGTAGACGATCACGGCGAGCGGGAGGGAGCCGCCGATGGCCTTGGACAGGACCATCACGTCGGGGACGATGCCGCTGCGTTCCACCGCCCAGAAGGTGCCGGTGCGTCCGACGCCCGTCTGCACCTCGTCCACGACCAGCGGGATCGACCGTTCGGCGGTCAACTGCCGCATCCGGCGCAGCCAGCCGTCGGGGGCGGGGAGGACCCCGCCCTCGCCCTGGACCGGTTCGACGATCATGCCGCCGGGGGTGGGGACGCCGCTCTTGGGGTCGTCGAGCAGGGTCTCGGTCCAGCGGGCGCCCAACTCGGCGCCGCGCTCCCCGCCGACCCCGAACGGGCACCGCAGGTCCTGCGGGAACGGCAGCCGGGTCACCCGGGCGGCGGTCGCGCCCCCGGAGGCGTCCAGCGCCCCCGCGGTCATGCCGTGGTACGCGCCGGTGAACGCGAACAGCCCGCTGCGGCCGGTCGCGGTGCGGACCAGCGTGAGGGCCGCCTCGACGGCGTCCGTGCCGGCGGGCCCGCAGAACTGGATCCGGGCGTCCTTCGCCAACTCCCGCGGCAGCGTGGCGTACAGCTCGGTGACGAACGCGTCCTTCACGGGGGTCGCGAGGTCGAGCACGTGCAGCGGGGCGCCGGAGTCGAGGACCTTCCGCACGGCCTCCAGGACGACCGGGTGGTTGTGCCCCAGCGCGAGGGTGCCGGCGCCCGAGAGGCAGTCCAGATAGCGCCGTCCGTCGGCGCCCTCGATCGTCAGCCCCTTGGCCCGCACCGGCACGACGGGCAGCGAACGGGCGTAGGTGCGGGCCGCGGACTCGCGCAGGGACTGCCGGCGCAGGATCCCTTCGTACGCGTCGGCCGGGGCGGCCGGGTCGGCTGCTGCGGCCGGGCGGGCCGGAGCGGGTTCGGTCAGGGCCACGGCTGTTGGACCTCCGGCGGTGACTGTTGCGCTGTAACAGGTGCGTCGCACGTCGGGCACGGCTCCCCCACGCGGCCGGCCCGGACTGAACACTGTCCCTGCGGTTCCCGTGTCCCCTCCGTACCAACGACGGCGGGCGCCGGGGATCACGGGCCCGGGGGAAGATCCGTGCGCCGTCCCCGTCAGCGGTGGCGCCCGGGCACCTTGTAAGGTTCCCGGGCGGTCCGGTAGCGCGTCCGGCCCGCCCGTTCGAGCCGGCGACGCACCGGTCCGACGGTCCGGACACCGCCGGTCCACCGGCCGGAGCGCGCCGGTCCAGACGCAGTAGTCCAGTAGCACCGAAGTTCCAGGGGGATCACGACATGCGACCCATCCGTCCGAAGCTGGCAGCCGTCACCTTCGCCGCCGTCCTCGCTCTGACGGCCACCGCGTGCGGGGAGGGCGAGAACTCCGCGGGGGACAAGCCGAACCTGCCGACGAGCCTGCCGAACGACGGGAAGATCACCATCCCGGACGACATCAAGGACCGGCTCAAGGAACACGGCGTCGACCTGGACAAGTGGCGCGACGGCGAGTGGAAGAACTGGGACCGGGACGCCTGGCTGCGCGAGGCCAAGGACTACATCAACCCCATCATCGAGGGCCTGTGGGACCCGGACCGGATGCGGGACGCGGAGAAGCCCGAGCAGCCCAGCGACAACGACATCTCCGGTGACCAGGGCGTCACCGACCCGACGCCGGCGCGCGTGCAGGCCCGGCCGGTGCAGGCGCCGTACCGCAGCACTGCGCCGGCGGCCGGGAAGGTCTTCTTCGACGGCCCCAAGGGCTCGATGGTGTGCTCGGCGACCGTGGTGAAGGACCCGAAGAACCCGGGCAAGTCGAACCTGGTGTGGACCGCCGGCCACTGCGTCCACGCGGGCAAGAACGGCGGCTGGTACCGGAACATCGCCTTCGTCCCCTCGTACAACGACCGCGCCCGGCCCTCCGCGCAGTTGGAGGCCGCGCCGAAGGAGGAAGTCGCTCCGCACGGCGTGTGGTGGGGCGACTGGGCCCAGACGTCGGACCGGTGGATCGGCGAGGGCGCCACGACCGGAGGGCGGGGGGCGCCGTACGACTTCGCGGTGATCCACGTGACCCCCGAGAAGGGCGGCACCGGCAAGTCCCTTGAGGAGACCGTCGGTTCGGCGCTCCCCGTCGACTTCGCCGCGCCCGCCGCGCCCAAGATCGCCGATCTGACGGCGACCGGCTACCCGGCCGGCCCGCCCTTCGACGGCCAGCGGATGTTCCAGTGCGCCGACAAGCCGGGGCGGCTGTCGGTGAAGGCCGAGCAGCCCACGATGTACCGCATCGGCTGCACCATGACCGCCGGCTCTTCCGGCGGCGGGTGGGTGGCCCGGGGCGCGGACGGCGCTCCCGCGCTGGTGTCCAACACCTCCATCGGCCCGGCGTCGGCGGGCTGGCTCGCCGGCCCCCGCCTGGGCCCCGAGGCCAAGGGCATCTACGAAGCGGTCAGCGGGAAGTTCGCAGGCCGGTGAGCCAGTAGCCGACGCTTTCCCTCGTGCGTGTGGACGCACCCGCGGGTTCCCTGCGGGTGCGTCGGTCTCTGCGGGCCGTCTGCGGCTGGTCGCAGACGGCATCACCGCGCACCCACCACGGCGCCACCGCGCCTCAGCACACGCACCAACAGCACTGCCCAGGGAGTTCCGTTCCATGAGATCCATACGCCCGCTGCTGACCGCCGTCGGGGTCGTCTCGGCGCTGACGCTGACGGCGGCCTGCGGGGGCGGCAGCGAGGACCGCGCGTCGGACGGGCCGACCGCGTCCGGTCCCGCCGCCGGCAGTTCCAGCCCGGTGCCGACGCAGGACCGGCCCGTCGACGCCGCGCCGCAGGAGTCGACGCGGCCCTCGAAGGAGCCGTCCGACGGCTCCGGCAGCAGCGGGGTCGACGAGAAGGAGTGGCGCGAGGGCGGGTGGCGGAACTGGGACCGCAGCACCTGGCGCCGTGACGCGGGCGACTTCGTCAACCCGGTGATCGACGACCACTGGAAGCCCGAGCGCATGTCGACGGCCAAACCGCCGAAGCCGGTGATCAAGCCGACGCCCGACGGCAAGCCCACGCCGGACGACAAGCCCCCGGCCGAGAAGCCGAAGGACCCGAAGCCGCCGAAGGGCGAGGACCCCAAGGGCGAGGACCCGAACGGCCAGGGGCCCGACGAGCCCGAGGTCGTCGAGGCGCAGGCGGAGAAGGTGCCGTACCGGCAGTACGCGCCGACGTCCGGCAAGGTCTTCTTCGACGCCCCCGAGGGCGCGATGGTGTGCTCCGCGACGGTCGTGCAGGACCCGAAGAACCCGGGCAGGTCGAACCTGGTGTGGACCGCCGGCCACTGCGTCCACGCGGGCAAGAAGGGCGGCTGGTACCGCAACGTCGCCTTCGTCCCGGCGTACAACGACAAGGGCCTGTCGAAGCGGGCGCTGGCCGACGCGACGGCCCAGGAGATCGCGCCGTTCGGCACCTACTGGGCCGACTGGGTCGCCACTTCGAACCAGTGGATCAAGGGTGGCGATCCCGACGACGGATCGGGCGCGCCCTTCGACTTCGCGGTGCTGCACGTACGGCCCGAGGCAGGCGGCAAGTCGCTGGAGGAGACCGTGGGTTCGGCGGTCGCCGTCGACTTCGACGCGCCCCGTCCGCAGGACGCGTCCTCCGTCACCCTCTGGGGCTACCCGGCCGGCTGGCCGTACAACGGCGCGACCATGTACAAGTGCACCGACCGGCCGGGACCGTTCGACTTCACCCCCGGGGCGCCGGTGATGTGGCGGGCCGGCTGCTCGATGACCGGCGGCTCCTCCGGCGGCGGGTGGATCGTCCAGGGGGCCGACGGCGCGCCGGCCCTGGTCTCCAACACCTCGATCGGCCCGCTCGACCCGATCTGGCTCGCCGGGCCGAGCCTGGGTGCGGACGCCGAGAAGGTCTTCACCGGGGTGAGCGCGAAGTACGCGCCGTAGCGCCGGGCCCGATGTGACGACGGCCGGGTCCGACCTCCCGAAGGGGGTCGGACCCGGCCGTTCTCAACTCACTGCGCTGCGGTGAGCCGCTTCGCTCAGCTCGTCACCAGGGCGTACGGCGCGAGGGCCGCGGCCAGCTCCTCGTGCACCCGGGCCTTGAGCAGGGTGCCGTCGGAGGTGTGCTCCTCGGTGATGACCTCGCCCTCGGCGTGCACCCGGGAGACCAGTCCGCCCTGGGTGTACGGCACGAGCACCTCGATCTCGACCTCGGGCCGCGGGAGCTGGAGGTCGATGAGCGCCAGCAACTCTTCGATGCCCTCGCCCGTACGCGCCGACACCGCGATGGCACTGCGCTCGTTGTGCATCAGCCTCTGGAGCACCAGCGGGTCCGCCGCGTCCGCCTTGTTGATCACCACGATCTCGGGCACGTCCAGCGCGCCCACGTCGCGGATCACCTCGCGCACGGCAGCCAACTGCTCCTCCGGCGCGGGGTGGGAGCCGTCCACGACGTGCAGGATGAGGTCGGAGTCGCCGACCTCCTCCATCGTGGAGCGGAACGCCTCGACGAGGTGGTGCGGCAGATGGCGGACGAAGCCGACCGTGTCCGCCAGGGTGTACAGCCGGCCGCTCGGGGTCTCGGCCCGGCGCACCGTCGGGTCCAGGGTGGCGAACAGCGCGTTCTCCACCAGGACGCCGGCGCCGGTGAGGCGGTTGAGCAGGGAGGACTTGCCGGCGTTGGTGTATCCGGCGATGGCGACCGAGGGCACCTTGTGACGCCGGCGCTCCTGCCGCTTGATCTCGCGGCCGGTCTTCATCTCCGCGATCTCCCGGCGCATCTTCGCCATCTTCTCGCGGATCCGTCGCCGGTCCGTCTCGATCTTGGTCTCACCGGGGCCGCGGGTGGCCATGCCGCCGCCACCGCCGCCGCCCATCTGCCGGGAGAGCGACTGACCCCAGCCGCGCAGCCGCGGCAGCATGTACTGCATCTGCGCCAGCGCGACCTGGGCCTTGCCCTCGCGGGACTTGGCGTGCTGGGCGAAGATGTCGAGGATCAAGGCCGTGCGGTCGACGACCTTGACCTTGACGACGTCTTCGAGGTGGATGAGCTGGCCGGGGCTGAGCTCGCCGTCGCAGACGACGGTGTCGGCACCGGAGTCGAGGACGATGTCCCGCAGCTCCTGGGCCTTGCCCGAACCGATGTAGGTCGCCGGGTCCGGCTTGTCCCGACGCTGGACGACGCCGTCGAGCACGACCGCGCCCGCCGTCTCCGCGAGGGCGGCGAGCTCCGCGAGGGAGTTCTCCGCGTCCTGCACGGTCCCCGAGGTCCAGACGCCGACCAGCACCACGCGCTCCAGGCGCAGCTGCCGGTACTCGACCTCGGTGACGTCCTCAAGCTCGGTGGAGAGGCCCGCCACGCGCCGCAGCGCCGCGCGGTCGGAGCGGTCGAACTGGTCGCCGTCCCGGTCTCCGTCGATCTCGTGGCTCCAGGCGACGTCCTCTTCCATCAGGGCGTCCGCCCGCAGCCTCTCGGGCTTGTCGGTGCGCGTCCGAGCGAAGGTCTGCTCGTCCTGGGAAGGGGATGAAGAGGAGGTCATTTGATCCTTACGTCGATGGGGTGGAAATCCGCTGTGCCAGTCACAACGCGTGACGGTCCCGGATGATTCCCGGTCGGTGGATCGGGGCGCGATCCACGCCGGGCACCCGGCTCCGGCAGCGGCGCCGACACCTCGATGGTCCCATGCGGCCCGCACGCCCGTCACCCCGGTTTACACCGGGGTTCCGGGGTCGTCAGCCGGAGGCGGCCGGAGGGGTGCTCTGCCAGTCCGGGTGCCCCGGCATGGGCGGCGTGCGCTGCCCGTACACCCACCCGTCGAAGAACGCCGTGAGGTCACGCCCAGCGATCTTCGACGCGAGGCGGACGAAGTCGGCGGTGGAGGCGTTCCCGTCGCGGTGGTCGCGCACCCAGGCGCGCTCCAGCCGCTCGAAGCCCGCCCGCCCGATCTCCTGCCGCAGGGCGTACAGGACCAGGGCGCTGCCGTCGTACACCACCGGCCGGAAGATGCTGATCTTCTGGTCGGACGACGGGGGCTTGGGGGCCGCGGGCGGGCCGCCGGAGGCGCGCCACTGGTCGGAGCGGCGGTACGCGTCACGCATCCGCTGTTCCAGGGTGCCGCCGCCGTTCTCCTGCGCGTACAGCGCCTCGTACCAGGTGGCGTGCCCTTCGTTCAGCCACAGGTCGGACCAGGTGCGCGGGGTGACGCTGTCGCCGAACCACTGGTGGGCCAGTTCGTGGACCATGATCGAGTCCACGTACCACTCGGGGTAGGAGTCGCTGGTGAACAGGGCCCGCTCGAAGAGCGAGAGGGTCTGCGTCTCCAGTTCGTAGCCGGTGTTCGCCTCCGCGATGAGCACCCCGTACGTCTCGAAGGGGTAGCGGCCGACCCGTTCCTGCATCCACGCCACGTGGTCGGGGGTCTTGGCGAGCCAGCGCTCCAGTTCGTCGCGGTCCGCGGCGGGCACCACGTCGCGCAGCGGGAGCCCGTTCGGGCCCTCGCGGGTCGGGACGGCGGAGCGGCCGATGGAGACCTGCGCGAGTTCGGTGGCCATGGGGTGACGGGTGCGGTAGGTCCAGGTGGTGTTGGCGCCTTCGGTGCGGCGCTCCTTCCGCAGGCCGTTGGCGACCGCGGTCAGCTCGTTGGGCGCGGTGATGCGGAAGGTGAAGTACGCCTTGTCCGACGGGTGGTCGTTGGACGGGAAGACGCGGTGGCCGGCGTCGGCCTGGTTCGCCATCGCCAGCCCGTCGGCGGTGCGCACCCAGCCGCCGGCGCTGGCCCGGCCCCCGGGGTCGCTGGTGTGCCGGACCGTCACGCGCATCCGGGTGCCGCGTTCGAGGGTCCGCTCGGGCTGGACGACCAGGTCCTCCTGCACGGTGGCGAAGTCGGCGGGCCGCCCGTTGACCTCCACGGAGTGCACCGTGCCGTGGGCGAAGTCCAGGTTGACCCGCTCCAGTCGGTCCGTGACGCGGGCGTCGACGGTGGTGACCGCGTCGAGCGGTTCGGTGTTGCTGCCGCCGTAGGTGAAGGCGAGGTCGTACGCGACGACGTCGTAGCCGGGGTTGCCCAGTCGGGCGAAGAGCGTGTCGCCGATGCCGAGCGCGACCGGCTCGGGCGGTGGCAGGGCCGCGGCGACGAGGGCTGCTGAGAGGGCGACGAACGCCCCGGTGCGCAGCGTCCTGCGGGCGGGGCGACGGGTGGTGGGCGGCATGTGCAACCGCTACCCGCGGCGCGCCGTGGAGGTGCGTCGGCGCGCCCGGCGCCACCCGAACGAGATCAGCCGGTGACGGCCGGATGCTGGGTGCGGCTGACGTCGTACACGCCGGGCACGTCCCGCATGGCGCGCATCAGCGCGGGAAGCCCCGCGGCGTCCGGCAGTTGAAGGGTGTACGTGTGCCGTACGCGCTGCTGGCTCGGCGGCTCCACGGTGGCGGCGACGATCGCGGCGCCCTCGGTGGCGATGGCCTCGGTGAGGTCGGCCAGCAGCCGCGGGCGGCCGAAGGACTCGGCGACGAGGGTGACCCGGCAGCCGGCCGCGTCGCCCCACCGCACGGGGACGGGGGCGCGGTCGAGGGACCTCATCCGGGAGACGGCCGGGCACTGGTCGCGGTGCACGGTCACCACTCCCCCGCGCACGGAGAAGCCGGTGACGGCGTCCGGCGGGACCGGGGTGCAGCAGCCGGCGAGCCGTACGGTCACGTCGGCGTCGGCGTCCGCGTCGGGCAGGTCGACCACGGCGCTCACGGTGGTGGAGCGGTCGGCGGCGACGGGCGTGAGGGCGGCCCTGCGGGGCGCGGCGGCGGGCGGCTGGGCCAGGTCGGGGTGGGCTTGGAGCCAGGCCGTGATGGCGATGCGGGCGGCCGGGGTGCGGGCGTGGTCCAGCCAGTCGGGCGCGGGGCCGGAGACGGCCTCCTGGGTGCCCTTGGGGGGCCCGCCCGCGGCCCTGGGGTCGTCGTCGGCGCGCAGCAGGTGGACCGTGTCCCCGTCCTTCAGGACGGTGCCGAGCGCCGCGAGGCGTCCGTTGACGCGCGCGCCGATGCAGGAGTGGGCGCGTTCGCCGTACTGGGCGTACGCGGCGTCCACGCAGGTCGCGCCGGCGGGCAGGCCGAGCATCCGCCCGTCGGCGCGGAAGACGGTGATCTCGCGGTCCTGGGCCAGGTCGGCGCGGAGCGAGGTCCAGAAGGCGTCGGGGTCGGGGGTGGCCTGCTGCCACTGGAGGAGGCGGGAGAGCCAGCCGGGGCGGGTGGGGTCGACGCGTTCGCCGTCGACGTCGTACGGCTCGGCGGCGGTGGCCGTCGCGGTCTGCTCGGTGCCGGTCGGTTCGGCGGACGCGTAGGGGTTGCCCAGCGCGATCACGCCGGCCTCGGCGACCCGGTGCATCTGGTGCGTGCGGATGAGGACTTCGGCGACCGCGCCGTGCGGGCCGGTGACGGCCGTGTGCAGCGACTGGTACAGGTTGAACTTGGGGGCGGCGATGAAGTCCTTGAACTCGGAGACCACCGGGGTGAAGCAGGTGTGCAGCTCGCCGAGGACCGCGTAGCAGTCGGCGTCCTCGGCGACCAGGATCAGCAGCCGGCCGAAGTCGGTGCCGCGCAGCCGGCCGCGCTTGGTGCTGACCCGGTGCACGGAGACGAAGTGGCGCGGTCGGATCTGCACCTCGGCGGTGATGCCGGCGTCCTTGAGGACGGCCGAGATGCGGTCGGCCGTGGTGTCGAGGTCGACGCCGGCCGCGGCGTTCTCGGCGATCAGCGCGCGGGTGCGCTCGTACTCCTCGGGTTCGAGGATCGCGAAGACGAGGTCTTCCAACTCGGTCTTGAGCGCCTGGACGCCGAGGCGCTCGGCCAGCGGGATGAGGACGTCCTGGGTGACCTTGGCGATCCGGACCTGTTTCTCGGGGCGCATCACGCCGAGCGTGCGCATGTTGTGCAGCCGGTCGGCGAGCTTGATCGACATCACCCGGACGTCGTTGCCGGTGGCGACGAGCATCTTGCGGAAGGTCTCGGGCTCGGCCGCGGCGCCGTAGTCCACCTTCTCCAGTTTGGTGACGCCGTCGACCAGATAGCCGACCTCGGTGCCGAACTCCCGTCTGACCTGGTCGAGCGTCACTTCCGTGTCCTCCACGGTGTCGTGCAGGAGCGAGGCGGTCAAGGTCGTGGTCTCCGCGCCGAGTTCGGCGAGGATCAGGGTCACCGCGAGCGGGTGCGTGATGTACGGCTCACCGCTCTTGCGGAACTGGCCCCGGTGGGACGATTCGGCAAGGACGTACGCCCGGTGCAGCAGCGTCAGGTCGGCGTCGGGGTGGTGGGCACGGTGGACGTCGGCGACGTGGCCGATGGCGTCGGGCAGTCGATCGCGGCCGGCCGGGCCGAGGAGCGCGGCGCGCCCCAGTCTGCGGAGGTCGATCCTGGGTCGGCCGCGACGGCGGCTGTGGGCACCGGGGTTGGCGGCCTCTGCACTCATGGGGGGTACCTCCGGGCGGCAATCGACCGGCGGTTGGAGGTGCAGGCGTGCCCTCCGGGCCGGTGCTTGATGCTACCGAGCCCACCACGTGGAGCAGTCCGGCTCTCGCCGAGCGTGAACCGGATCACCCGTTCGAGCGAAGCTCTATCCGACTGTGGTTTCGACGGGTCGGCCGGGTGCACCGGTTCAGCCGGGTCAGCCGACCTCGACCGGTTCGACGGGTCGGAGCAGGGCAGCCGCCAGCTCGCCGGTGGCGACGATCACCGCGGGGCCCGTCATCTCGACCTCTCCGTCCGGTCGCTCGGTGATCACCAACCGGCCTCCGGGCAGGTCGACGCGGTACGTGACGGGGGCACCGGTCCGCGCGGGGTCGACGCCGTCCCGGCGGGCCGCGGCGACGGCGACGGCGCAGGCGCCGGTGCCGCAGGAGCGGGTCTCGCCGGAGCCGCGTTCGTGGACCCGCAGGGCCACGTGCCGCTCGCCGCGGTCGACGACGAACTCCACGTTGACCCCGTCGGGGTACACGGCGGCGGGCGCGAAGGCCGGCGCGGAATGGAGGTCGCCTGCGTGGTCGAGGTCGTCGACGAAGGCGACGGCGTGGGGGTTTCCCATGTTCACGTTGCGGGTGGGCCAGCTGCGGCCGTCCACCGTGACGGTGACGGAGCCCTCGGGCAGCGTCGCCCGACCCATCCGGACCGTGATGTCACCGGCTTCGGGATCGTGCGCCGGGCCCTTGGCGACGTGGACGCGCTTGACCCCGCCGCGGGTGGCCACGGCCAGGTCGCCGGCGCCGACGTGGCCGGCGTGCTGGAGGTAGCGGGCGAAGACGCGGACGCCGTTGCCGCACATCTCAGCGATCGAGCCGTCGGCGTTGCGGTAGTCCATGAACCACTCGGCCTCGTCCGCCATGGCGCGCGCCTCGGGGTGCGCCGCGGACCGCACGACGTGCAGGACGCCGTCGCCGCCGATGCCGGCCCGACGGTCGCACAGCCGGGCCACGACGGCGGCGGGCAGGTCGACGGCGTTGTCCGGGTCCGGAACGATCACGAAGTCGTTCTCGGTGCCGTGGCCCTTGAGGAAGGCGACCGGCTGCGGCTCGGCGGCCGGTCGGGGGCCGGTCGGGTCCTGCGGGGGCTGCGAAGGCTGTGCGGTGGTCACGCCGTCCATCGTACGAGTGCCCCGGCGGCGCCGTCGTACGCGCCGGCGGCTCGGTACCCGGCCCGGGGCTCAGCGCAGCCGGGCGACGCGCCAGACGGCGAGCGCGACCAGCAGGAGGCCGAAGCCGACGTAGAGCGCGAGGATCCGCCAGTCCGGCCGCTCGCCCGAGCCGCGCTGGGGCAGCCCGGGCCAGGTGTGCCCGACCCGACGGGCCGCCATCACGCCCCACCCCGCGGCGCAGCAACTGATCAGCAGGCCGAGCATGGCGACGACCGGACCGCCGTCGCCGGAGCCGAAGGCCAGCGGGAAGGCGAACATCAGGGAACCGACCGCGGCGAGCATCACGATGGGCGCGAGCTGCCAGATCCGCAGCCGGCGCACGGGGCGCAACTCGACCTCGACCTCGGCCTCGTCGGCGACCAGTTCCTGCTCGTCGGGACCGTCGGGGCTCAATCCGGGCACGCCCTCAACCGTCCGTGGCTGCTGCTCGGTGCCGTGAGGGCCGGCCTCCATCGCCACGCGCCCTCCCCACTCGGACTCCACGTCGATCGTCGCTCGATGATGGCACGGTCGGAGATACCTGGATGACGGGCGTGGCGTCCCGATGCCATCACGTGATCAGGCTGTAACCGCTCGTTCGATCAACGCCAGGGCCCGTCGCGGAAGTTCCCCGCGGTCCTCGACTGCTCCACTGAGCCAATGCACCCTCGGGTCCCTCCTGAACCACGAATCCTGACGGCGCGCGAAGCGCTTGGTGGCGCGCACGGTCTCGGCGCGCGCCTCCTGCTCGGTGCACTCCCCCGCGAGCGCCGCGAGGATCTGCTGGTAGCCCAACGCCCGGGCGGCCGTACGCCCCTCTCTGAGCCCCTGCGCCTCCAACGCGCGGACCTCGTCGACGAAGCCCGCGTCCCACATGAGGTCCACGCGGCGCGCGATGCGCTCGTCGAGTTCGGGGCGGGCCACGTCGACGCCGATCTGGACGGTGTCGTACACGGCGTCGTGCCCGGGCAGGTTGGCGGTGAAGGGCCGGCCCGTGATCTCGATCACCTCCAGCGCCCGGACGATGCGGCGGCCGTTGCCGGGGAGGATGGCGCGGGCGGCCTCCGGGTCGGCGGCGGCCAGCCTGGCGTGCAGCGCGCCCGGCCCCTGGGCGTCCAGTTCCGCTTCCAGCCGGGCCCGGACGGCCGGGTCGGTGCCGGGGAACTCCAGCGCGTCGATGGCGCCGCGCACGTACAGCCCCGAACCGCCGACGAGGACCGGGGTGCGGCCCTCGGCCAGCAGGCGGTCGATCTCGGACCTGGCCAGCCGCTGGTACTCGGCGACGCTCGCGGTCTCGGTGACGTCCCAGACGTCCAGGAGGCGGTGCGGCACGCCGCCGCGTTCGTCGACCGTCAGCTTGGCGGTGCCGATGTCCATCCCCCGGTAGAGCTGCATGGAGTCCGCGTTGACGACCTCCCCGCCCAGGTGGCGGGCGAGGAAGACCCCGAGATCGGACTTTCCGGCCGCGGTGGGACCGACGACGGCGATGACCCGCGGTGCGGGGGCTGCGCTACTCACCGCCCCAGTCTCCCAAACCCGCGGCGGTGTCCCCGAACGAGCGAGGTGACGGCCCGTGCGGCGGCTTCGTTGCCTGTTGCGAGGTGGCGAACGCCGGTCGGCGGACGCCTACGACCCGGTTCGTCCCCGGGCGGCGCGACGGGGCGCCCCGGGCACCGGCGGTCCTCGCCGTACGAGCAGCTGCCGCACGAGTACCTGATGGAGTTTTCAATGGGTGTTTTTTCATGGTTCAGCCGCAAGCCGAAGGGGTCTTCCGACGAGGCGACGGCGACGCCCGGGGCCTCCGCCGAGGCGGAGACCCCGCCCGCCGGCGGGGAGTGCCCCGGGGCGAAGCCCCCGGCGGAGTCGGAGTCGGAGCCGCAGCCGGCCGGGGTCGAGACCGCGCCGACCGGGACGGCGCCGGACGCCAAGGCGCCGGACGCCTCGGGCGTGGACATCCCCCGTCAGCAGTCGGCGGAGGACGCCGCGGACAGCGAGGCCGGGGAAGGCGCCCGCAAGTAGCCGTGCGGACGTGTCCCGGCGCAAAACGGGCAGTGGTTTGTCACACTGGACATCAGCAGTCGCTCACGAGGGAAGGTGGCCCATGGGTCTGATGGACACGCTGAAGGCCAAGCTCGCCCCGGCCAAGGAAAAGGTCTCCGACCTCGCGCACCAGCATGGGGACAAGATCGAGCACGGTCTGGACAAGGCCGCGAAGGCGGTCGACTCACGGACCAAGGGCAAGTACAGCGGCAAGATCGAGACGGGCACGGGCAAGGCGAAGGAAGCCTTGGGCCGGATCGCCCACAAGGACGACGGCGGCACCCCGCCCTCCCAGCCCCCGTCCTCGCCTCCGCCGGCCGCCTGAGCCGAGACGTCTGACGTAACGACGGCCTTTCGAGGGCCGCGCAGCACACGGTGCGGCGCGGCCCTCGAACACGTCCGGGCTGACCGTCGCCTAGGGCGTCGTCCAGGACGCGACGAGGTAGCCGACGCCGTAGGGGGCGTCGTCGTAGAGCAGGCGGCCGGTGAGGGCGGTGGCATCGGCGGCGCCGGCGAGGACCTGCCAGGCGGGGCGGCCCGCGGCCTTCAGCTCGTGGGCGAGCGAGGCGTCCAACGCCCGTAGCGCGCCCGGGTCGGCTCCGGCGAGGGCGCGGGCCACGGCGGCGTCGTGGTCGGCGGCGCGTTCGTCCAGGTAGCCGGGTGCCTTGAGGCTGCGGCAGGCGCTGGCGTCGCCCATCGCCAGCAGGGCCACGCGCTCGGCCCGGTCGGCGATCTTCCTGCCGTCCTCGAAGCAGCGCTCGGGTGTGGCCCGCTCGTCGACGCCGATGCCCTCCACCGGGGTGGCCCACTCGCCCTGCTGGAGCAGCCAGGCGCCGACGGCCAACGTCGGGGGCAGCGGGGGCCGCTCGGCGACCCGCGCTTCGGGGCCCAGGCGCACGTCGAGGTCGACGCCGAAGCCGCGGAAGGACCCGGCGGTCCCGGAGGGGTACGTTCCGGCCGCATCCGCGGTCGTCGGTCCGACCACCACCAGCAGGTCGGGCCGGGCCGCCGCGAGCGCCGAGACGGCCCGTGCGCAGGCGTCCCTGGCCGCGTCGAGTTCGGGCGCGGCGCCCGAGGCGACCTCGGGCACCAGCAGCGGCGGACAGGGGCACACGGCGGCGGCGACAAGCATGATCGGCAGCCTAATGCGGCGGCGCGGCCCTCATGCGCCGCGGTGGCCGACGCCACCCGGGCCGCCGGTCCGGTCGCCCTGACGCGGCCGTCAGGGCGCACTCCCCCGTGCCTCTGGGCGAAGCCGCCGTCTGTCTGCGGGAGCGTTGGTCTCTGCGGCCCGGCGGTGGGCAGCTCGTGCAGGGGCCTGCGGGACCGCGGCGCCCCTGTTTCGCTGCCCCCGTCACTTGTCCGTGGGCTGGGGCGCGGGGAATTTGCCCCCTGTGCCCGCGGGCACAGGGGGCGGGACCACACGAAGAGCCCGGGGTCAGTGGGTGGCGCAGCCCGGGGTCGGGGCGGCCGGGAGCGGCGGCGGGGTGCCGATCGTGGGGAGGCCCAGCATGACGCCCGCGGGCTTCGCCGCCTGGGTCTCGTTCCGCTTCTGCCAGGCGTCGCCGGCGCGCGTGCGGCGCACGGCGGACACCTCGCCCTCGGCGAGGAGGTGGTGCGGGGCCGCGTAGGTGATCTCGACCGTGACCACGTCGCCGGGGCGGACCTCCTGGTCCGGCTTGGTGAAGTGGACGAGCCGGTTGTCCGGGGCGCGGCCGGACAGCCGCCGGGTGGCGTCGTCCTTGCGGCCCTCGCCCTCGGCGACCATGACGTCCAGGGTCCGGCCGACCTGCTTCTTGTTCTCCGCCCAGGAGATCTCCTCCTGAAGGGCGACCAGCCGCTCGTAGCGCGCCTGCACGACCGCCTTGGGGACCTGGCCGTCCATGGTGGCGGCGGGGGTGCCGGGGCGCTTGGAGTACTGGAAGGTGAAGGCGTTCGCGAAGCGGGCCTCGCGGACGGCGTGCAGCGTCTGCTCGAAGTCCTCCTCGGTCTCGCCGGGGAAGCCCACGATGATGTCGGTGGAGATGGCCGCGTGCGGGATGGCCTCGCGCACCTTGGCGATGATCCCGAGGAAACGCTCCTGCCGGTACGAGCGGCGCATCGCCTTGAGGACCGTGTCCGAGCCGGACTGGAGCGGCATGTGGAGCTGCGGCATCACGTTCGGCGTCTCGGCCATGGCGGCGATCACGTCGTCCGTGAAGTCGCGCGGGTGCGGCGAGGTGAAGCGGACCCGCTCCAGGCCCTCGATCCTGCCGCAGGCCCGCAGCAGCTTGCTGAACGCCTCGCGGTCGCCGATGTCGGAGCCGTAGGCGTTCACGTTCTGGCCGAGCAGGGTGATCTCGCTGACGCCCTCGCCGACCAGCGCCTCGATCTCCGCGAGGATGTCGCCGGGCCTGCGGTCCTTCTCCTTGCCGCGCAGCGCGGGCACGATGCAGAAGGTGCAGGTGTTGTTGCAGCCGACGGAGATGGAGACCCAGGCCGCGTACGCGGACTCGCGGCGGGTCGGCAGGGTCGAGGGGAACGCCTCCAGGGACTCGGCGATCTCGACCTGCGCCTCCTCCTGGACGCGGGCGCGCTCCAGCAGGACCGGCAGCTTGCCGATGTTGTGGGTGCCGAAGACGACGTCGACCCAGGGCGCGCGGCCGACGATCGTCTCGCGGTCCTTCTGCGCGAGGCAGCCGCCCACGGCGATCTGCATGCCGGGGCGCTGGGCCTTCTTCGGGGCGAGCCGACCGAGGTTCCCGTACAGCTTGTTGTCGGCGTTCTCGCGGACCGCGCAGGTGTTGAAGACGACGACGTCGGCGTCGCCGTCGGAGCCCTCGGCGGCCCGGACGTAGCCGGCGTCCTCCAGCAGGCCCGAGAGGCGTTCGGAGTCGTGGACGTTCATCTGACACCCGTAGGTACGGATCTCATAGCTTCGGGTAACGCCCACTTCGTCCACCGCTCCAACCCGGTCACTGCTGCTGGTCATCCCACAAGGGTAGGCGGTCGTCGGAGGTGCCCGGGCACGCGTTCGCAGCGGCCGCGGGCCCGGGCGCCGCCCGGGCGGGCGGGCGGCGCCCGGACCGGTCACCGGGGGGCCGAGCGCAACGCTTCCGCCAGGGCGTCGCCGACGATCCGCACCCCGTCCCGGGTGAGCACGGACTCGGCGTGGAACTGCACGGAGGCAAATCCCGGGCCGCGCAGGGCGTGCACCTCGCCGGTGGTCCGTTCCCGGCTCGTGCGGACGACGCCGAGGTCGGGGACGGTGAAGGCGTTGCGGGTGCTGCGGGCGGCGAAGGTGTTGTAGAAGCCGACCCGCTCGCGGGTCCCGAAGAGGTCGATCTCCCGTTGGACGCCTTGGTTCGGCACCGGCCGGCGGACCAGTTCCAGGCCGAGCAGGACGCTGAGCACCTGGTGGCTCAGGCAGACGGCGAGGAAGGGGCGCCGCTCGGCCAGCAGGGTGGCGATGGCCGAGCGCAGGTGCGCGATCTTGGGGGTCTGGGCCAGCCGCGGATCGCCGGGGCCGGGGCCCATGACCACCAGGTCGTACTGGTCGAAGTCGTACGGTTCGTCGAAGCGGCGGACGGTCGGCACCAGGCCCATGGCCCGCAACTGGTGGTCGATCATCGACGTGAAGGTGTCCTCGGCGTCCACGACCAGCACCGAGCGGCCGACGAGTTCGGGCACCGGGCCGTACGCGGAGCCGGACTCCGGGTCGGCAGCCGGGTCGTCCGTCGGGCTGGACAGGGCGGACGCGGCGGTCTCGCGCCCGTCCAGCCAGAAGTCGGCGATGCCGCGGTTGCGCCGGGCCAGCGCCCGGCGCACCCGGGGGTGGTCCGCGAAGCGCGTGACCCCGGTGGTGCCGAGGGCGGCGAGCAGGCCGGCCGCCTTGGCGTGGGTCTCGGCGACCTCCGATGCGGGGTCGGAGTGGCGGACCAGGGTGGCGCCCACGCCGATGGACAGCCGGCCCGTGCGGTCGATGTCGGCGGTCCGGATGAGGATGGCCGAGTCGAGGGCGCGACGGCCCCGCTCGTCCCGGCCGACGAGGGCGACGACCCCGCTGTAGTAGCCGCGGCCGCGCGGTTCGTACCGGTTGATCACCCGGCAGGCGCTCTCCAGGGGGCTGCCGGTCACGGTGGGGGCGAACAGGGTCTCGCGCAGGATCGTGCGCGGGTCGCGGTCGGTGTCGCCCTCGATGAAGTACTCGGTGTGCGCGAGCCGGGCCATCTCCTTCAGGTAGGGCCCCACCACCCGTGGCGCCGGGTCGCAGATCCGGGCCATCATCTTCAGTTCCTCGTCGACGACCATGTACAGCTCGTCGGCCTCCTTGCGGTCGGCGAGGAAGTCCATCACCTGCGACAGTTCGGGGCCGGACGGCGGGTACCGGTACGTGCCGCTGATGGGGTTCATCACGGCCCGGCCCGCCTGCAGGCTCACGTGCCGCTCGGGGCTGGCCCCGACGAAGGTGCGGCCGTCCACGTGCACGAGGAAGGTCCAGTACGCGCCGCGCTCGCGCTCCAGCAGCCGGCGGAAGAAGGCGAGCGCACCGCTGATCGAGTGGTCGGTGATGTCGGCGACGAAGGACCGCTTGATGACGAAGTTCGCGCCCTCGCCGGTACCGATCTCCTCGGCGATCACCTTGCGGACGATCCCGGCGTACTCGTCGTCGTCCAGGTCGAAGGCGCCGCCGCGCAGTTGGACCGGGACGTCGGGCAGCCGGCGCAGCGCCCCGTCGACGGCGACGGTGGCCTGTTCCCGTACGGAGATGACGAGCAGGGGCTCGCCGTCGTCGGTGCAGGTGTAGCCGCGCTCGGCGAGCTGGCGGTAGGGGATCATCACCAGCGCCTGGTGGTGCGCGCCGCGGTCCGGGGCGTTTGTCGCCGGATCGCCGGTCCCGTCGATGGGGACGTCGGCGAGTTGGTCCACGGCGGCGGCGGTGCCGGTCAGCACGTCCAGCACGTCCGGCCCCGCGGAGTTCGCGTCGGGGCGGTGCAGCAGTGCGAAGGCGGGCGGGGTCGACCGCAGGACGCGGTCGAGGAGATCGGGTGCCACGGGGGTCTCCTCCTCGGTGCGCGGGGGCGGGCCGGCCGTCATCGGGCGAGCCCCGTGACGACGGCTTCGGTGGTCGTGACGACGGCGCACCGCTCGGCGGCGTGGGACAGCGCCATCCGGTGGTACGCCGCGGTGAAGTCGGCGACCGCGTCCGCGACCAGGAAGGTCTCGATGTCGTGGGTGAAGGACTCCAGGGCGGTGGTGAGCACGCCGATGTGCGCGTACACCCCGCAGACGACGAGTTGGTCCCGTCCCTCGGCGCGCATCCGCTGGAGGAGGTCGGTCCGGAAGAACGCGCTGTAGCGCCACTTGGGCAGCATCCAGTCGTCCGGCGCCGGCGCGAGCGGGGCCACCACCTCCCGGTCCACCGGGTCGACGCGCATCCCCGGACCCCAGAAGTCCTTGAGCAGGCCGCGCTGTTCGTCGGTCATGCCGCCGGGCTGCGCGGTGTACGCCACGGGCACGCCGACGGCGACCGCGGCGTCGCGCAGCCGGGCGGCGTTGCGCACGAGGTCGGCGCCGGGTGCCTCGTCGACCGGGAACTTCCGCAGGAAGTACCGCTGCATGTCGTGGACCAGGAGGACCGCGCGGTCGGGGTCGGGCTCCCACGGGGCCGTGTTGACGGGCAGCTCGCCGGCCCGGGGCATCGGGTAGGGCTCGATGGTGGGTATGCCTGCCATGGTCGTCCTCTTGTCTTCCTCACGAGTTCGGTCGGGGTGGGACTGCGGTGCCGCGCCGGGGCGCGGGCGGTGGGTTCAGGCGTCCAGGGCGCGGTCGACCAGCGTCGGGGCGGCGCCCAGGTAGTTCGTCGGGTCGCACAGCTCGGCCAGCTCCGCGGGGGCGAGCTGGTCCGCCCCGCTCAGGAGGCGGGCCAGTACGTCGGCGAGCGGCCGGCCCGTCGCTGCGGACTCGGCCGAGGCCCGGCCGAGCAGGTCCTTGGCGCGGACCTTGCCGAGGCGGGGCGCGAGTCGGGCCGCGATCCGCTCCGAGACGATCTGGCTGTTGGTCAGGTCGAGGTTCTCGCGCATCCGTACGGGGTGGGCGCGCAGGCCGGCCGTCAGCTCCGCCGCGGTGTGCGCCGCGCCGCCCACCAGGCGCAGGCACTCGCGCAGCAGCAGCCACTCCGCGTGCCAGGTGCCGGCGGAGCGCTCGTCCTCCGTCACCAGGCACTGGGTCAGCGCGCCGGCGAGCGCCGGCACTTGGAGGGCGGCGGCGCGCACCATGGTCGCGAGCACCGGGTTGCGCTTGTGGGGCATGGCGGAGGAGCCGCCGCGGCCGCTGACCGCGGGCTCCGCCACCTCGCCGACCTCGGTCCGCGTCAGGTGCTGCACGTCGACGGCCAACTTCCCGAGCGCACCCGACGCGTGGGCGAGGGCCCCGGCCAGGTCCGCCAGCGGGGTGCGCAGCGCGTGCCACGGCAGCACCGGCACCGCGAGCCCCGTTTCGGCGGCGAAGACCTCGACCAGCCGGGTCGCGTAGGTCTCCGGGCCGTCGGCCGCGCCGTCGATCGCGGCGTACTCCAGATAGCCGGCGAGGGTGCCCGCGGCGCCGCCGAGGGAGACCGGCAGCCCCTCGGCGGCGACCAGGGCGAGCCGTCCCCGGGCGTCCCGCAGCAACTCCCGCCAGCCGGCGGCCTTGAGGCCGAAGGTGGTGGGGACGGCGTGCAGGGCGAGGGTCCGACCGGCCACCGGGGTGGCGCGGTGGGCACGGGCCAGTTCGCCCAGGGCACTGATCGAGTCGTCCAGGTCCGCGATCACCGTGTGCAGCGCGCGCCGGGCCACCAGCATGGCGCCGGTGTCGAAGACGTCCTGACTGGTGGAGCCGCGGTGCACGTACTCGGCGGCGGCCGGGTCGACGGCGGCGACGGCTTCGGTGAGCTGCCGGACCAGGGCGACCACCGGGTTCGCGGTCTCCCGGGACGCGAGGGCGATGGCCCTGGTGTCCGGGGCGAGCGCGGCGGCGGTGGCGCCGATGGTGTCGGCGGCGCCCGCCGGGACGGCGCCGAGCCGGGCCTGCGCCCGGGCCAGGGCCGCCTCGGCGTCCAGCATCGCCCGCATCCAGGCGTCGTCGTCGACCTGCTGCTCCACCGGGGTGCCCGCCCGCACCGGGGACAGCAGCCCGGTGTCGGGCGCCGCTCGACCCGGGGTGCTCACACCACCACTCCGGTCACGTCGACGTCCTCCCGTACGGGCACGACGTCCTGGGGCACCCGGGACAGCGGCGGCAGCGCCAGCGCGGCCCGGGCTATCGCGTCGGAGTCCCCGAGGGTGACCGAGTCCACGCCGGGGCGGATGCCCGCGGCCGTCACCCAGTGGACGGCCTCGGTCGGCACGCCGAAGGCGAAGCGCCTCGGGTGGCGTCGCCCGCCGGCGTCCAGCAGGTGGTACGGACGCTCGCTGACGGCGAGCCCGCCGGTCTCGTACGTCGTTCCGCACGTCCCGGCGATGCGGTACGGGCCGGCCTGTTCGGTGGCGAGCAGGTGCCGCAGCAGCGGGTCCTCGGTGCGGCGCACGTCGGACTCCGGCAGCCGGGCCTCGATCAGGGCGCGGGCCCGGATCGGCGGGCCGGGGACGACCGAGGAGTGCGCGACGAACGACGGGTTGGCCGCGTCGAAGCGGATCTGGGTGCCGGGGCCGGTCAGGGTGAGCAGACCGGCGTCCATCAGGGCGATCATCTCCTCGATGCGGGAGACCGGCGGGCCGATGGAGAGGAACGCGTTCAGCGGGGTGTACCAGCCCTCGACGTCGTCCCGGTAGGAGTTGCCGTCGATGCCGCCGTGGTCGACCGCGAGCCGGATCTCGTTGCGCAGGTCCCGCAGGACGTCGAGGGCGGCCTTCAGCGGCCCGTCGACGTTCCCCGCCAGTCCTTCTCGGACGTCCCGCACCAGGTACTCGCGCAGCCAGCCCTGGAACTCGGCGCGGTCGGCGAACTCCCGGGCGCCCAGCGGCGAGGTCAGGCGCTCCCAGTCGAAGCGGTCCGCCGACTCGATTCCGGCCCGGTCCAGCAGTTCGGTGGGGTCGCCGTCGACGCCGAGCGCCAGATAGGCGTCGGTGAAGGCGTCCGCGTCCTGCCCCCGGGCGGTGAGCAGGGCGGCGTAGTAGACGCTCTCCACCTCGCGGCGGATCAGCGGCCAGAGGTCCTCGCCGAAGTAGGGCCGGTCCCGCTTGCCCTCGGCGGCCTCCGTGCGCAGCCGTTCGATGTGCTCGACCGTCAGCAGCCGCGGGAAGTAGCGGCCGTGGGCGCCCTTCTGGTTCGCGCCGCGGGCGTGGTACGGCACCCCGCGGCGGGAACTGGCGTACATCAGGGGCTCCCGGCCGCTGGGCCGGTAGGTGAGCTGCCCGTCGTCGCCGCGGACGAACGCGCCGCCGCGGCCGAGCGTGAGCAGAGCCATGTGGTCGAAGAAGTTGAGCCCGAGACCGCGCAGCAGCACCGGCTCGCCGGGCCGGATGCTGCTCAGGTCGGCGTCGGCGGGGTTGGTCGGGGTGACGTAGGTGAGGTAGTGGATGCGGGCGAGCGCCGCGGTCCGCTCCTGTCGCGGGGTGAGCCGGGCGGGCACGTGCCCCTGGGCGAGCACCACCGCGTCCAGGTCGTTCAGCCGGGTGCCGTCGGCCAGCCGTACGCCCTGCGGGCCGCCGGGGACGCCGTGCACGTCGGACATGACGACGGCCGCGGAGCGGTGGACGTGCACCTTCACGTGTGCGGGGGCCTTCGCGAGGATCCGCTGGTAGCAGTCGCGGAGGTAGTGCCCGTAGAAGGCCCGACTGGGGTACGTGTCGGGGCCCATCCGGCGGGCCTCCGCCAGCGTCTCCTCGTCGTAGTCGTGGCCCTCCACGCCCAGCAGCGCCAGTTGGCGGGCCCACTCGTGCAGGCTGGGGCCCGGTTCGATGGGGCCGTCGATGCGCACGCTGTCGTCCGTGAAGACGGTCACCTGCGATGCGACGGTGTTCATCAAGAGGTGGCGGGACTGTCCCGTGCGCCAGACGTTGCCCGCGCCGGGCGGCTGCGGATCGACGAGGTGGACCACCACCTCGGAGCCAGACGGCGAGCGCCTCTCGTTGGCGCACAGGCGCTCCAATACGGAAAGTCCCCGCGGACCCGCGCCGACGACGCAGATTTCCACGCACCTTCTGCTCATGTCGAATCTCCTCAACAGACCACGAATTCCCCAGAGAATCTCCGGGGATCGGCCGGGAGGGTCAACGCCGGGCGCCGCGTTATGTCAAGTCAGCGCGGGACACCACTCAAGTTCGGGCCCGAACTCCGGGAGGTGGAGCTCCGCTTTCGGATTCCGGCCGGGAATGGGCGGGCGGTGACTTGACGCATTTCACGGCAGGGCCTGCCCGTTGCGGGCGCCCGGGGCGAGGCTGCATCCATGCGTGCCGCCTACATCACAGAACTCGGACCGGCGGAGGAGATCCGCTACGGCGAGCTGCCCCGGCCGCGCCCGGGGCCGACCGACGTGTTGGTCGAGGTCGAGTGCACCACCGTCAACCCGGTGGACACGTTCGTCCGTTCGGGGGTGTTCCGCACCCCGATGCCGCTTCCGCTGATCGTCAGCCGCGACCTCGTC
This sequence comes from Streptomyces sp. NPDC017979, assembly GCF_044328175.1. Lineage (NCBI taxonomy): Bacteria > Bacillati > Actinomycetota > Actinomycetes > Kitasatosporales > Streptomycetaceae > Streptomyces > Streptomyces sp. NPDC017979. Next base: position 76,903 of record NZ_JBIRGU010000006.1, on the reverse strand, counting down.
GGCACGGTCCTGGAGGCCGGCCCGGGCGCCCCCGGGTTCCGCCCCGGCGACCGCGTGTGGTGCAACAGCATCGGGCACGGCGGACGGCAGGGCGCCGCCGCCGAGTACGCGGTCGTGCCCGTGGACCGGCTCTACCACCTGCCGCCCGGGGTCGACCCGGAGCGGGCGGTCGCCGTGTTCCACCCCGCGGCCACCGCCCATCTGGCGCTGTTCGCCCACGCCCGGGTGCGGCCCGGCGAGACCGTGCTCGTGGCCGGTGGCGCGGGCAACGTCGGCAGCGCCCTGGTGACCCTGGCCGTCGAAGCGGGCGCGCACGTGGTGGCCACGGCGTCCGCCGCCGACGCGGAGTACGTCACGGGGCTGGGGGCCGCCCGGGTCCTCGACTACCGGGACCCGGACCTGGACGCGGCGCTGCGTGCGGCCTGCCCCCGCGGCGTCGACGTGCACGTGGACTCCTTCGGCACCAACGACCTGACGCAGGCCGTGGAGCTGCTGGCGCCCCGGGGGCGGATCGTGCTGCTCGCCGGGGTCGCGGCCCGCCCCCAACTGCCCGTCGGCCCCTTCTACATGAAGGACGCGTCGATCCTCGGCTTCGTCATCTCGCACGCCACCACCGACCAGCTCGCCGCGGCGGCAGGGACCGTCAACCGGCTGCTGGCCGCCGGCAGGCTCGCCCCGCGCCGCACCGAGCGGATCCCGCTGAGCTGGCTGGCCGACGCGCATCTGCGCATGGAGAAGGGCGAACTGCACGGCAGCCGCCTCGTCGTCCGTCCCGACCTGGATCGTTAGGAGAGCGCACATGGCTGACTTCGTGGTTGTCGGCGGTGGCATCGGCGGGCTGGCCACCGCGGTGAGCCTCGCCCGGCAAGGGCACCGCGTCACGGTGCTGGAGCAGCGCCCGGAGCTGACGGAGCTGGGCGCCGGCATCCAACTCGCCCCGAACGCGTACCACGCCCTGGACCGGATCGGGGTGGGTGACGCGGTGCGGGCCCGCTCGGTGTTCGTGGACGCGCTGCGGTTGTACGACGGCACCACGGACGAGCTGATCAGCTCCATGCCGCTGACCGAGCACTACCGCAGGCGCTTCGGCAATCCGTACGCGGTGGTGCACCGCACCGACCTCTACCAGCCGCTGCTGGCGGCCGCTCGCGCACAGCCCGAGGTCGAGTTGGTGACCGGGGCGCCGGTGACCGGATACGCGCAGGAGACGGCGGCCGCGGTGGCGCTGCTGGCCGACGGCTCGCGGGTGCGCGGGGACGCCCTGATCGGCGCGGACGGCATCCGTTCCGCGATCCGCGGCCAACTGGTGGGCGACGGGGAGCCGAGGGTGTCGGGGCACACGATCTACCGGTCGGTGGTGCCGATGGAGGTGGTGCCCGAGGAGTTGCGGGCGAACGCCGTGAGCCTGTGGGCGGGTCCGCGCTGGCACTTCGTCCACTATCCGATCAGCGGCGGCCGGCACCTCAACCTCGCCGCCACCAAGGACGACGGCGCCGTCGAGGCGGTCTCCGGCGAGCCCGTGTCCAGTGCGGCGGTGCTCGGCGAGTTCCCCGATCTGGGGGACGTCGCCGGTCGGCTGTTGGCGCTCGGGGACCGCTGGCGGCGCTGGGTGCTGTGCGACCGGGACCCGGTGGACACCTGGGTCGACGGCCGGGTGGCGCTGCTCGGCGACGCCGCCCACCCCATGTTGCAGTACGCCGCCCAGGGCGCCTGTCAGGCGCTGGAGGACGCGGTGCTGCTCGGCGAGCTGATCGGCCGGGCGGACGGCGCGAACGGGGCGGCCGGGGACCCGATACCGCTGCGGCTGGCCGCGTACGGCGCGCTGCGGCGCACCCGGGCCGCCCGGGCCCAACTGGTGGCCCGGGAAATGGGCCGGCAGGTCTACCACCCTTCCGGGGTCGCGGCGAAGGAACGCAATGCGGCGCTCTCCGCGCTGTCCGCCGACGAACTGCACGAGAAGGTCGAATGGCTCCACGGGGACCGGGGGTTTCGTCGTGCGGCGTGACTCGGTGGCCTTTTGGAAACTGCGTCCCGCGGACTTCGAGCCGTGGGGGAATCGAGGAAGTGCGATGGTCGACTACGAAAGGGACGGCGTCACCACGTTCGAGGTACGCGCCAAGACCTTCGTCGCGGCTGCACCGGCAGCGGTGTACGAGACGGTGAGCGATCTGGCGCGCAGCGGCGAATGGAGCGTCGAATGCCGCGGCGGCACCTGGATCAGCGGGGAGCCGTCCGCCGTGGGCGCCGTCTTCGAGGGGAAGAACCTGCGCGGCCCGGAGGCGGTGGCGTGGGCGCCGGTGATCCGCGGCGAGTGGACCACCCGGGCGGAGGTCGTCGACGCGGTGCCGGGCCGGGCCTTTCGCTGGGTGATCCTCACCGGTGCGGGCGACCGGCAGGAGAGCACTTGGTCCTTCGAGATCGAGCCGGCCGACGGCGGAAGCGTGCTGGTGCACCACTACCGGCTCGGGAAGCTGACCGAGGGCCTGGCGAAGATCTTCCGGTCCGGCCTGGACGAAGCGGGGCGCGCCCGGTTCGTGCAGGAGTGGAACGCGAAGCTGCAGAAGGACGTGGAGCAGACCGTGCGGCGCATCAAGGTCGTCATCGAGCAGGGGTGACGACCCGGCACCGGCCGCACTCCTCCGGGCCCGCCGCACGGCGGCGCCACCGCGTCGAACCGCCCTCCCCGCCCGGCGCGGAGGGCGGTTCGACGCGTTCCGGCACACGGTCCGTCGATGCGGCCGTCGCCGCGGCGCTCGACCGTGCACGGCCTCACCGGCCCTCCGTCGACCGGGGTACGGCGAAACGCCCGGCCGGGGAGGTCCGGCCGGGCGTCTGGGACGGGGTCACGACAGGGGGTGCACCGGAACGGACTTGGCCCCGGACTCGAACAGCGCCTCGATGACGCGGGCCTGCTCCACCGCGTCGCGGCGTCCGTACGGCGGGGCCTGCCCGGTGGCGATCGCGGTCGACACCGCGTCGAACTGGAGGCGGGAGACGGCGTAGGGCTCGTCGCAGCGGTACGCCCCCTCCTCGTCCACCGGAAGGTACTCGCTCACCGGGTCCGCGTGCGGCGGCGGCCCCTGCCGCTGGAGTTCGACGCTCTTGACGTCGCGGCAGAACCACGGGTCGTCCAGGACCAGCCGGCCGGTGGTCCCCACCAGGTGCAGCGCGTCACCCCGGCACACCTCCTGCCCCACCTCGAACTGGGCGAGGACGTCTCCGGGCAGCCGCAGCGAGGCGGCGAAGTTGTGGTCGGCCGCTCCGGCCCTGCGCACTTCCTCGGCGTACACCCGCTCGGGGGTCCCGGCGTACATCCGGATCGCGGCCAGGGTGAAGACGCCGAGGTCCAGCATGCCGCCGCCGCCGCGCTCCGGGAAGCGGCGGAAGTAGTCGTCCGGGAGGGTGGCGGTGCAGGCGGCGTAGACGTACCGCAGTTCACCGATCAGCCCTTCGTCGACGAGCCGCTTCGCCATGAGGTGCTGCGGGTGGTGGCGGAACATCACGCCTTCGGCGCAGATCCGGCCGGCCGCTTCGGCGGCGTCGAAGACCCGCTCGGTGTCCGCGGCGCTGAGCGCCAACGGCTTCTCGACCAGCACGTGCTTGCCGGCCTCCAGCGCCCGCACGGCCCACTCGGCGTGGTCGACGGGGTCGAGGGCGACGAAGACCGCCTCCACCTCCTCGTCGGCGAGCAGTTCCGCACGGCTCCCGTAGGACCGCGGGACGTCGAACGTCTCGGCGTAGGCCGCGGCCGCCGCCGCGTCGTCCTGCGCGACCGCGACGAACTCGGTCGTGCGGGAGGTCGCCTTCGCCTTCATGGCCACGTCGGCGTACCCACCGGTGACCAACAGCCCCCAGCGCACCTTCCTCATGTCCGTGATCCCTTCCGGCCCCAAGGGCCCGTAGACCGCCACAGGACGTACCGGGGCGAGGGGTCGCGCAGCCCGCGGGGGCGTCGTCCTCCGGTCCGTCGCTCCCAACGTCGGGGATCGCACCGCGCCCGGGAAGGCCGGGCGCCACAGTGCGTCAAGTACCGGCGGTACAGCCGTCGCGGACCGCGGTCGGCGGCCGGCCCGCCCGCAGTCCGAGCCGGCTGAAGGCGAAGGCGGCGGAGACCATCGTCATGTGGTGGTGCCAGCCGGGGTAGGAGCGACCCTCGAAGTCGAGCAGCCCGAAACCCTCCTCCAGCCGTCGCACGGCGCGCCTGGTGTGCCGGTCAAGGCCGGCGAGGGCGCGCAGGTCAGCGGTGCGCAGCCGGGTCATGTTGGACGTCCAGGTCGGCGCGGAGAGGGAGCGCGCCGTCTCCGGGGCGGTGAAGTGCCGTTGGCGGCCGGGCAGCACGTCCGGGAGGTGGCCCTCGGCCGCGGCGCCGGGCGGCCGCGGCCCGTCGGGCGGGGCGGCGGGCGGGTGTGCGAGCCCCACCACGTACTCGCGCCGCCGTCGCACCAGGCCCCGTACGAGGTGGAGCGCGTGGCCGCAGGCGCTCAGGTCCGCCACCACGGGCAGCGAGTTGAAGCCCCAGGCGTCGGGCTGGGCGTCGAGGAGGGCGACGGCTTCGTGCTCCAGGGGGCGGACGGCTTCCGGGGGTATCCGGGCCCGTGAGCGGCGGTGCGGATCGCTGGCCCAACTGTCCGGCAGCAGCAGGCTCCAGTCGACGGGCACCGCGTCCGTGTCGCCGGTGAGGAAGAGGCCGACGGCCACCTGACAGTTGACCGAGCGGCCGACGGAGGGCACGAAGCGCCGGTGCACGCCCGCGGAGTGCACGCCGCGTTTGGCCAGCACCGCGATGCCCAGGGTCCAGGCCCGGGCGGCCGTCCGCTCCGCGACCCAGTGGGCGAGCTCGCGGCGGACCGGGCTCCACTCCCAGGAGCTGTCGTTGACGAACTGCCGCATGGAGTGCGGCGCGACGGGTCCGTCCGCCGTCTGGGCCGCGATCTTGTTCACCGACTTGCGGCCGGGGGTGGCGAGCAGCCCGTGGAGGTAGGCGCCGGCCCGCCGCCGTTGGTCGGAACGGGGCATGGAGCTGAAGATCCGCTCGGCGAAGCGGGTCAGGGACTCCTGCGCGCCGATGTCGAGGACGGGGAGCGGCATGGGACATTCCTTCCGGAGCGGCCCCGCTGGGGCGGTGATCTCGGGGCGACGGCGTCGAGCGGCGCCGTGAGCGGCGTGGCGGGCGGTGCGGTGCGGCGGTGTTGTCGGACCCGCCATTGCGCGGAAGAATAAAGGGCGACCGCTATGTTTGCTCCCCGAGCGTCGAGAAACGTCTCATTGCCGCCACCGGGCGGACCTCCGAGCCGTCGCCCGACGCCCCGATCCTCGACACCACTTTCACAACTCCTTGTTGCGAAACGGATGCGTAGCGCGACACGGTGGCGAGACGCGGTTGATCACCTCACCGCGATTCCAGCGGGCCGGATGTCACCAAGTCGCACCCTGTCACGCTCTGGAGAGGAACATGGCGAAGCAGGAGAGGGCACAGAAGACACGTGAGGGTCTCCTCCGGTCGGCCGCAACGCAGTTCGACCGCGACGGCTACAACGGAGCGTCCCTGGCGCGCATCAGCGAGGCCGCGCAGATCTCGATGGGGGCGCTGACGTTCCACTTCTCGACCAAGGCCGACCTGGCCGACGCCGTCGAGGAGGCCGGCCGGGCGATGGTGCTCGACGCGGTGGAACGGATCGGCGCCCGACACCCCCCGAGTCTGGGCCTGGCCATGGAGCTGACCTTGGAGCTGACCCGGCTCCTCCAGGAGCAGGAGGTGGTGCGCGCGGCGGCGCGGCTGACCCGGGAGCGGCCGGGGCGCCCCGAGTGGTCCTCGGCCTGGCTCCCGGAGTTGCGGCGCATCTTGAACCGGCTCGACAAGGAGGGCGGGCTGCCCGCCACGGCGCCGCCGGACCTGATGACGGCCCTGGCGTCCTGTCTGGTCGACGGCATGGACGCGGCGCTGCGCCGCAGCGGAGCGTCCCCCGTCGCCCGCGTCGACGCCGTGGGCGAGTTGACCCGGCTCTGGCGGCTGGTCCTCGCCGGGCTGCGGCAGGACGGGGACCTCGCCGGGCTGCCGTGAGGCGCCGCGCGGCTGCGGCGGCCGGCTCGACGCCGGCGTCACCGCCCGGCACGCCCCGCAAACCGCCGCACCCGCCCTGCCGTCCGCCCGCACGCGCGGACGTCAGTCAGCACGCGCGGACGTCAGTCAGCACCCGTTGACATGGCCGACACACGTCGTCGCACGGCCCCGCTCAGACGGCCGTCCGGCCCCCGTCGACCGGTACCGCAGCGCCCGTGACGAAGGACGAGCGCTCGCTGCACAGCCAGGCCGCCGCCTCCGCGACCTCCCAGGGGTCGGCGATCCGCCGCTGGGGCGAACGGCCCACGAACGCCGCCTCCGCCCGGGGGTCCAGCGCCACGGCCGCGTCCAGCAACTCCGTCCGGGTGGCGCCCACCACCAGGGCGTTGGCCCGGATGCCGCGGTCCGCGTACTCCTTCGCCACCGACTTGGTGAGCCCGATGACCGCGTGCTTGGCCGCGACGTACGGGGCGATCGCGCTGGTCGCGATGACCCCGGCGGTGCTGGCCGTGTTCACGATCGAGCCCCCGGACTCCAACATGGCCGGGATCTGGTGCTTGAGACAGTTCCAGATGCCCCGCAGGTTGACGTTGACGACCTCGTCGAAGACCGCGTCGTCCGTCTCGTGCACCCGTGTGCCGGCGGGGGTCCAGCCGGCGTTGTTGAAGACGCCGTCCAGCCGCCCGCAGTGGTCCAGCGTCAAGCGGACCGCCCGCTCCACCTCCGCGCCGGCCACCACGTCGCACGGCACCGCCCAGGCCCGCCCGCCCCGCGCCCGGATGTCGTCGGCGATGTCGACCAGTCGCGCGCGGCGCCGCGCCACCAGCACGACGGCGGCGCCCTCGGCGGCGAACAGCCTGGCCGCGGCGGCTCCGATGCCGCTGGAGGCACCGGTGATCATGATGACCTTCCCGCGCAGCAGCCCGGAGGCCGCTGCCGCCCCGTCGTCCGCCGTGGCGGCTACGCCCTCCAGCAGCATCCCGCAGCAGCTTCCTCGTCGATGCGCACCAGCAGTTCCCCGTCGACGGCGGACAGCGAGTCAACGACGTGCCGCACCCCCGCCTCTTGCATCAACTGCCGCTGGAACGAGCCGGGGAAGGGGCTGGGCCGTCCGATGAAGGGGGTGTCCAGCCGCTTGGCCTCCTCGGCCACGCGCGCCACGTCGTCGATGAACAGCACCTGGTCGTGCGCGAGGCCGAAGACCTCGGTGGTGATCTCTTCGATCCCCGGCCGGAAGGAGTCGGTGCACACGTAGTGCGGCGGGGTGAAGTACTCGACGTGCGGGCCGAGATGGGCGTCGAAGTGCTCCTCGTCCAGCCCCCCGTAGCAGATTACGCGCGCCCCGAGGTCAACCAGCCGCGCCAGCAACTCCACCGCGCCGCACTCCAGTTCGACCGGATGCTTCTCCAGGTACTGCTCACGGGCCTCGAAGTAGCTCCGCAGGATCTCGGCCCCGGACATCGCGACGCCGGCCGCGGCCGCTAACTCGACGCCGGCGACGTCGCGCGGCTGGGAGAAGATGCGCCGCTCGATCTCGGCCGTGTAGGCGCCGCCGCGACTGGTGATGAAGTCGTGGATGACGGGGCTGAAGGTGTCGTTGAGCAGTACGCCATCGATGTTCACGGCCACCAGGCGCAGCTGCCGGAATCTCTCTGCCATGGTTCTCCCGGGTTGGGGTCGACGGGGACGAGGAAGGAATCGCGAGGCGGTGGGGCGCCGGCGAAGTGGGGGCGACTGGGATCGGAAAGCACGGCGCCGACGGCGGTCATGCGGAGGAATTCATTCCAGCAGGATTCACCCTGCGAATTGGCGTGGAGGGATCAATTCCGAAACCCTCGGACCGCGGTCAGACGGAGCCCAGCCCCTGAAAGAAGGCGGTGGCCAGAAAAGCGCTCTGGCCGCTCTGGACGGCGCGCACCTCGACGGCCGTGCCGTCGGCGGCGTCCACTCCGGACGCCGGCACGCGGCGCACGTCGAGCCAACACGGCGCCTCGAATTCGATGTATCGGTCAAACGATATGTCGAGACCGGCCAGGAATGCGGCCGGCTCGTCGGCCCGCGCCGCCACCGCGGCCTGCCGAACGGCCTCCAGACTCAACATTCCGGGTACGTGGTCCAGCGGGTGGTCGAAGAGGGTGGGGTGGGCGGTGTCCACTCTGAGCCGCCACCGGTCCGGTGCGTCACCGGGGCACAGGACGACGTCCTGGACCCGGTCCCGGCCGACGAGTTCCCCCGGCACCGGGGGCGGCGGCTCCGGCACGGCGGCGAAGACCGCGTCCCGGTCGGCGAACCTGCCGCGCAGCCGTCGGTAGAGCGACGGGGAGTGGCACCAGAAGCGGGTCTCGGCCCAGCCGAGGAACTCCTGGCCGCGCCACACGTCGGTGCGTTGCGTCATGGCGACGGGTAACCCCCCGCGGCGGCGGACGTCCCGGCAGGTGACGTGCAGTTCCAACTCGGCGGGTGCGCTGGTGATCCGCATGGCGTCGGGGCGCATCCGGAGTTGGAAGGAGACCCAGCCGAACTGGTGGCCGTACGGCACGCCATACTCGCTGTGCAGCAGCAGCGGCACCGTCTGGCGTACGGTCTCGGCCAGCAGCAACGGGTCGTGGCGGCCGTGCTCGGTCACGAAGAAGCTGTGTCCGCGCGGCCATTGGGCGGTGACGGTGAAGCGGTCCTGACCGTTCGGGAGCACCCCGGTGAGGAACACCTCGGCCAGCGCCGCCCGGTGGACGTGTTCCTTGGCCACCGTGGTGGTGAGCTTGGTCGCGCCGGTCACATCAGGGCGTCGTACAGCTGTCACGCTCATGTCTCTCCCCGGTGAGGAAGGCAACGTTTGACGATCACTGGCGTTCTGAGCTGCGGATATGAAAATATAAAGGATGGCCTTTTTTTTGTCGATAAGGAAACGATGAACGATGCGCGAACCCAAGCAGGAACGAGCCGTCAGAACCCGGGCGATCATCCTCAGGGCGGCGGCTGAAGCCTTCGACGAACTCGGCTTCAAGGGAGCCAACATTCGGGAGATCACCCAGCGTGCCGGCATCACCCAGGGCGCGATGTACTTCCATTTCAAGTCGAAGGAGGCCCTGGCGCGCGCGGTGATGACGGCTCAGCCGACCACCGTCGTCCCGCACACCATCACCACGGGATTGCAACGACTGGTCGACGTCACCTTCGTCTGGTCCCACCGTCTGCGCCAGGACGTACTGCTGCGCGCGGGCGTGCGCCTGACGGGCGAGCAGCACAGCTTCGACGTCCAGGACTCCACTCCGTACGAGGAGTGGACCGAGGTGCTGGCGGAGTGCCTGCGCGAGGCGCGGGAGGCCGGCGAGTTGGCCGAGCACGTCGAGATCGAGTCCCTGGCGGACTTCGTGGTGAGCGCCTGCACCGGCATGCAGATGCACTCCCAGATCGTCTGCGGGCGCCGGGACCTGACGGACCGGGCCGTGGCCATGTGGCGCCACCTGCTGCCGGCCCTGTGCGCCAAGGGCTCGCACCGGGCGATCGACATCAGTCCGCAGCGGGCCGCCGCGTTCGCCGACGGCGGCCTGCCCCCCGGAGAGCGCCCGGACGAGTAGCGCACTCCCCCGGGACGGGAGTTCCCCCCAGCTCACCCGCGAGGAACGCCCCCCGGGGGAGGTTTGAAGAGACCCCTGGTCTAGCGCGACTCAAGAAAAAAAATCGATCGTTCTGTATTCTTCTCGCCATGGGAGTCTCGGTCAGCGCTGCCCGGCCTGCCGCCGACTCCAGCGGGCCGCTCCTCGGTGCAACGGAGCGGCCGTCGACGACCCGGACCATCCAGTCACTCGCGTTCACAGACAGGTGAGGGAGTTCCATGGCGGTCAGTCAGACGTCTCTGCTCAGAACGGGATCACCCCCGCCGGTGGACGCAGCGGCACGGCCCGCGTCGACCGGGACGACCGGGATGGGGCGAGCCGGGAGGGCACGGACGGAGTGTGCGGGCACCAAGGGGGCGCCCTACCCGCCGTACGCGGTGAACGCCGACGGGACGCCGACGGCCCGTTCCCCCCTGGACATCAAGCTCCTCGGCCCGCTGCGGGTCAGCGTCCACGGCGTGGTGGTCGACCCCCCGGACGTCCGGACCCGTCAACTGCTCGCGCTGTTCGCCGTCTTCGCCGACCACGTCGTACCCCTGCACGTGATGATGGAGGAGCTGTGGCCCGGCGTCACCCCGCCCGGCGCCCTGTCCGAGTTGCACCGGCGGATCGCGGACCTGAAGTCCCGACTGGCCAGGGCCGGTGAACTCGCGCCCGACGAGGAGGGCGCGTCCGGGCGGCACGGCGGCGCCGGTGAGCGACTGGTGGCCCTGCCCGGGGGGTACCGGCTCGACTGCTCGCAGGCGACGGTGGACGTACGGCAGTTCTGGCGGCACTGCGGCGCCGGCTTCCGCGCCATGACCGCGGACGACGTGGACTGCGCCGCGCGGCGGCTGGGCATCGCCCTGCGCCTGTGGACCGACGACGCCCTCTCGGACGTCCCGCTGGGCCCCCGGCTGCGCCGCGAGGTCGAGCAGTTGTCGACGGCCCGGGCGAAGGCCGCGGAGCACTGGTTGGAGGCGGAGTTGCGCTGCGCCCCGGGCGGTCCGGTGCGGGCCGCCCCCGGCTCCGGGGCGGCCGACGTCTTCGAACGGCCGGGCGGGGGGCCCACTGCCGCCTGGCCGGCCGCCCACTTCGTCGACGCGCTGGCGCCCTCGGGCCCGGCCGGACCGGTGCCGCCCAACTGACGACCTGCGGGGACGGCGAGCACGGACGGCACGGACGGCACGGACGCGGAACACCCAGACGGTTCGGCCTCATCGGGGGAGGGCTCAGTGCGCGACGGCGCTCGGACACCAGACCACGTTCTCGGCCTCCTGGCCCTGCTGGCCGAAGAGGCGGCCCCCGCCCGCTTCGAGGAGCTGCTCCAACGGGCCCGCCAGGAGGGCCCGGTCCAGCCGTGGGAGGGGTACCTCGACCGGCTCGGAGACCTCGCGCTCCGGGTCAGGTCACTGATCGGAGACCAGCGCCGGCGGGAGGCCGACCTCACGGCGCTGGTCGACGCCGCCCGCGAACTCTCCATCCAGAACGACCTCGCCGGCCTGCTAGCCGTCGTCACCAAGAAGGCCCGCATCCTGCTGGGGCTGAGCATCACCTACGTGAGCCTGCGCGAGGACGACGGGGTCTCGGCGGTGCACGCGTCGGACGGGGAGACCACCACCCGCAACGTCGGGCGGCGGACCCCGGACTTCCTGGGCATCGCGGGCGAGATCTACGAGAAGGAAACGGCGATGTGGAGCCCCGACTACCTGGAGGACCACCGCCTCGCCCGGGACGAGGGCATCGACGACTTCGTGCGCGCCGAGGGGCTGCGGGCCGTGCTGGGGGTGCCGCTGCGCCGCGGCTCCACCGTCTTCGGCGTCCTGTTCGGCGCGGACCGCCGGGTGCGTCACTTCACCCCCACGGAAGTGAGCCTGCTGCTCTCGCTCGCCGACCTGGCCGCCGGCCCCATCGAGCGGACCGGTCAACTCGCCAGGGCCCGGGCCGACGTCACGCACCTGGAGCGGGACCGCTCACGCTTCAACGCGGCGCTCACCTCGGTGCACCACATGCTCGACGTCCACCAGCGCGCCTTCGACCTGGCCCTCGACGGGGGCGACCTCCAGGCCCTGATGACGGCCGTCTCCCACGCGCTCGACGGCGCCGTCGTGCTGCGCGACCCCGGAGGGCGCCCCATGGCCTCCAGCGGTGAAGGCGTCGACCTCCTCCCGGCCGCCGTGGACGCGGCGGCGCTGGAGGCGCACACCCGGGGCGAGCCGGTGCACCGGCTCGACGGCACGTGGGCGGTGCCGCTGCTGGCCGCCGGGGAGAACCTGGGCGTCCTGTTGGTGCGGCCGGAACTGCCCCTGGCGGACGGGGACGCCGTGCTGCTGCGGCTGGTGGCCCAGACCACGACCGCCGCGCTGTTGCTGCAACGGGGCGCGGTGGACCGGCCGATGCGCGACGACCTGCTCAACGACGTGCTGTCCGAGCCGGTACGGCTGAACGCGTTCGTGGAGCGGGCCCGCAGACTCGCGCTGGACCCCAGCGCCCCGCACGTGCTGGTGGTGGCCCGCCCGGAGTACGGGGACATGGCGCGGGCCGCCGCCTGGGCCTCCTCCTACGCCAACCGGCTGTCGGGGCTGCACACGCGGCGGGACGGCTGCGTGGTGCTCCTGCTGCCCGGCGGCGACCCGTCGGGCGCCGCCCGCAAGGTGTCCCGGGAGCTGTCGCCGCTGCTCGGCCGCCCGGTGTCGGTGTCGGCGGCCGGCCCGGGCGAGGGCACGGTCGGCATCCGCAGCCTGCACCGGGAGGCCATGCGGACCCTGGAGGCGCTGATCCTGCTGCACGGCCCGGGGGCCTCCGCCGCCACCGCCGACCTGGGCTTCCTCGGTCTGCTGCTCTCCGACGACCACGACGTCGAAGGCTTCGTGACCTCCACGATCGGCCGGATCATCGACTACGACTCCGACGGCTCGGGCGAGTTGCTGAAGACCTTGCGGGCCTACTTCGACTCCGGCAACAACCAACGGCTGGCCGCCGACATGCTGCACGTGCATCCGAACACCGTGGCCAGGCGCCTGGAGCGGGTGACCCAACTACTCGGCGGCGACTGGCAGCGGCCCGCCGAGGCCCTCCAGATCCAGTTGGCGCTGCTGCTGCACCGCGCCCGTACCGCCCTGGTCCGACAGACCGGGCCGGTGCGCTGACGCTCCGGCTGCCCCTTCGAGTCCGACCGGTCGCGCGGCCCGGAGTGCGGCTGCGCCCTGCCCGCGGGCCGGTGCGCCGCGGCCCCCGCCGGACTTGACGCACACGGGTTCGACTTGACGCAAACACGATCCGGCCGTTGGTGAAGGTGCCGGTGCGGTCGACGATCGAACCGTCACACGGGATCGCGGCGACGCGGTGGGTCCGCCGCCGCCGTCCCCGGGCGGCCCCGCTCCAGGCAGGCGGCGGGGCCGCCCCCTCTTCCCCCCTCGGGGACGCATCGGAACCGTCATGGGCCCGGCCAACCCGGCGACAGCGCGCCGGCGACGTCAGCCAGGGAGACTTCAGTGGACAACACGCAACTCGACCTCGACTTCGAACTCGACCACGAAACCGCACTTCAGCAGCCGCGCTGGAACGACAGCGAGGCGATCCAACTGGTGCGCAAGGAACTGGCCGGCCGCCCCGCGCTGGTGAGCGCCGCGGACGTGCACACCTTGCGCGGGCACCTGGCCCGGGTGGCCCGGGGAGAGGCCCACGTCGTCCAGTCCGGCGACTGCGCCGAGGACCCGGACGAGAGCACCGCGGGCCACGTGCACCGCAAGGCCGCGGTGCTGGACCTGCTGGCCGGCGCACTGAAGCTGATCACCCACAAGCCGGTGGTCCGGGTGGGGCGCATCGCGGGCCAGTACGGCAAGCCGCGCTCCCAGGACACCGAGGTGGTGGACGGGCGGGAACTCCCGGTCTTCCGCGGGCACATGGTCAACGCGCCCGAGCCCGACCCGGAGCTGCGCCGGCCCGACCCGCTGCGCCTGCTCACCGGCTACATGGCGGCCAGCGAGATCACCCGGCACCTCGGCTGGGCGCCGGACTGCCCGCGGCGCGCCGAGCCCGAGGTGTGGACCAGCCACGAGGCGCTGCTGCTGGACTACGAACTGCCCATGGTGCGCCGGAGCTACGACGGACGTCCGCTGCTGACCTCCACCCACTTCCCGTGGATCGGCGAACGCACCCGTCAGGTGGACGGCGCCCACGTGGCGCTGCTCGCCGAGGTGGCGAACCCCGTCGCGTGCAAGGTGGGGCCCTCGATGTCGCCCGGGGAGTTGCTGGAGCTGTGCCGGCGGCTCGACCCGGCGCGGGAGCCCGGCCGGCTCACGCTGATCTCCCGGATGGGCGCCCGGGCCGTGAGCGAGCGGCTGCCGGCGCTGGTGACCGCGGTCCGGGACGCCGGGCACCCGGTGATCTGGCTGTGCGACCCGATGCACGGCAACACCGTCAAGGCGCCGACGGGCCACAAGACCCGGTACCTGGAGACGGTCGAACAGGAGGTGCGGGCCTTCCGGTTCGCGGTGGCCGAGTCCGGCGGCGTCGCCGGTGGACTGCACCTGGAGACCACCCCGGACGACGTCACCGAGTGCACCAGGTCCGTGGAGAGCGCGCACCGGATCGGCGAGTCGTACACCACGTTCTGCGACCCCCGGCTCAATCCGAGCCAGGCCGTCTCGGTCGTCACCGCCTGGCAGCGCTGAGCGCGCCCGCCCCGTCCACCGCCCCTGTCGGGGCCGTATCCCAGGAGGTCGAACCATGCACGGCAAGGTCGCACTCGTCACCGGTGCCGCGGGGGGCATCGGCGCCGCCACGGTCCGCGCGCTCGCCGTACAGGGCGTCGCGGTCGCCGCGGTCGACCAGAACGCCCGAGGACTGCAGGAGCAGGTGGAGAAGTTGGCCGCCGACGGACTCGTCGCCACGCCGGTGGCGGTGGACGTCACCGAAGCCCGCGCGGTGGAGGCGGCGGTGGACCGGATCGAGCGCCAGATAGGCCCGATCCAGTACCTGGTCAACGCGGCGGGCGTGCTGCGGCTCGGCACCGCGTACGGCTACCCCGACACGGACTGGCACAAGACCTTCGCGGTCAACGTCGACGGGGTCTTCCACGTGTCCCGCGCCGTGGTGGCGCGCATGGTGCCCCGGGCCTCGGGCGCCCTCGTCACCGTGGCGTCGAACGCCGCCGCGACGCCGCGCGCCGGGATGGCCGCTTACGCCGCCTCCAAGGCCGCCGCGACCATGTTCACCAAGTCGTTGGGGCTGGAGGTGGCGCGGCACAACATCCGCTGCAACGTACTGATGCCGGGCTCCACCGACACCCCGATGCTGCGCGCGATGTGGGGAGACGACGGCTCGGCCCGGGCCACCGTGGAGGGCGACCCCGACGCCTTCCGCGTCGGCATCCCGCTCGGCCGGGTCGCCCAGCCCGACGACGTGGCCGAGGCCGTGGTCTTCCTGCTGTCCGACGCGGCACGGCAGATCACGCTGCACTCCCTGACCGTGGACGGCGGAGCCTCGTTGGGCGCCTAGGGCGTTTGACAACAGCCCCTCCAGGTCGCGCGAGCGCCCGGAAGCCGGCGGCCGATTCGGCCGCCGGCTTCCGGGCGTCCGCCTCAGGCGCCGGGGAGCCAGTCGAAGGCGTCCCAGTACCGCAGTTGGTCGAGCTTGGCGGGGAAGTCGACCCGGGCCACGCCGGGGCCGCCCAGGACCAGGGCGCTGGGGCCGTCGGGCCGGTACTCGGGCCACGCGGGTGCGTCCGGACTGCTCGGCACCCCGTCCCGGGCGAAGGAGGCCACGAGGTCGACGAAGACGTCCGAGATCCGCCGCTCCACGGGCCCGTCGCCGAACTGGTCGACGAAGGCGGGCAGGGCGTGCGAGCCGAAGAGGAACTTCGACGTGGCGTCGTGCGGGGTCCCCGCGTGCGGCGGCCGGACCGGGTGGGCGAACTCCATCACGTACTGGGGCGTGCCGCCCCGCAGCGCGTGCCGCTCCGCCAACCGCACGATCTGGTACCGGAAGACGACGTCGCCCCACACCTCGGTCCACAGGGAGTACGGGTCGACGGGCCGGCCGTCGGCCGCCGCGGACTTCCGGTACGCGTCCAGGGCGCCGTCCACCACGTCGTCGCCGACCTCCGCCGTGCACTTGAGCAGTACGTCGCGGACCGCCGCGCGCAACTCCGTGAGGTCGCCGGGCGCGGGCGGCGCCGCGGGCAGCGAAACGCTGTGCGGATCGGTGAAGAAGGAGCCCTCGGTGCGGTTGTGGATCGACATCACGGGGACGTCCGGCAGCACCGGCTCCTCCCCCACCCAAGTGGCGGCGTCCGGCACCGGGCCGCGGTACTCCCGGCCGCTGCCGAGGAGGCGTCGGGCCGGGGGCCCGTCGAACAGCCGGAGCCACGCATCGTGCAGGGCCCGGGCCGGTACGGTCCGCAGCCCCGGCACCGTGGTGCCCAACTCCGCGGCGAGCCGTTCGTACGCGGCGGCGGCGTCCTCGGGGGTCAGGGACAGGGCGGGCGCCCAGGGGCGGCTGGCGCTGATGGCGATGAGCCTGCGGGCGATGCCCCGGGTCGGCTCGGCGGCGGTCAGCAGCCGGGCGGTGACGGCTCCGGCGGAGGTGCCGCAGAGGGTGATGTTGTCGGGGTCGCCGCCGAAGACCGGTGCGTTGTCCCGTACCCACGCCAGCAGTGCGGCCTGGTCCTGGAGGCCCCAGTTGGCCGCGCGTCCGGTGTCGGGGTCGGCGAGGTCCGGGTGCAGACCCCAGCCGAAGGCGCCGAGCCGGTAGTTGAAGGTGACGACGACGAGTCCGCCGACGGCGGCCGGCTTGGCCCCGTCGAAGGTGGGCACGCTGCCGGCGCCGACCTGCCAGCCGCCGCCGTGGACGTACACCAGCACCGGCCGGCGCCCGCCGGGGTCCGGGGTCCACACGTTGGCGTACAGCGCGTCCTCGCTGCTGTCGGGGGCGCCGGACTGGAGGAACGCCGGAGCGAAGGTGGTGGCGTCCCGGACGTCGGACCAGGGACGCACGGGTCGGGGCGAGGCGAAGCGCAGCGGGCCGACGCACGGTTCGGCGTAGGGGATGCCCCGGAACACGTACAGCGGTCGCTGTCGGTGCGTCTCCTCGGTGCCGCGGATGCGTCCGGCCCGGACCCGCACCACGGGTCCGGGCCGGCTCGCGGCCGCGGAGTCCGTCGCGTCGGGGGTCCGTGGCGCTGCCGTCTGGGAAGGGGGTCCGGCGGTCATGGTCGAGCACTCCTTCGGGTCGGAGGAAGGAACGGACGGAACGGAAGGAAAAGGGGGTGCGACCAGCCGCGGACGGCGCGGGCCCCGGTGGTCACCGGGGCCCGCGCCGTCCGTCGTCGGCCGGGGGCCGCGTCTCACTCGGCCGAGAGCAATTCGCGCACCTGGGCGAAGAGTTCGTACTGCCGGAAGGGGTCGTCGTCCTCGGCACCGCAGGGCACCAGGACGAACTTCTCGGCGCCCGCGTCGGCGTAGGCCCGCAGGCGCTCGGCCACCTGCGCCGGGCTTCCCGCGACGCCGATCTCCAGCGCGGCGGTGCGGTCCACTCCGTACGTGGCGTTCATCCGCGCGGCCACGACCTCGGCCGCCGCGGTCGCTTCGTCGGGGTGCCCGGTCATCCGCAGCAGCACGTTGACCCCGATGCGCGGGGTGGGAACGCCCCGTTCGGCGGCGAGGTCCGCCAGCCGGGCGCCGGCCGAGGCCAGTTGCTCCGGGGTCTTCATGGCCGCCTGCCAGCCCTGGCCGTGGGCGACCGCGCGGCGCAGGGCCGCATCGGCGCCCCCGCCGATCCAGACCTCCGGCATCGGTGCGGCCGGGCTCAGCGTCACCAACGGCCGGTCCGGCAGCTCGGTCAACTCCGTGGGCTCCCCGGCCAGCAGACCGGGCAGCAGGCGCAGCGCCTCCTCGGTGCGCCGTCCCCGGTCGCCCGGGGATGCGCCGACGGCGGCCCACTCCTGCGGATCGCCCGAGCCGACGCCCACGCCGAGGGCGAGCCGGCCCCGGGAGAGGTGTTGCAGGGTCGCGATCTGCTTGGCGGCCCACACGGCGGGGCGCAGCCCGAGCAGCAGCACGCCGTAGCCGACGGTGATGCGCTCGGTGCCGGCCGCTGCGGTCGCGAGCACCAGGGAGGAGTCCAGTACGGGGAAGCGCGCGCTCAGTCGGTCGCCGACCCAGACCGAGTCCAGCCCCAGCGCCTCGGCGTGCCGGGCCACTTGGGCCAGGTCGAGCCCGTCGCGGTAGCCAGGGGTGGAGTTCACCGGGAGCTGGGCGCCCACGTGGACGGTCATGCCGCGCTCCCCGCGCCCCGCACCAGGACGGTGTCGAGCTCCCGCTCCAGCCGGTTGAGGTCGCCCTCGTGGCCGTGGGCGGCGATGTGCCCGTCGGGGCGCAGCAGGTGGTAGCCGAGGCGGCGGCAGCCGGTGGCCGATGCCGCGGCGCCCTGGGGCAGGGTGACGACCCGCACCTGCGGCCACCGGGCGACGACGTGGCCGACCTCGGTGCGCCAGCGCGCCGTTCCGCGGGGCGCGTCGGTGAGCGCCAGCGTCCACGCCATCCGGTCGACGCCGGGGCCGGCGAGTTCGTGGGCGACGGCCTGTTCGCGCGGGAAGAGCCCGCCCACGCCGATGCCCTCCGGCAGCTTGCCCAGCGCCCGGCACGGCGACCAGCCGGACGGCAGTTGGGAGTCCCGTTGCGGGGTGTAGGTCTGGCGGCGGCCGGCGAGCACGGGGGCGTAGAGGCGGGCCCCGGCGCCGGTGCGGTCGGCGAGCCGGAAGCCGGCGTCGCGGGCCCAGGTCTTCGCCCGCCCGCGGACCATCCACGCCTTGGTGTGCAGGTCGGTGTCGCGGACGCTGCGCCGGGTGGCCTCGGCCCGCTCGGTTCCGTAGGTGGACAGCAGGGACAGGGGCGAGACGCCGTGGATGACCGAGGCCAGCTTCCAACCGAGGTTGTGCGCGTCCTGGAGGCCGTTGTTCATGCCTTGGCCGCCGGCCGGGCTGTGGACGTGGGCGGCGTCGCCGATCAGGAAGACCCGGCCGAGTTGGAAGTCGGACGCCAGTCGGGCGTGCACCTTGAAGACGGTGACCCACACCGGTTCGGCGATGCGCACGCCCCGGGGGCCGCGCGAGTCCAGGATGTCCTGCATCAGTTCGACGCCCGGGGCGCGGGAGCCGCCGGGCGGCAGCACGGAGAGGAAGCGGTAGACGTCGTTCGGCTGGGGGACGATGGCCAGGGTGCCGTTCGGGTCCTGGTAGTAGAGGATCTCCTCCGGGGACAGCGCGCCGTCCACCTTGGCGTCGACGAGGGCGAACTCCAGCCCGTAGGTGGAGCCCTGGAATCCGATGCCGAGTTGTCCGCGCACCGCGCTGCCGGCGCCGTCCGCGCCGACGACGTAGGAGGCGGTGGCCCGTTCGACGGTGCCGTCGGGTCCCTCCAGCAAGGCGGTGACGTCGGCGGTCGCGTCGATCCGGCCGCTGTGGTCGACGTTCTCCAGGCACAGCAGTCGCACGCCGCGCTCGACCTTGCCGCCGAGGGTCTCCAGCCGTTCGGTGAGGATCCGCTCGGTCTCGTACTGGGGCAGGACCCGGGCGGCGTGCTCGTCGGGGATGTGGATGGACGCGAGGTGGTTGCGGTCCGAGAAGTAGCTGAGGGTGCGTATGGTGCTCGACACGTCGAAGACCGCGTCCCGCATCCCCTGGTCCGTCATGATGTCCAGGGCCCGCGGGTAGATGGACAGCGCCTTGGGGACGTCCGCGGGCCGGGGCGCCCGGTCGACGATCCGGACCCGGACCTTGCGGCTCAACAGCTCGCAGGCGAGCAGCAGACCGGAGGGCCCGGCCCCGACCACGAGGACGTCGACTGCCGTTTCGGAGTGTGTGCCGCTCTTCATCGCCTTCCGCTTTCTGCTGGGGGGCTCACGGGGTTCGCGGGGGTCGCGCGCTGCGCGCGGTCCACGTCGTTCATCGGGTTCGCGCGGTGGCCGCGGGGTTCACGGCTGCGCGCGGGCGGGCCGCCCGGTGGAGGGGGACGCGCCGGGCAGCGGCGGGAGGTTGGGCAGCCGGTCCAAGTCGATGCCGAACCAGCGCCGGCAGGCGGCCAGGAAGGCGTCGTCGTCCAGGACCTCGCGGACCACCCGGTCGTCCTCGATCCGGGTGAGCGTGCGGTCCAACAGGGACACCCGGCCCGTGGGCGTCACCAGCGAGGCCCACACCGAGCCGCCGGTGACCGGCGATTCGGGGGCGGTGCTGTACCACCACAGGGTCGGGTTGAAGTCGTCGGTCTCCCGGGCCCTGGTCTCCAGTCGGATCCGCGGCACGCCGTCGTGGACGATGACCACGTCGCCGTCTTCGCCGTCGACGATCAGGTACTCACCGTTCTCGTCCTTCTGCGGCCCGCGTTCGGCCAGCCGCAGGGGGCTCCGGCTGGCCCAGCGGAAGCCCACGTCGACCAGCCAGAAGTCGTCCTCGACGTCGATCCTGAGGATCATGTGCCCGCCGTGGACGCCGAGCAGGGGCTCCTTGCCGTTGTGCAGCGTGCGGGCCGGGAGCAGGTCGACCGCGTAGCCGAGTTCCCGCAGCAGTACGGCGAAGGCGGTGTTCAACTCGTAGCAGCCGCCGCCGCGGCCGCGGTCCACGATCTTCTCCAGCACCTCTTCGCCCAGCTTGATGGGCAGGCCCAGATTGAAGTCGATCGTCTCGAAGGGGACCGACCTCAGATGGCGTTCCTGGAGGTGGGCCAGTGCATCCAGATCGATCCGGTCCGGCCGTTCGGCCCCGATCCGCCTCAGGTAGGCGTCCACGTCGACCACGGTCATCCTCCGTCACCCTCTTCGCTCGTCCTGGCTCCCGTCGGGGCGGTCCGGTGCCTCATCGGTCCGCACCCGTCCCGTCCCGTACGTCGCTCTTCGTCCTTGCTCGTCTGCGTTCGCTGCTTCGCTGTGTGCGTCCGTGCTCGCGCCGCTGCGCCCGCGGCTTCACCACTCGACCAGGGCGTATCCGAAGGAGAAGCCGCCGCCGAAGGCGGTGAGCAGCACCTTCTCGCCCGGGCGCAGCTCGCCCCGGCGGACCGCCGCGTCCAACGTGACGGGGATCGACGCCGCTCCGGTGTTCCCGTACTCGCGGACCGTGGTGTGCATCCGGGCCAGCGGGAACCCGAGTTCCTTCTCCAACTCGCCGAGCATCACGCCGTTCCCCTGGTGCGGGACGATGTGGGAGATCTCCTCCTTGCCCACGCCGGTCTCGTCGAGGAAGGCGTCGAGCGTCTCGGGGAACTTCGAGGCGACGATGTCCCTGACGCCGCGGCCGTCCATCGCGAAGTAGTGGAGTCCGCGCTCCAGGGTCTCGGCGCTCACGCCGAGGCGCGAGCCGCCGGCCGGCACGCTCACCAGGTCGTGGCCCTCGCTGAGGGTCAGCAGCCGGGTCGCGGCCAGGCGCCGGCCGCCGCGTGCGGGGCCGAGGACGACGGCGCCGGCCCCGTCGCCGAAGAGGACGCGGGTGCGCCGGTCGCGCGGGTCGGTGATCCTGCTGTAGGTGTCGGCGCCGATGACCAGGGCGTGGCCGCCGCCCTCGGCGATCATCCGCTGGGCGGCGACGAGTGCGTAGACGAAGCCGCTGCACACCGCGTTCAGGTCGAAGGCCGCCGCGGTGCTGGGGGCTCCCAGCAGACGTGCGACCAGGGCCGCGGTGGGCGGTTGCGGCGAGTCGGGGGTGGACGTCGCCACGATGATGAGCGACAGGTCGGCGACGCGGACCCCGGCGTCCGCGAGCGCGCCGCGGGCGGCGGCCGCCGCCAGGTCGGAGGTGGCTTCGTCGTCCTCGGCGAAGCGGCGGTGGTGGATGTCGGTCTTGCGGACGATCCACTCGTCGGTCACCCCGGCCGACGCCCCCACCGCCTCGTTGGTCACCACCTGGGAGGGGAGGTAGGAGCCGGTGCCGAGGATCCCCACGGGCGTCACGGGCGTCCGCGCCCGCCCTCCCCCTGCGTGGTTCATCTCAGGCGTCTCAGGTGTCTCAGGCATCTCAGGCTCCCTCGGCCGCTAGGGCCTCCGACGGTCGGAAAGGCACCGCTTTCTTGGCTCGCTCCGGAAAGACCCCCGGGGGATTTCCGCACGGGACGCGATTTCCCCGGGGTCGGATTCTTTCCTGCCTCGACATACTCACCCCCTTTACACCGTCGAACAATGCACCGGGATTGAATCCGTCAGGTCCGTCACGCCCGTCGGGACCGACCGGCCCCATTCGGTGGAACCAGTGCGACACAAAAACAAAAAGGGTCGCTCATTTCACGGGAAATGAGCGACCCTGAAAGCGGCTGCGACAAATGGGCGCGGCCTTGCGGGCGGGAATACCGGGGCCGGCCGGCGGGGGATGTTAGCGGCCGGCCCCGGAGCACTGTGGCCCGCGGGCGCCTCAGCCGCGCGCGATGCGGGCGGTGAGGGCGCTGAGCAGGTCGTCCAGCAGGGACAGCGTGAAGGGGTCGTTGACGTTGCCGTCCGCGTCGATGCGCTCATGGCACTGGAAGACGGTCACTTCGGGCTTGGTCAGCACGTCCGAGCCGATGCTGGCGAGGATCTGACGGAGCGCGATCTGGGCCCGGGCGGAGCCGAAGGCGCCCGGCGAAGCACCCGCGATGGCGGTGGGCTTGGCCACCATGATGCCGTTCGCCGGCGCGGTGCTGCACCAGTCGATGGCGTTCTTCAAAGCGGCCGGGATGGACGCGTTGTGCTCGGGCGTGACGATGAAGAGACCGTCCGCCGCAGCCACGCGCCCGCGCAGCTCGACGACCTCGGGGGGCGGATTCTCGTTGTCGAAGTCCTGGTTGTACATCGGCAGCCGGGCGAGGTCGTCGTAGATATTGATGGACACCTTGCCGGAATGATTCTTTACCGCGGCCCTCAGCAGTGCCGAATTGTACGACTGAGCCCGCAGGCTTCCCGTTAACGCAAGGATGCTCGGCAGGTTTTCCTGGGCCATGGCCAATTCCCGTCCCTCGGCGTGATTTCCGAAATGGTGGCGCCGCGCTCCCCCTCGCGTCGCCGGGCCCCGCACGGTCGGGGGACCGTCGGCGCGGCGTCGCTCGGGTCGGTCGGTGGCGCTGGGCCACCGCCCCCTCGTAGGCTTCGTGATTCCATACGAACACCCCTGGTATCTGACTGTCAAGTCTCTTACTGTTCAGATAACTGCCGTGACTACCCAGGAGCACCCATGACAGATGCAGTGGACGTCATCCGCGAACTCTGGCGCGAGGAGCGCCCCGACCTGGACACTTCGCCCGTCGGCGTGGTGGGCAGGATCCAGCGGCTCAGCCGGGTCCTGGACCGCGAGCTGAAGCTCTTCGACGGCCGGCACGGGCTGGAGTCCGGCGAGTTCGACGTGCTCACCACCCTTCGCAGGTCGGGCCCGCCCTACCGGATGACCGCCGGCGCCTTCCTCAAGGCGTCGATGGTGACGTCCGGGGCGGTCACCAAGCGGATCGACCGGATGGAGGCCCGGGGCCTGGTGGAGCGGGTGCGGCCGACCGTCGGCGACCGGCGCTCCGTCCAGATCGAACTCACGGAGAAGGGCATGCAGGTCATCGACGAATTGTTCCCGCTCCACCTGGAGAACGAGTCGCGCATGCTCGCGGCCCTGGAGGCGGAGGAGTCGGAGGAGCTCGCCCGACTGCTGCGCAAGCTCCTGACCGCGTACGGCGACACCACCCTGACGTGAGGGGCGCGGGGTCGCGCGACACCCAGGACCGCGGCGCCGGGGCGGACGCCGGGGGCGGTGCGGTCAGGAAGCGGGGGCCGGCACCGCCGGTGCGTCCGTCCCGTACAGCCGCAGGAAGGCGTCCACCCCGCTGACCACGACGTCGCGGACCTCCGACTCCGACAGGGGCAGGGCGCCGTAGAACGTCCGCTGGTTCACGTCGGTGATGGTCAGCAGGTTGAAGTGGTTCGCGGCCCGCTCCGCGTCGTCGAGCCGCAGCAGGCCCCGCTCGGCGATCCGGGTGAGATAGGGCGCGAGCTTCTTGTGGGAGGACAGCGGGCCGATCTCCTTCCACACCTCCAGCACGGCCGTCGGGATGCGGGTGACCTCGGCCTCGATGGTGCGGACCAGCGCGAAGTGGTCGGGGAAGTCCGTGACGGCGGTGACCCGCTCCAGAGCGAAGGCGATCAGGTCCTCCCGCAGGTCGACGATCTTGCGTAGATGGCGCTCCAGGATCGCCCCGACGGCATCGGTCACCTGCTGGGCGCCCTCCAGCGCCACCGTCTGGAAGAGCTCCTGCTTGTCGGTGAAGTGGTTGTAGATCGTCCGCTTGGACACGCCGGCCTCGACGGCGATGACGTCGACGCTCGCACGGGCGTAGCCCTCGCGGCCGAAGACGGCCCGGGCCGCCGCCGTGATGGCACGCCGCTTCTCCGGCATTCCGCGCCGCGGCTGCGCCGCCGCCGTCTCCATGACCATGCCAGTCCTTCCCTGCGACCGCGTTCCGGCAGCCTACCCGGCGCCCGCGCCGCCGCCGGGGCCGTGATCGACGGGCGGACGCAGCACCCGCTTCCGAAAGATGGATTGCACTAGCCAGTGCAATGGATATACTACACGGAGTAGTGCACTTTCTTCTCGTGCCGGAGCTCCACCGCACCCCAGTGCCACGACCCCGCCGCAAGCCCGTGCCGCACCTCAGCCACAGGCCCGTGCCGCATCCGCCGCAAGGAGGCGCCGCCATGCACCTTTCGTCTTCCCAGCCGCCGTCCCCGTCTCCGTCCACGGCTTCGCGGTCGCCCGCGCCCGGCCGGAAGCGGTCCGACGGCCGTCCGCGCACCCGGTTATCCAAGGACCCGACGCGGAACGACTCCCCGGGCTTCGCCGTATCGGCCGCCGCCCTGGGGCTGCTGGCCACCCCCACCGCCCTGAGCACCAACGCGACCACCACCGCCCTCCCCGACGTCGCCCACGACGTCGGCGTCTCGGTGAGCACGGCGACCTGGCTCGCCACCGTCTTCGGGCTCGCCGTGGCCGTCGGCACCCCACTGGCCGCCGCCCTCCTGCGCCACCGCGGGATACGCGCGGTGGTGCTGGTGAGCGCCGCGCTGATCGTCGTCGGCACCGTCGCCGTCGCCGTGTCCGAGTCGATGCCGGGGCTGTTGGTCGGCCGGGCCGCGCAGGCGCTCGGCGGCAGCGGCCTGGTGACCACCGCGATCAACCTGGCGGGCACCCCGCGCCGCATGGGCGTGGTCACCGCGGGCAGCGGGATGTGCGGGGCGCTCGGCCCGCTCGCCGGCTCGCTGCTGAGCGACCACCTGTCCTGGCACGTACCGCTGGCCCTGTCGGCCCTCGCACTGCTCGCGGTGCCCTACGTCGTCCTGCGCGCCCCCGCGCACCAGCGGGACGAGGGCGCCCGCGCCCCCTTCGACGCCGTGGGGGCCGCCCTCACGGTGGCCCTGATCTGCGCACTGGTGCTGCTGGCCCGCTTCCCCGTCCCCGCGCTGATCTGCGCCGTCGTCCTGGGCCTCCTGCTGGCGGCGAGCATCCGGCGCAGGCCGGACGGATTCGTCCCGGCCCCGGTGCTCCGCTCCCCGGTCTTCCTCATCGCCAGCGGCGTCGTCTGCGCCCTGTCCATGGCCTACTTCGCGCTGCTCTACACCGTGCCGCGGCTGTTGGAGGACGACGCGCAGTGGGACCGGGTCGACGTCGGCACCGGCAGCCTGGTGGTGCTGCTGATCGGCTCCACCGCGTCCTGGTTCATGGCCGCGTACGCGCACCTCGTGCGGCGCTCCACCGTCCTCGCGGTGCTCCTCGTCCTCGGCGTGCTGGCCCCGTTGACGGGCGCCGTCGCCGCCGCGCCGCTCCTGCTGCTCGCCGCGCTGGGGGTCGCGGTCTTCGTGGCCGCCTCCGGCCAGGCCACCTTGTCGGTGGTCGCGGGCGGCGGGGTGGCGGAGCAACAGCGCACCACCGCGCTCGGGCTCTTCACCCTCTGCTACCAACTGGGCGGGGCGTTCGGGCCCGCGATCGCGGCCGTGACGCTGGCCTGAACCGCCGACGGGCGCAGCGCGCCGCCCGCCTCCCCCGACGCCCTTCGGCCCACCACTTCGCCGCCCGGAAGTGGTGGGCCGGCCACACCCGGGCCGGCCCCCACCGTGCCCGTTCACCCCCGGGGCGTGCGCCGCCCGCCACCGGTGCGCCGATGGTGGTGGGCCGCCCACCACCATCGGCTCCCGACGGGTGGTCGGCCGCCCTCCACGAGGAGGGGCGACTCCGCGAAAAGTAGCGGAGGTCGTCGCGATTCGAGGAGAAGCCGATGCGCACCACTCCGTTCAGGGACACCAGCTACACCGCAGTGGCCGGGCGGGCCCCCGCCCGCCCCGTCGCCCCGGCGCAGGACGAGGTGCTGCGGGAGCTGTGCGGCGCGGTGTTCGGCTCCCTGCCACGGCGCGACCAGCGCCACCGGGCCGAGCAGTACGTGCGCGGGCTGCTGTGCACCCCCGGCCGCAAGTCCATCCGCAACATCGCCGCCCACACCGGCGGCGGCTCCGCCACCGAACAGCGCCTCCAGCACCTGGTCACCAGCTCCACCTGGGACTGGCGCCCGGTGCGGGCCGCCCTGATCGAGTGGTTGGCGGCGGCCCACTCGCTGTCCGCGTGGGTCGTGCAGCCCATGCCGATACCCAAGAGCGGGGAGCACTCGGTGGGCGTGGGACGCCGCTACGACCCCCACCTCGGGCACGTGCTGCGCGGCCAGCAGTCCTTCGGGGTCTGGTTCGTCTCGCCCGAGGTGGTCACCCCGGTGGGGTGGCGGCTGTTCCTGCCCGAGGAGTTAACCGCCGCGGACTCCCCCGCGGACGGGGACTCCGCCCCCGGGGGCGAGACGTACGAGGACAGCGTCACCGCTGCCGTACGGGAGACGGTGCACGTCCGGTCCACCCCGCGCCGGCCCGTGGTGGTGGACGTCCGCGGGCTCAACGTCCGCTCCACGCTGGGCCGGCTCCCCCTCGCGGGTCTGCCCGCGGTCGTCCGGGCCGACGCCACCACCCCGCTGTGGGTGGCCGACCGCGCCATGCCGGGGTACGGCGCCGGCGCCGTGCCCGCCCGGTCCATCCTGACCGCGGTGAAGGCGCTGCGGCAGCCGGTGGAGTGGTACGACGGCGCGTCGCCCGCCGCCCCGCGGGTATCGCTGTCGGCCGCCATGCCGGTGACCACCGCGGCCGTGACCGCACCCCGCAACCCCGCGCTGCTGCTGGGCGAGTGGCCGGACCAGCGGCACGCGCCGAGCGAGTTCTGGGTCAGCAACGTACGGCTGCCCACTCCGCCCCTGCTGCGGCTCGCCAAGGAGGCCGACCGGGTCGACCGGGCGGCAGCGGACTGCGCGGGCCGGGCCGGGCTGCGGGACTTCGCCGGCCGGTCGCTGGCGGGCTGGCACCGCCACCTCACCCTGGCCTCGGTCGCCTGCGCGGTCAGGGCGCTCGCCACGCTGCCGGACGAGGGCGCGCCGATGGCGACCGCACCGACCACGGCCCTGACCGGGTGACGCCGTGCCGACGCGACGGAACGACTCCGAACGCAGGCCGGAGCGGGCGGGAGAGCGGGCGACGGACCTGGTCGCCGACGGCCGCCGAGGCCGGGGACCTGACGGACTGCCCGCGCCCGCGTTGCCCGGCTCCGCACGCCCCCGCAGGATCCGGCCCATGGCCAAGGACCACACCCTGCTCGACTTCCAAGCGGCTGCGGCCGACCCGATCGACGCACAGTGGGGAACCCATCTGCTCGACGTCGACGCCTATCTGGCGCGCGTCGGACACCCGGGGCCCCGCAGCCCCTCGACGGCCGCCCTGTTCGCCCTGCACCGCGCCCACAAGGAGACCGTCTCCTTCGAGAACGTCGACGTGGCGCTGGGGCGCGAGGTCTCGCTCGAACTGCCGGACGTCCAGCGCAAGCTGGTGACGGCCGGGCGGGGCGGCTACTGCTTCGAACACAACCTGCTCTTCGCCGCCGCCCTCGAACGCCTCGGGCTGTCGGTCACCCGGCTGCTCGCCCGGGTGCGGCAGGGCAGGTCGACGGTGCGCTACCGCGCCCACACCACGCTGCTCGTCATCGCCGACGGCGAACTCTTCCTCGCCGACGTGGGCTTCGGCGCGGAGGGGCTGCTCGAACCGGTCCCGCTGGTCGACGGCGCCACGAGCACGGTCGGCGGGTTCCGCTGGCAGGTGGTGCGGGAGGACGACCAGTGGGTGCTGCGCACGCTGCGCTCCGACGGCTGGTTCGACCTCTACTCGTTCCGCCTGGAACGGCACCACTCCGTCGACTTCGACGTGTCGAACTACTACACCGCCCACCACCCCCGCTCCACCTTCACCGGCAAGCTGGTCGCGATGCGCGGCGACGCCGAGAGCCAGCAGACGCTGACCAACTCGACGCTCCAAACCCGCCACGCCGACGGCCGTACGGACCTGGCGCAGCTCAGTGGCGAAGAGGCCGTCCGGGCGCTGCGCGAGACCTTCGCGATCCGGTTGGAAGAGCCGGACGCACTGCGGTTGGAGCAGTTGCTGTCCACCACGTTCCGTTCCCGTCAGGAGGCATGATGGTGCTCCACCTGCCCGCCAGCAAGAGGCCGTTGCGGATCGGCCTGGTCCCCGAGGAGGCCGCGGCCCGCGCCCCGGGCGTGCCGGTCACCCTCGACCACGACATGGACGTGGCCCCGGAGGTCGGGCGCGACCTGACGTTCGGCTCGCTCGCCGAGTTGGTCGACGACATGTCCGCCCGACTGTGGGCGGCGGGGGTCCGGGCCGGGGAGCACCTGGCCCTCTACAAGGCGCACAACTTCGACATCTACGTCCTGGCCTGTGCGGCGTCCCGCATCGGCGCGGTCCCGGTGCTCCTCTCCCCGGCGCTCGACGGGACGACGGTGGCCGCGCTGCTCGACCGGCTGGAGCGCCCGCACCTGTTGACGGACGGGGCCAAGCTCGATGACGAGCTGTCCGGTCTTGCGCTCGACGACAAGACGGCCCGGGTGATCGTGCCGCGCGGCGACCGCCCCGGCACCGTCTCGCTGGACTCGCTGGCCGGCGCCCCGCGCCGACCGCCGGTGCGGCTGGACGGCGACCAGCCCGCGCTGATGACGCACACCTCCGGCACCACCGGGGTGCCGAAGCTGGTGGTGCACACGGCGCTGTCCCTGCGCGGCCGCTACCGCCCGCAGGACCAGTTGGTGCGGCTCATCCGCCGCAAGGAGACGTACGCGGTGCACGTGTCCTTCGTCCACTCCCGGATCTACATGGCGCTGGCGGTGATGCTGGAGCACGGCATGCCGGTGGTGGTCATGGACGACGCGACGCCGGAGCGGGTGGCGCCGCTGTTCGCCCGCACCCGGCCGGGCATCGTGGAGACGCACCCCAACACCTTCGTGGAGTGGGAGGAGTTGGT
The DNA here is from genome assembly GCF_044328175.1 of Streptomyces sp. NPDC017979. Classification (NCBI taxonomy): domain Bacteria; kingdom Bacillati; phylum Actinomycetota; class Actinomycetes; order Kitasatosporales; family Streptomycetaceae; genus Streptomyces; species Streptomyces sp. NPDC017979. The sequence goes on along the minus strand of NZ_JBIRGU010000006.1, from coordinate 47,862 downwards.
CGGCCACCCGCTGCGGCCGCTCGCCCACGTCAAGTACTACAGCGGCACCTTCGACGCCATCCACCCGCCGACCATCCACCGGCTGCTGTCGGCCTCGGTCCGCCGCAATCCGGTGTTCTTCCAGTTCTACGGGCAGAGCGAGTGCGGCCCGCTGGTCGCGCGCTGGTACACGCAGAAGAACGCGCTGCGGGCGAACGGGCGGTGCCTGGGCTACCCCCTGCCCGGGATGACGCACGTGCGGGTGGTGCCGCGCAACGGACGGCGGCCCTCGAAGAAGACGCCCGGCTTCATCGAGGTGATGAGCGACGGCCGGGCGGTGACGTACTACGCGGAGGAGGAGCGGTACGAGCAGGAGTGCAACGGGCGGTGGTGGCGCACGGGCGACGTGGGCTACCGGGACCGCTGGGGCCGGGTGCACGTGCTGGACCGCGCCGTCGACGTGATCGAGAGCGTGGACTCCACGCTGGAGGTCGAGGACGCCGTGCTGGGGCGGCTGGCGGAGCTGATCGAGCTGGTCCTGGTGCCGGGGCCGGACGACGAGCCCGTGCCCGTGGTGTGCACCAAGAACAACGTGCCGCTGGACCTGGAGCGGTGGCGCCGGGCCGTGACCGACTTCCCGCAGCTCGCCGAGCCCGTGCAGCTCCCGCTCGCGGAGCTGCCGCGCACGGCGACGATGAAGGTGCAGCGGATCGAGTTGGCGCGCCGGCTCAGGGAGCGGCTGGAGTCGGCCTGAGGGGCGGCGGCCGGCCGGCGGCCGCTCGGCGGGCGGGGCCGGGGCCGGAGCCGGGGTGCGGTTCGGCAGGCGGGGGCGGTGGGGCGCTTCGGGGGCGGTGGGCAGAGGACGCTGGGCCGTGGGTCGTGAGCGGTGGGCCGTGAGCGGTGGGCCGTCCGGAAGCGGAAGCTCCACCTCTGGCGTATCCCTGCCAGCGCCTGGCCATCACGCTGAGTGAGCTGGCAGGATCGCAAGCATGTTCCTCAGTGGTCTTCGCGTCGACCGTGGCCGTGGCCGCGTGGTCGCCGGGTGTGCGGCGGTCCTCGCGGCGCTCGGGGTGTTGCTGTGGTGGCTGCTGCCGCTCGGCGAGCCCGAGCCCCGGGGCTCCGTCACCTTCAGCACCGGCGTGCGCGACGGCGTCTACCAGCGCTACGGCGTCCTGCTGAAGGACGTCCTCGCCAAGGACCTGCCGCAGGTGGACATAGAGCTACGGACGAGCGAGGGCTCCCAGCAGAATCTGGACCGCGTCGCGTCCGGCGAGGCCGACTTCACCATCGCCACCGCGGACGCCGTCGCGAAGTACCAACGGGACGGCAAGCCGGGCGCCGAAGGGCTGCGCGGCTGCGCACGGCTGTACGACGACTACGTGCAGTTGGTGGTCCCCGACGGATCGTCCGTGCGCAAGGTGTCGGACCTGCGCGACAAGCGGGTGGGGGTCGGCCAGAACGGCTCCGGGGTGCGGCTGATCGCCGATCGGCTGCTGGATGCCGCCGGACTCGACCCCCAGAAGGACATCGAGTCGGTGCCGAACGGGATCGACACGGTCCCGCAGTTGCTGGAGCGGGGCGACATCGATGCGTTCTTCTGGTCGGGCGGGCTGCCGACGCTTGCGGTGCAGGCCCTGTCCGAGCGCTATCCGATACGGCTGGTGCCGCTGGAGCACGATCTGATCCAGAAGGTGCACGCCACCGGCGTTCCGACGAGCCACTACCGGTCGGCGGTGATGCCGCCCGACCTCTATCCGCTGGCGCAGAGCGGCCTTCCGGTGAACTCGATGGCGGTGGCGAATCTGCTGGTGACCACCGATCGAATAGACGCCGACCTGGTGGAGGGGCTCACCAGGACGGTGATCAAGAGCCGTGACGACATCGGCAACACCGTGCACCCGGCCCAGTTGGTCGACCTCAGGACCGCGATCTACACGGCCCCGCTCGACCTCCACTACGGCGCCCGCGGGTACTACCGCTCGGTCAAGCCGTAGCCGGGCCGCCGGGCCGTGGTCGTAGCCGAAGCCGTGGCCACGACCGGCGGTGTGCAGGAGCTCGGAGGTGTCCACCAGCCGGAGACACCGAGCCAGGCGTGACCGTGGGCGTCAGTCGGCGCCGTGCACTGCGCCCGGGGGCGGGGTGCGGGGGACGGTGAGGGTGACCTTCAGCCCTTGGGGCTCGTGGTGCTCGTAGGCGATCCGGCCGCCGCCGGCGGAGAGGAGGGCGCGGGAGATGGAGAGGCCGAGCCCGGACCCCTTGACGTTCTGGTGCCGACCGCTGCGCCAGAAGCGGTCGCCGATGCGGGCCAGCTCGTCGTCCGTCAGTCCCGGCCCGCCGTCGGTGATCACGATGCTGCACGTGGTGCCGTGAGCGGCCGCCGTCACGGTCACGGACGATCCCCCGGGGGTGAACTTCACCGCGTTGTCGATCACCGCGTCCAGGGCGCTGGACAGGGCGATCGGGTCGACCCACGCGGTGACCGCACTGCCGTCGTCGCCGAGGTGGACCCCCTTCTCCTCCGCGACCGGGCGCCAGGCGGCGACGCGTTCGGCGGCCAGTTCGCCGATGTCGGCGAGTTCGAGCGTTGCCGACGAGTGCTCGGCCAGCGCGAGGTCGAGCAGGTCGTCCAAGACCTGGGCGAGGCGGCGGCCCTCGGTGCGTACCGAGGCGATCTCCGCATTGCCCTCGGGCAGTTCGAGTGCGAGGAGTTCGATCCGCAGCAGCAGGGCGGCCAGGGGGTTGCGCAGTTGGTGGGAGGCGTCGGCGACGAAGGCCCGCTGCTGTTCGAGCACGCCCTCGACGTTGTCGGCCATCTCGTTGAAGGAGCGGGCGAGCCGGCGCAGTTCGGGCGGGCCGCTCGCGGCGGCGACCCGGGAGTTGAGCTGGCCGGTCGCTATGTCGTGGGTGGCCGCGTCCAGCACCCGCACCGGCCGCAGCACCCATCCCGTGAGCCGGAAGGCGGCCCCGACGGCGAGCAGCATGGCCGCGCTCTCGCCCGCCACGATCAGGGCCCACCCCCGCAGGGTGCGCTCGCGCAGGTGGTCGGTGGGCGAGTCGGTGAGCACCACGGCGACGACGTCCCCGTCCCGTACGACGGGCGACGCGACGACCAGCCGGCCGTTCGTCTGCCAGGGCCAGACCTGCGGCGGGTCCTGGCTGCGCCGGCCCGTGAGCGCCTCGCGGAACGCCTTCCGGCCCTCGCCGTCCACGGGCACCGCCCAGCCCTCGGGCGCCCGGGCCATGGCGGAGGTGCCGTTGCGGAGGAAGACGCCGACGTTGATGTCGTAGGTGGCGTGGTAGCGGTCGAGTTGGTCCTGAAGGGTGGTGCTGCGCTCGTCCGCCACGGTCGGACTCTCGGAGACGAACTGGGCGAGCGCAGCGAACCGCACGGTGTCGTCGATCCGGTCGACCACCACCTCCTGCTGCTGCGCCGCGGCGACGCTCACCGCCAGGGGGAAGCCGAGCGCGAGCAGCACGCCCGCCATGAGGACGATGAGCAGCGGGAGGAGGCGGGTGCGCACCGGGCGGTCAGCCGGCGGGCGCGACGAGGCGGTAGCCCACGCCGCGCACGGTCTCGATCAGCGCGGGCATCCCCAGCTTGGCGCGCAGGGAGGCCACGTGCACTTCGAGGGTGCGACCGGTCCCCTCCCAACTCGTGTGCCAGACGTCGCTGATGATCTGCTCACGCCGGAAGACCACCCCCGGCCGCTGGGCGAGCAGCGCCAACAGGTCGAACTCCTTGCGGGTCAGTTGGACGACCTCGTCGGCGACGCTGACGCGCCGGGTGGGCAGTTCGATGGTCATCGGGCCGAGCCGGATCGCGTCGTCGCCGGAGCCGGCGCCGCCCGCGGCCGGGGACGCCTCGTCGCCCGTCGCGGTGCGCCGGGCCACCGCGTGGATGCGGGCCAGCAGTTCCCCGGGGTCGTAGGGCTTGACGACGTAGTCGTCGGCGCCGAGGTTGAGGCCGTGGATGCGGGAGCGCACGTCACCGCGGGCCGTCACCATGATCACCGGGGTGGACGTCAGCTTTCTCAGCTTGCCGCAGACCTGGTAGCCGTCCTGGTCGGGCAGGCCCAGATCGAGCAGGACCACCCCGAAGGGCGGCTTGCCGGGGTGGGCGGTGGGCAGGACGGCGCGTAGCGCCTCCTCGCCGTTGCGTGCGTGTACGACGTCGAACCCGTGCCGGGCGAGTATGTCGGACAGGGCCGCGGCGACGTGGTCGTCGTCCTCGACGAGCAGCAGCCTCATGGCCCCCCTTCGGTCGGTGGTCCCGTGGCCCGATCGGCCCGTGATCCCTCAGTTGCTCTTCCCAGCGCACGCCATCGCGTACCCACGGCATCAAGGCTGATTCCCGGGCAGGGAGTCAAGAGAGATTCGACCCCCGGCCGCTTTCCGTTACCCAGCCGGTACGCCGACGGTAACCGCCCTCACGCATCGTGTCCGTACGAGGCCAGATCGTTATCCTCAATTTCCGCTCAGATGTAATGACGCTGGTCGCACCGCGTCACTACTGTCCTCCCAACCGAGGAGGACGGAGCTGTGGGCCGATGAGCGGAGTGTCTGTGTCCAAGGATGCCGGGGACGCCGTTCCCGCCCAGGGACCCCAGGGCGACCTGGTCGTACTGAGCAATGTCAACAAGCACTTCGGTGCCCTGCACGTGCTTCAGGACATCGATCTGACCATCAGCAGGGGCGAGGTCGTCGTGGTCATCGGGCCCTCCGGGTCCGGCAAGTCCACGCTCTGCCGAACCATCAACCGTCTGGAGACGATCGACTCCGGTTCGATCTCCATCGACGGCAAGCCGCTGCCCGCGGAGGGCAAGGAGTTGGCCCGGCTGCGGGCCGACGTGGGCATGGTGTTCCAGTCCTTCAACCTCTTCGCGCACAAGACCGTGCTGGAGAACGTCATGCTGGGCCAGGTCAAGGTCCGCAAGACGGAGAAGGCCGCAGCCGAGAGCAAGGCGCGCGAGCTGCTGGACCGCGTCGGCGTCGGCTCGCAGGCCGACAAGTACCCCGCCCAGCTCTCCGGCGGTCAGCAGCAGCGCGTCGCGATCGCCCGCGCCCTGGCGATGGACCCCAAGGTCATCCTCTTCGACGAGCCCACTTCGGCGCTCGACCCCGAGATGATCAACGAGGTGCTGGAGGTCATGCAGCAGCTCGCCCGCGCCGGGATGACGATGGTCGTGGTCACCCACGAGATGGGGTTCGCCCGGTCCGCGGCCAACCGCGTGGTGTTCATGGCCGACGGCAGGATCGTCGAAGAGGCCACGCCCGACGAGTTCTTCAGCAATCCGCGCAGCGACCGGGCCAAGGACTTCCTGTCGAAGATCCTGCACCACTGACGCACCGCGCCCCCGCTGACGCATCCGGCCCCGCACCCGCGCCCCCCGCGGCGGCGGGCCAGCCGCGTCACCTCTGGACCCGTCGGCCGACATCTACAACCCGGCGCCGGACCGTACCGGCCTTCCGTGCCGAACCTCCGTGCCGGCCGACGCATCGGCTCGACGATCGGCGAACCACGACGCAAGGGATGTTCACCATGAAGCTCCGCAAGGTATCCGCGGCCGTCGCCACGGTCGTTGCCCTCTCGCTGGCCGCGACCGCGTGCGGCAGCAGCGACGACTCGGGCAGCGGCGGCGGCAAGATCAAGATCGGGATCAAGTTCGACCAGCCCGGCATCGGCCTGAAGACCCAGGACGGCAAGTACACCGGCTTCGACGTCGACGTCGCCACGTACGTCGCCAAGGAACTGGGCTACGACGCCAAGGACATCGAGTGGAAGCAGACCCCGAGCGCCCAGCGGGAGACGATGCTCGCCAACGGTGACGTGAAGTTCATCGCCGCGAGCTACTCGATCACCGACCAGCGCAAGGAGAAGGTCGACTTCGCCGGCCCGTACCTGCTGGCCCACCAGGACCTGCTGGTCCGCGCCGACGACACCTCGATCACCAAGGCCGAGGACCTCAACGACAAGAAGCTCTGCTCGGTCACCGGCTCCACCTCGGCGCAGAACATCCAGAAGGAGATCGCCCCCAAGGCCGACCTCATCCCGGTCGGCGGCTACTCCGAGTGCCTGACCGGTCTGGAGAACAAGTCCGTCGTCGCGCTCACCACGGACGACTCCATCCTGGCCGGCTACGCCGCCCAGAAGGAGCACCAGGGCAAGTTCAAGCTCGTCGGTCTGAAGCTGAGCAACGAGAACTACGGCATCGGCATCAAGAAGGGCGACAAGGACCTCCAGGACAAGATCAACAAGGCCCTGGAGAAGATGAAGTCGGACGGCTCCTGGAAGAAGTTCGTCGACGCCAACTTCGGCCCGGCGGGCTACAAGAGCGAGCCCGCGCCGGAGATCGGCAAGCTCAGCTGAGCCAGCGGTGACGTGCCGCCGGCCCACCCCGGCCGGCGGCCCTGATCCCCTCCTTCCGAACGTTCCGACCAGGAGAGATCGCGGGTCAACGTGTTCGACTTCCTCGATTCCGGGCAGTACGACCTGCTCGACGCGTTCTGGGTGACGGCGAAACTCGCCGTCTACTCGGCAATAGGTTCCCTGATCTGGGGAACCCTGCTGGCCGGCATGCGGGTCGGCCCCGTCCCCCTGATGCGGGCCTTCGGCACCGGCTACGTCAACGTCATCCGCAACACCCCGCTGACGGTCGTCCTCATCATCTGCTCGCTGGGGCTGAGCCAGACGATGGGCGTCAACCTCGGCGCCGACAACTTCAAGGACATCGGCTTCCGGATGGCCGTGCTGGGCCTGGTCGCGTACACCGGCACCTTCGTGTGCGAGGCGCTGCGCTCCGGCATCAACACCGTGCCCGTCGGACAGGCGGAGGCCGCCCGGGCACTGGGGCTCGGCTTCTTCCAGGTGCTGACCTTGATCGTGCTGCCCCAGGCGTTCCGCGCGGTCGTCACCCCGCTGGCGAACGTGCTGATCGCCCTCACCAAGAACACCACCGTGGCCTCGGCGATCGGCGTCGCCGAGGCGTCGGCCCTGATGAAGACGATGATCGAGAACGAGTCCGACGCACTGATCGCGGTCTTCGCGGTCTTCGCGTTCGGGTTCCTCGTCCTGACCCTGCCCACCGGTCTGCTGCTGGGCTGGGTCGCCAAGCGCGTGGCGGTGAAGCGATGACGTCCGTCCTGTACGACGAGCCCGGCCCGAAGGCGAAGGGCCGCAACGTCCTCTACACCGTCGTCTTCCTGGCGGTGTTGGCCCTGGTGGCCTGGTGGGTCCTCAGCACCATGGCCGACAAGGAGCAGTTGACGTCGGAGAAGTGGAGTCCGTTCGTCAACGACTCCAAGGTCTGGACGACCTTCCTGCTGCCCGGACTCTGGGAGACGGTGAAGGCCGCGGGCATCTCCGTGGTGATCGCCCTGCCCCTCGGCGCCGCGCTCGGCATCGGCCGGCTCTCCGACCACGCCTGGGTGCGGGTGCCCGTCTCCGCCGTGGTCGAGTTCTTCCGCGCCATGCCGGTGCTGCTGCTGATGCTCTTCGCCTACCAGGCGTTCGTGGAGTTCTCCAACATCGAGTCGGACATCCGGCCGCTGTACGCGGTGGTCACCGGCCTGGTGCTCTACAACGCGTCCGTCATCGCCGAGATCGTGCGTGCCGGCATCCTCTCGCTGCCGAACGGGCAGTCGGACGCGGCCAAGGCGATCGGCATGCGCAAGGGCCAGACGATGACCTTCGTCCTGCTGCCGCAGGCGGTCACGGCGATGCTGCCCGCGCTGGTCAGCCAGCTCGTGGTGATCGTGAAGGACACCGCCCTCGGTGGCGCGCTGCTCGGCTTCACCGAACTGCTGTACCAGAACCGGGCGATCACGGCGAACTACGGCGCCAACACCATCGCCACGCTGACGGTCATCTCCGTGCTGTTCATCCTCCTCAACTTCCTGCTGACCTCCTTCGCGAGCTGGCTGGAGTCGCGGATACGCCGGGGGAAGAAGGGCACCGGCGCGGTGGTGAACCGGGAGGAGTTGGAGGCGGGCGGCGTCGTCGACGCGAAGCCCTGACGCGGGAGCGGTTCATCCATGGTCCACGGCCCCAGAAGGGCCGGGCATCCGGGAGGCGGTGGCGCGGCGGCGCCACCGCCTCCCGGTGCGTCGGCCCCCGGTGCATCGGCTCCGGCGCACCGTTCGGTGCTGCACCATCGGCCCCACCGGCTGACACCCGTGGCACCTACCACCGTTCGCCCCAGCGGGCCCCGACGCTCCCTCGACATCGCACTCCCCTCCCCCGCATCGCGCTTTCCCGAGCTCAGAGGCCCCGCCACCCCCGTGCGGACCAGTGTCCGCCATGCCGCTCGGGGGTCACTTGACGCGGGCACCCCCAATCGGTTGCATACGTTCTGTGATCGCGCACCGGGGCTCCACCGCACCTCCCCCTACGACGACTACGACGACTACGACCGTCCGCACGCCCCTGCGAGCCCGAGGAGCCGCGTCGTGGACCCGGTGATCGTCGTCGGTGCGGGTCCGGTCGGACTGGCGCTCGCCCTGGCACTCGCCCACCAGGGCGTGTCGACCGTCGTGCTCGACGAGGGCAGCGGCGGCGACGACCCGCGCCCCGCGCGCACCGCGGTCCTGCGCCCCGACACGGCGGCCCTGGTGGAGCGGCTGGGCTGTGCGACCGTACGCGACGAGGGCGCCCGGTGGACCGGCTGGCGCACGATGCGTCGGAAGCAGGAGCTGCGCCGACTGCCGCTCGGCGCCGAGACGCTCCCTTCACCGCTGCACGTGCCCCAACACGCCCTCACCCGCGGATTGCGGGCCGCCGCCACCGCCGAGGAGTCGGTGGAACTCGTCGGCGAGAGCCGGGTCGACGCGCTTGAGCAGGACGCCGACGGCGTCACGGTGCACACCCGCGGTCCCAAGGGCACCTGGTGGCGCGGCAGTCACGTGGTGGGCTGCGACGGCGCCCGGTCGACCGTGCGCAAGCTGCTCGGCGTCCGCTTCCCCGGGCGCACCGCGGTGGAACGCCACGCCGTCGCCACCCTGCGCACGGAACTGCCCTGGCCCGACGAGGCGGTGCTGCACCGTCAGCCGCCGTGGCGCGGCAGCGGCAACGAGATCACGGCCCGGCCGCTGCCGGACGACGCCTGGCGGCTGGACTGGCTGCTGCCGTCGGACGGCGAACTGGTCACCCCCGACGCGCTGGTGACCCGGGTGCGCGACACCCTCGCGGGCTGGTGCGACGGCAGCACCCCGCCGTACGACCTGCTCGACACCGGCGTGTACACCGTGCACCACCGGCTGGCGCGCCGCTGGCGGGTGGACCGGGCGTTCCTGGCGGGCGACGCGGCCCACCTGGTGGGCGCGCTCGGCACCCAGGGCCTCGACGAAGGGCTGCGGGACGCGGAAAACCTGGCGTGGAAGCTGGCGCACACCTGGCACCACGGCGGTTCGCCCGCCCTGCTGGACAGCTACCAAGCCGAGCGCAGGGCCGCGGTCGCCGCCCGGCTGCGCGCCGCCGACCACGCCCTGCCGGCCCTGCGCGGCACCAGCCCGCTGCGCGCCTATCTGCCCGGTGCGGCGCGCGGGCAGGACGCGCTGCTCACCGACGCGCACCTGGGGCAGGGCCCGCTCGGCGCGCTCCCGGTCTACCTGCACTCCCCGCTCGCGCCGGAGCACTCCCCCGCTCACGTCCCCGTCGGCACGGAGACCGGAGCCGTGGTGGAGGACGTACGGGTCACCACCCCCGACGGGACGAGTGCACGGCTGCGGGACAGGCTGGACCAGGGGCAGTTGCTGGTCCTGTTGGTCGCTCCCGGCACGGGCGTGTGGGACCGCAGGCACTGGCAGAGCGCCGGGGTGATGCCGCGGCTCGCGGCGGCGGTCTCCGCGCTGCCCGTACGGGCCGAGCTGCTGGTGACGGAGGAGTACCCGGGCGCTTCGGCGCACGCGGTGCTGCTGGTCCGCCCGGACGGCCACCTGGTCGCGGCCTTCGCGGGGGTGCGGCCCGCGGAGTTGTACGCGGCGGCGGACGCGGCCCGCGGCGGTGCGCCGGCGCCGACGACGGCCGGCGACCGCACCGCGGACGTCAATTGACCCTCCGGTGAGCACCGTGGTCTACTCGCGAACATGACCGGCACCGACGTGCGCCTGTGGCGGAGGGTCCACATGGACTTCCTCCGGTACGCGGGCTGCCTGTGTCGACCGTCCTGCTGACTTCGCTCCCCCGCGCCTGACGGGCACGGGGGTCCCCTCGTCATCCGCGCGCCCCGCGGGTCGCTGCGCCGCACCCCTGCGCGCCCTTCAGCGAACTCCCAGGACGGTACTCCGTGTCCTCATCGACCCCGCACTCCACGCCCCGGGCCACCGCCGCGGCGTCAACGACCGCCTCCGACACCGCGACTTCCACCGCCGCACCCACCCCCGCCGAGCTGCTCGACTTCGTACGGGCCGCGGCGGCCGACGCCGAGTTGATCGCCTCGCTCCCGCTCGATCCACAGGGCCGCACCTGGGTCCGCCTGGACGGTCCGGGCGGCAGCGAGGCGTGGATCATCGGCTGGCCGCCCGGCACGGGCACCGGCTGGCACGACCACGCCGAGTCCGTCGGGGCGTTCGCCACCGCGGTGGGCGAGCTGACGGAGCACTCGTTGGCCGCACGGCTGCCGGCCCGCGGGTGGAAGACCCTCGAACTGAGCGAAGGGCTGGACCGCGAGCGACGGCTGACCTCCGGTCAGAGCCGGGGGTTCGGTCGGCACCACGTCCACGAGGTGCTCAACGAATCGTCCGAGCACGCCGTCTCTGTCCATGCGTACCATCCGCCGCTGCCGCTGATCCGACGGTTCAGCCGCACCGGCCCCGTGCTCCGGTTGGAGCAGGTCGAACGTCCGGAGGACTGGCAGTGACCACACTTCCCAAGCCCGTGCCCGCAGGGGCCGTCGGCATAGACGAACTCCTGGAGCGCGTCCGCGTGCAGCTCGACCGGGTGGACGCCCGGCGCGCCTTCGACGAAGCAGCGGCGGGCGCCCTCCTGGTGGACACCCGCTACGCGGCCCTGCGCGACCGGGACGGCCTGATCCCCGGCGCCCTGGTCGTGGAGCGCAACGAGCTGGAGTGGCGCCTCGATCCGCAGGGCAGCCACCGCGCGCCCGAGGCCGTCAGTCACGACCTGCGGGTGGTGGTGATCTGCAACGAGGGGTACGCCTCCTCCCTCGCGGCCCTCTCCCTGCAACAGCTCGGTCTGCACCGGGCGACGGATCTGATCGGCGGCTTCCAGGCGTGGCGGGCGGCGGGCCTTCCCGTCACGGCCGGAGCCGCCCCCTCCACCGCGGTGGATTCCGCCCCGAACGCCGGGGTGCCCTCCCCGGAGGGATGACGCCACCCGCGTCCCTCGGCCTCCGCTGCCTTCCCCGCCCCGGCGCGGAAGGCGGTGGAGGCCGGTCGGCGGCCGTCGTGTCTTCAGCGGCCGTCGTTGCTCAGCGGCCGCAGTGGTTGCCGTGGCCGCTCACCACGGCTCCGACAGATCGTCGAGGTCCTGCTCGCCCTCCTCTTCCAGGGCCTGCCGTACGACCCTGAGCGCCAGCCCCTCGCCGTACCCCTTGCGGGCCAGCATGCCGGCCAGCCTCCGGATGCGCCGGTCGCGGTCGAGCCCGCGGGTGGCCCGCAGCTTGCGGGCGACCAGCGCACGGGCGGTCTCCTCCTCGCGCTCCGCGTCGAGCTGGCCCACCGCCTCGTCGACGAGGGCCGAGGCCACCCCCTTCGTCCGCAGCTCGCGGGCGAGGGCGCGACGGGCGAGCCCCCGGCTGTGGTGCCGCGACTCGACCCACGCCTGGGCGAACGCGGTGTCATTGATCAGCCCCACGTCCTCGAAGCGCGCGAGCACCTCTTCGGCGACCTCCGGAGGGATCTCCCTCTTGTGGAGCGCGTCCGCCAACTGCTTGCGGGTGCGCGGCGTCCCGGTGAGCAGGCGCAGGCAGATCGCCCGCGCCCGCTCAGCCGGGTCCTGGGGCGACAGCTCCTTCTCGGCCCTCGACGAGTCGGTGCCGTCGCCCGGCCATTCGGTGCGCCGGGTCACGCTCAGCCCTTGGTCGCCGCCGCCTTGGCCGTCTTGGCCTTGGTGGCGGGAGCGGGCACCGACTTCGCGTCAGCGGCCGGGGCCGCCGCCGCGCCCGCCGCGTCGCCGCCCGTCTCGCCGGCAGCGGTCTCCGGATGGACGCCCACGCCCAGCTTCTGCTTGATCTTCTTCTCGATCTCGTTCGCCAGGTCGGGGTTGTCCTTGAGGAAGTTGCGCGCGTTCTCCTTGCCCTGGCCGAGCTGGTCACCCTCGTAGGTGTACCAAGCACCGGCCTTGCGCACGAAGCCGTGCTCCACGCCCATGTCGATCAGGCCGCCCTCGCGGCTGATGCCCTGGCCGTACAGGATGTCGAACTCGGCCTGCTTGAAGGGCGGCGCGACCTTGTTCTTCACGACCTTGACGCGGGTGCGGTTGCCGACCGCGTCCGTGCCGTCCTTCAGGGTCTCGATGCGGCGGATGTCGAGCCGCACGGAGGCGTAGAACTTCAGGGCCCGGCCACCGGTCGTGGTCTCCGGGGAGCCGAACATGACGCCGATCTTCTCGCGGAGCTGGTTGATGAAGATCGCGGTCGTCTTCGACTGGTTCAGCGCGCTGGTGATCTTCCGCAGCGCCTGGCTCATCAGCCGCGCCTGGAGGCCCACGTGCGAGTCGCCCATCTCGCCCTCGATCTCCGCCTTCGGCACGAGGGCCGCGACGGAGTCGATAACGATCAGGTCGAGCGCGCCGGAGCGGACCAGCATGTCGACGATTTCGAGGGCCTGCTCGCCGTTGTCCGGCTGGGAGAGGATGAGGGAGTCGATGTCGACGCCCAGCTTCTTCGCGTACTCCGGGTCGAGGGCGTGCTCGGCGTCCACGAAGGCGACGGCGCCGCCGGCCTTCTGGGCATTGGCCACCGCGTGCAGCGTGAGGGTCGTCTTACCGGAGGACTCTGGTCCGTACACCTCGACGACGCGGCCGCGCGGCAGTCCGCCGACGCCCAGCGCGACGTCGAGCGCGGTCGATCCGGTGGGGATGACCTCGATGGGCTCGTTCGGCCGCTCGCCCAGGCGCATCACTGCGCCCTTGCCGAATTGTCGTTCAATCTGTGCGAGCGCGGCGTCGAGCGCCTTCTCGCGGTCGGTTCCTGCCATGGGTTCCACCCGATTTGCTTGTGTCGATCGCTTCACGTCAAAGACGCTAACCCCTGCCACTGACAACGGGCCCCGACGCCCGTCCCGCCTGTGGACAACTCTCCGGTGAAGCGCGGCGCCGGAGCCCCCATAAGAATGGATGTTCGATTTTAGTGTCAAGCATCCCGCCCGGCGCGCCGCCGGTCGAGTGACCGTGGCGGACGGCCCGGCTCGAACGGCGGGCCGGGTCGTGAACGAGCGAACGATCGAACGAGCGGGAGCGGGCACACGATGCGGGGACGCCCGGGAACCGAGCAGGACGACCACGACGCGGACGGGCTGATCGTCTTCCTGAACGGCACGTCGAGCTGCGGCACGAGCACGGCGACCCCGCTCGACCGCGCCCGCCGCATCGCACGGTTCCTCCCCGAGCGGCCCGCCCCCACCGCCTTCCAGCGGCTGCGGCACCAGTACGGCATCTGACGCGCGGCGCTCCACCGCGCGTCCCGCCCGGCCACCGCCCCCGAGCCGGCCGGCCCCGGTCATACCGGCCGTTGCGGCGGAGAACGTCGGCGCGCACTACTACGCTGCCTTCCACGTTCGTGATCTGTGAGGGGGGACCTCGCGATCGCTCCTACCCACACGTATGTAGCGCGAGGTGATGTGCCATGACGTCCGCCGGTGCAGCGGAGGCGACTCCGCCCGAGGCGAACAGCTTCCAGGTCGATCTACGCGGCCTGGTCGACCTGCTCTCCCACCACTTGTACTCCAGCCCCCGGGTGTACGTCCGCGAGCTGCTCCAGAACGCAGTGGACGCGGTCACCGCGCGGCAGGCGCTGCACCCGGAAGCCCGGGTCCGCATCCGACTCGCCAGCGCGGCGGGGCGCGTCTCCATCGAGGACAGCGGCATCGGGCTCACGGCAGAGGAGGTCCACACCCTCCTCGCCACCATCGGCCGCAGCTCCAAGCGCGGCGGCGAACACGGCCTGGAGTCGGCCCGCCGGGAGTTCCTCGGCCAGTTCGGCATCGGCCTGCTCGCCTGCTTCGTCGTGGCCCGCCAGATCCGCGTCGTCACCCGCTCCGCACGGACGCCCGACGCCGCCCCGGTGGAGTGGCTGGCGTCCGACGACGGCTCGTACACCGTGCGGATCCTGCCCGACGCGGCCCGGCCCGAGCCCGGCACGACGGTGCACCTGGAGCCGCGCCCCGGCTCCGAGGAGTGGACGCGCCCGGACCGGGTCGAGGAGTTGGCCCGCGACTTCGGCTCCCTGCTGCCGTACGACATCGTCTTCAGCGCGGACGGCGGCCCGGAGCGCCCGATCACCGACCGGCCCGCCGTCTGGGACCGCGAGCACCCCTCCCCCGCGGCCCGCCGGGTCGCCCTCAGCGGGCACTGCGCGAAGCTGTTCGGCTTCACCCCGCTGGACACCATCGACCTCGACCTCCCGGTGGCCGGGGTGCGCGGCGTCGCCTACGTGCTGCCGGAGCCCACCAGCCCGGCGCACCGGGCCGGCCACCGCACGTACCTCAAGGGCATGCTGCTGACCGACCGCGCGGACAACCTGCTGCCGGAGTGGGCCTTCTTCGTCCGCGCCGTCGTGGACACGGACACCCTCCGCCCCACCGCCTCCCGGGAGAACCTGTACGACGACGAGACGCTCGCCGCCGTGCGCGAGGCCCTCGGCGGTGCCGTCCGGCAGTGGCTGGCCGAGCTGGCGGCGAGCGACCCGCAGCGGCTGGCCGCCTTCCTGAGCGTGCACCACCTCGGGGTGAAGTCCCTGGCGCGGCACGACGCAGAGCTGTTCGAGCTGATGTTGCCCTGGCTGCCGTTCGAGACCAGCGACGGCCAGCTGAGCCTGGACGGGTTCGCCGCGGCGCACGGTGAGGTCCACTTCACCAGGACCGTCGAGGAGTTCCGCCAGATCGCCCCGATCGCCGCCGCGCACGGCCTGGGCGTGGTCAACGCCGGATACACCTACGACGCCGACCTGCTCGCCCTGCTGCCGGCGGTCCGCCCCGCCGTGAAGGTCACCGAGCTGGACGCCGGCGCCGTCACCGAGCGCCTGGACCCGGTCGCCACCTCCGCCGAGCTGGCCCTCGCCGCCTTCCTCGCCACCGCCCGCACCCGACTGGACCCGCACGGCTGCGACGTGGTGCTGCGCGCCTTCCAGCCCGTGACGATGCCCGCGCTCTTCCTCGACGACCGCCAGGCCCGCCACGAGCGGGACCGTGCCACCGCCCAGGAGAACGCCGACTCGCTGTGGAGCGACATCCTCGGCTCGCTGCGCAACACGGCGCCCCGGGCCCGGCTGGTGCTGAACCACAACAATCCGCTGATCCGCAGGATCGCCGCGCTCCCCGACCCGGAGCTGACCGCCACCGCGGTCGAATCGCTGTACGGCCAGGCGCTGCTGATGTCGCAGCGGCCCCTGCGCCCCGCCGACACCACCCTGCTCAACCGGGCCTTCCTCGGGCTCTTGGAATGGGCGACCCACTCCGCCGCCCAGGGCGCCACCCCCCAGGAGGACCAGCCGTGACCGCATCCATGCCCCCGATGTCCCCGCAGGAGGTCCGCCAGGGCCTCTTCGAGAACGCGGGCGCGCCCCACGGCTCGGCGCGGGTCACCCGGGCCGAGTTCCTGTCGGCCGCCGCCGAGGCGACCGGAGAGGCCGACCTGTTCCGCCAGTCCCTCCAGGGTCTGGTCGACGCGTACGAGTACAGCTCGGAGCGCACCAAGATGGTGGTGCCCTTCGCCCGGCTGCTCCAGGAGTACGACCGCGACCCGTCCTCCTTCGCCGCCCACGAGGTCCGCAGCCTGTACTGGCGGTTCAAGTGGGTGGCCGGCGGGATCGTCGAGTCCCCCGACATCCCGCTGGCGTCCGTGGACCGCTGGCTGGCGGACATGGAGCGGCGCTACCGGCTGGCCGGCTACAGCGAGCGCGCGGTGCGGCAGGCCGAGTTCTACTTGGCCGACGCGACCGGGGACGCGGACCGGATGGAGCGTGCGGTGGCCGGCTGGACGGCCGCCGAGCGGGACGAGATGAGCGACTGCCACGCCTGCGAGCTGAACACCCAGGGGTGGTACCGCTCGCGCCGGGGCGAGGACGCCGAAGCGGTGCGGATCTGGGAGCCCGTGCTGACCGGCGGGCTGTCCTGCATGGAGGAGCCGCACCGGGTGCTCGCCCACTCCCTGCTGCCCCTGGTCCGCCTCGGCCGCTCCGGCGAGGCGCGCGCCCACCACCTGCGCGGCTACCGCATGGCCCGCGGCAACGAGAGCCTGTTGCGCTCGATCGGCGAGCACATCGAGTTCTGCGCCCTGACGGGGAACGAGTCCCGGGGCCTGGAGGTCCTGGCCGAGCACTCCGCGCACCTCGGCCCGCTCGGGGACGTCGAGTCCCAGTTGGAGTTCACCGGCGGCATCCTCGTCCTGCTGCGGCGGCTGCGCGAGCTGGGGCTCGCGGACCGGGCCGCGGTCCCGTACCGGGGGGCGGTCCGTACCGTCGGGGAGCTGTACGAGCTGCTGGAGGCGGACGCCGCGGCGATCACCGCCCGCTTCGACGCGCGCAACGGCACCGCACTGGTGTCGCAGCGGCTGGCCGACCGGATCGCGCAGCAGCCGCTGCTGGACGCGCTGCCCCTCGGGGTGCGCAGTGCGGCGATCACCGCGTCGGTGGGCGCCCCGGTGACCGGAGCCGCCCCGACCGTGCCGTCGAACGGCGCGGACGCCTTCGACGAGTCGGTCGAGCGGGCGCGGGCCGCCCGGGCGGAGGGCCGCCCCTCGGCCCACGCCCTGTGGGCCGAAGTGGTGCGCCGCATCGAGGCGGAGCCCGGGCTGACGCCGGACCCGGCGCTGGCCGCGGACGTCCTGGAGCACCGGGCGATGGCGGCGCTGGACGCCGGGGATGCGGAGTCGACGGCGATGTTCGTCCGGGCCGCCGAGGCCCATCGGGCGGCCGGCCGGGAGAGCCGGGCGGCCTTCGTGGACCTGGCGGCGGCCAGCAGCGCGACCGGACTCGGCGCGCCGGCCGATGAGGTCCGCGCGCTGCTCGCCGCGGCCGTGCGGTCCGCCGGCGAGCTGCCCGCGACGGATCCGGTGCGCCCGCGCCGCACCGCGCTCGCCGAGCTGACGTCGCTGCGGATCGAGGCGTTCTTGACGGCCAAGGAGCACCGGGCCGCAGCAGAAGAAGCGCAGGAGCCCCAGCGGCCGGCCCAAGAGGCCCCGGGGGACCAGGAGCTGGACACCGGCCTGGTGACCGCGCTCCGGAGCTTCATCGCCGCCCGCGCCGACACCGAGCTGCCGCAGGGCACGGTGGACGTCCTCGGCCAGGCCGAGTCGGACCTCGCCCAGGCCCTGCTGTCCGCTGGGGACCTGCGGACGGCGGAGCCCCTGCTCGCCTCGGCGGCGGGTCACCAGATCGCCGGTGGCCGCCCCTGGGCCGCCTGCCGGCCGCTGTCGATGCGCGCCAGCGTGCTGGCCGCGATGGGCGATCTGGAGGCGGCCGAAGCCAGCGCCCGCGCCGCCCTCGGCCACTCCCTTGAGCTGGTCGACCCGGAGGAGCAGTCGTCGGTGCGGCTGACCTTGGCGGACGTCCTGCTGGAGCGCGGCGACGGGGCCGAAGAGGCGGCGGAGCACGCCCTTGAGGCCACTCATTGGCTGGACCAGGCAGGGCTGGCCGCGACGTCCGGCGCCCGCGCGCGCACGCTGCTGGCCCGGGCGTACGCGGAGGCGGGCCGCACCGTCGAGGCGGTGGAGGTGCTGCACTCGGCGCTGCCCGACCTCGTCGCGGAGCACGGCGAGGACGAGGTCGTCCAGGCGCGCCAGTTGTTGGGCCGGCTGCTCCACGAACTGAACGACCCGAAGGCCGCGGCCGAGCAGTTCCTGATGGGCGCGGAGATCGCCAAGGGCTGGGAGGACGTCCGCGCGCAGGCGTCGCTCGCCAATTCGGCGGCGGACGCGCTCTCGGCCGCGCACCTGAGCACCGAGGCCCGGTCGGCGTACCGGCAGACCCTGGAACTGTGGCGACGCGCCGGCGGGCATCCGGTCGCCGAGGTGCGGGTGCTGCGCTCCCTGGCGTGGCTGGCGGTGGAGGACGTCGACCACGACGAGGAGGAGGGCGACGACCGGGCCCCTGCTCGTGCCGCCGCGGCGTACGCGGGCGCGCAGGCGCTGATGGACGAGGCGTTCGCGGTGCTCCGCGACATCGACGACCCCCAGTGCCGCTACGAGTGGGCGCAGACCTGCCAGCAGTCGGCCCGGCTTCTTGAAGAGGAGCTGTACGGCTACGAAGAGGCCGACGACGACGGCTCGGACGACGGCCCCGGCTCCGGCCCCGGCCTTCAGGAGCGTCGGGCCGTACGGGAGCGGGCGCTGCGGCTGGTGCTGGAGGCGGCGGAAGTCTTCGCCGAGTTCGGCGCGGCCGCGCTGCGGGACCGCTTCCAGTCCCTGGTGCGCGCCTCGTGGACGGAGCAGGAGTTGGGGCGCGCGGCGGAGGCCGGGGCGCGGATCACGGCCCTGATCGCAGAGCTGTCGCACCAGGAGGGCTCGGAGGCCGAGGAGCTGCGGCGGCAGGCCGAGCAGATACGCGACCGTTTGTGACCGCGGCCGGGGCCGGGGCCGTGGCCGTGGCCTCGTAGCCGAGGGCGGGGTGGCTGACGGCGACCCGTCGTCCACCCCGCCTCGGACGGTCCTGACGAGCCGGCTCAGGCCCCTTCGTCCGGCTGCGGCTGGGCGCGCCGCATCCCCGGCACTCGCTTGATCCGCTTGAGCAATTGCTGTCCGCCGTGCCTCCGGTGGCCCTGCACCCGGGGGTCGTCGGTCACGGCGTACCGCCGCACGTACGCCCCCAGGAACGCCTGGAGCGTGGCGACGGCCGGGATCGCGATGAGCGCGCCCACCGCCCCCATCAGGGCCGTGCCGGCGATGACCGAGCCGAAGGCCACGGCCGGGTGGATGTCGACGGTCTTGGAGGTGAGCTTGGGCTGCAGGACGTAGTTCTCGAACTGCTGGTACACCACGACGAAACCGAGCACCCACACCGCGTACCAGGGGTCGACGGTGAAGGCGATCAGCATCGGCAGGGCGCCCGCCAGGTAGGTGCCGATCGTCGGGATGAACTGCGACACCAGGCCGACCCAGACGGCCAGCGCCGGCGCGTAGGGCACGCCCAGGATCTCCAGCAGGACGAAGTGCGCCACGCCGGAGATCAGCGCCATCAGACCGCGCGAGTAGAGGTAGCCGCCGGTCTTGTCGACCGCGATCTCCCAGGCCCGCAGCACCTCCGTCTGCTTGGCGGGAGGCAGCACGGAGCACAGCGCGCGCCGCAGTCGGGGGCCGTCCGCGGCGAAGTAGAACGAGAAGAGGAAGATCGTCAGCAGCCGGAACAGCCCGCCCAGCACGGTGGCGGAGACGTCCAGCACCCCGGTCGCGCTGTTCTGGACGTAGCTCTGCAGCCAGTCCGAGCGGAGCACGCTGTCCTGGACCTCCACCCGGGACAGCTCGGTCTTGAAGGTGTGGTTGATCCAGTTGATCACCGAGTCGAGGTACTTGGGGAAGTCGTCGACCATCGTCACGATCTGGTCGGCCAGCATCGACCCCAGGAGGACGACGAAGCCGACCGTCGCGACCAGGATCCCGAAGAAGACCAGGAAGGTGGCGACTCCCCGCCGCATGCCGCGCGAGGCCATCCGCCCCACGGCGGGCTCTATGGCCAGCGCCAGGAAGAAGGCGATCAGGATGTTCGTCAGCAATCCGATGAGCTGGTGGAAGGCCCAGCTGCCGAGCTGGAAGCACGCGTAGAGCGCCAGCGCGAGCAAGATCGCTCGGGGCAGCCAGCGGGGCATGCGCACCGGGCCGAGCGCACCGCCCGCCGCGGCGGGCGGCGGCTCGTTCGGCGGGGTCACGCCTTCGGACGGGGTGTGTTCGTGCGGTGCGTGGGAGCCGGGCGCCGCACGGCCGTCGGCCGTGCGCGTCGCGGTGCCGCCGCCGGCCGGGCCGTGGGTCGCGCCCTGCGCGGGTACGGCGGCACGGCCGTCGTGCCCGTCGCGTCGGTCGCGTCCGTGCGGGGCCCGATCTGCGTCGGGCTCGTTCTCGTCATGCTTGTCGCTCTTCGGGGCCACCGGGTCAGTGTCGCGTACGTTCGGCGTGATCGAGGACCCGGCCCGGCGTCAGGTCCCCGCGATCCGCGGCGTCACGGCCGGGCCGCGGCGTCACCGCTTGTCGGCGGGGACGTCCACCGCGACGCAGACCGCGCGCCACACGGCCTTGGCCTCCCAGCCCGCCTCCAGCGCCTCGTGCACCGTCCGCCCGCCGAGTTCGGCCATCACGTGGTCCCGTGCGAAGGAGTCGGCGTACCCCGCCCCGAAGTGGTCCGCCATCCGCTCCCAGAAAATCGTCAACCGCATGACGCCAGTATCCCGCCCCCGGGGGTGCGCCGGTCGTCTGCCGTGCTCGGGGCGGACCGGGCGCTCTACGGTCGGGACATGGCTGACACCGGAACGGCTCCTGCGCCCCCGCCGCCGTCGCCCCTGGCCCGTGCGGAGCACTTCGTCTGGCTCACCGCCCGCGTCCTGGAGCAGCGGCGCTTCGCCCACCTCTTCCTCGGCGGCGGCGCGGACGCCGTCGAAGCCGCCCTGTCGCCGTACCTCAACGAGGACGGGGGCTACGGCCACGCCCTCGAACCGGACCTGCGCGGTCCGGTCAGCCAGCCCCTGCACACCGCGCACGCCCTGCGCGTCCTCGATTCCATCGGCCGCTGCGGGGGGCTGCGCGCGGAGCGGCTGTGCCGCTACCTCACCGGGGTGTCGACGCCGGAGGGCGCACTGCCCGCGATCCACCCCTCCCAGCGCGGCTATCCGGCCGCGCCGTTCGTGCCCGTCGTCGACGACCCCCCGGGTTCGCTGCTGACGACGGGCCCGGTGGTGGGGCTGCTGCACCGCAACGAGGTGTGGCACGCCTGGCTGTTCCGGGCCACCGACTTCTGTTGGGCCGCCGTCGATGCGCTGGAGCGGTCCCATCCGTACGAGGTCGAGGCGGCGGTCGCCTTCCTCGACGGCGTCCCGGACCGGCCCCGGGCGCGCACGGCCGCCGACCGGTTGGGGCGCCTGGTGCGGGAGCAGCGGTTGGTGGTGCTCGACCCGGCCTCGGCCGACGGTCAGCCGGTCGCCGCCGGATACGCCCCGGGCGAGCACCACTACGCGTACGACTACGCCCGCACGCCGCAGTCGCTGGCCCGCCACTGGTTCACCGACGAGGAGATGGCCCGGAGCCTGGACCACCTGGCGGGCGAGCAGCGCGAGGACGGCGGCTGGCCGATCACCTGGCGGCAGTGGGCGCCGGGCACCGCGCTGGAGGCCCGGCCGATCGTGACGATCGAGGCGCTGCGGACCCTGCGGGCGTACGGACGGGACGTCTCCGGCCGCCGGTGAGGGCGCTCCCTCGTCAGCCGCCCATCGCCCGTACACCGGCGGTGACCAGCACGGCAGCGGCGACGACCAGCAGGAAGGGCGCCCGCAGGACCAGGGCGACGGCTGCCGCGGCCACCCCGGCGGCCCGGGCGTCGAGCACCAGGGAGCCGGCCGTGCTGAAGGTCTGCTGGGCGGTGAGCGCGGCCAGCAGGGCGACGGGCAGGAGCGCTGCCAGCCGTTGCACGAGGGGGCGCTCCAGGGCGTTCGCCGGCACCAGGAGGCCGGCCAGTTTGACGACGTAGCAACCGACGGCCGTCACGGCTATCGCGATCCAGATGGTCATCGGGCGTCCCCCTCCGGGTCCTGCTGCGCCTGCTCAGCAGGACCGCCACCGCGGCCCTTGAACCACAGCACGGCGGGCGCCGCGAGGGCCGCGACGAGCACGGGCACCCCGGCCGGCAGCACGGGCAGCAGCCCGAGCATGAGCAGCACCGCGAGCCCGGCCACCACGCGCTCGGTCGACGTCCGCAGCATGGGGGCCAGCAGCGCCAGGAAGACGGCCGGCCCGGCGGCGTCGAGCCCCCAGGCGTCGGTGTCGCCGATGGCTTCGGCGCCGAGCGCGCCGAGGAGGGTGGTCACGTTCCACAGGACGTACAGCGTCAGACCGGTCACGGTGAAGCCGAGCCGGACGGCCCGTCGCGTCGGCTGGGCGAGCGCGACCGCCGTGGTCTCGTCGATCACCCAGTGCGCGGCGAACGGGCGCACGGCGCGGGGCAGCGCGAGGAGCTGGGACAGCCGCAGCCCGTAGAAGGCGTTCCGCACCCCGAGGAAGAAGGCGCCGGCCGCCGCCGTGAAGGGGTTGCCGCCCGCTGCCAACGCTCCGACCAGCGCGAACTGCGATGCACCGGTGAAGACGAGCAGGCTCAGGGCGCACGTTTGGAGAACGGTGAGGCCGGAGCCGGCCGCCGTGACGCCGAAGGCGAAGCCGGACAGCCCGACGGCCACGCCGACGCCGAGCGCGTCCCGTACGACCGCCGAGTCGGGCTTGGCCGGGGCCTCGGTGTCGTGGGGGCGCGTGGTGGGCTCGGGCGGGCCGCTGTCCGGTGGTGCTGTCGTCTCTGCCATGCCTGGGACGGTACGGCCGAGGCCCGCCGGTCGTCTTGTACGTTATTGCGCTCCAGGTCCGCGGGGCGGCTCAGAGCGGGCCCGCCCGCTCCTTGCGGTACGCCCCCGGGGGCACGCCCACGATGCGGGTGAAGTGTCGGTTCAGGTGCGGCTGGTCGGTGAAGCCCACGTCGGACGCGACCTGCGCCGGCGGGTGCCCCTGCGCCAGGAGGAGCTGGGCCCGGCGCACGCGCGCGTCCGTCAGCCAGGTGTGCGGCGGCATGCCGTACTCGGCCTTGAAGGCCCGCAGCAGCGCGTACGGGCTCGCCCCCACCTCCCGCGCCAGCAGCTCCAGGGACGGCGGCTCGGTCATCTGCGCCTCCAGCAGCGCCCGGGCCAGGGCGGCCGCGCGCCGCCCGGCGGCCTTGGGCGCACGGGCCGGCAGCGGGGTGCCGTTGCGGGTCAGCAGGCGGGTGACGGCGGACCGCAGCAGGATGTCGGCGGCCAGGGCGTTGCCGCCGTCGGCCGCCTCGTACGTCCGCCACAGCAGTCGGGCCGCGTACGGGTCATCGGCGACGGGACCGGAGAACCCGGGGGTGCCGCGCAGGGTGCCGATCTCGTCGGCGATCTGCCGGACGGTGTCGAGCTGCGGATAGAGGGCGACGTAGGCCCAGCCGTCGGGGTGCCCGGAGCGGGCGGCGTGCCGTTCCTCGGGGTTCAGGGTCATCACGGAGCCGGGCAGGACGTGGAGTCCGCCGCCCTGCACCCGCATGTCCTCCACGCCGCGCAGGACGGTGGCGAGGAGGTAGCCCTCGTGGCTGTGGCGGGGGAAGGTGTGGCTGACGTACTGGGCGTGCAGCAGGTCGAGGCCGGGCAGCGCCTCGTACCGCCAGTGCCTCGCCCACTCCTGCCCCGCCGACCCGCTCATGCCCCCATTGTGCGCCCGCCGCTGCGGCGCTGACCTGCGGGTGCGAGGGGCGGCGGGGGCGGCGGGGGCCGATTGTCAGTGGTGCGGTGCACGATGGGGTGCATGGCCGGCAATGCGCTCGACTCGTTCTCTCCCGCGACCCGGGGATGGTTCGCAGGGGCCTTCAGTGCGCCCACGGCCGCGCAGGAGGGCGCGTGGCGGGCGATCGCCGAGGGGTCCGACGTCCTCGTGGTGGCGCCCACGGGCTCCGGGAAGACGCTGGCCGCCTTCCTCGCGGCGCTGGACCGGCTGGCGTCCGCACCGGCGCCGGCGGATCCCCGGTCGCGCTGCCGGGTGCTGTACGTGTCCCCGCTCAAGGCCCTCGCGGTCGACGTGGAGCGCAATCTGCGCAGCCCGCTGACGGGCATCCGGCAGGAGTCGGTGCGCCTCGGGCTGCCGGAGCCCGAGGCGCGGGTCGCGATCCGCTCGGGCGACACCCCGGCGGCCGAGCGCCGGGCCCTGGCCACCCGCCCGCCGGACATCCTCATCACGACGCCCGAGTCCCTGTTCCTGATGCTGACCTCCGCCGCGCGCGACGCCCTCGCGGGCGTGGAGACGGTCATCGTCGACGAGGTGCACGCCGTCGCCGGCACCAAGCGCGGCGCGCACCTGGCGCTCTCGCTGGAGCGGCTGGACGAGCTGCTGCCGCGGCCGGCCCGGCGCATCGGGCTGTCCGCGACCGTGCGGCCGGTGGACGAGGTGGCCCGCTATCTGTCCCCGCAGCGCAAGGTGGAGATCGTCCAGCCGCCGTCGGGCAAGGAGTTCGACCTGTCGGTGGTCGTCCCGGTGGAGGACCTGGGCGAGTTGGGCGGCTCCCCCGCGACCGACGCGCCCGGGGCGCCCGGTGGCGACCGCCCCTCGATCTGGCCGCACGTGGAGGAGCGGATCGCCGACCTCGTCGAGGCCCACCGCTCGACGATCGTCTTCGCGAACTCCCGCCGTCTCGCGGAGCGCCTGTGCAACCGCCTGAACGAGATCGCGTACGAGCGGGCCGTGGGCGAGCCGCTGGCCGAGGGCGCCCCGCCCGCGGAGGTCATGGCCCAGTCGGGGGCCGCCCGCGGTGCGCCGCCCTTGCTGGCCCGGGCGCACCACGGCTCGGTCTCCAAGGAGCAGCGGGCGCTCGTGGAGGAGGACCTGAAGGCCGGCCGGCTGCCGGCGGTGGTCGCCACCTCCAGCCTGGAGCTGGGCATCGACATGGGCGCGGTGGACCTGGTCGTCCAGGTCGAGTCGCCGCCGTCGGTGGCGTCCGGGCTCCAGCGCGTGGGGCGCGCGGGCCACCAGGTCGGCGCGGTCTCCCGCGGCGTCGTCTTCCCGAAGTACCGGGGCGATCTGGTGCAGGCCGCAGTGGTCACCGAGCGGATGCGCGAGGGCGCGATCGAGGCGCTGCGCATCCCGGCGAACCCGCTGGACGTGCTGGCGCAACAACTCGTCGCGATCGTCGCCCTCGACAGCTGGCAGGTGGACGACCTGCTGGCGCTGGTGCGGCGGGCGGCGCCCTTCTCGTCCCTGCCGGAGTCGGCGTTCACGGCCGTGCTGGACATGCTGGCCGGGCGCTATCCGTCCGACGCGTTCGCGGAGCTGCGTCCGCGCGTGGTCTGGGACCGGGTCGCGGGGACGGTCACGGGCCGCCCCGGCGCTCAGCGCCTGGCGGTCACCTCCGGCGGCACGATCCCCGACCGCGGCCTGTTCGGCGTCTTCCTCGCCGGCAGCACCTCGGAGAAGGGCGGCGGCGGGCGGCGGGTCGGCGAACTCGACGAGGAGATGGTGTACGAGTCCCGGGTGGGCGACGTCTTCACGCTGGGCACCTCGTCCTGGCGGATCGAGGACATCACCCGTGACCGGGTCCTGGTCACCCCCGCACCCGGGGTGCCGGGCAGGCTGCCGTTCTGGAAGGGCGACCAACTGGGCCGGCCGCTGGAGCTGGGCCGGGCCGTGGGGGCGTTCCTGCGGGAGGTCGGGGCGCTCACGCCGGAGGACGGGCGGCTGCGGCTGCTCGCCGCCGGTCTGGACGCCCTCGCCGCGGAGAACGTGCTCGCGTACCTGGACGAGCAGCGCCGGGCCTGCGGCCACGTCCCCGACGACCGGACGATCCTGGTGGAGCGCTTCCGGGACGAGCTGGGCGACTGGCGGGTGGTGATCCACTCCCCCTTCGGCGCCCAGGTGCACGCGCCCTGGGCCCTGGCGCTGGGCGCCCGCATCGCCGAGCGCTACGGGCTGGACGCCCAGGTGATGCACGCCGACGACGGCATCGTGCTGCGGCTGCCGGACGCCGATCTGATGGGCCTCGACCTGCTCGACCAGGACCCGACGCACCTGGACGCCGCGTTCGACGGCGACCAGGCCCCCGTGGGCGCCGCCGACACCGTCTTCGACCACGGCGAGATCGGCCAGGTCGTCACGGACCAGGTCGGCGGCTCGGCGCTGTTCGCCGCCCGGTTCCGCGAGTGCGCGGCGCGCGCCCTGCTGCTGCCCCGGCGCAGCCCCGGCAAGCGCACCCCGCTGTGGCAGCAGCGCCAGCGCGCTTCGCAACTGCTCCAGGTGGCGAGCGAGTTCGGCTCGTTCCCGATCGTCCTGGAAGCCGTCCGGGAGTGCCTCCAGGACGTGTTCGACGTCCCCGGGCTCACGGAGCTGATGGGCGACATCGAAGCGCGCCGGGTGCGGCTGGTCGAGGTCACCACCAGCGAGCCGTCCCCCTTCGCCCGCTCCCTCCTCTTCGGTTACGTGGCCCAGTTCCTCTACGAGGGGGACTCGCCGCTCGCGGAGCGCCGGGCCGCCGCCCTCTCCCTCGACTCCCGGCTGTTGGCGGAGTTGCTGGGGCAGGCCGAGCTGCGCGAGCTGCTGGACCCGGAGGTGCTGGTCGCCCTGGAGCAGGAGCTCCAGTGGCTCACGGACGACCGCAAGGTGCGGGACGAGGAGGGCGTGGCCGATCTGCTGCGCATCCTCGGGCCGCTCACCGACGCCGAGTTGGTCGAGCGCGGCGCGGACCCGCAGTGGCCGCGGTCCCTGGCCGCGGCCCGGCGCGCCATCGGCGTCCGGATCGCCGGCGCGGACCACTGGGCGGCGATCGAGGACGCGGGACGGTTGCGGGACGCCCTCGGCACCGCGCTCCCGGTCGGCGTCCCGGAAGCCTTCACCGAGCCCGTCAAGGATCCGCTCGGCGACCTCCTCGCCCGCTTCGCCCGCACGCACGGCCCGTTCACCTCCGCTCAGGTGGCGGCCCGCTTCGGCCTGGGCGCTGCGGTGACGGACGGCGCGCTGCAACGCCTGGCGGCGGGCGGCCGGGTGGTGCGGGGCGAGTTCCGCCCGCACCTGGTGGCGCACGACACCGGAGGCGTTCCCGCGTCCGAGTTGGAGACCGGGCAGGAGTGGTGCGACGCGACGGTGCTGCGGCGGCTGCGGCGGCGTTCGCTGGCCGCGCTCCGCCAGGAGTTGGAGCCGGTGCCGCCGCCGGCGCTGGCCACGTTCCTGCCCCAGTGGCAGCACGTGGGCGGCGGTCACGGCCTGCGCGGCATCGACGGCCTCGCCCGGGCGGTCGAGCAGTTGCAGGGGGCCGCGGTGCCCGCGTCCGCGCTGGAGAAGCTGATCCTGCCGTCCCGCGTCCAGGGCTACTCGCCCACCTTGCTGGACGAGCTGACCACCACCGGCGAGGTGGTGTGGGCGGGCGCCGGTTCGCTGCCCGGCAAGGACGGCTGGGTCTCGCTGTACCTCGCCGACGCGGCGCCGCTGCTGCTGCCCGCGCCCCATCCGTTGGAGCCGACCGCGCTGCACGACTCGGTCCTCACCGCCCTCGCCCCCGGCTACGGCCTCTTCTTCCGCCAGATCGCCGACCAGGTCCGGGCCACCACCCACCCGGACGCCACCGACCCGCAGTTGGCCGATGCGATCTGGGACCTGGCCTGGTCCGGGCGGCTGACCAATGACACGCTCGCCCCGCTGCGCTCCCTGCTCGGCTCGGGCCGCACCGCGGGCTCCACCGCCCACCGCGCCCGAAGGACCGTGCCCCGCGGGCGGTACGGCGGGCTCACCGCCGCGGCCCGCCCCGCGTCCCGCGGCGGCCCGCCGACGGTCAGCGGCCGGTGGTCGCTGCTGCCGCCCCCGGAGGCGAACCCGACCCAGCGCGCCCACGCCCTCGCACGCACCCTGCTCGACCGGCACGGCGTGGTGACCCGCGGCGCGGTGGCCGCCGAGGGCGTCGAGGGCGGCTTCTCCGCCACGTACCGCATCCTGTCCGCCTTCGAGGACAGCGGCCAGGCCCGCCGGGGCTACGTCGTCGAGGGGCTCGGCGCGGCCCAGTTCGCCATGGACGGCGCGGTGGACCGGCTACGCGCGGCGGCCACCGCCCGCGAGCGCGGCGACGAACACACCGCCCCGCCGGCCGTGGTCCTGGCCGCCGCCGACCCGGCGAACGCGTACGGCGCGGCGCTGTCCTGGCCCGATCCGCCGGACGGCGCCGGCCACAAACCCGGCCGCAAGGCGGGCTCCCTCGTGGTCCTCGTCGACGGCGACCTCGCGCTCTACCTGGAGCGCGGCGGGAAGACGCTCCTGGCCTGGCCCGACCCCGAGTCACCCGCGCTGCACAGCGCCGCGCAGGCGCTGGCGGAGGCGGCGCGCGCGGGCGCGCTCGGCACGGTCACGGTCGAGCGGGCGAACGGCGCGTCCGCCCTCACCTCGCCGTACGCCCGGGCGCTGGAGACGGCGGGCTTCCACGCCACCCCGAGGGGCCTGCGCCTGCGCCCCTGACCCGTTGCCCGGCGGCCGGACCGTAGGCACCGGGCCGAAGAACCGTGCGTACGCGTACGTCGCGGCCGCGCCCCGCCCCGTCCGTCGCCCATCATGGATGCCATGCCCGAAGGAGACACCGTCTGGCTGACCGCGCACCGTCTGCACACCGCCCTCGCCGGCCAGGTGCTGACCCGGTTCGACCTGCGCGTCCCCCGGTTCGCGACCGTGGATCTGACCGGCCGGTCCGTCCAGGAGGTGGCCGCCCGGGGCAAGCACCTGCTCATGCGGTTCGACGGCGGCCTCACGCTCCACTCCCATCTGCGGATGGACGGCGCCTGGCGGGTGTTCGCCGCGGCCGAGAGCTGGCGCGGCGGCCCCGCGCACCAGATCCGCGCCGTCCTCGGCACCGCCGCCCACACCGCCGTCGGCTACCGGCTCCCGGTGCTCGACGTCCTGCGCACCCGCGACGAGCCGCAGGTCGTCGGCCATCTCGGGCCGGACCTGCTGGGCCCCGACTGGGACGCGGCGACGGCGCTGGCGAACCTGCTCGCCGACCCCACCCGCCCGTTGGGCGACGCCCTGCTCGATCAACGCAACCTCGCGGGCATCGGCAATGTGTACCGCTCCGAGCTGGCGTTCCTGGCGAGAGCGACGCCCTGGCTCCCGGTCGGCGAGCTGCCGCAGGGCATCGCCCCGCGGCTCGTCGCCACCGCGCACCGACTCCTCGAAGCGAACAAGCGCACCTTCGACCGCCGCACCGTCCCCGGCAGCGCCCGCCCCCTGTTGTACGTGTACGGCCGCCGCGACGAGCCCTGCCTGCGCTGCGGCACCCCCGTGCGCAAGGCCGCCCAGCGGGACGCGCGCCCGAGCGCGCAGGGCGCAGAACCCGACGGCGAACGCGTCACGTACTGGTGCCCCGGCTGCCAGTCGGGCCCATCGCCCCGCTGAGGAAATCCCCTGCTCGAAACGACCGTTGACGATCCGTCACCGAGTACGCCCTCACGAGCAGCCACAAGATCACCGCGCTCCCCACCCCACGACGCCAGCCAGGCACCACGGGCCGGGTCACCCGCCCGAACGACGCCGTCGCCATGCCTCGGTGAGCGCCTCGCCCCGCAGCCGGGCCGCGCCACGACGCCCGGCGAAGGCCGTCACATGGACCGGCAAGAGGCTCAAGCCCCAGCCGCCCGCCGCGACCGCACCCTCCACCAGACCGACCCGCTCGGGCACCGTCAGCAGCCGCAACACGGCCCACCACCACAGCACTCCACCGACGAAGGCGACCAACCCGAGCCCCCAGGCAACCACCGGCACGCGCACCAACCCGCGTCCCGCCATGGCTGCCTCCCTCCGGACCAAACTAGACGGGTGCAGTCACCCACAGGGAGGGCGCACCAGAAGCAGACCCGGCGCGCACGCCCCCGGCGCACCACGCCGCCATCCGCCCCGACGACACCGACCGCGATCCCGTGCCCCGGCCCGGCCGCCGCACCCGCACGCCTCTGGCGTCACACGCTCTCCGCTTGGAACATCCACGCGTGCTTCTCGAGGTCGGCGGTCAGCCCGATCAGGATGTCCTGGCTCACCGGATCCGGGTCCCCGGTCACCCCGATGCGCTCCCGCATCCGGGAGATCACCGCACCGAGCGCGTCCACCAGGATCCGTACCGCGTCGGTGTCCTTGACCCAGCCGTCCGGCACCCCGTTGATCGCGCTCTGCGACGCCACCGTCGCGGCCCGCCCGTCCGGCGGCACCCCGATCGCGGAACAGCGCTCGGCCACGGTGTCGGAGTGCAGCCGCGCCGTGTCCACGACCTCGTCGAGTTGGAGGTGGACGGACCGGAAGCGCGGCCCCATCACGTTCCAGTGCACCTGCTTGGCCACCAACCCGAGGTCCACCAGGTCGACCAGCGCTCCCTGGAGCGCCTCTCCGACCGTCTTGAGGTCGGCGTCGGACAGCGGGCTCTTCACGACAGACATGCGTCCTCCACTCGGTTTCCGGTCCGCTCCCTCTCACCATGACATAGCACCTGAGAGGGAACATTTCGACAGCGGGCGCCTACCCCCGATCACGCGGGGAAACCCCGGCGCCGCCTGCGGAAGCCCGGGCACGGGAAAGCCCCGGCCGTCCGGCCCCGGGCACGAAGCACGGGGTGGTCGGACGACCGGGGCTCAAGCCAGGGTCGAGGTGCGCGTCAAGCCGCGACGACGTCGACGGCCTCCGCCGGCGCCTTGATCGTCACGCGTTCCGTCGGCACACCGGCCACCGACGTCACGGAGACGGTGTTCAGCATCGGGCGCACCGGTGCGGGCACCGGTTCGCTCGCCGCCGCCGACTCGGCCAGCTCGGCCAACGAGAGCTCGTCGCTCACTTCTCGCATGAGCTCGGACATCCGTACGTCAAGCGCGTCGCAGATCGCGGAGAGCAGCTCGGAGGAAGCCTCCTTCTGCCCCCGCTCCACCTCGGAGAGATAGCCGAGCGAGACTCGGGCGGACGAGGAGACTTCGCGCAGAGTACGGCCCTGGCGCTGGCGCTGCCGACGCAGCACGTCACCCAGCAGGCGACGGAGCAGAATCATCGGTGGCTCCCTCCTCGGACCGCGTAGCCGCATCCTTCACGCCCCACCGTACCGCCTCGCGCTGCGGCCGTGCGGGGAGCGATGACGTGTTCACTCAGGGCTGTAAACATCAATTCCCCCCGTTCTGTTCCGTATCCTTCGCCCGCACTGGGCCGTGCAGTTCACCCAGGAGCAGTTCCAGCACGCTCCGTACACTCTCTTTACGGATTTCCGCCCGGCTGCCGTTCAACCTCAGCGCCGTCACTTTCTCGCTCCGGTCCGGTCCCGACACCGCGACGAAGACCGTGCCGACCGGTTGGCCGTCCTGTGCGTCCGGTCCCGCGACGCCCGTCGTCGCGATCCCCCAGTCCGCCCCCAGCCGGGCCCGCACACCCGCCGCCATCTGCGAAGCAACCGTCGGATCCACCGCTCCGCGCTCCGCCAGAAGGGTCGCGTCGACGCCGAGGACGTCCCGTTTCAGGGCCGTCGCGTACGCCGTCACCGAGCCGCGGAAGGAACGCGATGCACCCGGCACCCCGGTCAGTTCCCCGGCCACCAGACCGCCCGTGAGGGACTCGGCGACCGCCAGCGTCTGACCACGCTCCGCAAGCAGCTCCAGTACGCGTGCCGCGGCAGTGCCGTCCGCCATCGGGTCCCTCACCGCCCGCCCGGGGCCGCGCTGCGCTCCTTGGCGAGCCCCCTGCGCCGCAGCAGGACCGCCTGTCGCACGTAGTCCAGACCGGTGACCACGGTCAGCACGACCGCGAGCCCCATCACCCAAAAGCGCAAGGTGGCCAGCGGTCCGACGAGCGCGAGCACGTACATGCCGACCGCGGTGCCCTGCGCGAGGGTCTTCATCTTGCCGCCGCGACTGGCCGGAATGACTCCGTGCCGGATCACCCAGAACCGCATCAGGGTGATCCCCAGCTCGCGGAAGAGGATCACGCCCGTCACCCACCACGGAAGGTCCCCGAGGATGGAGAGGCTGATCAGCCCCGCGGCCATGATCGCCTTGTCCGCGATGGGGTCGGCGATCTTCCCGAAGTCCGTGACCAGGTTGTACGTACGGGCCAGATGGCCGTCGAAGATGTCGGTGATCATGGCGACGGCGAACGCCGCCCAGGCCCAGGCGCGCCAGGCGGGGTCGTAGCCGCCGTCCTGGAACAGCAGGATGACGAAGCCGGGCACCAGCACCAGCCGGAGCATGGTGAGGATGTTGGCGATGTTCCACAGGCTGGCCTGATTGACGGCCGCAGCGCCGAGCTTTCCTCCGGGCGCGGGTCGACCGGGCCTGCCGGTGCCACCCCCCGCGGATGCCGGCACTCCGGTCATCTGGCCGCCTCCTCGCCCACCGCGCGCGGGCCGCCGTCCCGGGCCTTTCCGCGGGCGCCCAGGGCGGTGGCCCCGGTCACCAGCGCGTCCAGGGCCGAGCGGCCGCCGGCGGCCGCGGTGGTGCCCGACGGCGCAGGGGCCTCCGTCGGCAGGCCGGCGTACTCGGCCACCAGGTCGACGCCCTCCGTGGCGACCACCTTCGCCAGCACCATCCGGCCGGGCGCGAGGCCCTCGGTCGAGGTGAAGACGACCTGTCCGTCCGTCTCGGGCGCCTGGTGGGCACCGCGCCCCACGGCCGGCTCCTCGCCGTCGTCGGGCCCCGAAGCCACCGTCTCGACCAGCACCTCCAGCGTCTCGCCCAGCCGCTCCTCGGCGCGCTGCGCGGTCAGCTCCTCCGCCAGCCGCGACAGGTGCGCCAGCCGCTCGGCGACGACGTCGTCGGGCAGCTTGTCGTCGTACGTCGCGGCCTCCGTGCCCTCCTCGTCGGAGTAGCCGAACACGCCGATGGCGTCCAGCCGTGCATGGGTGAGGAAGCGCTCCAGCTCGGCGAAGTCCGCCTCGCTCTCGCCGGGGAAGCCGACGATGAAGTTGGAGCGCACACCGGCCTGCGGCGCCTTGCCGCGGATCGTCTCCAGCAGTTCGAGGAACCGCTCCGTGTCGCCGAACCTGCGCATCGCCCGCAGCACGCCGGGCGCGGAGTGCTGGAACGAGAGGTCGAAGTAGGGCGCGACCTTGGGCGTGGAGGTCAGCACGTCGATCAGCCCGGGCCGCATCTCCGCGGGCTGGAGGTAGCTGACCCGGACCCGCTCGATGCCGTCGACGGCCGCCAGCTCCGGCAGCAGCGTCTCCAGCAGCCGGATGTCGCCGAGGTCCTTGCCGTACGAGGTGTTGTTCTCGGAGACGAGCATGACCTCCTTGACGCCCTGCTCGGCCAGCCAGCGGGTCTCGCCGAGGACGTCGGCGGGGCGCCGCGAGATGAAGGAGCCGCGGAAGGAGGGGATCGCGCAGAAGGTGCAGCGCCGGTCGCAGCCGGAGGCGAGCTTCACGGAGGCGACGGGGCTGCTGCCCAGTCTGCGACGGAGCGGGGCGCGCGGACCGGATTCGGGCGCGACGCCGGCCGGCAGGTCCGCGGGGGCCTGGGCCGGCTCTTCGGCGGGGGCTCCGTGCCCGGGCAGTGCGACGCCGGTGGCGGCCTGCCGCTCCACCGGGCTCAGCGGCAACAGCTTGCGCCGGTCGCGCGGGGTGTGGGCGGCGTGGCTCCCGCCGCTGAGGATGGTCTGGAGGCGGTCGGAGATGTCGGAGTAGTCGTCGAAACCGAGGACCCCGTCGGCTTCGGGCAGGGCGTCGGCCAGCTCCTTGCCGTAGCGCTCGGCCATGCAGCCGACCGCGACCACGGCCTGGGTCTTGCCGTGGTCCTTGAGGTCGTTGGCTTCCAGCAGGGCGTCGACGGAGTCCTTCTTCGCGGCCTCGACGAAGCCGCAGGTGTTGACGACGGCGACGTCCGCGTCGGCGGCGTCCTCGACCAGCTCCCAGCCGTCCGCTGCCAGACGGCCCGCTAGCTCCTCCGAGTCCACCTCGTTACGGGCGCAGCCAAGAGTGACAAGGGCGACGGTACGGCGTTCGGGCATGGGCTCAAGACTACTTCGTCCCGAGCCGCCCCCTCTCCCCCAGCCCGTCCAACCAGGGCGTACGCGCCCTCGTCGCGGTCCCCCGGGGGCCGCCGGGCCGCCGGTCAGCCGGCCTCGGGGTCACCCTTCGTGTACGACACCCGTTCGACCTGACCGGGCCGGAAGTCGTCCTCGATCTTCTTGCCGTTGACGAACAGCTCGATCGCGCCGGCGTTGCCGAGGATGAGGTCGATGCGCCGGTCGTCCTGGAAGGTCTTGGTCTGGCCCTTGTTCAGCGTCCCGTCGAAGATCTGCTTGCCGGTGGCCGACTTGGCCTGGATCCAGCTCCGGTTGTTCACCACGGTCAGCTTGACGGTGACCTTGTCCGCGGGCGCCCCTGCGATCGCGGACTCCGAGGGCACCGGCGCGGGGGCGCCCGTCCGTCCCTTGGACGGTCCCGTGCTGCTGGACGCCGAGCGCTCCGCCTCCGGCCCCTTGGCGACGGGGCCATGGTCGCCGCCCTCGTCGCCGCCGGAGAAGAGGGTGAAGCCGACGAAGCCGACGACGGCGACGATCGCGGCGACCATGGCCGCGGTCCAGTTGGGCCGGCGCGGCTCGGGGCGGATGCGTTCGGCTTCGAACAGGGGCGCGGCGGGGGTCGGCGCGGGCCGCCCGCCGTGCTCCGAGTCGTACTGCTCGACGAGCGGATCGGGGTCGAGGCCCACGGCGCGGGCGATCATGCGGATGTGTCCGCGGGCGTAGACGTCGCCGCCGCTGCGGGAGAAGTCCTCGTGCTCGATCGCCTGGAGGATGGGGACCCGGACGCGGGTGGTGGCGCTGACCTCGTCGACGGTCAGGCCGGCCGCGATGCGGGCCTGTTGGAGGACGCGGCCGATGGGCGGCTGTTCGTCCCGGGCGGAAGGCCGGTCGTCTTCGGGGGAGTTGCCGATGGACACGGGGGCGCCTTTCGAGCGTGTAACCACCTGCTGGAGGTTCAGTCTAAGGGTGGTACGAAAGGGTGGGGCAACCGGGCGGCGGGACTTTGTACGCCATCGGAATGGCCGGTGCACCCGGGCGTCGGGGCCGGTCTATCCTGCCCCTCCTCCCAACTTGACGTACGGACAAGGGAAACGGTTGCTCGAACGTCGAACGCGGTGCCGAAGCCTTCGGAGGGCGAAGTTCCGCGGGGCCCCGCAACGGCCTCCGGCGTGTCGCAGCCGCCTCCGTCCGCTGCGGTGCGCTCCGCCCGTTCTGCCCGTTCCTCAGGCGGACTCCCCGCGGATCACGGCCAGCACCCCGTCCAGTTCGTCCGGCTTCACCAGCACGTCGCGCGCCTTGGAGCCCTCGCTCGGCCCGACGATGTTCCGCGACTCCATCAGGTCCATCAGCCGCCCCGCCTTCGCGAAGCCCACGCGCAGCTTGCGCTGGAGCATGGACGTGGACCCGAACTGCGTGGACACCACCAGCTCCGCCGCCTGGCACAGCAGGTCCAGGTCGTCGCCGATGTCCTCGTCGATCTCCTTCTTCTGCTTGGAGCCGACGGTGACGTCGTCGCGGAAGACCGGCGTCATCTGGTCCTTGCAGTGGCGCACGACGGCGGCGACCTCGTCCTCCGTCACGAACGCGCCCTGCATGCGGGTGGGCTTGTTGGCGCCCATCGGCAGGAAGAGCCCGTCGCCCTTGCCGATCAGCTTCTCCGCGCCGGGCTGGTCGAGGATGACCCGGCTGTCGGCGAGCGAGGAGGTCGCGAAGGCGAGCCGGGACGGCACGTTGGCCTTGATCAGACCGGTGACGACGTCGACGGACGGCCGCTGGGTGGCGAGGACGAGGTGGATGCCGGCGGCGCGGGCGAGCTGGGTGATGCGCACGATGGCGTCCTCGACGTCGCGCGGCGCGACCATCATCAGGTCCGCCAGCTCGTCCACGATGACCAGCAGGTACGGATACGGCTGGAGGTCGCGCTCGCTGCCCTCGGGCAGGGTGACCTTGCCCGCGCGGATGGCCTGGTTGAAGTCGTCGATGTGGCGGAAGCCGAAGGCCGCGAGGTCGTCGTAGCGCAGGTCCATCTCGCGGACGACCCACTGGAGGGCCTCGGCCGCCCGCTTGGGGTTGGTGATGATCGGGGTGATCAGGTGCGGGATGCCTTCGTAGGCGGTGAGCTCGACCCGCTTGGGGTCGATCAGCACCATCCGGACGTCCTCCGGGGTCGCCCTTATCATCACCGAGGTGATCAGGCAGTTGATGCAGGAGGACTTGCCGGAGCCGGTGGCGCCGGCGACGAGCACGTGCGGCATCTTGGCGAGGTTCGCCATCACGTAGCCGCCCTCGACGTCCTTGCCGAGCGCGACCAGCATCGGGTGGTCGTCCTCGGCCGCGTCGGCGAGCCGCAGCACGTCGCCGACGTTCACCATCTCCCGGTCGGTGTTCGGGATCTCGATGCCGACCGCGGACTTGCCGGGGATGGGCGAGATGATCCGCACGTCCGGACTGGCCACGGCGTACGCGATGTTCTTGGTGAGCGCGGTGATCCGCTCGACCTTCACCGCGGGCCCGAGCTCGACCTCGTAACGGGTGACCGTCGGACCGCGGGTGAAGCCGGTGACGGCGGCGTCCACCTTGAACTCGGTGAAGACGTTCGTCAGCGAGGCGACGATGGCGTCGTTGGCGGCGCTGCGCGTCTTGCCGGGACCGCCGCGCTCCAGCAGGTCGAGCGAGGGCAGCGCGTACGTGATGTCACCGGCGAGTTGGAGCTGTTCCGCCCGCGGCGGCAGCGGCCGGTCCTCGGCGGGCGCCGGCTTGGTCAGGTCGGGCACGGACGACGAGCGCTCCGCCTCGGGCTCCGCCGCCTTGGCACCGCCCGGCCGCGGTTCGCGCGCGGGCGGTACGGGGGAGGCGGCACGGCGGATGTCCGCGGTGACGTCCTTCGTCAGATCGGCGACCAGCGGGGACGGCGGCAGCCCGTTGTAGACGGCGCCGTCCAGCGCGGCGGCGGCAGCGGCGGCCACGTCCACGGCGTCCATCGGCCGGTGCATCGCCGGCTGCACGGAGCCCCGGCGCGGCCGGCGCCGCTGCGACAGCTCCTGCGACTCCGCCTCGTCGGCGTCGAAGGCGTCGGCGGCGTCGTGCGCGGATTGGCCGCGGCGGCGGCTCCGGCCCGCGGGCACCGCATCGCGCCACTGCTCGTCGTAGCGCCGGTCGTCGTCGCTGCCGTACGCCCCCTGCGCGTCGCCCGGCTCGTGCAGCGGCTGGACCAGGCCCAGCTTGACGCCGAGCAGGCGGAGCCGTTGCGGAATGGCGTTCACCGGTGTCGCCGTCACGACGAGCAGCCCGAAGACCGTCAACAGCACCAGCAGCGGTACGGCCAGCACCTCGCCCATCATGAAGATCAGCGGCTTGGCGGCACCCCAGCCGATGAGGCCGCCGGCGTCCTGCATGGCTTCGGTGCCGTCGCCGCGACCCGGTGAGCCACAGGCGATGTGGACCTGCCCGAGAATGCCGATGACGAGCGCGGACAGACCGATGACGATCCGTCCGTTGGCCTCCGGGCGCTGCGGATAGAGGAACAGGCGCATCGAGATCGCGCCCAGCAGTATCGGCACCAGCAGGTCGAGCCGGCCGAAGGCGCCGGTGACGAGCATTTCGACGAGGTCGCCGACCGGGCCGCGCAGATTCGACCAGGTGCCCGCCGCGACGACCAGGGCCAGGCCCAGCAGCAGCAGCGCGAGGCCGTCCTTGCGGTGTGCGGGGTCCAGGCCCTTCGCGCCGCGCCCTATGCCGCGGAACATCGCCCCGACGCCGTGGGCGACGCCGACGCCGACCGCGCGCACCACCCGGTACACGCCGCCGGTCGGCGACGGTGCCGGCTTGGGCGCGGGCTTCTTCGCCGCGGCCTTCTTGGCCGGTGCCTTCTTCGCGGGCGCCGCCTGGGCAGGCTTCGCCGTCTTCTTCGCCGCGGGCTTCTTGGCGGCGGACTTCTTCGCGGGCGCCGCCTTCTTGGCGGCGGGGGCACCGTTCGTACGGCCGGGGCGCGGCTTTTCGGTGCCCGACGTGCCCTGGGAACCCTTGCCGGACGTACGTGAGGCCATGGGGGTGAGGTTACCGGTGTGAAGGGCGGTGGACACGCGTGCCCACCGCTTCACCCCAACGTGTCGCCTTGCCGCGGCGCAAAGGTGACGCCCGCTCAGCCGGGCCGGTGCGGAACGCGCCCCGGCAGCCCTCGCGGCGCTCCCGCGGGGGCGTCGGCTACAGCGGTGGGGCGGAGTGGCCGCCGGTGCCCGGCTCCAGGGCGTCCAGCGCCCTGCGCAGCCCGGTCAGTTTGCGTTCGAGGTGGGCCGCGGTCGCCACGGCCGCCGCGTCGGCGGATTCGTCGTCGAGCTGTTTGGACAGCGCTTCGGCCTGCTCCTCGACGGCGGCGAGGCGTGCGGAGAGTTCGGCGAGGAGCGCCACGGGCTCCCGGCCGAGCGCGCCCACCGCGCCCTGACCGCCGCCTTCGAGCTGGAGGCGCAGCAGCGCGGCCTGCTCGCGCAGTTGGCAGTTCTTCATGTACAGCTCGACGAAGACGGAGACCTTCGCGCGCAGCACCCACGGGTCGAACGGCTTGGAGATGTAGTCGACCGCGCCGGCCGCGTACCCGCGGAAGGTGTGGTGCGGGCCGTGGTTGATCGCGGTGAGGAAGATGATCGGGATGTCGCGGGTCCGCTCCCTGCGCTTGATGTGCGCGGCCGTCTCGAACCCGTCCATGCCGGGCATCTGGACGTCCAGCAGGATGACCGCGAAGTCGTCCGTCAGCAGCGCCTTGAGCGCTTCCTCCCCGGACGATGCCCGCACCAGCGTCTGATCGAGCGCGGAGAGAATGGCCTCCAACGCCAGCAGATTCTCCGGCCGGTCATCGACCAGGAGGATCTTGGCCTTCTGCACCATGCCCCGTCCTCCTCGCCCCGGATTGGGGTCTCCCCGACTCCTTGAGCACGGGAAACACACCGGGCGCCGCCCCGGGGGACGGCTCCCTTGCGCCGCCCGCCCTTGTGCCGGTCATGGTAGCCGCACCCCGCCGGTCGCCACACCCTGTCACCGCGATGTCACAGTGCCCGGAGCTGAAACGGACGGTGAGACGAAAACGTTCCCCGAAAACCACCGTCGCACACACCTTCAGGCAGAGTCAGTCAGCAACCGACACGGAAACGTCAGGTACCGGCAACGATTTCGCCCTTGCGTGATCACACCACGGTCACTCGCGGTCACTGTTCGTGCATCCAGTGATCCATCACCGACAGCAGGTGGTCCGGGTCCACCGGCTTGGTCACGTAGTCCGACGCACCCGACTCGATGGCCTTCTCCCGGTCGCCCTTCATCGCCTTCGCGGTGAGCGCGATGATCGGCAACCCGGCGAACTGCGGCATCCTGCGGATCGCCGTCGTCGTCGCGTAGCCGTCCATCTCCGGCATCATGATGTCCATCAGGACGACCGTCACGTCGTCGTGCTGCTCCAGGACCTCGATGCCCTCCCGGCCGTTCTCCGCGTACAGCACCGACAGCCCGTGCTGCTCCAACACGCTCGTGAGCGCGAAGACGTTGCGGATGTCGTCGTCGACGATCAGCACCTTCTCGTTGTCGAAGACGAAGGTGCGGCGCGGCTCCGACGACTCCTGCGGACCGGGCGACTGGGGCTCCCGGCCCACCGCTGAGCCGAAGCCCGGCACGGCGACCGGAACCGACGCGACGCCGTTGGGGCTGACGTCGCCGCCCGCACCCGTCGCCGTGCTCGGCAGCGCCGGCTTCTGCGGCAGCCCGCTCAGCGCCTTGCGCCGCCGGCGGAACAGCGCGCCCGGACCGGTGTCACCCGGCACGATGCGCTCCGGCCGCTCCAGCGGAACGCCTGCCTCCGCACCCTCGCCGCCGTGCCCGCCCTGCCCCTGCGTCGACTGCTCGACGGGGTGCAGCGGCAGGTACAGCGTGAACGTCGAACCGCGGCCGGGCTCGCTCGCCGCGTGGATCTCGCCACCGAGCAGCCGGGCGATCTCCCGGCTGATGGAGAGGCCCAGCCCCGTGCCGCCGTACTTGCGGCTCGTCGTCCCGTCGGCCTGCTTGAACGCCTCGAAGATGACCCGCATCTTGCCGGCCGCGATCCCGATCCCGGTGTCGGTCACGGAGAACGCGATCAGCTCCGAGTCCGCGTCCTGGAGCGAGCCGCCCTCCAACAACTGCTCCCGGATGGACTGCGGCACGTCCGCGCCGGCCGGCCGGATCACCAGCTCCACCGCGCCCGAGTCGGTGAACTTCACCGCGTTCGACAGCAGGTTGCGCAGCACCTGCAACAGCCGCTGCTCGTCGGTGTGCAGCGTCGCCGGCAGCTCCGGGGAGACCCGTACGGAGAAGTCCAGCCCCTTCTCCGCGGTCAACGGCCGGAACGTGGCCTCCACGTAGTCCACCAACTGCACCAGCGCGATCCGGGTCGGCGAGACGTCCATCTTGCCGGCCTCGACCTTCGACAGGTCCAGGATGTCGTTGATCAGCTGCAACAGGTCCGACCCCGCGCCGTGGATCGTCTCGGCGAACTCCACCTGCTTCGGCGAGAGGTTGCCCTCCGCGTTGTCCGCCAGCAGCTTCGCCAGGATCAGCAGCGAGTTCAGCGGAGTGCGCAGCTCGTGCGACATGTTCGCCAGGAACTCGCTCTTGTAGCGCATCGAGACCGCGAGCTGTTCGGCGCGCTCCTCCAGCACCTGCCGGGCCTCTTCGATCTCGGTGTTCTTCACCTCGATGTCGCGGTTCTGCTGGGCCAGCAGCTCCGCCTTGTCCTCCAGCTCGGCGTTGGACTCCTCCAGCGCCCGCTGCCGGTTCTCCAACTCCGCGGAACGCTCCCGAAGCTGCTCCGTCAGCTCCTGCGACTGCATCAGCAGGACCTCGGTCTTGGTGTTCACGCTGATCGTGTTGACGCTGGTGGCGATCATCTCCGCCAACTGGTTGAGGAAGTCCCGCTGGATCTGGGTGAACGGCTGGAACGACGCCAGCTCGATCACGCCCAGCACCTTGCCCTCGAACAGCACCGGCAGCACGATCACGTACGCCGGGGACGCCTCACCCAGCCCCGAGGAGATCTTCAAGTATCCCGGCGGCACGCTGACCTGGATCGTCCGCTTCTCCTCGGCGGCCGTCCCGATCAGCGTCTCCCCCGGCCGGAAGGACGTCGGCATCAGCCCCGCCGAATAGCCGTAGCTCCCACGCATCTGGAGTTCGTACGACGTCTCCTCCTCGCCCGGCACCTCCGAGATGCCGCCCGCGGGCATGGCCAGGAAGAACGCGCCGTGCTGGGCCGAGACGACCGGCGTCAGCTCGCTCATGATCAGCGACGCCACGTCGTCGAGGTCGCGGCGCCCCTGCATCAGACCGGAGATCCGGGCCAGGTTGCCCTTCAGCCAGTCCTGCTCCTCGTTGGCGAGGGTGGTGTCGCGCAGCTTGGCGATCATCGTGTTGATGTTGTCCTGGAGGACCTGGATCTCCCCGGCCGCGTCCACGTCGACCTTGAGGTTCAGATCGCCACGTGTCACCGCGGTGGCCACGGCGGCGATCGCCCGCACCTGACGGGTCAGGTTGCCGGCCATCTCGTTCACCGACTCCGTCAGGTCCCGCCAGGTGCCGTCCACGTCCCGCACCCGCGCCTGACCGCCGAGCTGCCCGTCCGTGCCCACCTCGCGGGCCACCCGGGTCACTTCGCCGGCGAACGACGACAGTTGGTCGACCATCGTGTTGATCGTCGTCTTCAGCTCCAGGATCTCGCCCCGCGCCTCGATGTCGATCTTCCGCGTCAGATCGCCCTTGGCGATGGCGGTGGTCACGGTGGCGATCTGGCGCACCTGCCACGTGAGGTTGGACGCCATCGAGTTCACCGACTCGGTCAGGTCCTTCCAGGTGCCCGACACGCCCGGCACCTGCGCCTGGCCGCCCAACTCGCCCTCGGTGCCCACCTCCCGGGCCACCCGGGTGACCTCGTCAGCGAACGAGGACAGCGTCGTCACCATGGTGTTGACGGTCTCCGCCAGCTCGGCGAACTCGCCGCGCGCCTCGACCGTCACCTTCTTCGTCAGATCGCCGTTGGCGACGGCCGCCGAGACCCGGGCGATGTTCCGCACCTGGTTCGTCAGGTTGTTCGCCATCAGGTTGACGTTGTCGCTGAGGTCCTTCCAGATGCCGGTGACGCCGCGCACCCGGGCCTGGCCGCCCAACACGCCCTCGGTGCCCACCTCCCGGGCCACCCGGGTGACCTCGTCGGCGAAGTCGGAGAGCTGGTCGACCATCGTGTTCACCGTCGTCACCAGTTCGAGGATCTCGCCCTTGGCGTCGACGGTGATCTTCTTCGACAGGTCGCCCTTGGCGACCGCCGTGGTGACCTCGGCGATGC
Organism: Streptomyces sp. NPDC017979; assembly: GCF_044328175.1. Lineage (NCBI taxonomy): Bacteria > Bacillati > Actinomycetota > Actinomycetes > Kitasatosporales > Streptomycetaceae > Streptomyces > Streptomyces sp. NPDC017979. Next base: position 5,665 of record NZ_JBIRGU010000006.1, on the reverse strand, counting down.
TGCGCACCTGCGAGGTGAGGTTGTTCGCCATCGAGTTGACGGACTGGGTGAGGTCCTTCCAGGTGCCGGAGACCCCCTGCACCTCGGCCTGCCCGCCGAGCATGCCCTCGGTGCCCACCTCTCGCGCCACCCGGGTGACCTGCTCGGCGAAGTTCGAGAGCTGGTCCACCATCGTGTTGATGGTGTTCTTCAACTCCAGGATCTCGCCCCGCGCGTCGACCTCGATCTTCTGCGACAGGTCACCGCGCGCCACCGCCGTGGCGACCTGGGCGATGTTGCGCACCTGACCGGTGAGGTTGCCGGCCATGCCGTTCACCGAGTCCGTCAGATCGCGCCAGACGCCGGCGACGCCGGGCACCTGCGCCTGCCCGCCGAGCCGGCCCTCCGTGCCGACCTCCCGGGCCACCCGGGTGACCTGGTCCGCGAACGCCGACAGCTGGTCCACCATCGTGTTGATGGTGTTCTTCAACTCCAGGATCTCGCCCCGGGCGTCCACGTCGATCTTCTGCGACAGGTCACCGCGCGCCACCGCCGTCGTGACCTGTGCGATCTGCCGCACCTGCCACGTCAGGTTCCCCGCCATGAAGTTGACGGAGTCCGTCAGCTCCCGCCACGTGCCGCTGACGCCGTCCACCCGCGCCTGACCGCCGAGCCTGCCTTCGGTGCCCACGTCCCGCGCCATCCGCGTGACCTGCTCGGCGAACGAGGAGAGCTGCGCCACCATCGTGTTGACGGTGTTCTTCAACTCCAACATCTCGCCGGCCACGTCCACCGTGACCTTCTGCGACAGATCGCCGTTCGCGACCGCCGTCGTCACCTGGGCGATGTCCCGCACCTGACCGGTGAGGTTGCGGAACGCGGTGTTCACCGAGTCCGTGAGGTCCTTCCACGTCCCCGCCGCGCCCGGCACCCGCGCCTGGCCGCCCAGCCGGCCCTCGATGCCGACCTCCCGGGCCACCCGCGTCACCTCGGACCCGAAGGACTGGAGCTGGTCCACCATCGTGTTGACGGTGTTCTTCAACTCCAACATCTCCCCGGCCACGTCCACCGTGACCTTCTGCGACAGATCGCCGTTCGCCACGGCCGTGGTCACCGCCGCGATGTCCCGCACCTGAGTGGTCAGGTTGCGGAAGACCGTGTTCACCGAGTCGGTGAGGTCCTTCCACGTCCCCGCCGCGCCCGGCACCTGCGCCTGGCCGCCCAGCAGCCCCTCGCCGCCGACCTCGCTGGCGACCCGGGTCACCTCGTCCGCGAACGTCCGCAGCGTCTCCGTCATCTGGTTCACGGTCTCGGCGAGCTGCGCCACCTCGCCCCGCGCGTTCACCGTGACCTTCTGCGTCAGGTCACCGTTCGCGACCGCCGTCGTCACCTCGGCGATCGCCCGCACCTGCGACGTCAGATTGCCGGCCATCATGTTGACCGAGTCGGTGAGGTCCTTCCACACGCCAGCGACGCCGGGCACCTCGGCCTGCCCGCCCAGCTCGCCCTCGGTGCCCACCTCGCGGGCCACCCGGGTCACCTCGGACCCCAGGGACTGGAGCTGGTCCACCATCGTGTTGACGGTGTTCTTCAGCTCCAACATCTCCCCGGCGACGTGCACCGTCACCTTCTGCGACAGATCGCCCTTGGCCACCGCCGTGGTCACCAGCGCGATGTCCCGCACCTGCGCGGTGAGCCGCTGCGCCATGGTGTTGACGGAGTCCGTGAGGTCCTTCCACGACCCGGACATCCCCCGCGCCTGCGCCTGCCCGCCGAGCTTGCCCTCGGTGCCCACCTCCAGGGCGACCCGCGTCACCTCGTCCGTGAACGCCGACAACTGGTCGACCAGGCTGTTGACCGTACGGGCGACCTTCAGGAACTCGCCGCGCAGCGGCCGTACGACCCCGTCCGCGCCCTCCGAGCGCAGCTCCATGCGCTGCACCAGATCGCCGTCGGCGACCGCGGACAGCACCCGGCCGACCTCGGACACCGGCCGCGCCAGGTCGTCGACCAACGCGTTCGACGCGTCGATCGCCGCCGCCCAGGACCCTTCGCAGGCTCCCGTGTCCAAGCGCTCGGTCAGCTTGCCCTCGCGTCCCACGACCCTGCGGACCCGGGCCAGCTCACCCGTGAGGTGGAGATTGCGGTCGGCGACCTCGTTGTAGACGGCCGCGATCTCGGCCATCACGTCGTCGCCCGACACGGTCAGGCGCTTGCGGAAGTTCCCGTCGCGCATGGACGTCAAGGCGGTCAGCAGCCGGTTGAGGGCCACCGCGTCCACCTCGACCGTCCCATTGCTCCGGGACCGTCCGCCTTTCGCGCGCGAGTTCCTCCCGCGCGCCGCCACGCCAGACTCCACCGTGTCCCTCCCGCAGGGGTTGACCGTACTGCTCGGGTCCTTGTCAGAGTGCCCGAGCCCGCATCGAATGCGTGCCCAGTGTTTCACTCGTACCGAACCAGGCCATAACAGTTCGGCAGCTTCGCACAGCGTCCCCGCCCCCGGAGGGCGGAAACAGCGGCGACCGGCATCCGCTCGGACTGCGAAGGTAAGTAACCTGGCATCCGGCTGTCCAACCGCCCCGGTCCGCCCGGCCTGGGCGACCAGGGCACGAGGAATGTACCGGGCACCGGGAGGGGCAGGCCGATCATGGCAGAGCCGGGCGTCGAGACGCGTACGAGGAGTTCAGTGATCACCGCTCGGGCCGCCGCCACCTTCGACCCCGTCGGACGGTCCGTGGCGACCGCCCGCGCCTTCGTCCGCGACACCCTCCAGGGCTGGGGCCACTCCGACATCGTGGACGACGCCGTCGTCCTGACCAGCGAACTCGTCACCAACGCGGTGATCCACGCCGGCACCGCCGCGGACGTGCTCTGCCTGCGCACGGACGACAGCGTCCGCATCGAAGTCGCCGACCGCTACCCGGAGCGCGAGATCCCCATCCAGGGCAGCCACGTCCTCGCCCCGCTCGACAGCGAGAACGGCCGCGGGCTGCTGCTGTGCTCCGCCCTCGCCTCCCGCTGGGGCGTCGAGTACGCTCCCACCTCCAAGCAGGTCTGGTTCCAGCTCGACCTGCCCGAACGTCCGGTGGGCACCCGCTCCGCCGGCCCCGTCCTGCCCACCCCCATGCTGCCCGTCGCGGACGAACGCGTCCGCGTCGCCGTCGTCCAGATCGACCGGCACGGCACCATCTCCAGTTGGAACGAGGACTCCGAGCGCCTCTTCGGCTACCCCGCTGACCAGGTCGTCGGCAAGCCGCTCACCGACTTCGCGGCCTGGCCGCACACCCCCGGCATCGGCACCGGCATCGCCGAGGCGCTCCAGCTCTCCCGCTGGGAGGGCAGCTACGGCATCCGGAACACCGACGGCCGCGTCGTCCCCGTGTACGCCTCCCACCTGCGGGTGCGCGACACCAACGGCGAACCGTCGACGGTCTGCCTCCTCGTACGGGACGAGGAGCGCGCCGTCCTGCAGACCCCGCAGCGCGGCGCCGGCGCCGAAACCGGCACCGAGCCCCACAGCCAGGACCCCTTCGAGGTGTTCATCGGCTCACCCGCCCCCGACGACCTCGACGGCCTCCTCCAGCGCACGGTGGAACGCGCCCGCGACATGCTCGACGGCGACTCGGCCTTCCTGCTGCTGGCCACGGACGACGAGACCGAACTGGAGGTGCGGGCCACCACCGGGCTGCCGTCGGCCCGCCAGCGCTTCGCCCGCGTCCCCGTCGAAGCCGGCACCGGGCGGTACGGCTCCGCCCGGATGCCCGCCGTCCACGACGACCTCACTTCGGTGCCCGGAGCCGTACCCCTGCTCAACACCACGGGGATGCGCTCCGTGGTCACCGTCCCGCTCAAGGTCGAGGGCCGTCTCACCGGCTCCCTGGGCGTCGCGGCGGAATCGGCCGGCCGGTACACGAACGAGGAGGCCCTTCGCCTCCAGTTCGCCGCCGACCGCATCGCGCTCGCCGTCGAGTCCGCCCGCCTCGGCGAGTTGGAGCGCCTGCGCCGCGGCTCGCTGTCCTTCCTGGTCGAGGCGTCCGACCTGCTCGCGGGCACGCTGGACCGGGACCAGACCCTCGCGCTGATGGCGCAGATGACGGTCCCCACGCTCGCCACCTGGTGTGCCGTCTACACCATCGCCGACCAGGCGTCCGACCCGTACCTCAGCTATGTGCTCCACGAGGACGAGGACCGCATCGACGGCTTGAAGGACCTGCTGGCCAAGATCGCCCCGCCGGACCCGGTGCCCACTCCGGGCGCCCGCGTCTGGCACGCGCCGGCCCGGGCGGCCCAGGAGGCCGCCCTCCAGACGTCCAAGCGCGAGTTGGGCCTCGGCTCCTCATCGCCGGTCTCCTCCGGCATCGCGACCACACTGGCCACCGCGGCCGCCGTCGGCGGTGAGACGGTCGTCCTTCCGCTGGTGGCCCGCAACCGCGTGATCGGCATGCTGACCCTCGGCAAGCCCTCCGACGACCACTTCCGCCAGGAGATCCTGGAACTGGCCGAGGACCTGTCCCGCAGAGCCGCCCTGGCCCTGGACAACGCCCGTCTGTACTCGGAGCGCGTCGCCATCAGCCAGTCGCTGCAGCGCAGCCTGCTGCCGCCGGAGTCCCCGCAGATCCCGGGCGTCGAGGTCGAGGTGATCTACCGCGCGGCCGGCGAGGGCAACGAGGTCGGCGGCGACTTCTACGACGTGTTCCCCATCCGCGACGGCGCGTACGGCTTCGCCATCGGCGACGTCTGCGGTACGGGCCCGGAGGCCGCCGCGGTCACCGGCCTCGCCCGGCACGCCCTGCGCCTGCTGGCCCGTGAGGGCTTCGGCGGCCCCGCGGTCCTGGAGCGGTTGAACGCGGCCATCCTCGACGAGGGCGCCCGCAGCCGCTTCCTGACGTTGCTCTACGGCGAGTTGTGGCCGCAGGAGGACGGCAGCGCCCACCTCAAGGTCGTGTGCGCGGGCCACCCGCTCCCCTTGCGCCTGCGCCCGGACGGCTCCGTGGAGTCCGCAGCGGAATCCCAGCCGCTGCTCGGCGTCATGGAGGACCTGGAGCTGTTCGAGCAGATGGTGACCCTCGACCCCGGCGACGTCCTGCTGTGCGTCACGGACGGCGTCACCGAGCGCCGCGAGGGCTCCCGCATGCTGGGCGACGACGGCCTCGCCGAAGTCCTCACCACCTGTACGGGACTGACGGCGGGCGCCGTGGCCTCCCGCGTGCTCCGCGCGGTGGAGCGCTTCGCCGCGGAACCGGCCTCGGACGACATGGCGATCCTGGCGATGCGCATCCCTGAGCCCCGCCGGGGCTGACCCCAGACATGACGAAGGCCCCCGCCAGTGGCGGGGGCCTTCGTGGTACTGAGCCCCAATACGGAATCGAACCGTAGACCTTCTCCTTACCATGGAGACGCTCTACCGACTGAGCTATTGGGGCCTGCTGCGCTGTGGCAACGAGGTAAATCATACCCCGAGTTGGGTCGTGCTCTGCACCACCTGAGCCGCCCGAGTTGGTTGGACCGCTGCGGCAAGGCCCACAGGGTGGCCGTGGCACCGGTCCGTCCCGGGGCAGTGGATCGGTCACCAACTCTGGGAATGCAGCACTGAAACGCAAAAAGGCCGTGGTCCCCTGGAGATAAACTCCAGGGGACCACGGCTAAAAATTGTTCGGCGGCGTCCTACTCTCCCACAGGGTCCCCC
>NZ_JBIRGU010000005.1:422727-573225 GCF_044328175.1 Streptomyces sp. NPDC017979 | reverse complement strand
ATCTCGTTGCACGCGGCGAACATGTCCTTCAACCGCGCCGCACCGTCCAGCAGCGAATACTGCGTGTGCACGTGCAGATGCGTGAAGGGCGGCTTCGTCGGGGGCATTCGCCCATTCAAATCGGGGGCGGCGCGGGCGATCAAACAACCGGACGGCCCTTCCGACAACCGCCGGTTGTCGCGGTAGCTTCGGGGGATGGAACTGAGGGGCGAGGGATGGAGCTGAGGGGCGAGGGGATGAACCTGGAAGCCGTGCGGACCTTCGTCGCGGTGGCGGAGGAAGGACAGTTCCGGCACGCCGCCGCCCGGCTCGGCATCAGCCAGCAGGCGGCGTCGAAGCGCGTCGCGGCGCTGGAGGCGGTCCTCGGCGTCGCACTGTTCGCCCGCGTCCCCACCGGCGCCGAGCTGACCGCCGACGGACGCGCCTTCCTGCCGCACGCCCGCGCCGTGCTCGCCGCCGTGCGCCGGGCCGTCGAGTCCGTACGGCACCAGGGCCGCCCGCTCCGGGTCGACGTGCTGCGGAACCTGCTCGCTTCGACGGAGGTGCTGCGCGACTTCCACCGCGCGCACCCGGACGTCCCGCTGGAGGTCGTGACGCTGGACGGCGCGGAGTCGGCCGTACGGGCCCTGTTGGACGGCGAGGTGGACGCGGCCTTCGCGTATCTGCGCAGGCCGGCGGCGGAGTGGGACGGGCGGCTGGCGAGCGCGCTGGTGTGCCTGGAGGAGCTGGAGGTGGTGGTCGGGGAGCGGCACCCGCTGGCCGGCACGCGCCCCCTCGCGCTGGCGGACCTCGCCCCGTACGTCGTGTGGATGCCGGGGCTGCCCGAGAGCCGCGAGTGGGGCGCGTTCTACCGCGAGCTGGCGCGGGACTTCGCGCTCGCCGTGGACACGTCGGGGCCGGACTTCGGCGTCGACGCGCTGCTTGACGGGGTGGACGGGTCCGGTGGGGATGACGGATTCGGCGGGTCCGGTGGGGGTGAAGGGTTCGGTGGGAGCGACGGGAGCGACGGGTTCGGTGGGAGCGACGGGGCCGGCGCGCGGCTGACCTTCGTCGGGGACCGTACGCGGGTGGTGTGGCGCAACCACCAGCGGCTGCACCGCATCCCGCTGGCCCCGCCCGCCCCCGTCTACCCCTGGTCCCTGGTGTGGCACACCGGGAACCCGCACCCGGAGCTGCCCCGGCTGATCCGGTACGCACGCGAGGCCGGGCGGGCGCAGGTGCGGGAGCTGGCGGCGGGGGTGGGAGTGGGGCGGGGGCCGTGGCTGCCGACGGCGGCGGACGTCCCGCAGGCGCTGGGGCGGCCTCGGCGCCCCTGAACTGGCCGCGGGTTCGCCGTGCGGCGGGCTGCGGTGTTGCGGTGTTGCGGCTGCGGCCGGGTGGCGGGCCGGTCGCGCAGTTCCGCCCCCTGCGCCCAGGGGGCCTGGGCCTGGGCCCGCGCGTCTGGCCCACCCGCCGCGGGGACGATGGCCTCTGCGGCTTGGTGGAGGGTTGCTCGCGCAGTTCCTCGCGCCCCTGACATCCCCGCCGTAACCCTGCGGGGTGCGTTGGTCTGTGCGGGCCGGTGGAGGGTTACTCGCGCAGTTCCGCCCCCTACGCCCAGAGGGCGTGGGGGGACCCCCAGCGCCACAGACACACCCGCCGTAACCCTGCGGGGAGCGTTGGTCTGTGCGGGCCGGCGGGTGGCTGGTCGCGCAGTTCCTCGCGCCCCTGACACACCCGCCGTAACCCTGCGGGAGCAATGGCCTCTACCGGCCGGTGGAGGGTTACTCGCGCAGTTCCTCGCGCCCCTAAACCCCCCTGCCTGGGCCCGCAGCGGAAATATCGGGGCAGCGAAACAGGGGCGCTGGGGGTACCACCACGCCCCCTGGGCGTAGGGGGCGGAACTGCGCGACCAGCCACCCACCGGGCCGCAGACGTCAACGCAGCCCGCAGGGCTACGGCGAGTGGGTTTCAAGGGCACAGGGGGCGGAACTGCGCGACCAGCCCACCACCAAGCCGCAGAGGCCAACGCTCCCGCGGGGCTACGGCGAGTTGGCCAGGGGCGCGAGGCAGGGGCAGGGCGGAACCCCGCGACCAGCCCACCACCAAGCCGCAGAGGCCATCGCCCCCGCGCGCAGGGGAAGAACTGCGCGGGTAACCGTGTAAGGGCCACCCGCTCACTCCGCACGGGCCAGTGCTATATGTTCGAAATGTCGGGTACGTCTCCCTACTCGGTGACCCTCCCCTCGATTTCGAACATTTCTTCGATAGTGGTCTATCGTGAGGTTCGGGAAGTTGTGTGGGCCGTCGGCCGGAGGGGGCGTTGTGGCAGGTGAGAGGAGGTGCGCATGTCGTTTACGCATCTGCGCGCCGCCTCCGGGTTCTCCCTGCGGTACGGCGCCAGCCACGTCCGTGATCTCGCGCTGCGCGCCGCCGAACGAGGTCTAGACGCGTTCGCGCTGACCGATCGGGACAGCCTCGCGGGCGCGGTCCGGCATGCCAAGGCGTGCGCCGCGGTCGGGGTCCGGCCGCTGTTCGGCTGCGACCTCGGGGTGCCCGCCGTACCGCGCCCCGGTGCCGGCGGCACCCCGGCCGAAGCCGCACACGCCGCGCACTCCCGTACACCCGCCAAGGGCGGCGTCTTCGTCACCGAGCCCGCCCAGCGCGCCGTCTTCCTGGCCCGCACCGCACCGGGCTGGGCCGCGCTGTGCCGGCTCGTCTCCGCGTCCGCGGACGGCGGGATCGGCTGGGACGACCTCGACCGGGCCGCGGACGCAGCCGCAAGCACAAGCGCAGGCACAGGCGCCGCCGACGGCGGGCTGTTCGTGCTGCTCGGTGCGGACTCCGAGGTCGGGCGCGCCCTCGCGCAAGGCCGCCCCGACCGCGCCGTACGCCTGCTGGAGCCCTGGCGCGAGCGGTTCGGCGCCGCGCTGCGCCTGGAGGTGTCCTGCCACGACCGCCCCGGCGCCGGCCCCGGCTCGCTGCGGCTCGCCGCCCGGATGCTCGCCCTCGCCGACGAGCAGGGCGTCACCGCCGTGCTCACCAACGCCGTCCGGTACGCCGACCCCGGCCAGGGCGAGGTCGCCGACATCCTCGACTCGGCGCGGCTGCTGGTCCCCGTCGACGTGCGCGACGGCGCCTCGCTCGACGGCGGCGAGCGCTGGCTCAAGGACGCCGGCAGCATGGAGCGGATCGCCGAGCGCATCGCCGACGCCGCGGGCGCGAACCCGGTGGCCCGCCGCGCCCGCGCGCTGCTCGCCGCGACGGAGGAGACCGCGGCCGCCTGCGTCGTCGACCCCGGCGAAGCCTTCGGCCTCGGCCGGCTCCACCTGCCCGAGCCGCACCTGATCGGCGCCACCCGGGAGTCCGCCGACCGGGAGCTCGCGGCCCGCTGCGCCGGCGCCATGATGCACCGCGGCCACCACCGGGACGGCGAGCGCTGGGACCGGCTGGAGAAGGAGTTGCGGATCATCGCGGGACTCGGCCTCGCCGGCTACTTCCTCACCATGGCGGAGATCGTCCGGCTGGTGCAGGACATGGGCGTACGGATCGCGGCGCGCGGCTCCGGCGTCGGCTCGCTGGTGGTGCACCTGCTGGGGATGAGCCCGGTCGACCCCGTCGAGCACGGGCTCGTCATGGAGCGCTTCCTCTCCGCGTACCGCACCGCCATGCCCGACATCGACCTGGACGTGGAGAGCGCCCGGCGCGTGGAGGTCTACCAAGCCGTGCTGAAACGTTTCGGCAGCGATCGGGTCGCGACCCTCGCCGTCTACGAGACCTACCGCGCGCGCGGCGCGATCGAGGCCGTCGCCCGCGCCCGCGGCATCGACCCCGACGAGGCGCGCCGGCTGGCGAAGGCGTTCCCGCAGATCCGCGCGAAGGACGTACGGGCCTCCCTGCGGGAGCTGCCGGAGCTGCGCGAGGTCGCGGGCGAGGAACACGGCCGGCTGTGGACGCTGGTGGAGGCGCTGGACGGGCTGCCGCACGGCACCGCGATGCACCCCTGCGGCCTGCTGATCTCGGACGGCGGGCTGCTGGACCGCACCCCCGTCGTCCCCACCACCCTCGACGGCATCGCGATGGCGCAGTTCGACAAGGAGGACGTGGAGGACACCGGGCACATCAAGGCGGACCTGATCGGCGTGCGGATGCAGTCGACGCTGGCGCACGCGGTCGCCGAGGTCGAACGCGTCACCGGCGAACGGCTCGACGTCGACGACCCCGCGCAGGTGCCGCTGGACGACCCGGCGACGTACGAACTCATCGGCTCGTCGCAGACCATGGGCTGCTTCCAGATCGAGTCGCCGGGCCAGCGCGACCTGGTGCGGCGGCTGCGGCCCCGGACGATCGACGACATCACCCTGGACATCAGCCTCTTCCGGCCGGGGCCGGTGGCCGCGAACATGATCGACCCGCTGATCGCGGTGCGCGACGGCCGCGCCCCCGTTCGCTATCCGCACGACGACCTGCGGGGGATCCTCGCCGAAACGGGCGGCCAGGTCGTCTTCCACGAGCAGGTCATCCGGATCATGGAGAAGATGACCGGCTGCGACCTGGGCCAGGCGGACGAGGCCCGGCGCGCGCTCTCCGACCGGGACCGGCAGGGCCGGCTGCGCGCCTGGTTCGCGGACCGCGCGCGGCGCCGCGGCTACTCGACGCAGGTGGTGCGGGAAGTGTGGACCGTGCTGGAGGGGTTCGGCGCGTACGGCTTCTGCAAGGGCCACGGCGCGGCGTTCGCCCGTCCCACGTACCAGTCGGCCTGGCTCAAGACCCACCGGGCGGCGGCCTTCTACGCGGGGCTGCTCACCCACGACCCCGGGATGTACCACAAGCGGGTCTTCGTCGCGGACGCGCGGCGGCGCGGGGTGCCGGTGCTGCTGCCGGACGTGAACGCGTCCCGCGGGGAGTCCGTGATCGAACTGGCGTCTGAGGGCGGGGTGGAGAAGTGGGGCGTTCGGTTGGGGTTCGCGCACGTCCGCGGCATCAGCGAGGCGGAGACCGGACGGATCGAGGCGGGGCGCCCGTACGTCTCCCTGACGGACTTCTGGCAGCGCGCCCGCCCGAGCCGGCCGGTGGCCGAACGGCTGGCGCGAGTGGGCGCGTTGGACGGGATCGTCGGCGGGGCGGGGCGGCGCGAGGTGCTGTTGGAGATCTCCGAGCTGCACCGGCACGGGAGGGATTCGGTGGGTGCGGGGCAACTCCCGCTGGGCGAGGCGAGTGAGGTGAGTGGGGCGAGCGAGGCGAGTGGGACGAGCGAGGTGGTCGAGACGGGAGCCGTTGCCGGAGCCGTACGGGACGAAAGCGGGACCGGGACCAGGGCCGGGACCAGGTCCAGGGTCGGGACCAGGTCCAGGGTCGGGGCCGTACGGGAGGCCGACGGGGTCGTACGGGACGGCTCCAGGGTCGTGCGCGACGACGGCGGGCTGCCCGCGATGGACGACTGGGACCAACTCGCCGCGGAGCTCGACGTCCTCGACATGGACGTCACCCGGCACCTCCTCGACGACCACCGCCCGTTGCTCGCGGACATCGGCGTGACCCCGGCCGCCCGGATCGGGGAGCTGCCGCACGGGACGACGGTGCTGGTCGCCGGGGTGAAGGCGGCGACGCAGACCCCGCCGATCCGGGGCGGGCGCCGGGTCATCTTCGCCACCCTCGACGACCCCACCGGCCTGTCCGACCTGGCCTTCTTCGAAGACAGCCACGACCGGTGCGCCTCGACGGTCTTCCACAGCGCGCTGCTGCTGGTGCGCGGCACGGTCGCCCGCCCGCGGGGCAAGCCGCACAGCCTGAGCATCACCGGCGTCGCGGCGTGGGACCTGGGCGAGTTGATCGACCTGTACCGCGACGGCGGGGCGGGCGCGGTGGCGGACCGGTTGGCCAGGCCGTACGCGCGGGGCGCGGAGGGCCGCACGGGACACGAGACGGGTGAGGAGGCCGGGGGCTCCGAGGGGCGTGCGGGCCATGAGGGACGGACCCTCACCGAGCCCACCGGTTACGTCATGCACCCCTGGGCGGACCTGCGCCCGCCCGGCGTACCGCTCGTGGGCGGCCGAACGCTGCACCACGCGAGCCGCGGAAGTGCGGGGTAGGTCGCCGTGATCCTCTACGTCCACTTCGCCGTACGGGACTTCCAGAACCACGAAGACCGCTTCGAGTACCCCGGCACGGAGGCGGTGTACCGCCGGCTGGTCGGTCTGCTCGGCGGCATCACCCCGATCGTCCAGGCGCTGCCGCCCGATGCGGCGTTCGCGGACGTCGCGGGCGCGCGCCGCTACTTCGGGCGCGACGCGCGGGACTTGGCGGCGTTGGTGCGGTTGCGGGTGGCCGCGGTCTACGGGATCGACTGCACCGTGGGGGTGGGCCCCAACCCGCTGCTGGCCCGGATCGCCGCGCAGTCCGGCCCGCCGGGCGCGATCCGCTGCACCCCGACGGACCCGGCGGAAGTGGCCGCGTACCTGGCACCGCTGCCGGTCGGGGTACTGCCCGGCGTCGGCCCCGCGACCGTGCGCACCCTCGCCCCGTACGGCCTGCACACCGTCGGCGACGTCCAGCGCGTCCCTACCGTGACGCTCGGCCGCATCCTCGGCGCCCCGGCGGCGCGCGCACTCGCGGACGCCGCGCGGGGTGTGGATGCGGGGCGGGTGTCTGCGACGGCGCCGCCGCGGTCGGTGGGCGCAGTACGGGAGTTCGGCCGGGACGAACTCGACCCCGAGCAACACCACCGGGCCCTGCTGGGCTGCGCGGAGGAGATCGGCTGGCGGCTGCGGCGCGAACGCCAGGTCGCGGGCGTACTCGTGCTGACCGTCTCCTACGCCGACCGCACGACGACGGCCCGCACCCGCACCCTCCCCGAACCCACCGCCCACTCACGTACGTTGGCGACGGAAGCGACCCGCATGTACGCGTCCCTCGCCCTCCAACGCGCCCGCGTCCGCGGCATCACGCTACGCGCGGAGGCCATCGCCCCCGCAGACCACGCCGTCCACCAACTCACCCTCGACCCGACCGACGACCGCGCCCACCGCCTGGAGGCAGCGGCGGACCGGGCCCGGGCCCGCTTCGGCCCGGACGCGGTGTCCCTCGCGGCGCTCGGCACGACGCCGACGCCGAAGGACGGCCCCGACTGAGCCCGTTCGAAGCCCGTCCGGCTCTACGACCCCGCCTCCTGCGCGGTGTCTGGGCCCTCGGCGTTGGCGCGGGACGCGGCTGCGGCTTCGTCCTCACCGGCTCGGGTGTAAGCGGCGGCGGACTGCTCCCACGCGTCCCGGACGCGGGACGGTTCGGCACCGGACGCGTCCAGGGTGGTGGCGAGCTCGGCCCAAGCTTCGCCGGTGAGTGCCCAGTCCTCTTCTTGGGCCAGCATTGCGACTGCCTTCTCGCCTGCTGCGATCGCCTCTGTGTAGCGCTCCAGCCCCCGGCAGGCGGTGCCGATGTTGTTCCAGGCGACGGCTTGGCCGTGGACGTCGCCATCCTGCTGGAACAGGTCGAGGGCGGTTTGGTGGGCGTCGTGTGCTTCGGTGTACCGCTTCAGGCCGGTGAGCGCGTTGCCGTGGCCGTTCCAGGCGTTGGCTTGGCCGTGGACGTCGCCGCTCTCCTGGAACAGATCGAGGGCGGTTTGGTGGGCGTCGTGTGCTTCGGCATGCCGCTCCAGCTCCCTGAGCGCGATGCCGAGGTTGTTCCAGGCGTTGGCTTGGCCGTGGACGTCGCCGCTCTCCTGGAACAGATCGAGGGCGGTTTGGCGGGCGTCGTGTGCTTCGGTGTACCGCTCCAGCTCCCTGAGCGCGATGCCGAGGTTGTTCCAGGCGTTGGCTTGGCCGTGGACGTCGCCATCCTGCTGGAACAGGTCGAGGGCGGTTTGGTAGGCGTCGAGCGCTTCGGTGTACCGCTCCAGCCCCCCGAGCGCGGTGCCGAGGTTGTTCCAGGCGTTGGCTTGGCCGTGGACGTCGCCGTTCTCCTGGTAGAGCTGGAGGGCGGTTTGGTAGGCGTCGAGCGCCTCGGCATGCCGCTCCAGCCCCCCGAGCGCGGTGCCACGGCCGTTCCATGCGATGGCTTGGCCATGGACGTCGTCACTCTCCTGGTGGAGCTGGAGGGCGGTTTGGTAGGCGTCGAGCGCTTCGACATGCCGCTCCAGCTCGCCGAGCGCGGTGCCGAGGTTGTTCCAGGCACCGGCTTCATTGGTCGTGTCGCCAAGTGCCTGGCAGGCCGCGAGGGCGTGGGCACGGACGGTGACCTGGTCTTGGAGGTGCCGTCGCCAGTCCAAGTAGTGGCCGAGGGCGAACCCGAGGCCACGAGCGGTGTGGGTGCGGGCGTGGGTGTGGGTGGTGGCGAGGAGGTTCTCGCGTTCGGCGTCGAACCACGCCAGTGCCTGCTCCCGTCCAGCAAACAGACTCGACACGGCGTGGCCCGGGGGACGTAGGTGGGTGTCGGCCGCTTGGGCGTGTCGGACGTAATGGCCGGTGAGGCGGGCACGGGCCTGTTCGTAGCGGCGGCGGGAGACACGGCCGCCGTGCATGATCGTGCGGGCATGCTCCTGGGCGTGGACGCGAAGGAGGTCGTGCATGGACCAGCGGTCGCGGGCCCGACTGTTCTGGATGAGTAGGCGTGCCTGGACGAGTTGGCGCAGGAGGAGGGTGACCGTGTTGGCGGGTTGGTCGGCGAGGGCCGCGACGGCCGGGGTGGAGATGTCGGGGCCGGCGTGGAGGCCCAGGAGCCGATAGAGGTCGGCCTGTTGGTGGGTGAGGCGGGTGAGGCATTCGTCGAAGACGGCGCGCAGGTTCCGTTCGCCGTCGTCGAGGCCGCTGAGGCGGCTGCCCGCGTCGGTGAGCATCCGCACCCGTTCGGAGAGGGGCTGGTCGGGGTCGTCGGCGAGGAGTGCGGCGGCGATTTGGAGGGCCAGGGGCAGGTAGCCGCAGAGCGCGGTGAGTTCCTCCGCGGCTGCGGGCTCGTCCTGGACGCGTCGGTCGTCGGGGTCCGCGACCGCCAGCCGTTGGCCCAGGAGGTCGACGGCGGCGTCCGGTTGAAGGGGGTGGAGGCTGAAGAGGCGGGCGCCGAGGCCGGGCAGGGTGTGCCGGGAGGTCACCAGTACACCGTGGTGGCGGGCCGGGAGCAGCGAGCGCACCTGGTGCGAGGTCGAGGCGTTGTCCGCGACGATCAGGATCCGTTCTCCCGCCCGTCCCAGCGCGTCGAGTTGGGCCCGGTAGAGCCCTTCGCGTTCGTCCAGCGTGGGCGGGATGTGGTCGGCCGGGACGCCGAGGGCCCGTAGCAGGGCCTCCAGTGCGTCTTCGGGCGGGACGGGGGTCGGGTCGTAGCCGCGCAGGTTCACCGTCCGCACGCCCGTGAACCAGCCCTTGTCGAGCGCGGCGTGTCCCACGGCGTGGGCGAGCGTGGTCTTGCCCACGCCCGGCAGCCCCGCGACCGACCCGACCGCCGCGACCGACCCCATCGCCGCACCGGAAGCCGCCGCCTCGGGGTCGAACAGGGCGAGGACCTTGGCGAGTTCGTCGTCGCGGCCGGTGAATTCCTGCGGCAGCCCCGGCAGGGTGTTCAGTGCGGTCGGCACCGCCGCGTACGCCTGCACGTTGATGCTCGTGTTGTTCTGCGTCCCGTCGCCGAGCACCTGGCTGTGCTCGAAGGACGCACCGGCGAAACTGCTGCCGGTCCGTTGCCCCGGCCCCGACCACTGCCCCTGCCCCTGCCCGGGACGCCTGCCCTTCTTCTTCCCGCCGCTCTTGCGCTTGCCGGACTTGCTGCTCGCCATCGCGACTGCCCGTTACCGGTTGATCGTGTTGTTCTGCGTGCCGCTGCCGAGCACCTGGCTGTCGGTGAACGTCGCGTTGCTGAAGTCGTTGTGCGTGTTCTGCACCGGAGCCTGGGCCTGCGCCTGCTGGACCAGGGCCTGCAACTCCGCGGCCACCTGCTGCCGCTCCTCGTCCGGAAGCTGCTCAAGGAGCATCTCCAGCCGGGTCTGCCAGCGGGTGACCAGCACGGTCTGCACCCGCTCAGACGTGGCGCCGTCACCGGCCGACTCCAGCTCGGCGCGGGTCTGGTCAAGCCGCTCAAGCTCCGCCTGCTCCCGCCCGGAATCCCCGCGGCCGAGGAGCCGCGCGAATCCGCTGCGGATCCCGGCCCACGCGTCCGTCCCCGCCGCCTGCACGATCGCCCCGCCACCAGCCGCCGCCGCCGCGATCAGACCCTCGACCAACACGATCAACACCCCCATAAATCACCGGACAAGAAGCCCAGCGTAAGACGGGACCCCCACCCGGGCAGCCGAACAACCAACCCCGCACGGGCTCCGCCCAGCCCGGCGTCCCAGGCCGGCCGAGCCCGGTGCGCATGGCGGAGTCCCACCAGCCGAAACTGGTGGGACTCCGTCATCGGGCAGTTTGGAGAGTTACGCGTCGATCAGCTCTCGCTGAATTCGGAGGACTTGATGCACGCGGCACCGGGCACGCTCCAACAGAGGTCCATGTAGTACTTCGTGGAACCCTTGATGTCGTACGTCTTCCCGTCGCAGCCCGCGTCACCTCCGTCGTTGATCGTCCACATGATCCGGTGGTCGGAGGCGCGGTAAAGGGACATCTGAACGCCGTGGCCGTCCGCGTTGGTGTCGCACACGGTGAACCTGTCACCGTCGTCCTTGAAGTGTGCGCTGCCGCGACCGCTGAGGACTATGGTCTTGTCCGCCGCGTAGGCCGGGGACGTACCCAGCGCCAGCACCGTGCCCAACGCGACGGCCAGACCTGCGGTCGACCGGACTACGTTCTTCAACTTCATGGTTTTCCCCCTGTGGTGGCCGAAATCCCGATTCCGTCGAACGCGGCCGAGGCTCCGGTCGCGAGGGAAACGGAACGGCGAAGGTCCGCGAGGACTTCCTCGCTCTGACGACTCGCTCTGACGATTCGCTCTGACGGCCCGCTCTGACGAGTGGACGTGGTTCGCACTTCGTACTTCGCGCTTCCGTAATATGCCGGCTCGCCGGCATCCCGCCTTGACCATGCGCGTACGGTTCTTGACGATTCGCGTATGTCATCCCGGATCGGATACGCACGGCACCGAAATGCTCAGGCGTCGTCGTCCAGCTTCTCCACCACGCGGGTGGAGATCTCGGCCAGGGTTCGGAGCTCGTCCGCGGTGAGGTGGTCCAGGAAGAGGGACCGGACGGCTTGTACGTGCAGCGGGGCCGCCGCCGCGATGGCCTCGCGTCCCGCTTCGGTGATCACCGCGAAGGCGCCCCGCCCGTCCTCCGGGCAGTCCTCCCGGACGACCAGCCCCCGCCGGACCATCCGCGCGAGGTGGTGGGACATCCGGCTCTTCTCCCACTCCAGGGCGCGGGCGAGGTCCTGGTACCGCTGACGGCCCTCCGGCACGTCCGTCAGGTTGACCAGGACCGCGTAGTCCGCCGCCGTCAGATGGGATTCCGTCTGAAGGAGATGTGACAGGCGACCGATCAGCCGCTCGTGCAACCGGACGAAACTCCGCCACGCATGCTGTTCCTCAGCCGTCAGCCAGTCCACCCGGTCCGTCACGGCGTCGAGTCTAATGACCTGGTCAACGCGTCATCAGACCGGCTGGACCGTGCAGTGCCGCCGTTGCGCCGCGGCCCGGGCGGCGCCTTCACGCCCCCGCGGCTGGCTGAACCTCGGCGGGTGGCCGCGTAACGGCTGGGGGCGGCGCTCCGGCGCCGCCCCGCACCCCCGCCGTCACGCCCCCGCCGTCACGCCCCCACCGTCACGCCCCGGCCGTCTCGGCGACCGGGGTGTTCAGGAGCTGGTGCTCCCAGACCGTCGCGACCCCGGTGGCGCCCGCGTGCCCCAGGACCGCCATCTGGTCCTCCGGCGCGATGCGGTCCGTCCGGGCCCAGTCGCGCTGCCACTCGCTCAGCACGGCCAGCCAGGTGATCGGCACGACGCCGGCCTGGACCATGCGCCGCACCGCCATGTCGTGGGCCTCGGCCGACACTCCCCCGGAGGCGTCGGTGACGGCGTAGACGTCGAAGCCCTCACCCGCCGCCTGGATGGCGGGCATGGCCAAGCAGATCTCCGTCCACAGGCCGGCGAGGATCAGCTTCTTGCGCCCGGTGGCCTTCACGGCGTCCACCACGCGCTGGTCCTGCCAGGTGTTGATGAAGGTCCGGTCGATCGGCTTCTGGTCCGGGAAGACGTCCTGCAACGGCTGGATCAGCAGGCCCCCGCGGTCTTCCACGACCGTGGTCAGGATCGTCGGGACGCCGTAGCCCTTGGCGGCCTTGGCCAAGCCCACGACGTTGTTGATGACCATCATCGGCTCGTGGCTGTGCAGGTTGGCGAACTGGTACGGCTGGTGATCTATCAGCACCAGGATGCTCTCCTCGGGGGTCAGCAGCGCTTCGAGGCCGGCCTTCGACGACGTGCTCATGGAGATCTCCTTCGGGAGCGCGGACACGCGTCCACCATTTGGTTGACGCGTCATCTTTCTACATGACACGTCAACCAAGTGTCCACTGGCGGCTGTTCGGGGCGCGGAGTCGTGCGCGCGAGGCGCGGCGGGCAACTGTTCGGCCGGGGGCGGGCGTCCTCCGCACACGGATCACACGAGCCCCGCACCGTCCGGGTCGACCCACTGCCCCCAGGGCGCCGGGCGCGGACCGCCGTCGGCCGCGTTCGGAAAGATTCTCGGCGCGGGATGTAGAGACGCGGGCTCCAGCTCCGACGTACCTACGAAACCTGTCGACGAGCGAAGGAAACAACGGCATGAGCAAGGTCACCACCGGCGCGACGATGTCCCTGGACGGCTTCATCGCCGGGCCGGAGGAGAGCGGCTTCGACCTGCTGTTCCAGTGGTACGTCAACGGCGACGTCGAGATCCCGACGGCCAGCCCCGCCGTGCCGCCGCTCCGCGTCTCCGCGGCCAGCGCCGCAGTGGTCGAGGAGGAGTGGGCGAGCACGGGGGCGTTGGTCGTCGGGCGGCACCTGTACGACATGACGAACGCCTGGGGCGGACGCCACCCGATGGACGTGCCCGTGGTCGTGCTCACGCACCGGCGCCCCCAGGACCGGCCGCAGGACGACGAGGACTTCGTCTTCGTCACCGACGGCATCGAGGCGGCCGTCGCCAGGGCGAAGGAGTTGGCCGGCGCCAAGGACGTCGTGGTCAACGGCGGGCAGATGGCCCGGCAGTGCCTGGAGGCCGGACTGCTCGACGAGGTCGGGATCGCGCTGGTGCCGGTCGTCCTGGGCGCCGGGAAGACGCTCTTCGGGGAACGGGGTGAACTCGGCGTCGCGCCGGTGCAGTTCGAAGGCCCCGTCTCGGTCGTCCAGGGCACCGGCGTCACCCACCTGCGCTACCGGGTCAAGAAGTGACCTGACGGTGTCTCGCCCGCCCTGCCGGCCCTGTCGGTCTTGCCAGACTGGCCCCATGCATCCCACACAGCGCACGACGCAACAGGGACCCGTCACCGTCGACCGCCTGGACGGACCGGGCGCGGCACCGCTGGCGGACGCGTTCGGCCTGGTGTACGCCGAGGCGTTCGCGGAGCCGCCGTACGGCGAGGGCCCGGACGACGTCGCCACCGCGCTCCGGCGCTTCCGCGCCCGGACCCGTAACCCGGCGTTCCGCGCCGCGCTGGCCCGCACCGCGGACGGCGAGCCCGTCGGCATGGCGTACGGCCTCCCGCTCGCCCCCGACACGGACTGGTGGGACCACCTGACCACCCCGGTGCCCGCCGACGTCCGCCACGAGGACGGCCACCGCACCTTCGGCCTCCTGGAACTCGCCGTCCGCGCACCGTGGCGCGGCCGGGGCGTCGCCCGTCGTCTGCACGGGACCCTGCTGGACGGCGTCGGTACGGAACGGGTCCTGGTCGACGTCCACCGGGACGCCGTGGCGGCTACGGCGGCGTACCGGGCGTGGGGGTACCGCAAAGTCGGCGAGTCGCGGTCGCGGGAGGGTGGGGACGTGTACGTGGTGATGGTGCGGGAGTTGGGGTGAGCGGGGCGGCTGTCACCGACCCCAGCCGTCGAGGGAGACGTCCGGGCCCCCGGTGAGGTAGCGGCGCAGTGCACTGGCCGTGGTCGACACGAAGGCGTCGGGCACGGCGGCCGTGTCGACCCAGCACACCCCGGAGTGCTTGCGGGGTTCGCGGTTCTCGGGCTCGCCACCCCACTCGTGCGCGACGAACACCACGGTGAGGAACCCGTCCGGCGCCTCGACGCCGCGGGCGCCGTGGATGACGTGGGCGACCTTCAGCGCCTCGGGCGGGCCGACGTGGCCACGGTCCAGGAGTTGACCGTGGCCTTTTTTCGCATGGACCAGCGGCGCGGAGGGGGTCACGGACGGACCGCGCTGGTGCAGTATCTGCACTCCGACGTACGGGACTTCCTGCACGGCCGCTTCCACGACGACGGCGTACGCCGAGACATGTGCTCAGCGGCGGCTGAGCTTTCCTACTTGTCCGGCTGGATGGCCTTCGACAACGGTGAACACACCGTGGCCCAGAGGTACTTCGTCCTTGCGGTGAAGCTCGCCGCGCCCGCCGGCGACGCCCCGCTGTCCGGGCACGTCCTTCGGGCCATGGCCCATCAAGCGATCGATCTCGGCTTCGCCCGACGGGGCCTGGACCTGGCCGAGGCGTCCGTCCACGGGGAACGCTACGCGGCTGCGACCCCCCGGGAGCGCGCCCTCCTGGGCGTGATCCACGCGCGCGGCCTGGCCGCAACGGGGAACGGCCAAGCCGCGGCCAAGGCGCTGCTGCGGGCTGAGGACGACCTGGCTTCGGCCGGTGACGAAATCCCCGAACCCAACCGGACCTTCTTCTTCGGCGAGGCGTCACTGGCCCACGAGACTGCGTGTGCGTTGCGGGACGTGGGCGACGGCGCCGGTGCGGTCCGCGAGTTCCGGCGTTCCGTACGAACCCGTGGCGCGGACTTCAAGCGCACCCACGCGGTGACCCTCGGATACCTCGGCGCAACGCAGATCGCGGGCGGCCACGTGGAAGAGGCGTGCGTGACGTGGTCCGGTGCGTTGGACGCCGTGGAGGACGGCATCTACTCGGGGCGGGCCCGACAGGCGGTGGTCGACATGCGGACGCACCTGTCGCCCTATCGCCGCAGGGGCATCCCTGCCGTGACGGCGCTGGATGCCCGGGCGGCGGCGTATGTGAGCGTTTAGATTTGCCGCGATTCGATGACAGGTGAAGGGAAGCGGATGACGCAGAAGCTGGAGATCGAGCCCATCGGCATCGTCGTCGGTGGCCGGAGCGAGCCGACGGAAGACGCGTGGCGCGGCACCGCGGTCATCCGTCTCGACGCCGGCTTTCCGGTCGAAGTCGTCCAGGGGCTGGAGGAGTTCTCCCACCTCCTCGTCGTGTGGCACTTCCACCGGGCGTCGCCGGACGACGTCGCCCTGCACGCCCGCAGCCCCCGCAACAACCCCCGCTGGCCGAGCACCGGCACCTTCGTGCACCGCAACCACCGGCGGCCGAACCAACTCGCGCAGTCGTTCCCCCGGCTGCTGCGGGTCGACGGGCTCGATCTCCACGTCACCGATCTCGACGCGGTCGACGGGTCACCGGTCTACGACCTCGCGCCGTACTTCCGGGAGATGGGGCCCCGAGGGACCGTACGGCAGCCGGGGTGGCCCGGGGAGATGCTGGCCGACTACTGGGCCGAGACAGCCGACTGAGGGCGACCGGTGACGACGGCCGCACACCGGCCGCCCCGTTCCGAGCGCGCGCCCGGGAGCCTCGGGCCGTACGGCGCGGCCGGCCCGGGTCACCGCGGTGGGCAGAAGCCACGGTGACCCGGCGCGGGCGGCGGTCAGCCGAGTTGGCCGGCCACGTAGTCGCCGGCCGGTCGGCGCGTGATGATGTTCAGTCGGTTCGCCGCGTTCATCATTCCGATCGCGATCACCAGGCTGGTCAGCGCCTCCTCGTCGAAGTGTTCGGCGGCGCGGGACCAGATCGGGTCGCTGACGCCGCCGGCCGCGTCCGCGACCCGGGTGCCCTCCTCGGCCAACTCCAGGGCCGCGCGTTCCGCCTCGGTGAAGACGGTGGCATCGCGCCAGGCCGCGACCATGTTCAGCCGCACCGGGGTCTCGCCCGCGGCGCTGGCCTCCTTGGTGTGCATGTCGATGCAGACGGCACAGCCGTTGATCTGACTGATGCGCAGCGCCACCAGTTCATGCAGCGCGGGCGGCAGCGGCGACGACTCCTGTAGGGCGCGGCCCGCGGACATCAGGTGCTTGAGGGCCTTGTCGGCGCCCGGGGCGGTGAGGAGGTCCAGTCGTGCGTCCATGGTGTGCTCCTTCGTGAGGTGGCTACACCCTTGAGACGAGACAGCCCGCGCCCGTGTGACAGGGCCGGCGCATCAAGTCCGAGGCGCCTCAAGCCCGAAAGGCGCCCGAGGCGCCCGAAGGCCGAAGCGGCTCGGACCGCGTCGGCTCAGCCCTCCGGGTAGAAGACGAACAGCGTGCAGCCCGTCGTCGTCTGCGGGACGTGGGAGGAGCCCGCGGGGGCGTGGATGAAGGAGCCCGCGGGGTAGTCGCGGTGGCCGTCGTTGAAGACGCCGGAGACGACGAACACCTCCTCGGGGCCGGGGTCGTGGACGTCGATCCCCTCCCAGCGGCTGTCCGGGTCCATCTCCAGCACCTGCGCCGACGCGCCTCCGTCGCCGTGCCACAGCGGCCGCTGCCGGATGCCGGGGAAGAGTTCGCGCACGGGCGCGTCCCGGACGGCGGACCACACGTAACCGGGCATGTCCGGGCCGGTGCCGGCCGCCGACGCCGCCGTCGTGGTGGTGGTGGTGGTGGTCAGCGTGGGGGGTGCCGTCTCGGCGGCGCGGGAGTGTTCCGTCGGGTCGGTCGTCTCGTCGGTCGTCGTCATGCCGATCAGCCTGCCGTCCGGCGCCGCTCCCGCCGAGTGTCAGAAATGACATCCTGAGGTACTTTCTTGCCGTGCACCGCGTTGTCGCCCTCGTCCACCCGCCCCAGTCGACGTTCGAACTCGCCTGCACCGCCGAGGTGTTCGGGATCGTACGGCCCGGACTGTCGACCCGGTACGCCTTCGAGGTGTGCACCGAGCACCCCGGGGCCGTCCCCACTTGCGCCGGGTACGACATGCTCGTGACGGCCGGACTGGACGCGCTGGAGGGCGCGGACACCGTGGTCGTCCCGGGCTGGGTGCCCACCACCGAGCCGCCGTCGGAACCGGTCGTACGGGCCCTGCGCCGGGCGCACGACCGCGGCGCCCGGCTGGTCAGCATCTGCTCCGGCGCCTTCGCGCTCGCGCACGCCGGGCTGTTGGACGGGCGGCGGGCCACCGTCCACTGGGGGCAGGCGACGGAGTTCGCGGCGCGGTTCCCGGCCGTGCGGCTCGATCCGGACGTGCTGTACGTGGACCACGGCGACGTGGCGACCAGTGCGGGGTCCGGCGCCGGCGTCGACCTGTGCCTGCACCTCGTGCGGGAGGACCAGGGCGCCCGGTACGCCGCGCACGTCGCACGGAACATGGTGATGCCGCCGCACCGCGAGGGCGGGCAGCTCCAGTACGCGGCGCCGCCGGACCCCGTGCACATCGACGGCTCGCTCGCGCCGCTGCTGGAGTGGGCCGCCGGACGGCTCGGCGAGGCCGTGGACCTGGCCGCGATGGCCGCGCACGCGGGGGTTTCGCAGCGCACGCTCGCGCGCCGGTTCGCCGAGCAGCTCGGCACCAGCCCGGGGCAGTGGCTGCTGGGGCAACGGATCTCGGCGGCACGGGAGTTGCTGGAGGGCTCCGATCTGCCGCTGGACGCGGTCGCCCGGCGCGTCGGGCTCTCCTCCGCCACCAACTTGCGTCGACGGTTCCTCAACGCGCTGGGCACCACGCCCGGCGCCTACCGGCGGGCGTTCCGGGCCGACGGGGACGGGACCCGGCGCGCGCGGGAGGTCGAGCCGGGCGCGGCGGCGCGGTAGGGCGTGCCCGCGGTGTCCCGTGCGGTTGCCTGTGCGGTTTCCTGTGCGGGTGGACGTGGCCGCCGTTTCCCTGCGGGAGCATTGGTCTGTGCGGCCCGGTGGTGGGCTTGTCGCGCAGTCCGCAGAGACCAATGCTCCCGCGGGGAAACGGCGGTCCGTCCCCACGCACAGGCAACCGCACGGGACCCTGCGGACTCGGCCCAGGGTCTAGTCCAGCGGGGACAGCCGTGCGTACTCCTCGTCCTGCTCGGAGAAGTCGGCCACGGCCGTCCGCATGGTGTTGTGGAAGGCCAGTACGCGCCCGTCGCGCAGGAGTTGCGTCTGGACGGAGTGCCACCGCCCGGCGCGCGGGCCCGCGGGCACGTCCAGCGTGGTCGCGCTGTGCACCAGCAGCACGCCGTCGGCGATCGTGTGGCTGGAGAGCAGCCGCATCCGCAGCCGGCTGCCCCGGTAGATGGTGTCGAGGATCTTCTGGTGCTCGGCCGCGATGACAGCCCGCCCCTTCTGGAACCGTCCCAGCGCGTCCACGTAGTCCGCGTCCTCCGTGAAGTGTTCGGCCCACGCCGCGCCGTCCCCCGCGTTCCAGGCGCGCTCCAACTCGGCCATGACCTCGTCGACCGTCATCGTCCCCTCCACTCCCGATCGGTGTTCCATTCTCTAGAACACTGTACTAGAAGGTGTCGCCGCGGCTTCCGATACGGGCTCTACGGCGGAGCCCGGCGCGGAGTCCTCCTCGTACGCGTACTGGCGCGACTGCACCAGGTACATCCGGCGGAACGTGCCCTGCGGCCCCAGCGCCATCAGGTCCGCGAAGGAGCCGTTCTCCACGACCCGGCCGCCCTCCATCACGTAGATCTCGTCGGCGTGCCGGACGCTGTGCAGCCGGTGGGTGATGAGCACCACCGTCTGGCCCTCCGCCGCCAGGGCCCGGATCTGGTCGAAGATGCGCTGCTCCGCCTCCGCGTCCAGCGCGCTTGTCGGCTCGTCCACGACCATGATCCGGGCGTCGCGGTGGCGGGCCCGGGCGATGCCGAGGCGCTGCCACTGGCCGCCGGAGATCTGGTGGCCGCCGCGGTAGCCGCGGGCCAGCAGGGTGTCCCAGCCGCGGGGCAGCGAGGCCACGGTCTCGTCCGCCCCCGCGTACGCCGCCGCCGCGTCGAGCAGCCCGTCGTCGCAGGGCGCGTCGGGGCGGCCGATGGCGACGTTCACCCGGGCGGTGAACGGCCAGCGGAAGAAGTCCTGCGCCACCACCGCGACCCGGTCGAACAACTCCGCCCGGTCCGCCTCCGCCGCGTCCACGCCGTCCCACATCACCCGGCCCGAGTCGGGCGCGTACAGACCGCACAGCAGCTTCGCGAGGGTGGACTTGCCGCTGCCGTTGTTGCCGACGAGGGCGACGATGCGGCCGGTGGGAATGGTGACGTTCACGCCCTCCAGCGCCGGGGTGCCGTGGTCGCCGGGGTAGGTGAAGGTGACGTCCTCGAAGCGGACGGCGCGCACCTCGGCGGGGAGCGGCCGGCCCGTCGCCGGGATCAGCCGGCGGTCCGCCTCCGCGCAGAGCGTGCCCAGGTCGGAGACGAACAGGCTCTCCTCGTACAGGTAGTTCAGCTGGACGACGAGCGCGTCCAGGTTGGACGAGCCGGTGCGGATGGCGATGACCGCGGTGCCGGCGACCGCCAGGTCCATCGCCCCGGTCCACAGCAGCGCGCCGAGGGTGGCGTACGTGGCGGCGGTGGCGAGCCCGGTCCAGCCGGCGGCGATCAGTCCGGTGCGGGCGGCGAGGCGGGCCAGCCGGGTCTGCTCCCGCTCGCCCGTCTCCGCCATCATCCGGAAGTGCTTCAGCAGGAACGGGCCGATGTTGTGGACCCGCACCTCCGGCGCCGCCTGGGCGTCGATGAGGAGCCGGCCGAGGAGTTGGCCGGCGCGCGCGTGCTGCACCCAGGTGTGGAAGGAGACGTAGCGGCGGCGGGCGATCGTCAGCGAACTCCACGCGCTGGGCAGCGTCATCAGCGCGAGCAGCGGCAGCAGCGCCGGGTGCAGGATCGTGAGCACCCCGGCCGCCGCGACCAGCGAGATGCCGGCGTTCACCACCGACGTGCAGAAGCGGATCATCCGACGGGCCGACTCCGCGCCCCACTGCGCGGAGTCCAGCAGCTTGTGGAACTGCTCGTCCTCCACCGCCGCCAACTCGACGCGGGCGACCCGCTCCAAGTACTCCTCGGTCGCCACCCGGAACACCTTGGGCTCCAGCCGGCCCGTCCCGGCCGTGGAGACGGACCGCAGCAGCGCGCCGACGAGCGCGGCGAAGGCGACGACGACCAGCGCGGGCAGCGCCGCGCGCAGCCGGTCCCCGGTCGGGCCGCCGGCCAGCAGGTGGACGAGCACCGCGTTGACCGCGACGAGGCCGACGGCCTGCGCGATGCCACTGCCCACCTCCGCGCCGGCGACCTGGCGCAGGGCGCGCGGGTCGGCGCGGTGGGAGAGCCGGACGGTGAGGGCGACGAGCCCGGGCAGCCGGGCGACCATCGCCCGCAGGCCGAGCGCGAGGAACGAGCCGTCGTGGGTGCTCCAGCCCGCCTCGTAGCGCAGGGGGCCGCCGAAGAGCAGCCGCTCCGACTCCGAGACCTCCTCCGCGGGCCCCTCCGCCCCCGGGGACTCCCCCGGCTGCTTCGGCTTCTCCCGGTCGGTCGTTCCCCGGGCTTCCTCTCCGGGTTTCTTCAGGGGCTCCTCGCCCGCGCCCCCTAAGTCCTTTAAGTCCTTCGGGTCCTTCGGGTCCTTTAAGTTCTTCGTGGTCCGTGTAGCTCCGGTGTTCCGGTGAGTCATCCGAGCCACCCCGTCTCGCTAGTGCGTACGCCCCGCAGGTGCCACCCTGCTCGCCCGCCGGAAGCCGTACGGGAGAAAAGGGCGTTTCCGCCCGGGGACGGGGCAGGGTGTGCGATGGGGAACGGGGCGCGGGCGCACGGCGCCTCGTGAGGTGCTCAGCGCACCATCCGCACCGGGCCCGTCTCCCACGACGTGCGTCGCACCAGCAACACCGCGACGTCGTCGTACCCGGGGTGCGTCGAGCCGTTCGCCGCCCGGCCGCTCGACACCAGGCCGTCCGCCAACGCCTCCAGGTCGCCCTGGCGGTCGGTGCTGCCGTGCTGCGGCCGGGTCATCCACTGCGACAGCTCGGCCGACACCGCGGCCACGGCCTCGTCGTACGGCCGGTCCGGGGTGTCCACCAGGCCGTCCGTGTACAGCAGCAGGGCGGCGCCCGGCTGGAGCTGCCCGTGGTAGACGGGGTACCGGTCGGCGGGCGCGTAGCCGAGCGGCAGCGCGCCGGGGGTCGGCAACTCGTGCACGGTGCCGTCCGGTTCGGCCTGGAGCGGGCTCGGGTGGCCGGCGCGGACGACCTGGAGGTGGCCGGCGCGCGGGGAGACGTCGACGATGCAGCAGGTCGCGAAGCGGTCCGTGTCCAGGCCCCACAGGGTGTGGTTGCCGCGGGCCATCAGGTGCTCGGCCCGGTAGCCGTCGTACGCGTGCGCCCGCAGCGCCGTGCGGAGCTGCCCCATCACGCCGGCCGCCTGCGCGCTGTGGCCCTCGACGTCGCCGATGACCAGCGACGCGCCGCCGTCCTCGCGCGGCAGCAGGTCGAACCAGTCGCCGCCGACCTGCATGCCCTCGGCGGCCGGCAGGTAGCGGGCGGCGATCTCGAAGCCGGGGAGCCGGGGCAGCGCCCGCGGCATCATCAGCTCCTGGAGGTCGGTCATCCGCCGGCGGAAGAGGTCCGAGAGCCGGGAGCGGGCCAGCGACTGGGTGAGGATGCCGGCGATCGCGGCGGTGATGATCTGGTCGTCGTGGGTGAACCGGCGCGGCCGGTCGTACGAGATCAGACAGGTGCCGACGGTGCCGTCCGCCGAGGCCAGCGGCAGGAAGACGAACGCGCCGTGGGAGTCGGTGGGCCGCAGCCGCGGGTCGGGGAAGCGCTCCAGGTACTCCTCGCGGGAGCCGAAGAAGAGCGGGTGGCCGGCGCGCAGCGCCTCCGACATGGGGTTGTTCGCCACCGTGCCGATCAGCCGCAGCCGGCTCAGGGTGCTCTCGGGGTAGCCGGCGGCGCCGGCGAGCAGTAGCCGGCCCTCCTGCTCGATGTGGATGGCGAGGGCGGTCGCGCCCAGCTCCGGCAGGACCGTCCCGGTCATGGTGTCGAGCACGTCCCGGGTGGAGAGCGCGGCGGCGAAGGAGTTGGTGACCTTGAGGACGAACTCCCGGCGGGCCTCGCGGCGCGACACCCGCTCGCGCTGTGCGGTGCAGTCCCAGACGACGCCGACCATCAGGGCGGGCTCGCCGTCGGGCGCGTACTCGATGCTCCCCTTGGACTCCAGCCAGCGGACCGAGCCGTCCGGCCAGACGACCCGGTGGACGGCGTGGTGCGCCCCCTCCCGCTTGCTGCGCTCGATGGTGACGAGGAGTTCGTCGAGGTCGTCGGGGTGGACGGCGCCGAGGAAGGTGGAGACGAGGGAGTCGAAGCGGTCGGGGTCGAAGCCGAAGAGGCGGATGGTGCGCTCGTCGGCGATGACGATGCCGGAGGGGATGTCCCACTCGAAGGAGCCGATGTCGCCGCTGGACATCGCCAGCTCCAGCCGGGTGCGACGGCTCTGGCTACGGCGCTGGACGTCGGCGGGGTCGACGGCGGCGGGATCGGCAACGGCGGAGGGATCAGCAACGTCCGTGGGGTCGGCGATGTCTTTGGGGCCGGCGATGCCTTTGGGGCCGGTCGGCGCATCGGCCTGCGCCCCGGTCGACGCGGCCGCTTCCGGTTCGAACGTCGTGGCGGCCCGCTCCGCGCCCTCCCGCATCAGCAGGTGCTCCAGCCGGTGCGCGCACACCTCCGTGACCATCGTCAGCAGCCGGTGGTCGTCGGGCGCCGGCGCTCCCGGCCGGTCGTACTGGACGACCAGCCCGCCCAGGCAGCGGTCGTCGACCAGCAGCGGCATCACCAGGAAGTGCACCTCCTCCTGGAGCCCGGCCAGGTCCGGATAGCGCTCGACCAGGTCGTCCGAGACGCCGTGCACGGGCCGCTGCTCGCGCACGGCGACGGCGAGCGGCAGCGAGGAGTCCGGGGCGATCGCCGGGAAGCGCCGGAGGACCTCCTCGTTGGTGCCGAGGTAGCCGGCGAGGCGGAGCCAGCCGTCCTCGTCGGCGACGAAGACGGAGCCGCCGTACGCGCCGGCGCCGGCGAGCCCCAGCTCCAGCACGGTGACCAGCAGGCTCTGCGGGTCCGGGCTGTTCAGCAGGCGGATGATGCCCTCGCGCACGCGATCCGCGTCGGTGCCGCTTCCGCTTCCGCCGTCGCTGCCGGCGCCCCTGCGTCCGCCGTCGCTGCCGACGTCCCCGGCTGCCATCGAGCACCTCCTCACGAGGCCGAAGGCCGAGGGCTGCGTGGAGCCCCCTCATCGACCAGTCTCCCCCGGGGACCGCCGTCCCCGCTCGTCCCCGCAGCCGGGCCCGGCAAGCAAAGAACCGCAAAAGCTGCTTTTATTGTGTTTAAAGGCGATATCAGACTTTTGACCCTCCTTTGTGGGCGGGGCAACCGGAACCCTGGGACTGACCCGCCCCCCAGAGGAAGCAGCCGGCCCGTGCACCCCACCCCCACCGCACTTCCCGAGGCCCGTCCGCTGGACACCGCGCTGGTCACGTCGCTGGTCGAGGACGCGACCCTGGCCCCGTCGATGCACAACGCCCAGCCCTGGAGCTTCGGCTTCACCCCCGCGACCCGCACCTTCCGGCTGCGGGCCGACCGCAGCCGGGCCATGCCGCAGTCCGACCCCGACGGCCGGGCCCTGCTCATCGGCTGCGCCGCGGCCGTCTTCAACCTGCGGGTGGCCGCCGTGCACGCCGGCTGGGACCCGGTCACCCGGCTGCTGCCCGACCCCGCGGACCCCGATCTGCTGGCCGAGGTGGAGTTGGTGCGCCGGCCCCCGGAGTCGTACGACGAACTCGCCGAGCTCCACCCCGCGCTCCGGCGCCGCCACACCAGCCGTGCGCCCTTCCGCGACGAGCGGATCGAGGACTCCCTCCTCGACGTGTTGCGCCGGGCCGCGCTCCTGGAGGGCGCCCGACTCGCCTTCCCCGACGCCTTCCACCGCAGGACCATCCTCGAACTCAGCAGCGAGGCGATGAACCGCGAACAGGCCGAGCCGGGACACCGCGAGGAGACGGCGCGCTGGACCGAGGGCCCGGGCCGGGAGGACGTCGGCGAGGAGGGCATCCCGCGGTACGCCTTCGGGCCGCGCAGCCGGTCGGGAGGCGCGCCGATGCGGGACTTCGAGTCACCGGACGACACGTACGTGCGCGAGTGGGCCGCCTTCGAGGAGTCGCCGCAACTCGCCCTGCTGGGAACGGCGTTCGACCACCCCGTGGACTGGCTGCGGGCGGGCCAGGCGATGGAGCGCGTGCTGCTGGAAGCGACGCTGGACGGCCTGGCGACGTCGGTCGCCTCGCAGGCGCTGGAGTGGAGCGACCTGCGGTGGGCGGTGCGCGACCCGGCCACCGCGATGGGGCACGTACACATGGTGATCCGACTGGGCTACGGGCCGCAGGGCCCGTCGACCCACCGTCGGCCGACGGGGGAGGTGCTGACCATCGGCTGACTGCCCGCGACCCCGAACCCCTCGGTCACGATGCGCGCAAAGCGCATGTAATGCGCAAAAGCCATGCGGGTGGAACCGTGGGAGCCATGTCATCCACGCCCAAAGGGGCCGAGCCGTCGATCGCGCGCCAGCAAGCCGACCTCCAGGACCGACTGCCCTTCTCCGACGCCCAGGACTTCGAGGACGCCGCACGGGGCCTGATCGCCCGCCGCACGCCGAACGTCGTCACCGGTGCCGACGGCTCCCCGGTCTGGGACGGCGACGGCTACGCCTTCCTCGTCGACGACGCCCCCGCCACGGTGAACCCGAGCCTGTGGCGAGAGTCGCAACTCGTCGTCCAGCAGGGCCTGTTCGAAGTCGTCGAAGGCATCTACCAGGTGCGCGGCTTCGACCTGTCGAACGTGACGTTCGTCGAGGGCGAGCGGGGCGTCGTCGTGATCGACCCCCTCATCTCGGTGGAGACCGCGGCGGCGGCCCTCGCCCTCTACCGCGAGCACCGCGGCGACCGCCCGGTGACCGGCGTCGTCTACACGCACTCGCACGTCGACCACTTCGGCGGGGTCAAGGGCGTCACGACGGCGGAGGATGTCGCGGCGGGCCGGGTGCCGGTGCTCGCACCGGAGGGCTTCTTGGAGCACGCGGTCTCCGAGAACGTCTACGCGGGCACCGCCATGGGCCGGCGCGCGGCGTACATGTACGGCGCTTCCCTCGCCCGCGGTCCGCGGGGCCAGGTCGGCGCCGGCCTCGGGCAGACGACGTCGACCGGCACCGTGACCCTCATCCCGCCGACGGTGGACGTCACCACGACCGGTCAGCAGGAGGTCATCGACGGGGTGCGCATGGTGTTCCAGATGGCGCCCGATTCCGAGGCGCCGGCGGAGATGCTCATCCACTTCCCCGACCACCGGGCGCTGTGCACCGCCGAGGACGCCACGCACACGCTGCACAACCTGCTGACCCTGCGCGGCGCGGTGGTGCGCGACCCGCACGGCTGGGCGGGCTACCTCACCGAGGCGATCGACCTCTTCGGCGAGGTGACGGACGTCGCCTTCGCGTCCCACCACTGGCCGACCTGGGGCCGGGACCGCGTCGTCGAGTTCCTGAGCGGCCAGCGCGACCTGTACGCGTACCTCCACGACCAGACCGTGCGCCTGATCAACAAGGGCTGGACGGGCACCGAGATCGCGGAGCACCTGCGGCTGCCGCCCGCGCTGGAGGACGCCTGGCACACCCACGGGTACTACGGCTCCGTCAGTCACAACATCAAGGCGATCTACCAGCGCTACATGGGCTGGTTCGACGGCAACCCGGCGCACCTGTGGCAGCACACCCCGGTCGAGGCCGGGAGGCGGTACGTCGAGTTCATGGGCGGCGCGGACGCGGTCGTCACCAAGGCCCGCGGCTCCTTCGACGCCGGCGACCTCCGCTGGGCGGCCGAGGTGCTGGGCCACGTCGTGTTCGCCCGGCCCGACCACGCCGGGGCGCGCGAGCTGCTCGCCGACACCTACGAACAGCTCGGCTACGGCGCCGAGAACGGCACCTGGCGCAACTTCTACCTGTCCGGTGCGGCGGAACTGCGCGACGGGCAGTTCGGCACCCCGACGGTCGCGGCGTCGGCCGACATCGTCGCCAACCTCAGCCTGCCGAAGCTCTTCGACGCTCTCGCCGTGCAGATCGACGGGCCGAAGGCGTGGGACGAGCACTTCACCATCGACGTCCGACTCACCGACGCGGCCCCCGGCACCGACGCCCGGTACCGCCTCCGCCTCGCCAACGGCGCGCTCACCCACACCGCCGCGCCCCGGCGCGGCGCCGCCGACGTCACCCTGACGACCACCGCGAAGGCCCTCCCCGCCCTGGTCGCCGGCCCGTTGACGCCGGACCGCCTGGACGCCGCCGGCATCCAGATCGACGGCGACCGCTCCGTCCTCGCCACCCTCGCCTCGCTCCTCGACCCGGGCGACCCGAACTTCCCGATCGTCACCCCATGACCGCGGCGATGCGCCTGCGCCCGCGGTTTCCCCCTGCCAGCCGAGCAACGCCGCCACCCGCGCCCCCGGTGACGGGTTGCTGGCGCAGCCCCCCGCGCCCCTGTGACGTGCGGGTACGGGGGACCCCCAGCGCCCATAGTGCTGTGACCGGAAAGGTTCACCGGCTCGTGGCGCCCGGCACGGCACTCCCCCTGTGCCCTGCGGGCACGGTGGTGCCCCCACGCTGCGTTGTCGCATCACCCGAGTACGTCCAGTACGCGGGAGATCCTCCGCCTTGCGTAGACGGCGCCACCGTTGCCCCGCGGGAGCGTTGGTCCCTGCGGGTACGTCGTGGTTGTTCGCGCAGTTCCCCGCGCCCCTGTTTCGCTTCCCGCGCCATTCGCCTGCTGGTTGGAGGACGGGGTTTTAGGGGCGCTGGGGGTACCACCACGCCCTTCGGGCGTAGGTGGGGGGTCCCCCGTGCCCGCAGGGCACAGGGGGAGGAACTGCGCGACCAGCCCACCACGGGGCGGTAGAGACCAACCCGACCGCAGAACAACAACGCAGGTGTCCAGGGGCGCGGGGGGCTGCGCTAGCAACCCACCACCGGGCCGCGGAGACCAACGCGACCGCAGTACGACGGCGGAACCGGCACCCGCTTCCGGAGCGCCCGCGCATTCGGAGCGCCCGCGCGCTCACTTCGCGTCCGCGTAGCACCGGACAACCGCCGTCGTCAGCGGAAACCGCACCGGGGTGTCGCCGAAGGCGACCCGGCCCGCCAGCTCCGCCGCTTCCGCGATCGCGCGGGTCACCGCGTCCGCCTCGTCCGCCGGGCAGTGCACGATGACCTCGTCGTGTTGGAAGAAGACCAGCTCGGCCCGCATCGACGCGGTCGCGCTGCGCAGCGCGGCGAGGAGCAGCAGGGCCCAGTCCGCCGCGCTGCCCTGGACGACGAAGTTGCGGGTGAAGCGGCCCCGCGCCCGCGCGTTCGTCGAGGCGTAACCGGGGACGAAGCCACCATCCGAGACTCCGGCGCCCGCTCCCCCGCCCGCGTCGTCCGGCGCCTCCTGCGGGAGGCCCGCCTCGCCGTCGTCGTCCCCCGCCCCCGCCGCCGGCGGGCTCGTCCGGCCCAGCCAGGTGCGCACCAGGCGGCCTTCCTCGCCGGCGCGGGCCGCGTCGTCCACGTACGCCACCGCCGCGGGGAAGCGCCGCCGCAGCGCCGCCAGGTTCTTCAGGCCGTCGCCGGACGTCTGGCCGTAGACCGCGCCGAGCAGCGCCAGCTTCGCCTGCTCGCGGTCGCCGGAGAACGCCCGGTCGGACAGGGTCGCGTACAGGTCCCCGGGGTGCCCGGCGACCTCCATCAGGCCCCGGTCGCGGGAGATCGCCGCCAGCACCCGGGGCTCCATCTGGTCCACGTCGGCGACCACCAGCCGCCAGCCCTCGTCGGCGACGACCGCGCGCCGGATCACCTTGGGGATCTGGAGCGCCCCGCCGCCGTTCGTCGTCCAGCGGCCGGAGACCGTGCCGCCGGGGAGGTACTCCGGGCGGAACCGGCCGTCGCGCACCCAGTCCTGCAACCAGCTCCAGCCGTGCGCCACCCAGATCCGGTACAGCTTCTTGTACGCGATCAGCGGGGCCACCGCGGGGTGGTCGACCTCCTCCAGCTCCCACCGCCTGGTCGACCGCACCCGGACGCCCGCCGCCGCGAACGCCTTCACCACCTCCGCCGGCAGGTCCGGCCGCACCCGCCGCCCGAACGCCGCCGACACCTCTTCCGCCAGCTCCGCCAGGCGCCGCGGCTCGCCGCCGCCCGCGTACCGCTCGCCCAACAGCTCCTCCAGCACGCCGCGGTGCACGTCCGCGCGCCACGGCAGCCCCGCGCGGTGCAGCTCCGCGGCCACCAGCATCCCGGCCGACTCGGCGGCCGTCAGCAGCCGCATCCGCCCGGGGTGCTCGGCGGCACCGTGTCTTCGCTGCTGCTCCGCGTACACCTCAAGCAGCGACTCCAGCGACACGGCCACCCGCTCCGGCTCGAAGAGCGAGGACTGTGCGCCGGGCTCGGCGGCCCGCTGCGGCGGGTCGGGCGGCACCGGCTGGCGGTGCAGCCTCGCGAACGCCGCCGCGGCCGAGCGCGGCTCCCCGAGCCGGCCCTCGTGCCCCAGCAACAGCGCCTCCGCCGCCTCGACGTCGTAACACCGCTCGACGCGGACGCCGGCCGCCAGCAGCCGGGGATAGACCTCGGCCGTCGACCGCCACACCCAGCGGCCGACCTCGGGGCGCGAGCGCACCGCGTGCGCGAGGTCGGGCTCCTCGACGACGGGGCCCGCGGGCAGCCCGTCGGGGCGGAGGGGGGCGAGCCGTGCCCCGCCCCCCTCCACCGCCGCCACGGCCCACCGTTCAGCCATGCGCCGAGTCTCGCACCCGGGTCTGACAACGCCCGGTACGAAGCCTTCTCAGGGCAGTTCGCGCACCACCCGGGCCGGGTTACCCACCGCCAGCACCCCCGCCGGCAGGTCCTTCACCACCACCGACCCGGCGCCCACGACCGTGTTCGCCCCGATCGTCACGCCCGGGCAGACGACGACCCCGCTGCCGAGCCAGACGTTGTCCCCGATCGTGATCGGCTCGCCCCGCTCCCAGCCCTCCCGCCGCCGCTCGTGGTGCAGCTCGTGGTTGGGCGTCACCAACTGCACGTTGGGCCCGATCTGGACGTCCGAGCCGATGGTGATCGGCGCGGCGTCCAGGAAGACCGCGTTCACGTTCACGAAGACGTTGTCGCCCATGGTGATGTACGTGCCGTAGTCGCACTCGAACGGCGGCCGGATCCGCACGTTCTCGCCCACCGAGCCGAACAGCTCCTTGAGGATCGCCGCCCGCTCCTCGCGCGACCCCCAGGGGATCGCGTTGTACCGGGCGCACAGTTCGGCGCGGCGCTTGATGTCCTCGATGAGATCCGGATCGCCGGGCAGGTACCAGTCGCCCGCCAGCATCCGGTCCTTGTGCTCGCCCACCTTGCAGCCTCCTGCTCTCTGCGGCCCCCGTCGACCCGCTTAGGATCACCTCCTGCCAGTGGACGGATCCAGGGGGTTTCCATGACGTATGCGAACGGCACCGCGCGAAGAATCGCCGCTCTCACCACGCTTCCTCTCGCCTTCGCCCTGGTCAGCGGCTGTAGCACCGAAGCCGAGCCGTCGGGCAAGGCCGCCCCTTCCACCTCATCGGGCACGGGATCCGCTTCCTCGGGCACGGGACCCGCCGCCGCGACCGGCCCCGCCCAAACCGTGGGCGCCAAGGGCAGCCCCTGCCCCCTCCCCGTGGCCCTCGACGCCCCCGCCGACTGGAAGGTGGCGCCCGTCAAGCTGGAGGGCGACGCCGGGGCGGCGATCGGCGTCCAGGGCACGGTCACCCTGGCCTGCGAACTCGACGCCCGTCCCAGCGGCGCCACCGGCTTCCTGCGGGTGTGGACCGGCTCGCTGCCGGGCGAGAACCCGCGCGCCGCCCTGGAAGCCTTCGTCACCGACGTCCCCGACGAGAAGCGCGAGCAGGTCGTCTACCGTGAGGTGAAGGCCGGCGCCCTGCCGGCCGTCGAAGTGACCTACCTCGGCACCAGCGCCGTCACCGAGGAGACCGAGAAGGAACGCGCGCTCGCGGTCGGCACGCCCAGTGGCGTCGTCGTCATCGTCGTGGACGCCATGGACGACGCGGAGCACGACGCCGTGCTCCCCGCGTACGAGCGCGCGAAGCAGTCCGTACGCACCCCCTGACCCGCCCGTACCGTACGCACCCCCTGGCACCCATGAACCAGCAGACCCCACCGCCCTCCGCCGTCGACGCGGCCTTCGCGTCCGCGCTGTACGCCCGCGCCCCGCGCAGGGGCGTCGACGCGGCGCTCGACTCGGCGGCCTCCCTCCTCGCCGCCGTCCCCGCCGGCGACGCGGCCGACGCCGAGCTGACCCGCCGCGGCGAGGGCTTCCTGCGCGGCGCCTGGGAGCGCGGCTGGCAGCCCGCCGACGTCGTCCGGCTCGTCCGGCGCGACCTCGAAGACCACCACGTCCGCACCGTCGCCGCCCTCATCAGGTCCGAGGCGGACCGCTACCCGCCCGCGGCGCTCCCCGCCCGCTGGGCGGCCCAGCTCGCGGAGCTGGCGCCGGAGTCGGTGCCGCCGTGGCGGGCGCCCGACCGCTTCTCGTACGCCACGGCCGTACTGGAGCTGTACCGGCTGCTGCTGCACCTGCCGACGATCGAACCCGTCGGCCCGGTCCCCGGCGAATCCCCGGCCGCCGCCCCGCGCGGGCCGCTCCCGGCGGGCGAGAGCCGCACCCTGACCCGGATACGCGCGCTGCTCGCCAAGGCGGAGGCCACCGACTACCCCGAGGAGGCCGAGGCGCTGAGCGCGAAGGCGCAGGAGCTCGCGGCCCGGCACAGCGTCGACCCCGAGGCCCTCACCGCGCAGTCCGCGTCCGCGGCCGGGCCCGCCGCCTGCCGCATCGGCGTCGACGCGCCGTACGAGACGGCGAAGGCGATCCTGCTCGACGCCGTCGCGGAGGCCAACCGCTGCCGGGCGGTGTGGAGCGAGGACTTCGGCTTCTCGACGGTCGTCGGCTTCGCGTCCGACCTGGACGCCGTCGAGGTGCTCTACACCTCGCTCCTGGTCCAGGGCAACGCGGCGATGACCCGGGCCGAGGCCGCCCAGCGCGCCGGCGGCCGCAAGCGCACCAAGACGTTCCGGCAATCCTTCCTCACCGCCTACGCCGCCCGCGTCGGCGAGCGGCTGACCTCCGCCGCGGCGTCCGTCGCCGCCCCGGACGACCTGCTGCCCGTGCTCGCCACCCGCGAGGTCGCGGTGGCCGCCACGACCGAGGCGATGTTCCCGCGCACCACCTCGACCCGGGTGCGCGGCGTCAACGACGAGGCCGGCTGGACCGAGGGCCGCGCAGCGGCCGACGGCGCCCGCGTCGGCCCCGATCGGCCACCCCTGCGGTAGGCGTGCGCCGGGCCGGGCCGTGTCCGCGACGTCCTTGTGCGTGTGGACGGGGCCGCCGTTTCCCTGCGGGGTGCGTTGGTCTCCGCGGCCCGGTGGTGGGCTTGTCGCGCAGTTCCTCCCCCTGTGCCCTGCGGGCACGGGGGCACCCCCACCTATGCCCGAAGGGCGTGGTGGTACCCCAGCGCCCCAAACCCCCTCGCCGTAGCACTTGAGGAGCGTTGGTCTCTGCGGCCCGGTGGTGGGCTTGTCGCGCAGTATCCCCGCGCCCCTCATTGCCTCGCCCTGCGGGCGTAGGCATGGCCCTGGGCCCGCACGCCCGCAGGGCGTGGGGTTTTTCAGGGGCGCGGGGATACTGCGCGAGAACCACCCACGGTCCGCAGCGATCAGCGCACCCCGCAGGGAAACGGCGGGAAAGGAGCGCTGGGGTCCCCCCCCATGCCCTCAGGGCACAGGGGGAGGTACTGCGCGAGCAACCACCACCGGGCCGCGGAGACCAACGCTCCCACAGGGAAACGGCGGCCCCGTCCACACGCACAGGCAAGCGCACACCGCGGACACGGCCAAGGGCCGCCCGTGGTCGCGCTGGTACGATCGGCGTATGAGTTCCGTCATCCACAACTGGTACGCCACGCGCACCCGATCGACGTCCTGACCCGTCGTGCCGGCCGTGCCGGCATCGGGGTCCACGTCCACCGTTCGCCTCTGGATGACGAGGATCTTCACCATGCGCGCAGAATCGCGCCCCACTTTCGTTTTCGTACACGGCGGTTCCAGCAACGCCCGGGCCTGGGGCCCGTTGCAGAACGAACTGGCCCTGCTCGGACACCGTTCGTACGCCGTCGACCTGCCCGGTCACGGTGACCGCGCCGACAGCCCCGCCGCCTACTACCGGCAGCCGCAGGACGCCGCGGAGTTGGCCGCCGCCCCCTCCCCGATGGACGGGGTCACGCTCCAGGACAACGTCCGCCACGTCGTGGCCGCCGTGCGCCGGCTCGCCGAGCACGGGCCGGTCGTCCTGGTCGGCAACAGCCTCGGCGGCCTGACCGTCAGCGCCGTCGCCAACGCCGTGCCCGACCTGCTCCACCGCGTCGTGTACCTCTCCGCGCTGTGCTTCAGCGACCCGGCCATGCTCACCGAGCCGTGGGACGTGGTGGACGAGAACCTGCTGGACGCGGCGGCGGCGCGGATCACCGTGCCGAGCCCGCCGGACGCGCCGGACCCCGCCGTGGCCCGGCTGAACTGGCGCAGCGCCCACGCCGACCCGGAGCTCTTCGCCCAGTTGAAGACCGCCATCATGGCCGACGCCACCGACGGCCAGTTCCGGGTGCTGCTGGACTCCATGGACCCGGACGAGAACTACTCGGTGCTGGAGCCGGGGGTCGTGGTGCGGGCCGACGGGTGGGGCCGCGTCCCGCACACGTACGTCCGACTGTCCGAGGACCGCAGCATCACCCCGGCCGTGCAGGACTACCTGATCCGCAAGGCGGACGAGCTGACCCCGGACAACCCGTTCGACGTGCACACCCTGGACGCGTCGCACGTGGGCTACTTCAGCCGGCCGCAGCCCTTCGCCGACCTGTTGACGCGCCTGGTCTAGGTCGTGCCCGCCGGTGCCCCCGAGCCACGGGGGCGCCGGTCACCCCGGGGCGATGCGGCTGAGGTGCTCCCAGGACCGGTACGCGTCCGTCTGCGCCCGACCCATCTCCATGACGTGGTCGAAGGACTGGCTGCCGACGATCAACCGCCGGGGCGGGTCCGGCAGGGCGGCCAGTTCCATGACGACCGGCGCGGCGGTGGCCGGCTCCGGGGCCACCGCGTCGCCCCACATCGCCTCCATCTGCGTCCGCAGCGCCGCGTACTCCGGCAGCGGGTCCGTGTTCGTGGTGCCGGTGGTGAACAGGCCGGTGTTGTAGCCGCCCATCTGCACGACGGTGACCTTGACGCCGTACCCCTCGGCCTCCATCGCCAGGGCCTCGCTGACGGAGTCCAGCGCGGCCTTCCCCGCGCAGTAGAAGCCGACGGTGGCCATGCCGCCGCCGCTGCCCATCGAGGTGACCTGGAGGAGCCGTCCCCCGCCCCGGGCGCGCAGGTGCGGGAGGACCGCCTGGGCCACCCACACGGCGCCGAAGAAGTTCACGTCCAGGTGGGCCCGGATCTGCTCCTCCGTGGCCTCCTCCACCATGCCGTAGAGCATTCCGCCGGCGTTGTTGACGACCACGTCGAGCCCGCCGAACGCGGCTGCCGCCCGCTCCACCCCGTCGAACACGGCGCTGCGGTCCGCGACGTCGAGTTCGAGCGGGACGAGCAGGCCGGGGTGCCGATCGGCGAGTTCCTTCAAGGGCTCGACGTGGCGGGCGGCGGCCACCACCCGGTCGCCGCCCGCCAGGGCGGCCTCGGCGAATGCCCTGCCCAGGCCGCGGGACGCGCCGGTGATGAACCAGACCTTCGACTCCGACATCGCGCCTCACCTCTCACTTTCGGCCACCACGGGCCGACTAGGTAAACGAGACGCTGCGTCTCGATTCATGGGAAGCCTAAGGCATCGTCGGGGATTTGCGAAACGGTGCGTCTCGTTTTCCTTCGGCTAGGGTGAGCGCATGTCCAACGAGAAGGGGCCGGACCACTCCCGGCGCAGGGAGCGTTCCCGGCAGGCGATCCTCGCGGCCACCCGCGCCCTGGTCGCCGAGGAGCCGTACGAGAAGGTCACGGTGGAGGCCATCGCCGCCCGCGCCGGCGTCGGCAAGCAGACGATCTACCGGCGGTGGCCGTCCAAGAGCGCGGTCGTGTTCGCCGCCCTCCTGGCGCTGAGCGAGGGCGCGGACGCCGGGTCCTTCGCGCTGCCGGACACGGGCGACGTCGAAGCCGACCTCAAGCTCGTCCTGCGCGCCACCGTCGAGGAGTTCGCCGACCCCTCCTTCGACAAGCTGATCCGGGCCCTCACCACCGAGGTCGCGGCCGACGCCGAACTGGCGGCCGAGTACCGCGAGAAGCTGGCCCGACCGCTGGAGGAGGCGAAGAAGGCGCGCCTGCGCAGCGCCCAGGAAGCCGGCCAACTCCGCCCCGACGCCGACCTCGACCTCGCCCTGGAAGTGCTCTACGCGCCCCTCTTCCAACGGTGGCTGCACCGCAGCGGCCCGCTGACGCCCGCGTACGCCGACTCCCTCGTCGACGCGACCCTGCGGGCCTTCGGCCCCTGAAGCGGCCGCCGAAGCGCGGTTCGCAGGACCGGCCGGGAACTCCTCAGCGTTACGGTACGACCACTGTAGGGACGGACGAGGACGTACGGTTCCCAGGAGGTCGACGGTGCCCCACCCCCAAGGCCAAACCGAGATCCAGGACCACGAAGGGGTCCAGGACCACGAAGAGGCTCAGGACCCGCAAGAGGCCCAGGCTCCGCCCGAGTGGTACGCGGACGACGCGCTCTGGGTGGACTTCGCGCCCACCATGTTCTCCCCCGCCCGGGCCGACTCCGTCGCCGCGCTCGTCGCCGACTCCGCCCTGCTCGACTTCCCGCCCGGCTCGCGCGTCCTCGACCTGTGCTGCGGGCCCGGCCTCTTCGTCGTCCCGCTCGCCCGCCGCGGCCACCGCGTCACCGGCGTCGACCTGAGCGAACCCATGCTGGCCCGGGCCCGCACCGCCTGCGCCGACGCCGGCGTCAGCGCCGAACTGCTGCGCGCCGACATGCTCCACCACGTCCGCCCCGGCGCGTACGACGTCGTCCTCAACGTCTTCACGTCCTTCGGCTACTTCGCCGACCCCGCCGACAACCTCCAGGTCCTGCGCAACGCCCGGCGCAGCCTCGCGCCCGGCGGCCGACTCGTCGTCGACGTCATGGGCAAGGAGGTGCTGGCCGGTTGGATCGGCCGCCCCCAGGTCGTCGACCTGCCCGACGGCTCGTACGTGGTCCAGCGCGACACCGTCCTCGACAGTTGGCGGCGGCTGCGCACCGACTGGACGCTGGTGCGCGGCGACAGCGCCCGCACCGCCTCCATCCACTCGTTCCTCTACAGCGCCGCCGAACTCCACGACCTCTTCCGCGCGGCCGGCTTCGACTCCGTGTCCACGTACGGGGACTTCGACGGCGGCCCCTACGACCAGCACTCGCGCCGCCTGGTCGTCGTGGGCCGCACGCCCGCCGCCTGACCCGTCCCGCCCCCTTCCCCCCACACACCCTTGCTTGAGGAGACCCCCCTCACCATGCCCTCACCCGTGAGACCCGAACTCGCCGCGGCGCGCGCCACCGTGCACGAGCACATCACCGACGCCCTGAAGGACCCCGCCTTCGTCCGCCTCGCCGACTCGGTCGTGCTCGCCCGCTTCGAGACGATGAAGGTGTACGCGGCGCTGGGCGCCGTGCGCACCCTGCTGGAGTCCGGCCGCGTCGTGCCGGGCCAGACCGTGGTCGACAGCTCCAGCGGCATCTACGCCCTCGCGCTCGCCATGGCCTGCCACCGCTACGGGCTGCACTGCCACATCGTCGCCTCCACCACCGTGGACGCCACCATGCGGGCCCAACTCGACGTGCTGGGCGCGACGGTGGAGCAGATGCCGCCCTCCCACGACCTGCGGCTCGACCAGGAGCGGCGGGTGCGCCGGGTGCGGGAGCTGCTGCGCAGCCGGCCCGACGTGCACTGGATGCGGCAGTACCACGACCCGGTCCACTACGCCGGCTACCGGGAGTTCGCCGAGTTGGCCAACGCCGCGCTGCCGCCCGGGCCGATCACCGTCGTCGGCGCGGTCGGCACCGGCTCCTCCACCGGCGGGCTGACCCGGGCGCTGCGCGCCGGCGGTCGGCAGGTGCGGCTGGTGGGCGTCCAGCCCTTCGGGAGCGTCACCTTCGGCAGCGAGCGGTTCAGCGACCCGGAGGCGATCATCGCCGGCATCGGCAGCTCCATCCCGTTCGGGAACGTACGGCACGAGCTGTACGACACCCTGCACTGGCTGGACTTCCGGCACGCCATGGCGGGCGCGGTGGAACTGCTGCGCGGGCACGCCGTCTTCGCGGGCCTGTCGACCGGCGCCGCGCACCTCGTCGCCCGCTGGGAGGCGGAGCAGGGCGCGACCGGGGCGACGCACCTGGTACTGGGCGCGGACACCGGACACCGGTACGCGGAACGGGTGTTCGCCCGGCACGCGGAGGCGCTGGATCCGCGGACCCTGCGCCCGCGGCGGATCGCGGACCTCGACGAGTTGGCGCCGCCGTGGGCGGTGATGGAGTGGGAGGCCCGCCCGGCGCCGCCCGCGGCGCGCGTACCGCTCGCCCCCGCACGTACGCCGGGCGCGGCAGACACGGCAGGCGCAACAGGCACTGTGAGCAGCAACAGCACTGTGAGCACCACCAGCACCAGGAGCGCCTGATGACGATCGTCGCCCTCGAAGCCCTCTCCTTTGGCCTGGACCGCCTCGCCCGCGCCGCGTCCGCGGCCGGCCACGGGTTCCACTTGTTCACCGGCGACCGCGCGGTGTACCGGCACGAGTTGACCACCGTCGACCCCGCCGCGCTCACCGTGGTGGACGTCGACACCGCGGACCTGGCCGCCGTGCGACGCGCGCTGGCCGCCGTGCCCGACCTCGCCGGGCTGGTCAACACCACTGACACGTGGAGCGTGCCGGCCGCCGACCTCGCCGCCGAGTTCGCACTGCCGGGCCCGGACCCGACCGCGGTCCGCGGGCTGCGGGACAAGTCCGTCGTACGCCGCAGGCTGCACGGCGCCGGCCTCAGCCGGGGCAGCGCGTCCGACGACCCCGCCGCCGTCGAACTGCCCGCGGTCATCAAGGACTCGGCCGGCACCTCGTCCCGCGCCGTGTGGATCGTGCACGACGAGACGGAGCGCAGCGCCGCGCTCGCCGCGGCGGCCACCACCGCGCTGAAGGGGACGCTGTTCGCCGAGCCGTTCCTCGCCGGCCCGCTGTACAGCGCGGAGACGCTGACGTGGCAGGGCGAGACGCGGCTCCTGGGCGTCGCGAGCCGGCAGACCTCCCGTACGCCGGCCGTACGGGAGGAGGGCGCGGCCTTCCCCGTCGCGCTGCCGCCGCAGGAGGGCGAGCGGATCGCGGACTGGGTGGCGCAGGTGCTGGCCGTCGCCGGCCACGACCAGGGCTTCGCGCACGTCGAGTTCGTCCTCACCGCGCACGGCCCCGAACTCGTCGAGGTCAACCGGCGCATCGGCGGCGCGCTGATCGGCGAGGCGCTGTGCCGCGCCTACGGGAACGCGGTGTACGAGGCGCTGGTGGACGTCACGCTCGGGGTGCGGCCCGCGCTCCTGGACGCCCCGGCGGCGGTCGGGCCCGCGGTCGCGTTCGTGCTCGTGTACGCGGACCGGCCCGGGGTCCTGACGGGGTGGCGGGGGCTGGAGGGCCTGGCGGCGTTCCCCGGCGACGTGGAGTGGTACCCGGTGCGGGCGGCCGGGGACTCCGTCCCCGCCGTCGACGACCAGCGCGGCTGCACCGGCATGGTGCTGGCGCAGGGGCCGACGGCGGAGTTGGCGCAGCACCGGGCGTGGAGCGCGGCGACGTCCGTACGCCCCCTGATGGCGCCCTGACCGCGCCGTGACCCGTCGTTTCACCTCGTCCCAACTTCTCCTGCTCGCGGCCTCGTTCCTCATCACCCTCGGCAGCTTCGCCGTGCTGCCGTACATGTCGGTGCTGCTGCACGAGCGCCTCGGGCTGGGGCTCGGCGCGGTCGGCGCGGTGCTGGCGATGGCGTCGCTGGTGCAGTTCGGCGGCGGCGTGGTGGGGGCGGCGCTGGCGCGCCGGATCGGGCTGCGGGCGACGATGCTGGTGGCGCTGGCGGTGCGCACGGCGGGCTTCGCGTGCTTCGTGCCCGGCCTCGGGCGGCCGTGGCTGGCGGTGGTGGCGCTGTTCCTGGTGTCGGCGGGCGCGGCGCTGTACCTGCCGGCGAACAAGGCGCACCTGGTGGCCGGGCGCCCGGCCGCCGAGCGTCCCCGGCTGCTGGCGGCGAGCGGATCCGCCTTCAACGCGGGCATCGCGCTGGGCCCACCGGCCGCCGCGCCCTTCGTACTCGGCGAGCCGGGGGTGCTCTTCGGCGCGGTCGCGGTGCTGTTCGCGCTGGTGGGCGTGGCACACCTGCTGCTGCCCGAGGTGCCGGACGAGCCGTCGGAGGCGACTCGCTCCGGCCCCGCCGGCTGGTCGGCGGGTGCGGTGCCCTTCGCGTACACGATCCTCGCCGTCTACGTCTTCATGTTCTTCCAGCACTACCTGGCGCTGTACGCGATCCCGCGCACCTCCGCCGGCTACTACGGCGTGGTGCTCATGGGGTACGCGCTGCTGCTGGTCGTCGTCCAACCGCTGCTCGCCGACTGGACGTCGAAGCTGCCGTACGCCCGCGCACTGCGGTGGGGCTTCGGCACGTTGGCACTCGGCCTGGCGACGATCGCGACGGGCGGCCACTGGGGCATCGCGGCGGGCGCGGTCCTGATCTGCCTCGCGGAGGCGGTCCTGTTCCTCCGCAACGACCTGGCGGCGCTTGAGCGTTCCCCTGACCCGCCCGCCACCGTCTTCGCCCGCCAACGCCTGGCGGCCGGCCTCGGCGCCAGCGCGGCGGCGCTGCTGGGCGGCCCCCTCTACGCCACCGCGGAACGCACCACCACCGCCTCCCACTTCTGGCTCCTCGCCGCCGCCCAGGCGGTGACCCTCCCCCTCCTCCTCGCCCTGGCCCTGGGATCGCGCCGCCCTCCACCGAAACCGACTCCCTACCCGGAAGCCAGCGCGCCCCGCCGGTAGCCGCGCCGCGCTGGCGCGTGCGTTGACCGCTGCCATCGACGCGGGGACGTACGGG
The DNA here is from genome assembly GCF_044328175.1 of Streptomyces sp. NPDC017979. NCBI lineage: Bacteria > Bacillati > Actinomycetota > Actinomycetes > Kitasatosporales > Streptomycetaceae > Streptomyces > Streptomyces sp. NPDC017979. The sequence continues at coordinate 533,934 of NZ_JBIRGU010000005.1, read as the reverse complement.
ACAGCCCTTGGCTGTCCCTCGCCAAATGCGAGACCATCATGACTGTGCCCGCCCCCGGACCGTTTGGCCTGAACCGGGCCCCGAACCGGCCCAGACCCTAGTGCATTCCAAACGCTCGGCGTGGGCCATCGATCTCTATAAAGTACGCATGACATGAGGCCGGAAGGTAGCGACGCCAGTCTTCGCCCGAGGCAACTCGCTGTCGGATATGTGTCGTCGTCAGCACATCGGGGCCTATGTCGTCGAAGACGTGCACACGTTCACCTCGCGCGAGCCAAAGTTCCGCCTTCACTCTTTCGAATTCATCCTTAGCTGTGAGGCAGATGATCCGATCTGCTGGATAGAAACCGGCGACGAGGTTCCAATCGAGGTCATGCCGAGGCGCTATGGAGATAATCACCTGACCGAGGAGGTTGTACTCTTCCAGCCCAAGCCGCATGAGGGTGGACCTCTCCCAGGGAGTGAAATGGTTGAGATGCGGCCGATAGGCATCCCGTGCATGCCGGCCGTATTCCCCCTCTGATTCCCAGCCGAAATGGGACGTCAGTACGACCACATGAGGCATGCGAAGGCGTGCGATGCTCATGTTGAGGACGGAGAAGTGGCCGACATGTGGAGGTTGAAAACGCCCCGTCCAGACGGCATGGCCTTTGGTCGACTCCATCAAATCACCTCGCGAACTTATGCTTCGCGGTCGATGAGATTATTGATGGTGGATTCCACAAGGTGAAGTGCGCTGCCGTTGGTTGAGAAGTTGTGGTCAGCGCCGGGGACGCTGTGGATACGTTCCTGCGAGATGCCGGGAAAGCCCATTCCTTGAGCATAGGGATCCTCTTCGGCTAGCCACAACGCCTGCACATTTTGGTTGTGGCGTTCCCAGGCGGCACCGCTTTCGTCTATGAAGTCCATTCGTAGCTCCAGGCCATGTCGGTATGTGCGTCCGGCGATCAGAATTTCGCTGACTTGGGCTGGTGAGAAGAATGCGCCGGATAGGTCTTCGAACCGACATAGCGGAGCTAAGCACCAGACGGCGTTGACGTTGCGCGACGCACTGGATGCTTGTAGAGCAGTTGCCCCACCCATTGAATGCCCGGCGACAACAAGTGAACCGACCCGGTTGGAGAGCCACCGGATAACCGTCTCGACAGACTCCACCTCCGTGTCGAAGGTTCTGAAAGTGGGTGTGGAGTCACCCGATCCCAACGGGTCGAGGCAGACCGTTTCGTACCCTTCCCATGCCCATGCACGGGCCATCCTGCTGTACAGGCCATACGGTCCGTGACGGGAACTCCCGAAGTAGCCGGGAACGACGACTATTCCACGGCTGCGAGGAACCCAACTCGGTCGGCTGCGGGTGATGGCGATGGAGCCGCTTCGTGAAGGCAACCGAGTGATCTGAACATCAGGCCAGGTGTGCTCGGGGAATGCGGGTGCAGCCGTCCACTGATCGCCGTTCCCTCGCCAGATTCGAAAGCTCCCATTGGGTAGGCCCAGGTAGCGGTATCGCATGTCGGTGGGCAGTATCCCATTAAGGAAATGCGAAATCATCAACACCGTTGAGTTGCTGCCGACGACCAACTTGCCAGGACAACGATTGCGTCCTTCGTTTTCCCACCATCTGAGAAGTCGACTTTCGGTCGAGGCCACTTCCTCGGCTCCGAGGATACGTAACTCGGACGCACTGATAACCCTGTTGCGAAAAAGATCAATCGAAGCGAAAGATTCAGGATGAGCAGCGCGAAGTTCCCAGTTGGATTTCCCTGCCGCGGCTCCTAAATCGATCGGAGATAAGGACATCTCGCCCTCGTAGGGTATTCGCAGCAGCTCGGCGAGTAATTTCGCAGACGTAATCGCCTGACTGGAAGGCGTTGCGACGACGGCGGTCGGCATATTGCCTATACCGGACATCAGTTGTTGCGCGAGTCGCAGTAGTTGCTTATGTCCTCGCGGAGAGATCTCATTCAAGTGAGAACTCCCGTGGACATCGGCTACGTTCTTGTCGGTCTCAACATGCCGGGCAAGGATGATCTGCCTGCTTGTGGCTGCCGCCATTGTCAGGAGATCGCAAGTGGACCGGCGTTAGCAAGGAGCCTCTCAGCCATGATGAGAGTCGTCAGGTAGTACTGCTGAATCCTCGGAAGGAAGGAGTCGGCAGTCACCTCCATCTCGAATTCTTCCCAAGAGGTGCCATTTGATTTCTCGTAGGTGCGCCCCAGGAGTGTCAGCGAGCTTTCGGAGCCGGTGAGCAATCGCATCCCGCTGTTGATGGGGAGCCACAAAAGGGCCGACACTTCTTCCGGTTCGGCCCTGTATTCGGATAGCGGGGTGTCGCTTTGGTAGAGAAACACTGATTGATATTCACGATTTCGCTGCCCGTTGCTTTGATCGGCCACTTCGACACGCTCGCCGAGAGGGTGCAGGTGTGACCGATTCACCTCGATGCCGAGTTCCTCGGTCACTTCTCGAAGCCCTGCCTCGACAGGTTCGCCGGCTTCCAGGTGTCCGGCTGCACTCACGTCGAGCAGTCCGGGAAAGTTCTTCATCGTGTCCGCGCGCTTCTGCAGAAGGACCTGTCCGCCCTTCTCGGCGGAAAGAACCCAGCAGTGAAATGTCCTGTGCCACTTTCCTTGCATGTGGGCCTCGATGCGGTCCATCTCTCCGAGATGACGCAAGTTGGCATCGTAGATGTCGATCTTCTCGGCCATGGGGCTACCTTCCCGTAATGAAGAGCGCGCCGTCAGGGCGTGACCAAACTGAGGCTGCTACGGCTCGGTCACGGAGTGGTGCGAGCTGTCGAGCGGTCTCCACCTCGTGCAGCGCCTCAAGAATTCTGACCTCCAAGACCAAGGACTTGGCGTACCGACCTTGATCACCTGCGTTCCGAAACGCTTCTGCCGCTTGCCGGGCAAGGACGTCAGCCCTTCTGAGGAGCTGGGTGCCCTCGGTGTCTGATGGTCGGATTGTGCCTGACGTGTTGACGCCCAACATTGAAGTGATCGCCAACGCCTCGGCATGTGCGAGATGCGTGAGATCGATGTGGACTTCGTCCGCCGCCTGACTCTGGATGTTTTCCAGAACGCGACGCGCCTGCTCGAACTCAGAATTTACCAGAGCACCGCTCTGGCCTGTTTTTATTACCCCCAGATGCCGGTGGGCTTTGGCGATCAAGAGACTTTTCCGAGGGTCGAATGATTCGGATGGGAGGTCATTCAGTCGAGCAATGGCACGCTGGATGTTCGGGACGGCCTCTTCGTTTCCGAGGAGATAGTTTGCCCAGCCCAGATCATCAATCAGGACAGACGCTTGGGTTAACCTGTCATGAGTGAACTGCGCTGACTCAAGTGCCCACGTGCCCAGCACAACCCGCTCGCGATGAAAGCCCCATACGTGCAGTGTCAGCGAGCAGTTCGCTCGTAATCTCAGCAGTGCTGGATCGCGGCGTTCCTCATGCAACAACTTACCCATCGCGATGGCGCCATCTACATACTGACGATAGGGATCCGGTGTGTCTTCTGCGGACCTACCTCGCAGGAGCAGGTAGCCGAACAAGGTGGTGAAGCCGAGCGACATCACCATGGTTGCCAGTGACGAGGGGAACAACCAGCGGAGTGCCGTGGCATGGCTGTCCTCATCCACCCACACCTGAGCGACCTGAAACAGAAATGTGGAAAGCGCCACTGCGGTACCGACTATGAAGGTGGCGACGGTACCGGTACCGCTGAAGCGACTAGTCACTGCGCGGCGTACAGATCTTGGTGATCGAACCATCCACGCTCCAACACGGCGTTGGGCCTGCGGAAGGCAGATTGTAGGGGCCCAGGTGACCTCCTGCCAGACGATGGGGATCCATGACACGCCTTCACGCCTCTGCTGAACTGCGATAGCGGCCCGCTTCAGGTAGTTCCTAAGAGTGGTGGCACTCACTGCGCAAGTACCCCGCCACCGGGCCGCAGAGGCCATTGCGTCCGCCAGGGACCGGCAGGCGTGCCGGTCAGGAGACGGGCGTGCCGGCTCCGCCCGGCGCGGTGGCGCTTCGCACGCACTCGCGGCGCAGACCGCGGCGCCGGGCGTGCGCCTCGGCGGGCTCCTGGTCGCTCGCCGCGTACACGTTGCTGACCGGTGACCAGGCCATGGCCATGGCGATGACCACGGCCATGATGTCGAACGGGTCGCCTTCGCGGACCCGCCCCGCGGCCTGCGCCTCCGCGATGGCCGTGAGCTTGCGGTCGTCGTAGAGGTGGTGCGTCTCGACGAGGTGGCCGGCAGGGCGGCGTTCCATACGCGTCCAGGTCGCCAGCCGGACGAGGTCGGGGCGGCGCAGGTACTCGTCGTGGAGGCGGAACGTGGCACTCGGCGCCACCCCGACCGTCGTCAGCCGCACCCGGGACAAGCTCGACGACGCCCGCAGGCTCGGCGCGCACGACCTCGTCGCGGCCACCGACACCCGCCAGTTGGCCGCGGCGCACGACGCCTTCGACGTCGTCATCGACACCATCTCCGCCCCGCACGACCTCGCCCCGTATCTGAGGCTGGGCGGCGATGGACGGCACCCTCAGCCTCCTCGGGCAGCTGGGCTCCGTGACGGTCGACGCCGTGGATCTGCTCGTCGGCCGAAAGAAGCTCAGCTCCGCGGGCAGTGGAGGCCGCCCGACGACGGCCAAGATGCTCCGGTTCTGCGCCGACCACGGCATCGCCGCCGACGTCGAAGTGCTGCCGTCGTCCCAGGTGGACACCGCGCTCGACCGCCTCCGGCGCAACGACGTCCGCTACCGCTTCGTGCTCGACATGTCCGACCTGGACTGAAGGGCCAGGGCCTTTCTTGTGGATCAGGCTGGATCAGTGGGGGTCCCGCCACGCTCTCCAGGCGTAGGGGTTGAGGTCTGGTGCCGTGGATCTCAAGTCGGAGGATGGGGGGGGTACGTCCCGTGCCGCCAGGTCCAGAGGGAGAGTCGACGCGGTGGGGGTACCTTCCGTGCCCGCAGGGCGTGGGCATTTAGGGGCGCGGGGAACTGCGCGAACAACCCACCACCCGCCCGCAGGTGACCAACGCTCCCGCAGGGCTACGGCGGGCATGTCAGGGGCGCTGGGGGTCCCCCCACGCCCCATGGGCGTAGGTGGGGGCGCCCCCGTGCCCGCAGGGCGCAGGGGGAGGAACTGCGCGAACAACCCACCACCGGCCCGCAGAGGCCATCGCCCCCGCAGGGGAACGGCGAGCAGGCCCAAGAACGGCCCAGCGCGGGCCACGCGCGCACCCCGCCCGGCCCGAAGGCCGGGCAGGAGGCACCCGCCGCGCCCAGCAGCGGCGCGGGCTTACGCCGCGACCAGCACCGCCCCGCCCTCCACACCCGCGGCGCGCTCGTCGAGCCAGACCGCCGCGAGCTCGCGGCGCGCCCGCGCGACCCGGGATCTTATGGTCCCGACCGGGCAGCCCAACACCTCCGCGGCCTCGCCGTACGACAGCCCCAGCAGCCGGGTCAGCACGAACGCCTGCCGCCGCCCCGGCTCCAACGCCTCGACCGCGTCCATGAACGCCACGGACTCGTCGAACCCCGGCAGGTGCAGCCGGCCCGAGCCGGCCCGGTCGGCCGCGCCGACCCAGTCGTCCGCGGTGTCCGCGATCCGGGGCCGGGCCGCGGCGCGCCGGATGCCGTCGACGACCACCCGGCGGGCGATCGCCAGCAGCCAGGTCCGTGCGCACGAGCGCCCGGCGAACCCGCTGAGGCTGGTGAGCGCGCGCAGATACGTCTCCTGCGCGAGGTCGTCCGCCCCCGGCACGTCGGTGGTCAGGTGGACGAGGAAGCGGCGTACGTCCTCGTACGTGGCCTCCACGAACAGCTCCGTGGCCCGACGGTCGCCGCCGCCCGCGGCCAGGGCCCAGCCGGTGATCTCCGCGTCGTTCCTGCTGCGTCGCGACGCGTTTCCGCCCCGGCGCACGGCATGCGAATAAAACGAATGAGACATGACAAATCGCCCTTCACATCCGAACTCTTCCCAGGTGAGGTCAAGAACGGAAGGACGGGCGGCCCACGACGGGTCACGGCCCTGAGCGGTACGAGGGACGCGGGCCGACGCGGCGGCGGGCGGGGCGCGGTGACGAGCCGTACCGCGCACGGCAGCGCGGCGCGCCGCACGCCGAGCGCCGCACGGACCAGCCGCAGCCACTGCCGTACGAGCTGCGGCAGCGGCGCGGCCCGCCCCAGCCGGGCCAGTTGGACGAGCGCCTGCTCGCCGCGCCACAGCCACCAGCCGCAGATCGCGCCCGCCAGCAGGTGCGCGAAGGTCATGCCGGAGCTGAGGAGCCCCGGGTCGAGCACCCGGTCCAGCGCGGCGACGGGGGCGGACCTCATCCCGGGGTGCGGCCCGGGATGGTGCGGCACCCCGGTGCCCGCCGCGGGGGCACCGCCGTGGCCGACGGCCGCGAAGAGCAGGTGGAGCGCGACCTGTGCGGCGGCGCTGGCGCCGACGACGGCGCCGACGGAACGTTCCTTTCGAGTCAATCGCCAGGCGAGTGCGGCGAGCGGCGGCAAGGCGAGGCCGTACGCGAACCCCGGGGGCGAGTCGCCCGACGCGAGGTCGTGCCCGAACCCGGACACCACGGCGCACACGGCGGTGAGCACCGCGGTGTGCACGAGGCGGAGCGCGGATCCGGCTCTCATGCGGCTCATGGTGCCAGCGCGACCTGTGGCTCTGGGAGAGCCACTCGATCATCAGATGTCCGCCCATTGGGCGGTTTACCGCCACGGAGGGCGGCGGTGACCCACGTCACGTGAAAGTGCGGGGAACTTTCCCGCTCCGGCCCCCGACCACTTGAGGGAGCACATTGTTCCCCCCACGTGCTCCCCCTGTTCAACACGCAACCCGAATCCCACGTCCTTGCCCCTTCGACCACCACCCACCCGGCGCACCGACTTCCCAACGCCCCGACCCCCCTGGCCTTCCCCCCACACGTATTCGTCGGATCGCGGAGGAGCGACCTCGATGCACCCCCCTACGGAGCAGACCGCGCCCGCGTCCCAGCCCACCAGAGCCCCGCGGATAACACTCCGCTCGGACCTGAGGGCGAGTTGGCTCGACGGGCTGATCGCCCTGGTGATCACGGGCGCGCTGTTCGCCCTGATCTGGTCCCGCATCAAGTCGCGGGCTTCCGACACGGCCACCGTGATGCCCTTCATGGCCGACGACCCCGAAGCCTTCTGGCTCTACTTCCTGAGCCAGGCGTTCGGCTGGTCGGCCCTGCTGTGGGCCTGGATCACGGTCCTGTTCGGCCTGCTGCTGTCCGGCCGCCGCCCGTCCTGGCTGCGGATCTCCGGCACCCGGCTGGAACGCCTGCACCGCACCACCAGCCTCAACACCATCGTCCTGATCGCGGCCCACGCGCTGCTGTTCGCCGCGGAACTCGTCCGCTTCGACGACGACTCCTGGCCCGCGGCGACCTGGACCGCCTTCGTCGAGGCGTTCGTCCCCGGCGGCTACCAGACCGGCACCGGACGCATCGCCATCCCCGTCGGCCAGGCGGCGCTGTACCTGGCGATCCCGCTGGGCCTGCTGTTCTACGTGCGCCACCGGATAGGGCCCAAGACCTGGCGGGTGATGCACCGCTTCGTGATCGCGGTCTACGTGCTGAGCGTCTGGCACACCCTGCTGTACGGCACGAACGTCTGGTACGACGGCTGGTTCCGCACCGCGATCTGGCTCCTCCAGATCCCCGTGGCCCTGCTGCTCCTCACCCGCCTGGTCCGCCCCGCACGCCGCTCGGAGAAGCTGCCGACGGTGGCGGAGGCGTCGTCCAAGTCCCTGTGGGGCGTACGGCTGACGGGCCGGCTGGCCGCGGCCGGCGTCGTCGCGGCGCTCCTCGCGGTCGTCCTGTCCGGCCACGACGGCGGCCGCCAGCATCCCCCCGAGGACACCTCCTCCAGCCACGAACACGACTGACGCCCTAGCGCGGCCCGCAGACGAACGGGGTTCCAGGGGCGCGGGGGTGCCCCATGCCCTCTGGGCGTGGGGGGTGCCCCGCGCCCGCAGGCGGACGGGGGTTCAGGAGCGCTGGGCCCCCCACGCCCCCTGGGCATAGGTGGGGGTGCCCCCGTGCCCGCAGGGCACAGGGGGAGGACCTGCGCGACCAGCCCACCACGGTCCGCAGAGACCAACCGCCCCGCAGGGCTACGGCGGGTAAGTCATTTAGGGGCGCTGGGGGTCCCCCCACGCCCCCTGGGCATAGGTGGGGGTGCCCCCGTGCCCGCAGGGCACAGGGGGAGGAACTGCGCGACAAGCCACCCACCGACCCGCGGTGACCAACGCCCCCGCAGGGGAAACCGCGGCTCCGTCCAGCGCCACAAGCGCACCCGCGCACCGCGCACCGCGCCCCGCCCCTACCCCCCGCCCGCGTACTGGCCGCACTCGCCCGTGAAGACCGCCGCCAGTTCCGCGGTGACGATCGAGGTGACGACCGCCGCAGCGTCCCGCGGCGGCTCGCGGTACACCTGGAGCGCCAGCCCCTCCGTCACCGCGGCCAGCCGCAGCGCCGCCGGGCCCGGGTCGAGGTCCGGCTCGACCTCGCCGCACTCCTTGCCGTTGTGCACCGCGCGGGCCAGGTCCTCGCGGATCCGGCGCGCGGTCTCCACGTCCACCGCGGCGAGCGCCGGCGCGTCGAGGGCGCGCCCGGCGAAGGCGCGGGCGACGCGGTACTCCGCGCGCCGGGTGTCGTCCAGCGGAATGAACTCCGTCAGCACCTCCGCCATGATCCCGGCGATCGGCCGCCGGTGCTCCGTCCCGGCCCGGATGCGCTCCTCCGCCCGGCCTCGGATGCGCGCGCTCACCGTGGTGAAGGCGTGCAGCAACATCTCGTCCTTGGTCCGGAAGTAGTGCTGCACCAGTCCCACGGACATGCCCGCGGTCCGGGCGGTGCGGGCGACGGTGACGGCGTCGAGCCCGTTCTCCGAGATCAATTCGCAGACGGCGGCGGCGATCTGACATCGGCGTTCGTCGTGGTCGGCGGTCCTTGGCACTTGATAACCGTACCAGCGTACGATAAAAACCGTATCGCCATACGGTTATCCGTGCCCGCCTCGATCCCGAGGACCGCCATGCCCGAACGCCTGCCCCCGCGCCTGCCCTCGCGCCACCGGTGGCGCCGCGCCGCCGCGGCCGCACTGCCGCTGCTGTTCCTCCTGCTCGCCGCCCCGCCGCCGGCCGCCGCAGCAACTGCGAGGCCGGCAGTCAGCCCGTCAGCCAACACGCCAGCCAACAAGTACGCCGACATCGACGCGTACGTCCGCGACCGCATGGCGGCGACCGACACCCCCGGCCTCTCGTACGCGGTCGTCGGCCCCGACGGGCCCCTCCACCAGCGCGCCTGGGGCACCGACGGCCGCGGCGACCGCGTCACCGCCGACACCCCCTTCCTCTGGGGCTCGGTCGCCAAGCCGATCGCCGCGACCGCGGTGCTCGCCCTGGCCGAGGAGGGCCGACTCGGCCTGGACGACCCCGTGGTCGACCACCTCCCGCGCTTCCGCTTCGGCGGTACGGACCACGCCCCGCGCGTCACGGTGCGCCACCTCCTCGCCCAGACCGCGGGCATACCCGAGTCCGCCACGCTCAAGGTCACCGACTGCCTGGACGCGGACTGCCCCCGCCCCCGGGACCGCGTCGCCGTCCTCGACGACGTCACGCCGCTCGGCCCGCCCGGCACCGCGTACGCCTACTCCAGCGCGAACTACCTCCTGCTGGCCGCGGTCGTCGAAGCCGCCACCGGACGGTCCTACCCCGACGAGTTGCGGCGCACGGTGCTCGCCCCGGCCGGCATGTCCGAAGCGATCGTCGACCGGGCGTCGGCCCGTTCGCGCCGCCTCGCCCCGGGCCACCAACTCCTGTGGGGCATGCCGGCCGCGATCGCCGACGGCGTCGACGACCACGGCGCGGCGTACGGCTACACCGGCGGCGACCTCGACGACCTGGCCGCCTTCGCCGCCTTCCAACTCCGCGCCGCAGCCCCCGTCCTCACGCCCGAGTCCGTGCGCCTGATGCGCCAGGAGGGCAAGGCCGGCAGCGGATACGGCCTGGGCTGGCGCGTCGGCGGCCTGGCCGCGCCCCTCGACAAGGCCGTCTGGCACACCGGCGCCAGCCCCGGCCAGTCCGCGATGGTCTTCCTGCTGCCGGAGCGCGGCGTCGCGCTGGTCCTCCAACAGAACCTGTACGGCCTGCTCCAGGACGACGCGATCATGCAGGTCGGCTTCGGCGCGGCCCGCATGCTGGCCGGTGCGCCCCGCCCGGACGCGGACTCCCCGTCCGCGACGACCCACCACCTGACGGTGTGGACGACCACGTCCCTCGCGGTGCTCCTCCTCGCCGCCACCACCCGCTCCCTGCTGCTCCTCCGCACCCCGGCGCGCCGCCACCGCTGGCTCCCCACGACCCTGTGGTGCCTGTTGGGCGCCCTGCCCCTGGTGGCCTTGGCGGCGCTGGCCCGCGCCATGCCCCTCGGCCAGGCGTGGACGTGGGTGCCGGACGCCGCGCTCGCCCTGTACGTCGCCTCCGCGGCGGGCGCGGTGCTGCTGGTCGTACGGGTGTGGCTGACGCTCCGGAGCAGGCGGAGGGATCACCCCGTAGCGTGAGGCGCATGTCCGCGTTCGTACAGCAACTCCCCGCGCTCATAGGCGTCGTCGTGGGCGCCATCGGCTCGTACCTCGCCATCACCCGCGGCGACCGGGCCCGCTTCCAACGCGAGGAGAAGGCGCGTTGGGAGGAGCGGCGGCTCGCGGTGTACACGGACTACGCACGGGACTTGAAGAAGGCGGTGACCCTCACGTACCGCATCGCCGCCCACCTCGGCAACGACCCCCACCCCCACCCGCTGCCCGCCGAGGACGCGGCCCCCCTCCTCGCGGACGCGACCCTCGCTCGCGACGCGTCGGGCGAGGCGTTGCTGATGCTCGGCGCGGAGGAGGTCGTGGCGCGGGCTCGGGAGTGGGTCACGGTGGTCATGGAGATGGAGGTCTTCCTCCGCGGGGGCACGCACGACCCCTCACGCTGGTCGGAGCTGCTGTCCGCGCAACGGGCGGCGCGGGCCCGGTACTACGAATCCGTACGCCGTGATCTCGCGCTTCCCGCAGGCCACTCCGGGCAGTGGCCGGTCCGGGAAGGCCGGGAAGACCGTGCGGACCGACCGGACCGGACCGGCTGACCGGGCCCGGCGGAGCTGACCGGTTTCTGAAACGCCCGGGCGCGGGGGCGGAGTTATCCACAGGCTCAAGCGGGGATTTCCGGTCCGTCCTACGGTGGACGCATGCCACACGGAACCGCTCTCCTCGTCATCGACATGCAGCAGGGCTTCCTGCCCATCGCCTTCCGCGGCGCCGAGACCGTCGCCGCCATCGCCGGCCTCCGGCGACGCGCCAAGGCGGCCGGAGCCCCGATCGTCACGATCCAGGACCAGGGCGCAGACGCGGAGCCCGGCACGGACGGCTGGCGCATCGTCCCCGATCTCGCCCCGGATCCGCAGGACCCGCTGGACCTGCTGCTCCACAAGACCACGCCCGACGGCTTCCTCCGCACCGACCTCGACCGAATCCTCCGCGGCCTCGGCGTCACCGAGGTCGTCGTCACCGGCTTCGCGACGGAGATATGCGTGGAGACCACCGCCCGCCAGGCCCTGAGCCACGGCTACGACCTGCTGCTCGTCGCCGACGGACACACCACCTCCGTGCGTCCCGACAGCGGCACTTATGCGGTGCCGGCGCGGTCGATAGCGCATCACAACGAGATCTACCGCGGCATGACCTTCCCCGGCCGCAGCGTGCGCGTGCTGCCGGCCGCGGACGTGGACTTCGCCGCCCCCGCCCCCTCCGCCGGGCGTCCGGCGGCAGTTCCGGCCGGAGTCCGCCGCGCCGTCCTCAGCGGCTCCACCTTCGAAGAGCAGATCGGCTACGCCCGCGCCGTCGTCGACGGCGACCGGGTGCACGTCTCCGGGACGACCGGATTCGACTACGCGACGATGACCATCTCCGACGATGTCGTGGCACAGGCCGAACAGTGCCTGCGCAACATCACCACCGCCCTCACCGAGGCCGGCGCCAGCCTGACCGACGTCGTCCGCGTCCGCTATCTCCTGCCGGACCGCGCGGACTTCGAGCCCTGCTGGCCCGTGCTCCGCCGGCACTTCGGAGAGGTCCGGCCGGCGGCGACGATGCTGGTGTGCGGGCTCGCCGATCCACGGATGAAGATCGAGATGGAGGTGGACGCCCGCCGGACGACGTGACACGAGCGGTGCCACCCGCGCCGAGGCCCGGTCGGGCGGTCACGCACCCGACCGAACGGCGACGACGCAATGGCCCGGACCCGGCGCCGGGCGCGGTCAGCGCTCGGTCGGGCCGACCGCGCCCGGCGCACGGCTCGCGAGCCAGAGCGCGATCCGGCCCTGCAACTCGCGGTCGGAAGAGGGGGTGCCCCGCCAGGACGCGAACCACTCCAACTGACGTAGGACGCTCTCCGAGCGGTCCGGGTGGCGCACGGCCACGACGTCGACGCCCCTCTCTCCCGTCGAGCACCTGATGTACACGCTGCTGTCGAGCGCCAGCATGCCGAAGCCCGGATGGCCCGCCCGGATGCCGAGGAACGCCGACGCCGCGCCGCGGCCCATGACGTCCCAACGCTCCAAGAGCCGGACCCTGGTCCAGCCCATCGGCACGGGCCGGCCGCCCCAGTTCAGGTCCTGAAGGAAGGCCCGGTGCGTACGGGTGTGCTTCGGGAGCTGGACGAGGAACTCGCGCCGCTGGTCGAGAAGGCCCGAGGAGACCGCCAGTTCGTACCAGTCCTCGTTGAGGCGCTCGACGAGCCGCGGGGTCTCGTACCGGTGGGAGAAGCCACCGCAGATGTCCTCGGGGCCGTTTCCGAAGACGAACGGCATCGTGCCGTCCGGCACGGCGTCCGGGATCACCTCAAGGCCGGCCCGCCGCAGCGGCCGGTGCATCTTGCGTTCACGCTCCCGGATGCCCACAGGGCATTGTCCACCAGGACCGGCAGGCCCGATGCCGCCGGTCATCGGGGCAGCGGCGAAGGTCTTCAGGGGCGCTGGGGTCCCCCCACGCCCCCTGGGCGTAGGTGGGGGTGCCCCCGTGCCCGCAGGGCACAGGGGGAGGACCTGCTCGACCAGCCACCCACCGACCCACGGAAACCAACACCCCCGCAGGCCGACGGCGAAGGCATTTAGGGGCGCGAGGAACTGCGCGAGCAACCCACCACCGACCCACGGAAACCAACACCCCCGCAGGGCTACGGCGAAGGCATTTAGGGGCGCGAGGAACTGCGCGAGCAACCCACCACCGACCCGCAGAAACCAACACCCCCGCAGGGCTACGGCGAAGGCGTTCAGGGGCGCGAGGAACTGCGCGAGCAACCCACCACCGACCCGCAGAAACCAACACCCCCGCAGGCCGACGGCGAAGGCGTTCAGGGGCGCGAGGAACTGCGCGAGCAACCCACCACCGGCCCGCAGAGCGCAGCGCACCGCACCGCACCCGCGCGGGAAATCCCGGCGACTTCCGTCCGCGTCCCGGGGATACTGCTCGCCCATGGATGAGGTCAACGTCGTCGTCGCCCACTCGGAGCGCGCGACGCTGCGCGTCGGGGACGTGTTCCTGAAGGTGGACTCCGACCAGGCGCGCATCGACGTCGAGGTCGAGGCGATGGCGCTGGCGCCGGTCCCGACCCCGGAGGTGCTGTGGCGCAAGCCGCCCGTGCTCGCGATCGCCGCGGTCAAGGGGGCGGCGCTCGGGCGTCTCGGCGGAGCGGCGAACGGGTCGGCGGCGGTGTGGGCCGCGGTGGGCGCCGCAGTCCGGCGGTTGCACGACGCGCCGTTGCCGCCCTGGCCCGGTCGGCGCCGTCGGAGCCCCGACGAGTGGGCGGCGGAACTCGACCGCGAGTGCGAGTTGCTCGTGGCGAACGAGATCCTGCCCGCCGACCTGGTCGCCCGCAACCGCCAGGTCGCCCGGGCCGCGATCCGGCCGTGGACTCCGGCGTTCACGCACGGCGACCTCCAGATCGAGCACGTCTTCGTCGACGGCGACGAGGTCACGGGGATCATCGACTGGTCCGAGGCGGGCCCGGGCGACGCCCTGTTCGACCTCGCCACCCTGACGCTCGGGCACGAAGAGCACCTGGACGACGTCGTCGCCGGCTACGGCGCCGCCGACGTCGACCTCGACGTGATCCGCGCCTGGTGGTCGTTGCGCAGCCTGCTCGGGGTCCGCTGGCTGGTCGAGCACGGCTTCGACGCGTTCGCGCCGGGCTGTGAGGTCGACGTGCTGCGGTCCCGGATGTGAGGCTGCGCAGGCCGACCACCACGCACTCGGCGTTCTGACGCATCGCGGTTCTGACGCGTCACGGTCCACCGGAGACGGACCGACGATCACCGAGGCCGGACCACCGATCACCGATCACCGATCACCGATCACCGATCACCGGGGACGGACCGCCGACCAGCCGGGGACGGACCGCCGACGATCGGGGGCGGACCCCGGCCCGGCCCGCCCCCGTCGCACGGATCCTCAGAGGTGGCGCCCCATCACCTCCGACAGGCGCGTCAGCTCGTCGCCGCCGTGGCCCAGTCCGATCGCCCGGCGGGTCAGTCCCTCCGCGGCGCGCATGACGCTCGCGTCGATGCCGCGGGCCTCGGAGGCGTGGATGATGTGGGCCATCGTCGAGGCGGACGAGGTGATCGGGTTGACCTTGGCGACGTAGTCGTCGTTGTCGATCTCGACCGCGGCCTCGTCGAAGGACGGCGGCAGGATCGCCGCGATGCCCTTGGCGAACGGCGCCAGCTCCTGCGCGCTGATGCCCTCGGCCCGGGCGATGGTCAGGGCGTGCATGTAGCCGGTCATCGACGTCCACCAGATGTCCAGCAGCGCGAGGTCGAACGCCGCGGCCCGGCCGATGTCCTCGCCGAGGAAGCTGTGGGAGCCGCTCAGCGCGTCCAGTACGGGCTTGTGCTCCTCGTACAGGTCCTGCGGACCGCTGTAGAGGAACACGCCGTGCGGCGTGCCGATGGTGGTGGTCGGCGTCATGATCGCGCCGTCGAGGTAGCGCACGCCGTGCTCCGCGGCCCACCGCCCGGCCTCGCGGGAGCGGTCGGGGATGTCGGCCGACAGGTTGACCAGGGTGCGGCCCTTGAGCGCCGTCTCGACCTCGGGGCGGCGCAGGACGGCGTCGGTCGCGTCGTAGTCGACCACGCACACCACGATCAGGTCGCTCGCGGTGACGGCCTCTTCGACGGACCCGGCGCTCACCGCGCCGGCGGCGACCAGTTCCCGGTCGCGGCCCGGAGTGCGGTTCCAGACGGTGGTGGTCACGCCGGCCGCCAGGAACGCGGCGGCCAGCGCCCGCCCCATCGGGCCCAGTCCGATCACCGTGACCGCGGACCGGGTGGTGTCGTGAGTGTGTGCGGACATGCTTCAGCTCCCGTGCAGAATGGAAGGGTTCTCGATGAAAAGGGGATGGTGGCTGTGGGGCGTGTGCGGGCGGAGGACCCGACGGTGTGCGGGGTGACGGCCGCGATCGCGGTGATCGACGGCAAGTGGAAGACGGCCCTGCTCTGGCTGCTCGAATCCGGTCCGCGCCGACCGGGCGAGCTGCGTCGGAAGCTGCCCGGGCTCTCCGAGAAGGTGCTGACCCAGGCGCTACGCGAGATGGAGGCGGACGGCCTGGTGCACCGCGAGGTGCACGACGTCCTGCCGCTCAAGACGGTGTACTCGTTGACGGAGTTCGGCGTGGACCTGTCCAAGGCCCTCGCTCCCGTGTCGGACTGGGGCTATCGCCGCCTGGACGCCCTCGCCGCCCAGCAGTCCGCCGACGAGCACGCGGCTTCCTGACCCGTCACACCTCCTCCGCAGCTCCCTGTCGCGCCCGCTCCGATCGCCCGGCCCCGCGGCCTTGCACCACCAGGTTCCCCCGCCGCCCGCCTGCCGCCAAGTACCCACAAAAAGGTGGCTACCGCCCCCGCTGCCCGCCCCCGCTGCCCGCTGCCCGCTACGGGCTCAGACGGCGTCGCCCTTGCGCGGCCGCAGCATCACCGCCGCCAACGTCGCCGTGCCGACCAGCCCGGCCGTGGCGATCGTCGCCACCGTGGTGAAGCCGCGGTCGTAGGCGTGGCGGGCCGCCTCCAGCACGGCGTCCGCCGTCGTCGACGGCAGGTGCGCCATGAGTTCCTGGGCCGCGGTGAACGACTCCTTCACCGTCTCCTGCTGGTCGGGGCCGAGCCCGGGCACCGTCGGGATCACCGAGCCGTACACCAGAGTCATCACGCTGCCGAAGACGGCGACGCCGAGGCCCGCGCCGAGCTCGAAGGAGGTCTCCTGGATCGCGGCGGCCTCCCCGGACCGTTCGGGCTGCGCCGCGCTCATGATGACGTCGGCGCCCAGCGTCATCACGATGCCCGCGCCGAACCCGGCGGCGAGCAGCGCGGCGAGAAGGGTTCCGTACCGGCCCGGGTCTCCGACGGTGGCGATGACCGCGTACGCGAGGGCGAACAGCAGCAGCGCCGCGGTGAGCATCGCGCGGTTGCCCCAGCGGCCCGCCAGCCAGGGCGCGGCGACGGCGCCGACGGCGTTGGCCGCGGCCAGCGGCATCAGGGCGAGCCCGGCTTGCAGGGGCTCGTACCCGCCCACCTGCTGGAGCCACTGGGTGAGGAAGAACAGTAGGGCGACGTAGCTGCCGAAGCAGCCGATCACGCAGACGGTGGCGGTGGAGAAGCGCCGCTCGGAGAAGAGCGAGAAGTCCAACAGCGGTTCCGCGAGCGTTCGTTGGCGGCGTACGAACACGTACAGCAGCACCGTGCCGACGAGTGCGGAGACGAGGAAGACGGCGTTGATCCCCGCGTGTTCGCCGGCCTGCTTCAGGGCGTACACGACGCCGGCCAGGCCGACGACGGAGAGCACCACGCTGAGCACGTCCCAGCGCCGGGGCACGGGGTTCTTCGACTCGGGGATGACGCGCGCCCCCACGGCGAGGAGGACCGCGACGACGGGCACGTTCACCAGGAAGACGGCCCCCCAGCCCCACCGCTCGGAGACCAGTCCGCCGATCAGCGGCCCGAGCGTCGCGCCGACGCTGTGGGCGGAGGTCCACACGCCGATCGCGAGGGCCCGCTCGCGGTTGTCGGTGAAGGTGACCCTGATGATCGCCACCGTGGAAGCCATGATCATCGCGGAGCTGACGCCCAGGGCCGCACGCGCGGCGATCAACTGCGCGGTGTTCGCCGCGAAGGCGCACGCCAGCGAGGACAGCCCGAAGGCGAGCAGCCCGCTGAGCACCATCCGGCGCCGCCCGATCCGGTCGCCCAGGGTTCCGCAGGTGACGAGCATGGCGGCGAGCGCCAGGGAGTACACGTCGACGATCCACAGCACCTGCGCGGCGCTGGGCTGGAGGTCCCGGCTGACGCTCGGCATGGCGACGTGCAGCACGGTCAGGTCGATCCCGGCCAGGAACAGACTGCCCGCCACCACGACGAGCACCACCCACCGGCGCTGCGGCGAGTGGATCGGCCGGCCGGTCTCCGTCGGTGGGCCGCCGGCTGCGGGCGCTTGACTTTTTGGCATGCGCCCAGTCCAGTAGGTACCAACGCCTGCTGCAAGTACGGTCTTTTCTGTCCCCTACTGTCACTCTGTATACCAATGGAGGTCAGACGTGCGCACCAAGGTCGAGGAGACTCCGGAATACTGCGCGGTCGAGTCCGCGATGGAGGTTCTCGGGGGCCGCTGGAAGCTCGCCATCCTCAAGCAGCTCGTCCCGGGCACCCTCCGCTTCGGCGAGATCCGCCGCGCGCTGCCGGCCGTCACCCAGCGCATGCTGACCCGCCAGCTCCGGGAGCTGGAGGCCGACGGTCTGGTGACGCGCACGGTGTACCGGGAAGTCCCGCCGCGGGTGGAGTACACCCTCACCGACGTCGGCCATCGGCTCGACGCCATCTTGGACCAGCTCGACACCTGGGGCCGGTGGTACCAGGAGACGGTCCGTCGCACCGAGGCGCCCGCGGACGCGCCCTGAGGGCCGGGGGCCCTCGGAGTGCCGGGGGCCCGGGGCGTCACGACGTCGGGTTGACCAGCACCTCGATGGCGGCGAACACGGCGGCGCCGACGACGAACAGCGAAACACCCCTGAGGTAACGGCTCTTCATCCGCTGCACGGTCCGCTCCCTGAACTCTGCGCCCGGGAGCGTGGACACGATGAACGGACCCCGGTCCGGCTTGCCCATGACGACGTGGCCGGTCTCCAGGTGCCGCGACCCCTTGCCCACCACGTACACGGTCCGCCCGGGCGGCACGATGACCTCGCGCCAGGTGATCGTGTGGTCGCGCTTCGCCCGGTCGACCTTGACCTGCACCGCCGGCAGTTCCGGGTCCGGTGACTCCGTGGCCGACAGGGTCCGTACGTAGCTCTGCTCGGGCTCGTCGACGTCCGTGCCGGCGAAGTTCACCACGGCGAGCCCGGTGGCGTCGCGCACGCAGAACTGCGGCGGCGAATCGACGGTGCGCCGCAACTTGTCATGACGGGTGGAGACTTCGCGCCCCTCGTCCTTCTCGACCGTGCGCCACTTCTCCCTGACCGTGATCAGGAACCACACGCACGGCTGCCCGGACAGCGGAGCCGTCAGCAGCCCCGCCGACCCCGGCTCGGCAACGCCCTGGACCGCGCACCTGATCCCCTGCCCCGGCGCCCGGTCCGCCAGCTCGGAGACGGCGACCGCCCGCGCGGCGTTGACGGCGGAGAACTTGCGCTGCTCCAGGAGCGCGAGGACGAGGTAGACGAGTCCGCCGATGGCGACGAACTGCGAGATGAACTGGATGACGACCAAGAGATCCCCCGCCGTGTTCTCGTACGTGTCTCGTGCGTGTCTCGCACGTGCTGCTCCAGCCGGCCCCTGCCCGGCACTCCTGCCCAACTCGTCGCGTGGACACCGTCTGCCACGTCACTCACACCACCGTAACGGCCCACCCTCTTGAGTGACGTCGTGGCCAACTCGCCGCACTCTCACATTCGTTGACGAGCAGAGGAGCGTGAACGTGGACTCGGATTCCGTACGTGATGCCGGCCGACGGCGGCTGTTGGGATGGGGTGGCCTCGGAATCGCCGGCATGGCGGTCGGCGGGGCACAGTTGATCGGCGCCGGGGCCGGACACGCCGCCCCGACGTCCACCGGTGCCGATGCCGTGGCCGATACCGCTGCCGGTGCTGACGCCGACGCCGTCCCGCCTGCGACCCGGCCCGGTGGCGCCTACGACCGGTACGTGGCGCAACTGGCCGCCGAAGACAAGTTCTCCGGGGTGGTGATGCTGTCGCACCGGGGCCGGACGGTGCTGTCGCGCAGCTACGGCATGGCCGACAAGGAGAAGGGGGTCCGCAACCACGAGGGCGTCGCGTTCAACCTCTCCTCCGCGGGCAAACCGTTCGGCGCACTGGCCGTCCTGCAACTGGCGCAACAGGGCAGGCTGCGGCTGTGGGACACCGTCGGCACCCACCTGACCGGCTTCCCCAAGGACATCGCCGAGCAGGTGACCATTCACCACCTCCTCTCCGGCACCTCCGGCCTGCACACCCCGCCCGAGGACCTGCAACGCGTCTTCCAGAGCCGGGAGGAGGTGCGCGAGTTCTACGGGCAGTGGGCCCGGCAGTCCAAACTGGTGTCCGTGCCCGGCACCCCGACGGACCACGCCGGTGCGGAGGTCGCCATCCCCGCGCTGATCGTGGAGGCGGTGAGCGGCATGACGTACTGGGACTACGTCCAGGAACACGTCTTCCGGCGGTGCGGCATGAGCGGTACGGGCTTCTACACCCGGCCGCAGTGGCTCACCGACCCGCACATCGCCCACTCCTACATGCGGCAGGCCGACGGCACCCGCGTCGACGCGGTGCGCAACCTCGACAAGGGCAGCCCGGATCCGCACCAGCTCGGCAAGAACCCCGGCCGCTCCTTCATCGACCCCCCGGGCGACGCCGGCTTCGCCACCGCACCGGACCTCGTCCGCTTCGCCCACGCCCTGACCGACGGCACCCTCCTGGACCGTCCGTACGTCGACGTCGCCCTCGCGCCCAAGCTCCCGCTCGCCCCACAGGGCGGCGGCCTCGCCGCCCCGAAGGCGGCTCCCGGCGACGCCTCGTTCGCGACGTACACGATGCCCGTCAGCATCATCAACGGCCAGTGGGTGAGGGGCCGCGCCGGCGTCAACCCCGGCAGCGTCGCGAGCTGGAACATCTACCCGTACTCGGGCTGGGTCGGCGTCGTCCTCGGCAACTACGACGACGTCCCGTTCCAGCAGATCATCCAGCAGGAGATGCACGCCGTCCTCGGCCCGCACTGAGCCCGGGCGGCACCTGCGGCGGGCGGTGTGTGGCTGGGCGTCGTTAGGGGTGTTGTTCGGTGTCGTGCTGGGTGAGGGGGAAGTGGGTGGGTGGTGGTGGGTCGGGGAGTATGCCGTGTTGGTGGTCGACGGTGGTTTGTTCGTGGTGGGTTGCGGTGGTCATTTCTTGGTCGGTGGCTTCGAGGTCGCGGTATCCGTCGTCCATGGCGAGTC
Source organism: Streptomyces sp. NPDC017979 (assembly GCF_044328175.1). Classification (NCBI taxonomy): domain Bacteria; kingdom Bacillati; phylum Actinomycetota; class Actinomycetes; order Kitasatosporales; family Streptomycetaceae; genus Streptomyces; species Streptomyces sp. NPDC017979. Next base: position 513,376 of record NZ_JBIRGU010000005.1, on the reverse strand, counting down.
CGAGGAAGCGGGTGAAGGCGGTGCGGGGGGTGACGATGGTGCGGTGGGGTGCGTTGCAGTCCCAGAGCCGGACCATGCGGGTGCCGTCGGGCATGGGTTGGGTGGGTTCGGCGTTGAGCGTCATCGGCGGGGCTCGGGGTGTTCGGGGTGTGGGGTGGGTGGGCCCCAGCGGACCGGTTCGTGGTGGGTTTCGGTGAACAGGTCGTGGCCGGTGAGGCGGAGGTGGAACTCCATCCACTCGTCCACGTCGTCGTGATCGTGCCGTTCGCCGTCTGCCGGGAGCGGCATCTGTGCACCACAGGGAGTGCAGATGGCGGAGACGGTGATGTCCTGGGGCAGGGGGTGGATGGAACGCCAGCCTTTGTAGCGGCCTCGCTCGATCATGGTTCCTCCTGAGGAGGGCGGGGGTTGTTGTTCGGTCCCGGCCGCCCGAGGGCAGGGGCGTGCCTCTCGGGGGCGGCCGGGACCTGGAGCGAGGCGACCTCGCTCCGGTGCCGTTCTCGCGCAATTCTCTTCAGCGCTAGGGCAACGCTGTTGCGCAAGAACGGAGTTGAGGGGGTGAAGGGGCTTTACGAGCGGGTGGGGGTTTAGGGTGCGGGCCTGCTGCTGTTCGCGTTCAGTTCGGTGAGTGCGGACCTGAGTCGGTCGTCCACCGTCGCGGTACGGACGTTCTCCCGGCGGGCGTCCCACTCGATCCCGCCGTGTCGCGGGCGGAGTGCGATCAGTGACCCGTGGACGTCCATGACCACGCCGCACCGCTTTTCGACGGTGTCGTACGCGAGTGCGCCGACTGTGAGTTCGCCAACCATGACGACTCCTCTCCGTAGCGGTTTCACTACCAAGCGATGTCAGATTGGCCTAGAGTCGGAACTCGATCAACGTGGCTTCTGCGAAAGGTCAGTTGGGGGTACGCATGGTGAACCGAAAGGATCTGAACCCGGAGGCATCGCCCCAGGCGGCGTTCGGTGCACGTCTGCGCAGCTCGCGCGAGGCTCGCAACTGGACGCAGGAGGATCTGTCCGAGCGCATGAGCGTATCCAGTGGGCATATTTCAGGAGTTGAAACTACTCGCAAAGCACCTTCCTTGCGCTTCGCGAAAGCTGCAGACGCGGCCTTTGGTCTCGTGGGCACGGACGTCACATTCGAACGTCAGTGGCGTGAGATGCAGCATGGCAGCTTGTTGGAGGGCTACCCGGAGTACGTCGGATACCAAAGCCGCGCGGCAGAGATCAGGCTGTTTGAAACGGGAGTCATCCCTGGTTTTCTTCAGACGCGGGAGTACGCATCCGTGTTGGCGGACGCCGCAGTGCAACGGGGGGACATCACACCCGAACAGGCAGATGAACGAGTCGACGTGCAGATTGAGCAACAAGCCATGCTTGCGCGGACACCCCCACCGCTCATCTTCGTGGTGCTGGACGAAAGCTGCATCCTCAACCCCATCGGCGGACCCGCCGTCATGGAAGCTCAGTTGGCACGCCTGACCGAGTTCGCCAAGCAATCCACCACCTCGCTCCAGATCGCTCCGTTCGCCATGGCGGAGCGGAAGCCATTCCGGCGATTGGTCTATCTGCTGACGATGGCCGATCGCTCGCTGATGTCCTACGTGGAGTCACAGACTCATGGCCACTTGGATCGGGAACTGACCTCCGTGCTGCCATTGATGAGGGCATACCATCAGCTACAGATCGAGGCAGCCTCTCAGGCGGAATCTGTCGCCATGATCGAACACCTACGGAAGGGCAATCTGTGATGGCCACGACCGACTCCCCCCCGCTCTGGTGGGTCAAGTCCTCCTACAGCACCGACAACGGTGGCGCCTGCGTCGAGTGGGCCCCCGCGCACGCGTCCGCCACCGGCATCGTCCCGGTACGTGACTCCAAGGTCCCGGCCGGCCCCGTGCTGAGCTTCCCCGCCACCGCGTTCGCCGCGTTCGTGGCGGGCGTCAAGGGCGGCATGGTCTGACGGCCGACCCCGTACCGCTACGCGAGGGTGCCCCGCCGAGTCCCATTCTCTGGCTCGGTGGGGCATCCTCGTTTTACGTAGGCGGATCCCGTCGCCGTAGTCGACCAGCTACGAAAGGGCACCCCGTGACGACCACGACCGAACCCCTCAACTGGCACAAGTCCTCGCACAGCGCCAACGGTGGTCAGTGCGTTGAGTGGGCCCCCGCGCACGCGTCCGCCACCGGCGTCGTCCCCGTCCGTGACTCCAAGGTCCCGGCCGGCCCCGTCCTCCGCGTCCCCGCCGCCGCCTTCGCCACCTTCGTCACGGGCGTCAAGAACGGCACGGTCTGACGACCAACCCCGCACCACCACCGCGGGGGCCCGTGCAGGCCGGGCGGCACCGCCTGGGTACCCAGCGCAAGAAGAGAATGCTGATCGCCGACGAGTCGGGAGCAGGAGGCTCAGCGGGCCAGTAGGTCCTGGATCGCCGCCGTGATCTCGTCGGGTGCCTCTTCGGCCATGAAGTGCCCGGCGCGGGTCAGCCGGTGGTCCAGGTCCGGCGCCCACGCCTGCCACACCCCGGCGGCGTCGTAGCCCAACTGTGCGCCCCAGTCCTGCTGGACGACCGTCACGGGCATGGCCAGTTGCGACCCGGCGTCCAGATCCGCCCGGTCGTGCGTGACGTCGATGCCCGCCGAGGCCCGGTAGTCCGCGACGATCGACGGCACTGCCGCGGCGCTCGCCCGCAGGTATTCGGCACGTACGTCCTCGGTCATGGTGGTCGGGTCGTTGGCCCAGGCGTCGAGGAACGAGCCGAAGAAGGCGTCCGCGCTGCCCGCGATCATCGCCTCCGGCAGGCCCGGCGGCTGCGCCATGAGGAAGAGGTGGTAGCCGACCGCCGCCGAGGTGCCGTGCAGGACGTTCCACATGTCGAGCGTCGGCACGATGTCGAGGATGCCCAGGTGCGTGATGGTCTCGGGGTGGTCCAGCGCCGCCCGGAAGGCGACCAGGGCACCCCGGTCGTGGCCGACGAGGGCGAAGCGCTCGTGGCCGAGCGCCGCCGCCAGGGTCACGACGTCGGCGGCCATGGTGCGCTTGGCGTACACATGGGGGTCGGTGGCCGCCGGCTTGTCGCTGGCGCCGTAGCCCCGCAGGTCAGGACAGATCACCGTGTGCTCGTCGGCGAGCCGCTCGGCGACGTGTCGCCACATCAGGTGGGTCTGGGGGAAGCCGTGCAACAGCACGACCGGGCTACCGCTGCCGCCGACAGCGGCGACCAGCTCCACACCGTCCGTGCCGGGCAGGCTGACGTGGTCGAAGCCGGGAATCGTGAGCGTCATGAAAGGCCCTTTCCTCGGGGCGGTGGATGGACGGGAACAGCGTGGGCGACGCCGATGAGCAACCGATCAGCACGGCTGGGCGCAGTGGTCCCACGGCGCGGAGGATGGGGGGATGCGAATCGACGTACTGGGTGCCGTGCGGGCCGTCCGTGACGACGGCAGCCCGGTTGACCTGGGCGGGCCACGCCATCGTGAGGTACTCGCCCGGCTCGTCGCCGCGGAGGGACGGATGGTCACCACCGACACCCTTGTCGACGACCTGTGGACCGATCCACCGGCCCGCGCCGTGGGCGCATTGCGTACGTTCGTCGCCGCGCTGCGCCGGGCCCTCGAACCCGACCGGCCGCCCCGCAATCCACCGCGCGTACTCGTCACCGAAGGCCCCGGCTACGCGCTGCGCCTACCGCGTGAGGACGTGGACGTCCATCGGTTCCAGGACACCCTGGCCGGCGCCCGGCGCAACCCCGACGCGGTGACCGACCTCGGCGCGGCACTCGCGGCCTGGCGCGGACCCGCCTACGCCGATGTGCCCGACTCCGCATGGGCGCAGCGCGAGCGGACCCGGCTGGAGGAGTTGAGGTTGGAGGGGGTGGAACTGCGTGCCCGCATCCTCCTCGACTCCGGGGAAGGGGCCGATCTCGTCGCCGAACTGGGTGCCCACGTCGCCGAACACCCGTGGCGCGAGCCGGCCTGGGGGCTGCTTGCCCGCGCGCTGTACCGCGCGGGCCGCCAGGCCGACGCGCTGGCCGCCCTGCGCCGTGCCCGCGCGATGCTCGTCGATCAACTCGGGCTCGATCCCAGCGCCGACCTCCAGCGCCTGGAGACGGACATCCTCAACGGGTCAGCGCCCCTCGAAGGCGCACGTACCGCGTGGACCGGCCCTGGTGCCCGGTTCGGCCCGCGCACCACCGTGGACCTGGCCCGCACCCTCGCCCTGGCGGGCGGCGACGCCCTCGTCCACTCGCGGCGCGACCGCCTCGCCGCCGTCCAGGCGGCGGAACGCACGGGGGACGTCACCCTGACCGCCAGAATCATCGGCGCCTACGACGTGCCCGCCATCTGGAGCCGGGCCGACGATCCCGAACAGTCCCGCGCCGTCGTCGCGGCCGCCGAACGCACGCTCACCGCACTCGCCCCCGACGGCCCCGCCGACCTGCCCGCCCGCCTCCTGGCCACGGTCGCCGTCGAGAGCCGCAGCGCCGATCTGTCCGGGACCGAGCTGAGGCGCGCGCAGCAGGCGGCACGGCAGGCCGAGGCCCTGGCACGGGACCTGGGCGATCCCGCCCTGCTGGCGTTCGCCCTCAACGGGGTGTTCCTCCAGTCCTTCACCCGCCCCGGGCTCGCGGCGGCCCGGGACGGGATCGGCGCCGAGATCCTCGATCTGGCCACCCGGCACGAGCTGCCGAACTTCGCCGTACTCGGCCGGCTCGTCCGCCTGCAATCCGCCTCGGCCCTCGGCGACCTCGACGCCGCAACTTCGCACGCCGAGGCCGCCGAACAGCTCGCCGCCACCAACGAGGCACCCCTCGTCCGCGTCCTCACCCGATGGTTCCGGGCCCGGGCCACAGCCACCCGCAGCACCGAACCCGGCGGACCGACCGCCGCCACGGCCGCAGCGCACTACCGCGCCGCCGAGGAGGCCCTCCGAACGGCCGGAATGCCGGGGCTGCACCGCGGCCTGTTCCCGCTCGCCCTCCTGGGACTGCGCCTGCTGCACGACCGGCCCGCGCCCACCGACCCCCACCTGGACTGGGGCCCGTACCGCCCCTGGGCACGGCCCCTCGTGCTCCTCGCCCAGGACCGGGTCGAAGAGGCCCGTGCCACCCTCGCCACAGCGCCCGAACCACCGCGTGACCACATGCAGGAGGCGCTGTGGTGCCTGACCGCCCACACCGCCGTACGCCTCAGCGAGCGCGGAATCGCCGCGCACGCTGCGGCTGCCCTGCGTGCTGCCCGTGCAGAACACGCCGGCGCCGCCAGCGGAATGCTGACCCTGGGCCCGGTGGCGCGGTACCTGGCAGAGGCGGAGGCATGCGCCGGAGCGGGGTGAGCGACCGCAATCCGCGCACCCCGAGCCCGTCAACCACATCCGGGAGAAGACCTGGAGGACCAGCAGGCCGCCGCCAACGGAAGCCGCCTCACCGGACGACGCGCGGGTCATCGGGCCCGGGCCCCGCCGCCCGGTCCGTGCCCGCATCACCAGTCCCGGCAGCGGCACCGACCCGGAGCTGCCTCAACTACTCGCACCCGGGATCGGCGCGGGGGACGGCTGCCACTCTCGCCGAAGCAGCCCGAACACCCATGAGTCGGACACCACGCCGTTCACGACGCAGTCCTCCCGCAGTGTGCCTTCCCGTAGGAATCCGACCTTCTCCAGGACCCGGGCGGATGCGGGATTGCGCGTGTCGACCTCGGCCTGGACCCGGTTCAGGTCCAAGGCGTCGAACGCCCACCGCAGCACGGCGTGCGCGGCTTCCGTCGCGTAGCCGTGGCCCCACATCGCGTCGTCGAGGATGTAGCCCAACGATGCGCTGCGGTTCTCCGGGTCGAATGAGGTCAGCCCGCACCAGCCGACGAAGGCGCCGTCAGACGCGCGGTCGATGGCCACGCGTGCGCCGGTGCCCTCGTCCGCCATCTGCCCGCACCGAGCGATGAAGCGCGCGGAGCGAGCGCGATCCGTCCACGGCGGGGAGTCCCAGTAGCGCATCAGGTGGGCGCTGCTGTGCAGCGCGAAGAGGTGGTCCGCGTCGGCGTCGGTGAAGGGGCGCAGCCGCAGGCGGGCCGTGGACAGTACGGGAGTGGGCAGTACGGGAGCAGGCAGTACGGGAGCAGGCTGAGTCATGCGTGCCATCGTGCATCCTCGTGCGGTCGGCAGAACACCGAATATCCGACCCCGGCCCGCTGGCCCCGCATCGGTGCGGGGCCCCGCCCGCACCCGCCGAACGGGCGAACCGACGCCCACCCCCCGACAAGCGCGCATCGGGAGCGGGGGGACGTGTCATCCAGGTAGAAAAGGTGCATGACGGGTACCGAGCGCTCCTTCGGGGCGGATGGTGGTGGGGCCCGGTCCGTGTTCGGGCTGCGGAGCGTGGTGGGGCAGATGTTCGTGCTCCAACTCGTCGTGGTGCTGCTGCTCGCGCTCGGGGCCGTCGTACTGCTGCTGGTCATGGCCCGGCAGGAGAGCAACCAGGAGGCCGGCAGCCGGTCGCTCGCGCTCGCGGAGGGGTTCGCGAAGGCGCCGGGGACCGCCGCCGCGATCGTCTCGCCGGATCCGACCGCCGTGCTCCAGCCGCGGGCCACGGAGGCCCGCAAGGGCGCCGGGGTGGACTTCCTCGTCGTGGTCAACCGGGAGGGCACCCGGCTCACCCACCCGCAGACCGAGAAGATCGGCAAGCGGTCCACCGCCAACCTGGAGCCCCTGCTCGCCGGGGAGACCGTGGTGGAGGAGTGGGTGGGCAGCCTGGGGCCGCAGGTCCGGGCGTACGTGCCGGTGCGCGGCCCGGACGGGACGATCGTCGGGGCGGTCGGGGCCGGGGTGACCGTCGCCCGCATCCAGTCCGCCGCCCGCGAGCAGCTCCCCGCGGTGCTGGGCGCGGCCGGCGGCGCGGTGCTGCTGAGCATCGGCGGGGCCGCGCTGCTCAGCCGGCGGCTGCTGCGGCAGACGCACGGGCTCGGGCCCACCGAGATCACCCGGTTGTACGAACACCACGACGCGGTGCTGCACTCGGTGCGCGAGGGCGTCCTCATCGTCGCCGGCGACGGCCGGTTGCGGCTCGCGAACGACGAGGCGCGCCGGCTGTTGGACCTGCCCGAGGACGCCGAAGGGCGGGAGGTGGCCGAGCTGGAACTGCCTCCGGGCGTCGCGGACCTGCTGGTGTCGGGGCGGGAGGCGACGGACGAGCTGTTCGAGGTGCGGGACCGGACGCTGGCGGTGAGCCAGCGGCCCACCGAGCAGGCCGGCAAGGGCTCGGCCGGGCGCCCCAACGGGCCGGCCGGCCGGGTCGCGACCGTACGGGACACCAGCGAACTGCTGGCGATGTCGGGGCGCGCCGAGGCCGCGCAGGGGCGCCTCCAGGTCGTGTACGAGGCGGGCATGCGCATCGGCACCACGCTGGACGTGCGGCGGACCGCGCGGGAGTTGGCGGCGACGACCGTCGGCCGGTTCGCCGACTTCGTCACCGTCGACCTCGCGGACGCCGTGCTGCGCGGCGAGGAGATCCACGGCACCCACGGCGAGGTGCGCCGGGCCGTCACCGCCGGCGTCGACGACGAAGCCCCGTTCTACCCGGAGGGCACGCCCGTCGTGTTCGACGCCACCACCCCGCAGGCCCGCGGCATGGCCACCGGCCGCACCGTCCTCCAGCCCGATCTGCGCGCCGACGGCGCGTGGCGGGCGCAGGACCCGAAGGGCTCCCAACGGCTCGTCGAGTACGGGGTGCACTCGCTGATCTCCGCCCCGCTGACCGCCCGCGGCACGCTGCTGGGCGCGGTCTGCTTCTGGCGCGCCGGCCGGTCCGCGCCGTTCGACGAGGAGGACCTGGCGCTCGCGGAGGAGGTCGCGGCGCGCGCCGCGGTCTCCCTCGACAACGCCCGCCGCTACACCCGCGAGCACACCATGGCCGTCACGCTCCAGCACAGCCTGATGCCGCGTTACCTCCCGGTCCAGGAGTCGGTGGAGGTCGCGTACCGCTACCTGCCGGCGCAGGCCGGGGTCGGCGGCGACTGGTTCGACGTCATCCCGCTGCCCGGCGCCCGGGTCGCGCTCGTCGTCGGCGACGTCGTCGGCCACGGGCTGCACGCGGCGGCCACGATGGGGCGGCTGCGGACCGCGGTGCACAACTTCTCCGCGCTCGACCTGCCGCCGGACGACATCCTGGGCCACCTGGACGAGTTGGTCGACCGGATGGACCAGGAGCGCACCCCGGCCGACAAGGGCCCCAACGTGACGGGTGCGACCTGTCTTTACGCGATCTACGATCCGATCACCGGCGACTGCGTCATGGCGCGCGCCGGCCATCCGCCGCCCGTGGTGGTGCACCCCGACGGCAGCGTCCACGTCCCGGACGTCCCCGTCTCTCCCCCGCTGGGCACCGGCAGCGGGCTACCGGTGGAGACGGCCCTGCTCCACCTGCCCGAGGGGGCGCGGATCGTGCTGTACACGGACGGGCTGGTCGAGCGCCCGGACCGGGACATCGACGTCGGCATCGGCCTGTTGCGGGACGCCGTCGCCGACCGGCCCGAGCTGGACCCGGAGGAGACCTGCCGGGCGGTGCTGGCCGCACTGCCGGGAGCGCAGCCGCGGGACGACGTCGCGCTGCTGGTGGCCCGTACCCACCGGTTGGCACCGGAGCGGATCGCCGAGTGGCGCGTGCCGTCGGACACCGCCGCCGTCGGTGCCGTACGGGCGGAGTGCGCCGCCCAGCTCCGCGCCTGGGGTCTCGAAGACATCGTCTTCACCACCGAGTTGATCCTCAGCGAGCTGATCACGAACGCGGTGCGCTACGCGGCGCAGCCCATCACCGTACGGATGATCCACAGCTCGTCGTTGATCTGCGAGGTCTTCGACGGCAGCAACACGGCACCGCACATGCGGCGGGCGGCGACCACGGACGAGGGCGGGCGCGGGCTGTTCCTGGTCGCACAGCTCGCGGTGCGCTGGGGCACCCGCTACACGAGTTGGGGCAAGGTCATCTGGACGGAACAGGCCCTGGAGGGCCCCGGCGCCCCCGAAGGCGGCCCGGACCTGGCGGACGCGCTGCTCGACCAGTGGAACTTTTGAGGGGGGGGTGGGGTTTGGTGGGGCGGGGACGATGGCCTCTGCGGCTTGGTGGTGGGTTGTTCGCGCAGTTCCCCGCGCTGTGCCCTGCGGGCCGCGCGCCTGACACTCCCGCCGCAGCCCCGCGGGAACGTTGGCCTCCACCGGCCGGTGGGGGGCTTGTCGCGCAGTTCCCCGCGCTGTGCCCTGCGGGCCGCGCGCCTGACACCCCGCCGTAACCCTGCGGGAGCATTGGTCTCCACCGGCCGGTGGTGGTTGCTCGCGCAGTTCCGCCCCCTCGGCCCCAGAGGGCCTGGGGGGACCCCCAGCGCCCCTAACTGCCCTCGCCGTAACCCCGCGGAAGCATTGGCCTCTACCGGCCGGTGGTGGGCTTGTCGCGCAGTTCCCCGCGCCCCTGTTGTGCTGCCCCAGTCACTTGCCTGCGGGCTGAAGGTGGGGGTTTAGGGGCGCTGGGGGTCCCCCCAGGCCCTCTGGGGCCGAGGGGGCGGAACTGCGCGAACAGCCCGCCGCACGGCGAGACCGCGGGCCTAGCGCGCGGCGGTGAGGGCGAGGGTCGCCACGGACAAGGCGAGGTAGCTGCCGGCGAAGGCGATGTTGTGGAAGACGGCGGCGCGGACGTGCACGGCGACCGCGCCGACGAAGAACAGGACGAGCCCCGTCGCGGCGGCCAGGCCGACGGCCGGGGCGCCCAGGAGCCCGGCGAGGAGGCCGACGGCTCCGGCGCCCTTGAGCGCGGCGAGCCAGGGTATCCAGTTCGGGAGGACCCCCACTTCGGCCGCGTTGGCCTGGACGTACTTGGGGTTGGCAAAGTCCATGACGACGTTTCCGACGGTGGCCAGGGCCGTGATGACGGTGATGATCACGTAGGCGGTGGACATGTGCCTGCCTCGTCTCTCCATGTGTTCCGGGTCGAGCGCAACGCTGCGCTTCCGGCCCCGCCGGCCGCAACGTTCGGCGGGGCCGGTGCGCTCTCTTCGACAAGGCTTCCCGAGCTCTTCCGCGGCGTCCAATACCTGCATCTATAACCTGGAGGCATGGATGTGGACACCCGGCTGCTGCGCTCCTTCGTCGCCGTGGCGGAGGAGGGGACCCTCACCCGCGCCGCGGAGCGGCTGTTCGTGTCGCAGCCGGCGCTGACCAAGCAGGTCAAGCAGTTGGAGGCGCTACTCGGGGTGCGGCTGTTCACCCGGTCCCGTACGGGCATGGCCCTCACGGAAGCGGGTCGCGCCCTGGCCGCGCGGGTGCCCGACCTGCTGGCCGACTGGGACCGGGCGCTGCGGGAGACGAAGGGCACCGCGAGCCTGGCGGGCCGGGTGCTCCGGGTCGGCTTCCTGGCCAGCGCCGCCAACGAGGCGACGCCGCGGATCATCGCGGAGTTCACCCGGCGGCGGCCCGGCTGGCGGGTGGACATGCGGCAGGCCACCTGGTCGCACCCGAGCGCGGGGCTCGCCGAAGGCGACGTCGACGTGGCCCTGTTGCGGCTGCCCTTCCCCGGCCAGGACGCCCTGCGCACGGCGGTGCTGTTCACCGAGCCCCGCTGGGTGGCGCTCCCCGAAGGGCACCCGCTGGCCGCGCAGGACGTGATCCGCTTCCGGGACCTGTGGGACGAGCCGTTCGTGGCCGCGCCGGAGGAGACCGACTGGTGGCGGGACCTCTGGCTGGCCGCCGACGAGCGCGAGGGCCGGCCGGTCCGCATCGGCGCGGTCACCGACCAGCCGGACGACTGGCTCAGCGCCATCGCCAACGGGTACGGCGTCGCCCTCGCGCCCGCGTCCGCCGCCCGCTTCTACGCCCGCCCCGGCGTCGCCTACCGCCCCGTCTCCGGCGTCAGCCCCAGTCAGGTCGGCGTCGCCTGGGCCCGCGACAGCGGTCCCGTCGTGCAGGACTTCGTCCGCTGCTGTCTGGACCGTACGTGGCCGGCGGAGTTCACGGACTGACCTCGGGGTGCTCGGTCACCTGCTCGTACCCCGGGTGCCCGGGCGCCCTGTCGTGCACGGGGCGTACGGCGTCGGGGCGCTCGCTCGCCGGCGTACGCCCGCGGCGGCGCAGCAGCCGGTAGCCGAGCGCCGCGGCGACGAGGTGGGCCGCGAGCACCGGCGGTGGGCTGCAGGGGCCAATGCTCCTGAGGCGCTACGGCGAGGTCCCGGGGGCGGGCCCGCAGGGCACGCGAGCCCAGCAAGATCTATCAGAAGCGGGCTAGTGCCGTGACCGGCAATGTTTGCCCGTGAGGAGTGTCGTCCGGTGCGTGCGATCGCAAGGCGGCCGGAAGCTCTGGTAGCGGTGGGGGTACCTCCCGTGCCCGCAGGGCACAGGGGGCCTACCAGGGGTTTCGGCCAACGCGGCGAGGGTGCGTGCCGGACGGGACGACAGGGCAAAGCTTGCCGGGAGGGGCACTAGGTCGGGCGGGGGGCGCGGTGGACCGTGAGGACGGCCACGTCGTCTTGTTGGCCGCCGCCGCCGGCGAAGGCACGGGCGTCGGCGCACAGCGCGGCCGGCAGCAGGTCCGGCAGCAGGCGCGCCCGGCGCGACAGTTCGCGTTCGACCGGGTAGAACGTGCCGTCCGCGGCACGCGTCTCCATCAGGCCGTCCGTGCTCAGCAGCAGCACCGCGCCCGGCGGGAACGGGAACGCGTCGACCGTCACCGGCTCGTCGGTGAGCGAGGTGAGTCCGAGGGGGAGGCCGGAGGTGAGCCGCGGCTCGGTCACGGCGCCACCGTGCAGCAGGTACGGCGGGACGTGGCCGCAGTTGACCGCCCGCGCATCCCCCCGCGGGCCGATGTCGACGACGAGCGCGGTGACGAACCGCTCGTCGTCGCCCGCCCGTTCGGCGCGGACGTTGTGCCAGGTGACGGAGGCGTCCAGGAAGTCCACCACCGCGGTCAGCTCCCGATCCCGCCGCGCCGCCGCGCGAAACGCGCCGATGACGGCGAACGCGGCGCCGACCGCCGGCAGCCCCTTGCCCTGCACGTCGCCGATCAGCACCCGGGTGCCCCAGGGGGACTCCACGACGTCGTAGACGTCGCCGCCGACGAGCCGGTCCTCCTGTAGGGGCTCGTACAGGCCGTCGACGACCACGTCCGCGGTGCCGAACGGGAGGGGCACCAGGATCTGCCGCTGCATCGCGCCGGCCACCGAGCGCAGCCGCAGCATCTCGCGCTCCCGCCAGATGCGCCGGTGGCAGGCGTACACCGAAGCGACGCCCAGGCAGACGGTGATCAGCACGATCAGCACCCGGTCCAGCCCCGTCGCGGCGCCGTCGACCGGCACCAGCACCACGACGGCGACCACGAAGGTGGTCCAGACGCAGACCATCACGGTCTGCCGCACGGTGCACAGCGCCGACGCCGCGCCCGGCAGGAACACCATGAACCCGACGAGCCACACCACCGAGTTGGCGACCGAGCCGAGCGCCATCACCAGCAGCGTCACCACGACCACGCCGATCAGCAGCTCTGCGGTGCTCGGCGGCTCGACGGTGTCCGGGGGGCGGGCCGAGCGCTGGCGACGGACGCGGGGCAGACGAATGCGGGGCACGGGCTCTCCGGATCGGCGGCGGACCCCGACCGCGGATCGGGCCGCCACGGGCAGTGGAGGTGTCAACGGGGGATCGTAACAGTGCATATCGCCGCACACGGGGCATCGGGCGGCCCGTGTACGGCACCCAGCGGCGTCCGTACGAGCACCTCGCGGCCCGGCCGCAGCCCGCCGTTGACCTCAAGTCAGGTTCAGGAAATAGCGTCGCGGCCCTACGACACGGACCCCTCGCGGAAGCGGAAGGCGGCACACCCCATGACCAAGCTCGCCCTGGACGGCCTCGGCCCCGTCGGCGTCACCCTGGACGTACGCGCCGACGGCGGCCACCTCGACGACGCCGCCCTGCTGGAGGACCTCGGCTACTCGGCGCTCTGGGTCGTCGGCGGCCAACTGGCGACCCTGGACCCGCTGCGGGACGTCGTCCGGGCGACCGGGGCCGTCCCCGTCGGCAGCGCGATCATCCCCGCGCAGGTGTACTCGCCCGCGGACGTGGTCGCGCTGCGCCGCGACGTGGAGGCCGTCGACCCCGGGCGGTTGATCACCGGTCTCGGCGGTGCGCACGGCGCCCGTCCGTTGCGCACGATGAACGCCTTCCTCGACGAGTTGGACGCCGCCGACCCGCCGGTCCCGGCCGACTCCCGCGTGCTGTCGGCCCTGGGCCCGCGGATGTTGGAGCTCGCCCGGGACCGCGCGGCCGGCGCGCTGCCCCTGCTGGTCACCCCGGAGTTCACCGCGCAGGCCCGGCAGGTGCTCGGCGCGGAGGCGAAGCTCATCGTCATGGAGTACGTCGTCCTCGACGAGGACCCGCAGCGGGCCCGGGACGCGGCCCGTGAGCCGATCAGCTTCCTGAGCCGGGTCGGCGGTTACCCGCAGAACCTGCGCCGGATGGGGTTCACCGACGAGGACATCGCGCAGACCAGTGACCGGATGATCGACGGACTCGTCGCGTGGGGCGACGTCGACGCCGTCGCCGCCCGGGTCGGCCGACACCTCGAAGCCGGCGCCGACCAGGTCGTCCTCGTCGTCCAGCCGACGGGTTCCGACGCCTCCCTCCAGGCCCAGTGGCGGGCGCTGGCGAAGGCCCTCATCCCCTGAAGTCGGCGCCGGGGGGCCGCGGGGACGGGCCTGTGAACAGCGCGTGACCGTGTCACAGCGGCTTCACAGCCCCGTCATGACCAGGTGCGATACCGGTCGGACGGCGGCTGGAGGCGGCATGCTCATGGACAACGGCGACGACGCCGGGGGTCCTCCCCCACCCGTGCCCACAGGGCTACGGGGGAGAGCACCGCGTCGAGAACTCACCCACGAGCCAGAAGGACGTGCCTCCCCATGAAGAAGTCCCTGCGCAGCGCCATCGCCCTCGCCTCCGTCCTGACCGTCGGACTGCTCAGCACCGCCTGCCAGAAGGACGACGGGGCGTCCTCCGCCCCGACCAAGGCCGCCGGTACGGAGCAGAGTTCGGAGCAGAAGACCGGGGACACGGGCTCGGCGCCCGCCGCCGACCGGGGCGGCAGCGCGCAGTCCGACGCGAAGGGCGGCGCGAAGGAGGCCGAAGGCGGCAAGGACGGCTCCGCGCCGCAGGCCGCCGGCGGCGGCAAGGACGGCTACGGGCAGGTGTGCGGCAGCAACGACCTGATCTGGAAGGTCACCGCGAAGTCCCAGGCCGGCGGGTACGACGAGATCAGCGTCCGGGCCCAGAAGGGCATCACCTGCGTGCTGCCCGCGGACCTCCCGGTCGTCGCCTTCGGCTCCGACGGCATCGAGGCCGGCCCCGCCGAGCAGTCCGCCGGGGCGCCGATCACGCTGAGCGGCAGCAAGACGGCGTACGCCGGCGTCAACCCGAAGACCACCAACGACGACCACGGCGTCGAGTTCGCCTCGATGGTCGTCGCCGTGGCCAAGGGCGACCCGGACCCGGTCTCCCTCGCCATCGACAGCGTCCTGGTGGACAGGCCGGTCGTCAGCAGCTGGCACACGGACCCGGCGAAGGCCGTCCCGTTCGGCTCCTGAGCCCGTCCTGAGCGCCGGTGTCGCGCCCGTCTGCCCGCCTGCCCGCTTGCCTGCCTGCGCCTCCCGAGCGTCAACACACCTGCCGGTACGGGACGTCCGGCAGGTACGTGCGCCAGTCCTCCCGCGACAGTCCGCCCCCGGCGCGCTTGCAGACGGCCGCCGTCAGCCGCCCCGGGTCGACCGCATGGGCCTGGATGCCGCTGTACGCGCCCACGCTGTGCACCGTGCGGCCGTCGGCGGTGAAGGCCACCGCCACCACGCGGTCGCCCGGCGTCGGCAGCGGCGAACCCAGCGGCTGGCCCGACGCCACGTCCCAGAGCTGGAGCGTGCCGCTGTCGCCGGCCAGCGCCAACGTCCCGCCGTCGGGCGAGAAGGCCAGCGCCGTCACCGCTTCGACCGTGCCCCGGCGCGCCGCGTTCTGCGTGCCGACCAGGGCCCCGTGCCGCTTGCGGACGTCGCCGTCCCACAGGGTCACCCCGCCCGCGCTGTCCCCGGCCGCCAGCCGGTCCCCGGCCGGGCTGAAGGCGAACGCGCTGGCGTCGTCCAGGTTGGGGCTGCGCGCCGCCGTCAGGCCCGACGGCATGTCGAAGAGGTACCGGGGCGTGACGACCAGGCGGCCGTCGGGGCGCGCCAGGAGCCGGTGCGGGTGGTCGGTGGTGGCGCCGGACACCGTGGCGTGGGACGTGGACTGCGTGTCGGGCCGGGCCCGCTGCCGCCGGTCCAGGTCCCAGATGTCGAGGGCGTCCATGCCGTACCGGGTGATCAGCAGGGACCGTCCGTCCGCGGTGAAGGCGAGCCCGGTCATGGGCAGCTTCGCCGAGTGGGGCGGTCGGGGGTCCACCAGCGGCGGGGCGGGCGCGTCGGTCCGTACGTCCCAGAGGGTGGGGTTGCGGAACTCCGCGGGCTCCTCGGTCCCGTGCAGGGTCGTCCTGCCGTGCACGAGGGTCCGGCCGTCGGGGCTGAGCGCGAGCAGGGTGTGGCAGTCCATTCCGAGTACGGCGTTCTCGCCCTTCGCGCACCGGACCCCGGGGGTGCGGGCGATCCGGCGGCCGTCCGGAACTCCGTACACCTCGACGAAGGACGTGCTGCCCCGGCGGCGTTCGACCGCGAGGGTGCGGCCGTCCCGGCTGAACACGCCCTTGCCGGACGGTTCGCGGCTCCACGCGGAGCTGATCGCGTGCCCGTAGGAGACGGTGCGCACGACGGTGTCCATGCGGTGGCGCTTGGTCACGTAGCGGATCACCCCGGCCGCCGTGTCGACCCGCAACTCGGTGGGGACCTCGTTGGCGAGGGGGAAGCGGAACACCGGCTTCCCGGGTGCTGACAGCCGCCAGAGCAGGATCTCGCGGCTGTCCGCCGCCACCACGAACCGCCCGTCGGAGCTGGTCACCGCCTCGGTCAGGAGGGCGTGCCGGATCCGGGCGCGCTCCCGCCCGGTGGCCGGGTCCCAAAAGCGCAGCCCGTCGGCGGACCGCGCCATGAGGGTGTCGCCGTCCCCGGTGAACTGGGGACTCTCCGCGGCGCAGGCGCCGCGCCACGTCACCGGCAGCTTGCGGCCCTCGCGGACGTCCCAGAGTTGCAGGGGCGCCCGCTCCACCCGCCTGCGGTCGTCGGGCCACTCGGGACACAGCGCCAGCAGGCGGGAGTCGGGGCTCATGGCCCACATCGGGCCGGTGCCCGTCGACCGCTCGAACACCACCCGCCCGGTGCGCAGGTCCCGGAGCGTCAGGCTGCCCCCGCTGGAGTCGATCTTCGTCTCCACGAAGGTGCGGCTGTCGGGTGCGTAGGCGACGCCCCACTTGTTCGTCCGCAACGGGGCGCCGACCGGTTTGCCCGCCACCAGGTCCCACGCCTGGACGTCGTACTTCGGCGGGCTCTCGCCCCAGGTCCTGAGGGCCGCCGTGCGCCCGTCCGCAGTGATCCCCGCCACCGAGGTGCGGTCGTCGAGCGGGACCAGCGGCCCGAGCGCCTTGTGCGTGGTGACGTCCCACGCCCGTATGCCGGACACGTCGGTGGTGACGGCCGTGCGCCCGTCCGAGCTGAGGCGGAGGGGGGCCGAGGCGTTGCCGTAGTCCACCGTCTCGGCCCCGTCCGGCACGTCGTACGTGTCGGTCTCCGGCTGCGTGAACGCGCCGAGCAGGGCCGAGCGGGTCTCCGTCGTCTGCTTCAGCCGCCATGCGGTCAGGCCCAGTTGCATCGCCAGCACCGGATCGGCCGCCCGCACGCCCTGCGCCAGCGACGCCATCCGCCGGGCGGCCGACTCCTCGCGCTGGCGCTGGCTGGTGCGCCCTTCCCGCCAGGCCGTGTCCACCGCCACCACGGCGAGCACGACGAGCACCGCCAGCGTGGCGACCACCGCGCGGCGCCCCCACCGGGACCGGCTGCGGGCCGTGCTGCTGGCCCGGAGGTACTCCGACTCCTGCGGCGTCAGCTCCCGTCGGTGCCGGCGCGCGGCGAAGGTGGACTCGAACTCGTCCAACTCGCCGCCGCGCAGCAGCGCTCCGCCGTCGCGCCGGCGGGCCTGCCAGTTGTGGGCCGCCTGGGCCAGGCGCCGGTGGCGGCGCAGCCGCTCGCGGCTCTCGTCGATCCAGCCGCGCAGCCGCGGCCAGGCGGTGATCAGTGCCTCGTGGGCCAGGTCGACGGTGTCCCGGTCGAGGGTGACGAGCCGGGCGCGGGCCAGCCGGTCGAGGACGGTGTGGGCGTCGGATCCGGGCCCGTGCGGGACGAGTTCGGGGCGCCCGACGGGGCGGCGGGTGTCCGGGACGCCGTCGCCCGGGGTGATCAGGCTGAGCAGGATGCGGCGGGCCTCGTCGGCCTGGTCGGGGGTGAGCTGGGCGTACAGGTCCTCGGCGGTCTGCACGATGGCGCCGTGCAGCCCGCCCGCGGCGCGGTGGCCCTCCAGGGTCAGGGTGCGGCCCCGCCGCCTGCGCCAGGTCTCCAGCAGGGCGTGCGAGAGGAGCGGCAGGCTGCCGGGCTCGCCGGCGACCTCCTCCACCAGGCGGGCGGTCAGGGCGCGTTCGACGACGAGCCCGGCGGCGGCAGCGGGCTTGACGACCGCCTCGCGCAGCTCCGCCGCGGTCAACGGGCCCACCGGCAGCGCGGCTTCCTTGACGGCGGCGGCCAGCTCGGGGTGGGCCAGGCAGTGCCCGTAGAAGTCGGCGCGCACGCCCAGCACCACGCGCAGCCCGCTGTCGTCCCGGCGCGCCGCGAGCAGGGCGGCGAGGAACTCGGCCCGCTCCCCCGCGTCCGAGCAGAGCGTGAACGCCTCCTCGAACTGGTCCACGACCAGCCACGTCTCGCCCGGTCCGGCGGCGGGCACGAGCAGTTCGCCGCGGGAGCGCATCGGGTGCTCGCCGGGGGTGAAGATCCGCAGGGCGGCCGGGGCGGCGGGCGAGGTGCGCAGCCGCGGGATCAACCCGGCGCGCAGGAGGGACGACTTGCCGCTGCCGGACGGTCCGAAGACGACGGTGAAGCGGTGCGCGGCGACCAGTTCCACCAACTCGTCGGTGAGCCGTCCGCGGCCGAAGAAGAGGGCTTCGTCCTCCGGTTCGAAGCGGGCGAGGCCCCGGTAGGGCGGCGCGGCGCCCTCGTCCCGGGCGCCGCAGGCGAGGTGTTCCTCCTCGGCGGAGCGCCAGCGGTCCTCCCACTCCTGCGCGTCGCCGCCGCACGCGTCGACGTACGCCAGCGCGACGGGCAGCGTCGGCAGCTTCTCCCCGGCGGCGGCCTGGGAGAGCGCCGTCACCGAGTACCCGGTGCGCCGGGCCAGTTCCCGGTACGAGAGCCCGCCGGCCTCCCGGCGCAGCGCCCGCAGCCCGTCCGCGAAGCGCGGCACCGGCCCCGCTGCCGGGTCGAGCACCTTCTCCGGTCTCCCCACACCGTCCCCGTTCATCCGTTCAAGGCACCGTTGATCGAAGCACCGTTGATCAATGCACTGCCGATCAACGCACCACTGATCGAACCACGGCTGATCAACGCACCGCCCACGCTAGGAAGTCCCGTCGCACCGCCACAAGAGCCCCTCCAGTCACACGATGGCAGTTGTTTAGCCGTACGGAACGGGGCTGCTGAACAACTCGCGGGCCGGTGGACTGCTGATCGCAAGCACCGCAGCGATGCGGTACGAGCGTCGGCCCGGGCCCGTTCCCCCAGCTTTGGTGAGCCCGGGCGCGGCAGCCACAACCCCTGGTCCGCAAGGACGTGGCGGCCCGGGCCGGCGCACGGCTCTCTACCGGGAGAAGACCTTTGTACAAATCCCCCCGACCGTCCGCAGGGACGTCCCCCCAGCCGTCGGCGCGGCCGAACCGCCGCCGTACGGGGGCCCTCGCCCTCGCCACCGCGGTCGCGGCCCTCGCCACCGGCGTGGCCGCCCCGGCCGGCGCCTCGTCCCCGGGCGGCAAAGGCGACGGAGAACCAGTCCGCGCGAGCAAGCCGACCGGCCCCCTGAAGGACGTCACGCTGATCACCGGTGACCGGGTGTTCATCGACGCCAAGGGCAAGCCCGTCCGCATCGAGCCCGGCTGGGGCCGCCATGACGTCCCCATGCTGGTGCGCACCGCGGGCGGACGCACCCACGTGGTGCCCGCCGACGCGGAGCGCCTGCTCGCGACCGGCAAGCTGGACCGGCGGCTGTTCGACCTGACCGAGCTGACCCGCCCCGAGACGGTCGCCGCCCAGCGCGGCGGCGTCAAGGTGATCGTCCAGTACGACGGCGCCGCGCCGACCGCCCGCAAGGAGGTGCGCGCGGCGGACGGCAGCACCGTCCGCAAGGCCCTCAGGTCGCTGAACGCGGAGGCCGTCCAGACCCCGGCGAAGGAAGCCGGGGAGCTGTGGTCCGCGCTGACCGACCCACGGGGCGCGAGCTCCGCGCGGGGCGCGACCGGCTCCCGCGCCGCCGTCAACGCCCCCGGCGTCAGCCGCATATGGCTCGACGCCGGCCGCAAGGCCACCCTGGACAAGAGCGTGCCGCAGGTCGGCGCGCCGAAGGCGTGGGCGGGCGGGTACGACGGCAAGGGCGTCAAGATCGCCGTACTCGACACCGGCATCGACACCACGCACCCGGACCTCGCGGGCAAGGTGGTGGCCGAGCAGAACTTCACGACGACCGCCGACGCCAAGGACCGCAACGGGCACGGCACCCACGTCGCCTCCACCGCGGCCGGCAGCGGCGCCAAGTCCGGCGGGGCCCACAAGGGCGTCGCCCCCGGCGCCCAGCTACTCAACGGCAAGGTGCTCGACGACTTCGGCTGGGGCAGCGACTCCGAGGTCCTGGCGGGCATGGAGTGGGCCGTCGCCCAGGGCGCCGACGTGGTGAACCTCAGCCTCGGCAACGACGACACCCCGGGGATCGACCCGCTGGAAGCGGCCGTCAACGCGCTCTCCGCCAGCAACGGCGTCCTCTTCGCCGTCTCCGCGGGCAACAGC
The DNA here is from genome assembly GCF_044328175.1 of Streptomyces sp. NPDC017979. Taxonomy (NCBI): domain Bacteria; kingdom Bacillati; phylum Actinomycetota; class Actinomycetes; order Kitasatosporales; family Streptomycetaceae; genus Streptomyces; species Streptomyces sp. NPDC017979. The sequence goes on along the minus strand of NZ_JBIRGU010000005.1, from coordinate 493,350 downwards.
GGCCCCACCGCCGGCAGCGTGGGCTCCCCGGGCAGCGCCGAGGCCGCCCTCACCGTCGGCGCGGTCGACGACGCCGACGCGCTGGCCGAGTTCTCCAGCCGCGGGCCTCGCGTCGGGGACGGCGGAGTCAAGCCCGACGTCACCGCGCCCGGGGTGGCCATCACCGCGGCCGCCGCGCCCGGCAGCCTCCTCGCCGAGCGGTACGGCCAGAACCCCGACGGCTACATGTCGATGGAAGGCACCTCGATGGCGGCCCCGCACGTCGCCGGCGCCGCCGCGATCCTCAAGCAGCGGCACCCGGGGTGGACCCACACCGAGCTGAAGGGCGCGCTCACCGGCTCCGCGAAGCAGGGCGCGTACGGCGTCTTCGAAGGCGGCGCCGGCCGCATCCAGGTCGAAGCGGCCCTGAAGCAGGGCGTGTTCTCCGAGCCCGGCGCCGTCGGGTTCGCCAAGGCCCAGTGGCCGCACGCCGACGACCCGGTCCAGACGAAGAAGGTCACCTACCGCAACTCGGGCGACAAGCCGGTCACGCTCGCCCTCACCCTCGACGCCCGCGACCCCAAGGGCCAGCCCGCCCCGGCCGGGTTCTTCTCGCTCGGCGCCGACAAGGTGACCGTCCCCGCGGGCGGCACCGCCTCGGTGGAGCTGACCGCGGACACCCGCCCCGGCGGCACCGTCGACGGCATGTACTCGGCGCAGGTCCTCGCGGCCGGCGACGGGCAGAGCGTGCGCACCCCCGCTGTGGTGGAGCGCGAAGTCGAGTCGTACGAAGTGACGTTCCAGCACACCGGCCGCGACGGCCAGCCCGCCACCAGCTACTCGACCAGCGTGGACGGCGTCGAACCGGGCCTGTGGGACAAGAGCGCGCATCTGGACGAGACCTCGCCCACGAACAAGGTCCGGCTGCCGAAGGGCACGTACTACCTCGGCTCCTTCATCAGCGACTCCGCGCCGGCCCGGACGAGCAACCTGCTGGTCCAGCCGGAGCTGAAGATCACGGGCCCCCAGACGGTGACCCTCGACGCGCGGGCGGCGAAGCCCGTGGACATCACCGTGCCGGACGCCGCCGCGAAGCTGGACAGGGTCTCCGCGACCTTGTCGTACCAGCAGGGCGAGTACGACCGCAGGGGGTTCTTCGCGCTGGAGTCCTTCTCCGACCTGCGCCTCGCGCACATCGGCCCGCCGGTCACCGGTCGCGCCTCCCACCTGTGGTCGGGGACGTGGACCAACGGCGCGACGGACTACGTCGTGACGACCGGCAGCAGCGGGGACCGCTTCCCCACCGGCTACGTGCGGCACCTCACCGCGGGTGACCTGGCCACCGTGAAGGTCGGCCTCGGCGCCTCCGCCCCGGGCAAGAGCGGCGCCCTCTTCCCCATGGGCACCGTCCCCGGCGTGCCGTCGTCGCCCTTCTCGTACGGCTCGCCGGCCCGGCCGCTGCCCGAGCTGCGGACGCTGCACCTGTCGACGCTGGACCGGGCGCGCTGGGAGATGGGCTACCAGCAGGTCGTCTCCGACCCCCAGGGCTGGATCACCGAAGCCTCGTTCGCACCCCAGGGGCCCAAGGAGTACCGCGGCGGACAGACCTACCGCGAGGACTTCAACACGGCCGTGACCAGCCCCCTGTTGGGCGCCCCGTACGGCCTGTTCCGCAAGGGGAACGAGGTCTACGGCGACGTACGCCTCTTCTCCGACGGCCAGGGCCACCCGGGCCGCTCGCTCCACAAGTCGGCGCGGACCACGCTCCTGCGCAACGGGGTGCAGGTCGGGGAGAACACCGACGCCCTGGACCGGGCCCCGTTCGCCGTGCCCGCCGACGACGCCAAGTACAAGCTGTCGACGTCGGTGACGCGCGACCCCGCGTTGTCGAAGACCTCCACGCGGATCGACGCGACCTGGGAGTTCCGCTCGAAGCAGACCGCGACCGAGACGCCGCTCCCCGCGTCCACGGCCCGGTTCGCCCCCGACGTCGCCCTCGACGGCACCGCTCCGGCCGGCCAGGTCCAGCAGGTCCCGCTGACCGTGCAGGGCACCGCGGCCGGCGGCAACCTCAAGTCCCTGACGGCGTACGCCTCGTACGACGGCGGCAAGAGCTGGCAGAAGCTGCCCGTGAAGCAGGGCAAGGCGACCGTGCGCACCCCGGACGCCGGCAAGTCCATCGCCCTGCGCGCCGTCCTCGTCGACAAACAGGGCAACCGCTCGACGGTGGACGTCCACGACGCGTACCTCGGCAAGTGACGCGCTAGCGGACGTATATGGGGGCGGCGTGCGGACCGGGCACGCCGCCCCTTCCGCTTGCGCGGCAACGCGGTGGCACGGCCACGCCGTGCCGGGTGCGCAAAGTCGGCGCCCGCGGCCCGCGCAAGAACGGCGCGCAGGCTACGGACCCAGCCGGCGGACCACGACGCCCAGGACCTGGTCCACCGGGCAGGGGCCGTGGTTGCGGGAGTCGTCGCTGCGCGGGCCGTCGCCGACGGCCGCGAGGTGGGCCGGTGGGACCGGTGCGCCGGCGAAGGGGTCGCCCGCGAGCGCCACGGCCCGTTTGATGAACCACTCGGTGGCGGCCAGGTCCCCGGTGACCGGGGGCCGGTCGCGCCACGAGGTCTCCAGGTCGGGCTGGGCGACCACCACGATGTCGCCCCGGCGCAGGCCGCGCGCACCGCGCCGGATCAGCACCCGGTCGCCGTCGGTCAGCGCGGGCTCCATGCTGGGGCCGCGTACGGTCACGGCGACGTAGCGCCGGCGCACCCGCCACACGGCCACCGCGGCCACCGCCGCGCCCGCGCACAACACCAGGCCCGAGATCGCGGGGCGCCTCATGCGACCCGCCCGTCCCGGAGCTCCACCACCCGGTCGCAGCGGGCCACCACGTCCTTGTCGTGGGTGGCCAGCACCACCGTCGTGCCGAGCCGGTCACGCAGCCCGAGGAGCAGTTCGAGGACCTCCGTGCCGGACGCGGAGTCCAGGTTGCCGGTCGGCTCGTCCGCGAGGATCAGCCGGGGGTCGCCGATCAGGGCGCGGGCGACGGCCACCCGCTGCTGCTGCCCGCCGGACAGCTTCGCGGGCAGGGACTCCTCCCGGCCGGCCAGCCCCACCGACGCCAGCAGTTCGCGCGCCTTGGCGCGGCGGTCGAAGTCGACCCGGTACGGCAGCACGGGCGCGATGACGTTGTCCAGCGCGGTGAGCGCCGGCAGCAGGTGGAAGCGTTGGAAGACGAAGCCCACCCGTCGCCGGTACGCGGCGAGTTCCGCCCGCTTCAGCGCGGTGACGCGCTGCCCGGCCACGTCGATCGTGCCGGCGTCGGGCTGCTCCAGCGCCCCCAACAGGTACAGCAGGGTGGACTTGCCGGAGCCCGACGGGCCGGTCAGGGCTACCGTCTCGCCCTCTTCGATCCGCAGGTCCACGTCGGCGCAGGCGTGCACCGGCGCACCGGAGTCGGCGGCGTACGTCTTCACCAGCCCGCGCACCTCCACCAACGCCCCCGACTCCGACGGCCCCGGCTCCAACGGTCCCGGCTCCGACCGCCCCGCCTCGTCCGTACGGTCCCCGCTCCCGCTCCCCGAGTCGCTCACACCGCCACCTCCTCGTCCTCGTCCTCGTCCTCGATGTATCCCGATGCCTGGAGCGCGAAGAGCCGCGCGTACTCCCCGCCGACGGCCACGAGTTCGGCATGGCTGCCCGACTCCCCGATCCTTCCGTCCGCCAGCACCACGATGCGGTCGGCCCGGCGCACGGTGCCCAGCCGGTGGGAGATCAGCAGGCTCGTCGTGCCCGCGCGGTGCGCCCGCAGCCGCTCGTGCAACTGCTGCTCCGCCGCGGCGTCCAGGCCCGCGGTCGGCTCGTCCAGGACGAGCAGGTCCCGGCCCTCCCGCAGCAGCGCGCGGGCCAGGGCGAGCCGCTGCCACTGCCCGCCGGACAGGGCCACCCCCGCCGACGGCTTCCCCGTCTCCGCGTCGTCCGGCTCGGGAAAGGTGCGGGAGAGCAACGTGGCGTAGCCGCGCGGCAGTTCGCTGAGGAAGCCGTGGGCGTCGGCGCGCCGGGCCGCGTCGGCGATCCGCTCGGGGTCCCCGAGGTGGCGCAGGTCCCCGATGCCGATGTTGTCCGTCGCCGACAGGTCGTACGCCACCCGGTCCTGGAACACCGCGCTGATCCGGTCCCGCAGCTGCGCCGGGTCCAGGTCGCGCACGTCGGTGCCGTCCCAGCGCACCGTGCCCCGCGTCGGGTCGTACAGCCGGCAGGCCAGCTTGACCAGGGTGGACTTGCCGGCGCCGTTGAGCCCGACGAGGGCGATGGACTCGCCGCGCGCGATCGTCAGGCTCACCCCGCGCAGCACCCAGGGCCCGTCGTCGCGGTAGCGGAACCAGATGTCGTCGAACTCGATGCGGTCCGCGAGCGGCGCCACGGGCAGCGGGTCGGGGCGCACCGGCAGATCGGCGGGGAGCCGGTTCACCTCCACGTAGTGCCGGAACGTCAACAGGCTGTGGTAGCCGCCGCTGACGTGGCTGATGGTGACGGACAGCGCCCCCTGCACCCCGGCGGACGCGGCGAGGTACGCCGACACGTCCCCGACGCCGAACCGGCCCGCCAGCGCGCCGTGGACCGTCCACGCCAGCCCGCCGGCCGCGATGAGCGCGCCGAGCACCGCGGGCGGCGACTGGAGCGCGAGCACCCGTCGGTCGTGCTGCTCCTCCGCCGCGTTGATGTCCCGCGTCTCGGTGTCCATCCGGCCGAGCAGGAACCCGCCGGCGCCGAACAGCCGCACTTCCTTGACCGCGGAGACGTTCAACATCAGCTCCTGGTAGAAGAGCTGGCGCCGGTTGCGCGGGCTGATCTCCCACGTCAGCGCGGCCTGTCTGCGGGTCAGGGAGACCTGGACCAGCAGCGCGGGCACCGCCGCGGCGATCGTCACGGCCGTCAGCCACGGGGAGACCGCGGAGAGCACCGCGATCATCCCCGTGACCGCGATGGCCTGCTGGACGAGGCCGAACATCGCGCTGGTGATCTGGCCGGGCGCGCTGATCGTCGAGTCCTGGGCCAGCCGCAGCCGGTCCAGGAACGCGGGGTCCTCGAAGCGCGCCAGCCCGACGAACCCGTTGACCTTGCCGTACAGGCGGCGCTGGGCCAGGTGCGCGATGCCGCGTTGCAGCCGGACTTCGGTGTACGTCGCCACGAACGGCAGGACGACGGCGAGCGCGGCGACCGCGCCGATGCCGGCCGCGAGCGCCATCGGGTCGGGCCCGGGGGCGTCGCGGCCGTACTGGAGCGCGTCGAAGAGCCACTTCGTCAGGAGCGTCGCCGCGGCGGGCAGCAGCCCCTGCGCCACGGTCAGCAGGACCTGGCAGCCGAAGGTGACCGGGCCGGCGCGCCAGGTCAGCTCCAGCGCGGCGGCGGCGCCGGTGGCGAAGCCGCGCGCGCCGCCGAGCCGGTCCGCCCCGGTCTCGCTCCGGCCTCCGCTCACGCCGGCAGGCGGTCCAGCACCGGGTTGGTGCCGGCCTCGGCGTAGGTGACGGTGCCGTCCGGGTCGACCATGACGGTGGTGGGCGTGGCCCGGACCGCGTACCGCGTGGACAGGGGTCCCGCGGACTCCTCCCGCACCACGGTCGCGACCCCGGCCAGCGGCGCGGTCATCTCGGCGGCCGCCGCGTCGTCGCTGCCGGCGATCACCACGACGATCTGGGCGGCGTCCATCCCGGTGCGCCGGGCGAACTCGGGCAGGTCGCCGGCCGCGGTGACGCAGACGGAACACTCGGTGGACAGGAACGTCAGCGCCGCTTCCCGGCCCACCAGGCCGTCCGACGTCACCGGCGTCCCGTCGGTGGCGACCGCGGTGAACGAGGGCAGCGGTTCGCCCGTCGGCGGGCCCGACTTCGGGTTCTCGTACGTCCCGGACCGGATCTTGCGCTCCTCCTCGTGGCGGCGCAGCCGCCGGATGACGGCGAGGACCAGCACCAGGTTCAGCGCGGTGACGGCTCCCAGCAGGAGCAGTCCCAGGGACAGATAGACCATGCCGCTTCCCTTTCGTGAGGTGAGATCGGACGTCAGTGAGAGCGGGACGGGTGGGTCAGGGGCCGGCCACCAGGTCGACGATGTCGTCGAAGAAGGCGGTCACCAGGGTGATCACCGCCGCGGTGACGACGCACAGGACGACGGCCGGCAGCTCCGGCGACGCGTCCGAAGCCGCGCCGACGCCCGCCAGCCCCAGGACCGCGAGGCCCAGCAGGGGCGCGTTGCGCACGACGTGCCGTCGGCCCAGCCGTGCGGTGGGGCGGCCGAAGCAGCCGCACGGGACCTGGGTGCGGGAGACGGTGGCCCAGGCGGCGACGGCGGTGAACCCGGCGGTGAGCACGGCGGCGACGACGAGCCCGGGCCGTACCGTCTGCACCGGCCCGAGCAGCGCGAGCCCGGTGGCTCCCTCCGCCGCGATCAGGGCGAGCGCCGCCGGCCGGGCCAGCTTGCGGGGGCGGGGACCCAAGCGGCGCAGGAGGCCGTCCAGCATCTCCCGGCTCTCCTGGAAGGAGCGCGCCTTGGCGACCGCGGACACCAGGAGGACCCCGGCGAGCGCGAGTCGGGCCGTCAGCACCGCGTACGTCACGATCGTCACTCCTCCGCCAGCAGCCGCGCGGCTGACCTGCGCCGCTGCACCAGTACGGGAACCAGGCCGGCCGCCGCGGACAGCGCCGTGCCCGCCGCGACCACCCCGGCGGCCGGCACGAGCAGTTCGCCCGCCCCGCCGGCCGGCGCCAGCCACAGCGCGGCGGCCCCGCCGAGCAGCGCGCCGGCCGTCGAGCCCAGCAGTCCGATGAACGCGCCCTCCAGCAGCACCAGTCGGGTCGTCACGCCCTCGCCCCAGCCGACCGCCCGCAGCAGGGCGAACTCGGACGCCCGGTCCTGCACCCCGAGGTACATCACGTCGCCCACCGCCACCGCGGACAGCAGCACCATCGTCACGACCGCGGCGACGTCGGTGGAGCGCACCTGCACCGAGACCGTCTCGCCCAGCAGCGAGCCGGCGAGGGTGCCTTCGAAGGTGGCGGTGGCGGCGAGCAGGAGCAGCGTCGCGGCGGCCGCGGTGGCGACGGCCGCGGCACCCAGCAGGCTGCGGCCCCGGGCGCGTACGGCACCGGCCAGCGCCATGCCGGTGACGCCGGCGAACATCCGGGCCCGCCGCCCGGTGGTGACGGCCGGCCGCAGCGCGGTGACGGGCTGGACGCGCGCGGCGAGCCACGCCGGCACCGCCCCGCTGACCAGCGCCACGACCAGGGCGACCGGCACGGCGAGCAGCGCCCGCACCACCGGTACGTCGATGTCGAGGGCGAGGCCGACGCCCCAGGCCACGGCCGTCCCGAGCGCACCGGCGACCGTACCGAGCAGCAGCAGTTCCCCGAGGACGACGGCGAACACCTGCCGGCGGCGCCAGCCGACGGCGGCGAGCAGTCCGAGTTCGGCGCGGCGCGAACGCACCGACGCCGCGGCCGCGTTGGCGACGAACAGCGTGCACACCACCAGCACCAGGGCCAGCAGGAGCAGGGACTTGGCGTCGGACGCCTCGATGATCCGGGCGGCGACGTTCTTCTTGCTCCACCATTCGGTGAGCCGCAGTTCGGGCCGCCCGTTCTCCCCGGCGGGCAGCACCACGGTGCGCGCCTCGGGCGACGAGCCGAGGACGACGTCCACGTGCAGCCCGGTGCGCGCGCGGATCGCCTCGGCGGTCACCCGCACCCGCTCCCGGGAGACCTCGTCGGCGCCGGTCACGCCGGCGACCTTCACCCGGATCGCGGAGACCGGCGCGAGGGTCTGCTTGTGGGACAGGTATCCGTAGTCGGCGAGCCAGCGCACCGACTCCATCGAGACGAGCACGAGCGGGGGTTGCTGGATGTACGCGGTGGGCGAGGACGCCGGTCGCAGCGCCCCGCCCTTCAGCAGCTTCCGGGAGCGCTCGTCGGCGCCGGACAGCGCGGGTTCCCCGTACGTGCCGAGCGGCAGCCGGGCGGCGGAGTCGAATTCGGGCAGCCGCCGGGGGTCGAAGGTGCCGACGGTCTTGGGGAGGATGGTCTCCCCGGTCGCGCCGTCCTGGTCCTGCGGCCGGAGCTTGCGGAACCAGAGGTCCCGGCCGTCGAGCGGCAGGACCGTGCCGACCTTCTCGGGCCGCTCGACGGGGCGGGGCCGCAGGGTGCCGTCGGCGGCCCGTTCGTGGGTGACGGGCCCGGTGACCTCGAAGTAGCCGGCGCCGTTCTGGTGCACCTCGCCGACGGGGTGGATCTGGTGGCGGGCCGCGGCGTCGTACTCCTCGTCCAGCAGCGGACGGTCGGCGCCGCGGGCGGTGAGGGTCAGCCCCAACTTCAGCTCGCCGACGGTGCGTTCGGAGCGGAGCGTCTGCATCACCGACGCCGGGCCGTACGCCGGGGCGGGCCGCAGCCGGCCGGGCTTCTCCGTGGTCAGGTACTGCCCCTTCGTGACCGCGTCGTCGAGCCCGAAGAGTTCGGCCTCCGCCTTCGGGTCGACACCGGCGACGAGGTACGACACGGGGAAGTCGGTGTACACCTTCGTCGACGGCCCGTACGGCGGCTGCGTGAGCCCCTCGGGCGGGTCGATGTAGGTGGCCCCCGCCCAGGTCAGACACTTCACGGACTCGACGAGCCGGGTGGTGCCGGCCGCCTCCCGCGCCGGGCCCTTGCACACCTCGCGGCGCTCGCCCGAGGGCAGCACCTCCAAGTAGCGGCTGGTGTGGAGCACGGTGGAGTTGCCCCCCGAGGTGTCCTGCGACGCCAAGGGCCCCGGCCGGGCCTCCAGCGGGTAGGGGGTGATGAAGACGGTGATCGGCTTCTCCCTGACGGTCGACAGCCCCCGGTCGTACCGCCAGACCCGGTTCAGGTCGAACGTCCCCCGGGTGCCCTTCGGCACGAGGTCCGCGAGGTCGACCACCACCCCGCTCTGGTCCGCCTGGTGCCCGAGCACGGCGAGCGGCGCCGCGACCTGCACCCCCGGCGCCTTCCGCACGGCGGCGGCCTGCTCCAGGGTGATCCCGCCGTACACGTCCGAGAGCGAGTTGGGCCGGACCAGCCCCTCGTCCTTCTCCAACTCCTGCACCGCGCCCTCGGGCCGCACGAGGATGTCGTAGGCCCCGCGGTTCTTGGCGATGATCCCGGTCACGGTCAGCCGGCTGGACTCCGTCGTCGCCGTCAGCACGACGAACGACGACACCGCCACCAGCATCCCGGCGAGGAGGGCCACGGACCGGGCCCAGTGACGCATCAAGTGATGCCGCATCAGACGGAACATGGCCCCCCTCTGTTCGGTTCAGCTAGCGGTCACCGTGCGGAAGGGCGGATCAGCAGGTCAGCAGCCCGCAGTTCTTCCAGGGCCCGCAGTACACCGTGGGACAGGCACTGCCGCCCACGTAGCAACACCGTCGCTGCAACCGGTTGGACACGCAGACCTCCCGCGTGTAGGCGGTCGCACACCGGCCGGGGTCGCAACGCCCGGCGCAGGGATCCTCAGCGGCCCACGCCTCGGTCTCGGGGGCCAGTCTGCTCAGCAGGGTGTCACCGAGTCGGTTCAGGAACTTCACGGGTTCGCCTCTCTCGTCGGTCGTGCACCGTGGCGGTTCTGACGGCCCGAGTCCCCGCGCTCGCTGGGAACCCGGGACGGCGCGTCCATCGTGAACGCGCATTGGAGTAGACCATTCACTACGAGTCACGACAACGGGGCGATCGGCATTGTGATCGAGGTGTGACCGGAGTCACGTAAGGGGCGGGGAGCTACTCAAGTTCCGTTCGCACCAAGGGGTTTGCGCCAAAAACCCGCGGGCGCGGGCCCCGCCCACCGGCCGAGACCTGCGGTTCTGCCGGACGGGTGGATGTGCAAGGCGCATGGGTGACTCGTGCGGCACGTCGGCTTGACACCTCCCGAGCAGTGGCAGGGATGGCGTGATCGAACGTGCTCGAAGAGGAGTGGGACGACGTGGTGATATCGAACAGGGCGAGGTTCGTGGCGGCGGGACTGCTGGCGGGACTGCTGACCGTGTTGGCCGTCCCGGGGTCGGCACGGGCCTCGTCGACCGCGCCGCGCGCGGAGGCGTGCTCGACGTCGACGGGGCCGTACCAGAAGCAGGTCGAGAAGCACTTGGGGCTGCCGGTGGACGGGCGGCAGTCCGCCGCGGACTGCGCGGCGATCGCCGCGTTCCAGCGCGAGCACGGGATCGAACCGGCCGACGGGTACGCCGGCCTGTACACCCATCGCGCGGTGATGTGGCAGCAGGCGCTGGCCGAAGGCGCGGCGATCAAGGGCTGCCCGGACACCGACGGGGTGGTGGTGTGCATCGACAAGAACCGGCAGGTCCTGTGGGTGGAGGACGCGGGCCGGGTGGTCTTCAAGCCGGTGCCGGCGCGTACCGGAAAGCCCGGGTACGGCACCCGCACCGGCTGGTTCGAGATCTTCGACCGGGTGAAGGAGTTCTGGTCCGACCTGTACGACGGGCCGATGCCGTTCGCCCAGTTCTTCAGCGGCGGGCAGGCCCTGCACGCCAGCTACCGCCCGATCTTCGAGGACCCCGGCTCGCACGGCTGCGTGAACCTGCGGTACGACGACGCCAAGGCGCTGTGGAACAAGTTGAAGCTGGGTGACGAGGTGTACGTGTGGGGGACGCGGACCGGCGACTGAGACCGGTGCACTACGGGCGGATCAGCGCGGGCGCTCAGCGGGCCGGTCAGCACGGGCGGACGGGCCGGCCAGCACGGGCGGACAGCAAGCAGGTCGGCGCGGGCTCTCAGCGCGCCGGTCAGCGCGGATGGCGCTCAGCGCGCCGTGGCCGAGATCAGCAGCCCGACGTCCGCGCTCTCCTCCCCCTTCTCCGGTGGCGGTGCAACGGCGACGATGCGCAGCTCGCGGCGGTCGGCGCCCTTCGTGACGCCCTCGACGGTCGGCAGCCCCCGGCTGATCATCTGGATCCGGTCGACGGTGAAGGTCGTACGGCTGCCGTCCGCGTGCTCGACCACCGCTTCGTCGCCGATGGCGACGCGCCCGACGGCGTGCAGCGACCCGGGCCGCTCCTTCGCCCCCATCCGTCCGCTGAACACCGCCGCACCCTTCGCACCGGGCACGGCGCTGCCGGTGAGCCAGGCGACCCCGGCGTCCGGGACGGCCACCTCCTCCCCCTTGTCGACGCGGAGTTCCGTGACGTCCGCACCGCGCAGCCCCGCGCCGCCGATGGTCACGGCGGTCGGGGTCCGCCCGCCGTGCGGACGGTCGTCGCCGCGGTCGCCGCCGACGGGCGAGGCGCAGCCCGTCAGGGACGACGCGAGGGCGATCAGGGCCACGGCCACCGCCGCCCGCCACCCGCCTGCGGCACCGCGCGGGAACTTCGCACCGGACACGGCGCGCCTCCTCAACCAGGTCGTGGGGCCGCCTCGGTGAACGGCCGGCCCCGGCGCACCGAGCCTAGGAAGCCGCGCGCCGTGGCCGCGTGCTCCGACACCCGGGGCCGGGGCCCGGTCACCCGAACGGCCAGTGCCCGGCGCCTGGGTGGCCGCCGGGCACTGCATGGGGAGGTCCTTACTCCTTAAGTCCTCTCTTCCTTACTTCTTGTCCTTGGGCGTGACCTTGCCGTCGGTGGTGCAGCGCTCGTCTTCGCTGCCGCGGGCGCAGTTGTTGCCCGGGGTGGTGGAGACGACGGTGTTGTGCAGCTTGAGGTCGCCGAAGGTCCGGACGTCGGTGGTGACGGAGAAGGTGATCGTCGCGGACTGCCCGGGTTCGAGCGCCCCGCGCCAGGAGAGGGTCGGCTCGTCGTAGGAGACGGTGCCCCTGCTGGCCTCGGCGTCGTCGTTGTAGGCGGCGTCGTCGAGGAGTTCGGTCAGGTCGTCGGTGAAGGTGGCGGGGTCGGCCGCGGTGTAGGCGGTGTCGCCGGTGTTGGTGACGGTGATGGTGTACTCCACCGTGTCACCGGGCTGCACCGTCGCCGGCCCGTTCTGCTTCTTCTCGATCGTCAGCCCGGGCTCGCCCGTCACCTCGGTGGTCGTGGTGTCGTCGTTGTTGTCCGGGTCCGGGTCGGGCTCGTTGCCCTCCACGACCGCGGTGTTGACGATCCGCGTGACGCCCTCGGCCGCGGTCCCGGTCAGCACGACGTCGGCGCTCTCGCCGTCGGCCAGCGGACCGCCCTCGCAGGTGAGGGTGCGGCCGGTGATCGAGCAGCCGTCGGTGGACGTGGCGGCGTCCGCCAGCCCGGCCGGCACGGTGTCGGTCAGCGTCCAACCGGACGAGTCGCCGGGACCGTTGTTCGTCACCGTGATCGTGTACGAGATCTCCTCGCCCTCCTTCACGGTGGCCGGCCCCTCCTTCGCCAGGGTCAGGTCCACCTCGGCGTTCACCACCGGGGGCACCTCGGTCGTCACGGTGTCCTCGTTGTTGTCGGGGTCCGGGTCGGGCTCGTTGCCCTCCACGACCGCCGTGTTCACGAAGGTCACCGTCTCGGACGGCGCGGTCGCGGTCAGCACGACGCTGGTGCTGTCACCGACGGCGAGTGCGCCGCCGGTGCAGGTCAGCGTGCGTCCCGAGATCGCGCACCCGTCGGTCGGCGTCGCCGGGTCCTGCAACGCGAGCGGGATGGTGTCGGTCAGCGTCCACCCGGTGGAGTCCGAGGGGCCGTTGTTGGTGACCGTGATCCGGTACAGGACGCGTCCGCCGGCGGCCACCTCCGCCGGTCCGACCTTCGCCACGGCGAGGTCCACCGACGGGTTCACCGTGGTGGTCGTGGTGTCCTCGTCGTTGTCGGGGTTCGGGTCGGGCTCGTTGCCGTCCACGACCGCCGTGTTCACGATCCGGGTCGCGTTCGCCGCGGCCGTGCCGGTGAGGGTGATCTCCCTGCTGTCGCCGACCGCCAGCGGACCGCCTTCGCAGGTCAGCGTACGGTCCGCGATCGCGCACCCGGCGGTGGACGTCGCGGCGTCCGCCAGCCCGGCCGGGATCTCGTCCGTCAGCGTCCAACCCGTCGAGTTCGAAGGACCGTTGTTCGTCACCGTGATCGTGTACGAGACGTCCCCGCCCGCACTCACGGTCGCCGGCCCGGTCTTCGTCACGGCCAGGTCGACCGACGGGTTGACCGTCGTGGTGGTGTCGTCCTCGTTGTTGTCGGGGTCCGGGTCGGGCTCGTTGCCCTCCACGACCACCGTGTTCAGGAGCCTGCTGGCGCCCACCGCGGCCGTACCGGTCAGCGTGATCGTGGCGCTGTCGCCCACGGCGAGCGCGCCGCCCTCGCAGGTCAGCGTACGGCCGGAGATCGCGCACCCGGGCGTGGTCGTCGCGGCGTCCGCCAGCCCCGCGGGAATCAGGTCGGTGACCGTCCACCCGGTCGAGTTCGAGGGGCCGTTGTTCGTCACGGTGATCGTGTACGACACTTCCCCGCCCGCGGCCACGGTCGCCGGCCCCGTCTTGGTGACCGCCAGGTCCACCGACGGGGTCACCGTCGTGGTGGTCGTGTCCTCGTTGTTGCCCGGGTCCGGGTCGGGGTCGTTGCCGTCCACGACGGCCGTGTTCACGATGCTCGTGGCACCCGGCGCGGCCGTGCCGGTGAGGGTGATCTCCTCGCTGTCGCCCACCGCCAGCGGACCGCCGATGCAGGTCAGCCCGTCAGCGCCGATCGAGCAGTCGGGCGTGGTGGTGGCCGCGTTCTCCAGGCCGGCCGGGATCGGGTCGTTCAGCCCCCAGCCCGTGGAGTCCGAAGGCCCGTTGTTCGTCACGGTGATCGTGTACGACACCTCCCCGCCCGCGGCCACGGTCGCCGGCCCCGTCTTGGTGACCGCGAGGTCGACCCGGCGCTCCAGCGTCGTGGTCACCGTGTCCTCGTTGTTGTCCGGGTTGGGATCGGGCTCGTTGCCCTCCACCGTCGCCGGGTTCACGATCCGCGTCGCGTTCGCCGCCGCCGTACCCGTCAGCGTGATGGTGGCGCTGTCGCCCACCGCCAGCGGACCGCCCTCACAGGTGAGGGTCTGCCCGGTGACGGAACACCCGGGGGTGGTCGAGGCGGCGTTCCGCAGCGTGGCCGGGATCTCGTCCGTCACCGTCCACCCGGTCGAGTTCGACGGGCCGTTGTTCGTCACGGTGATGGTGTACGAGACGTCCTCGCCCGCGGTCGCGGTCGCCGGCCCCTCCTTCGTCACCCCGAGGTCCACCGACGGCGCCACGGTCGTGGTGGTCGTGTCCTCGTTGTTGTCCGGGTCGGGGTCCGGGTCGTTGCCGAACACCTTCGCCGTGTTCTCGATGGAGGTGGCGCCCACCGCGGCCGTGCCGGTGAGGGTGATCTCGACGCTGTCGTCCACCGCCAGCGCACCGCCCGTGCAGGACAGCATGCCGTTGGTGATGCTGCACCCGTCCGTCGTGGTGGCCGCGTTCTCCAGACCGGCCGGGATGTCGTCCGTCACCGTCCATCCGGAGGACGGGTTGGGCCCGTTGTTGGTGAGCCTGATCGTGTACGAGATCTCCCCGCCGGCGGACACCGTCGCCGGCCCTTCCTTCGTCACGGCCAGGTCCACCGGCATCTGGAAGCAGGAGGTGGCGTCCACGGAGACGGAGCTGGCCGGCGCCTGCTGGGTGGAGAGCTGGGTGAAGGTCGGGGCGTCGGGGGTGGCGATCTGGAGCCGGGTGATGGTGCCCGAGTTGCTGAAGAAGCCCAGGTCACCGTTGCCGTAGGTGTACGTGCCGCCGTAGTCGGCGACCGGCAGGATGCTCGCGTAGGTGGTGACCGTCCCGGTCGTCGGGTCGATGCGGGAGATCCCGCCCTGGCGGTTGGCGCCCCACAGGTAGCCGTTGCTGTACGCGAAGTCGATGACCCCGCCCAGGGTCTCGCTCAGGGTGATCAGGGTCGCCGTCTTCGCGGTCACGTCGACCCGGTAGAGCTGGTCGTTGTAACCGTTGGTGACGAAGAAGTTCCCCGCGTCGTCGAACGCGCCCGCCGCGTAGTTCCCCGCGCCCGCCGGCAGTCCGGTGGTCCCGATGATGGTCGCCGCGCCGGCGTCGTCGATCCGCAGCAGGTTGGGGGTGGCGCCCCGCTGGATCGCGTAGATGTAGTTGTCGTCCGGATTGACGCCGATGGCGTTGTAGTCCTGGGAGGCGGTGCCCACGGGCATGAACGTGATCTCCCCCGGCCCCGTCACCCCCTCGTAGAGCTGGGTCGTCGGGGTCCCGGCGGACAGCAGGATGTCGCCCGCACACGACAACGGGGCCCGGGCGCTGGCGCCCGGGGCCGCGGCCTGCGGAACCGGAGCTGACCTCTGCGGCTGGGCCGCCGCGAAGGAGGCGGTGGCGGGAACGGCCGAAGTGACGAGGGCTACTGCGGTGCCCAACGCCGTCAGCCAGGGTCTCTTGAGCATACGGACGGGGGTCTCCTCGCTACGTGAGTGCGCAGGCGGACGAAACCGGGGCAGCCGGACGAGCCGGCCGAAACCTTTCCGCCGCCGGACCAGGTGGGTGAAACGCGGATGCTCCGCGTATTGGATCGGCCTGGTCAGGCACGTTTCCGGGAACACGGCACCCGAGGCCGCGTTCTTCACCCCAGCGGCCCAGCACCCCCGGGCCCAATCAGGCGACCCCTACCGCCGCACCCGATCAGCCGATCCGCCCCCGCCCACCCCGTCGCCACGCACGCAGCTCACCGCTCACTCCGTCGACGGCAGATGGATCAGCCCCGCCTCCGTCGAGCGGAACCCGCAAGCACCGAAGTAGAACTCGCCCATCCCGGGCTCGAAGTCCACGTGCAGCCACTCGCACCCCGCCCCCCGCGCCCGCTCCGCCGCCAACCGCACGACCGCCGTCCCGATGCCGCGCCGCTGGTGGGTCCCCCTGGTCTTGGTGTCGATCAAGAAGGCGTGGTCACCGCCGTCCCACGCCACGTTCACGAACCCCATGAGGACCCCCTCCTCGTCCCGGGCCCCCACCCAGCCCAGGCTGTGCCCGCTGATCCGGTCCCACCACCCGGCCTCGGCGTTCCCGCCGTGGGAACGGACGAGGTCGACCATCTCCTCGTCGGTGATGGGGTCACGCCATGCGTACGAAACAGCTCCACTCATCGCACCAGCCTGATCGCCGGCCCACCGGGGCGGCAACGCCATTACCACCCCGGCGTCCGGCTCGCCGGCTACCGACCGTCCACCGAAGGCTGCGGGCCGAGGACCTCGCCATGCTCCCCCGCCTGCTCCGACTGCTCGACGTCGTTCACC
The DNA here is from genome assembly GCF_044328175.1 of Streptomyces sp. NPDC017979. Lineage (NCBI taxonomy): Bacteria > Bacillati > Actinomycetota > Actinomycetes > Kitasatosporales > Streptomycetaceae > Streptomyces > Streptomyces sp. NPDC017979. Next base: position 477,145 of record NZ_JBIRGU010000005.1, on the reverse strand, counting down.
GCCGACGCCGGCACCCCGAAGATCCGGTCGAACGCCCAGTTGTAGCCGAAGGTGTAGAACGGGATGTAGACGATGAACACCAGGTCCAGCAGGAAGGCTTGGAGCAGCGTGATCTCCAGCCACCACGCGATGAGCGGGATCAGGAAGCAGACCAGGGTCAGCTGGAAGCCCGCGGCGTGCAGGACCCGTCGGCGCAGCGTGCGCGTACGGTCGCGCTGACGACTCTCCCACGCCTCGAACAGATGGTTGAACGCCAGGTTCCACACCGTCGCCACGACGCTGATCATGAGGGCCAGCGGTCCGGTGGTGGAGGGCGCGCTGCCGGTCAGGAGCGTCATCACCGCGGTGCCCACCAGGAACCCGAGGACCTCGTACCCGCTTACGTACACCAGCCTGCGCTTGACGCCCTGCATAACGACCGTTCCCTTTCCGTGGACCAACGGAACGGGACGTTATAGTCAAAGCAGTTGATGGGAAAAGTAAGGTTCTTTCAGAGAATTTGATAGACATATGCCCCTCTCCAGCGCCGACATCGAACTGTTCCTGGCCGTGGTCGACCACGGCTCCTTCTCCGGCGCGGCCCGCGCCCTGGGAAAGGTGCCGTCCGCCGTGAGCATGGCCATCGCCAACATCGAGGCCGAACTCAACTACCCCTTGTTCGACCGCTCCCACCGCGAAGCCCTGCCCACCCCGCAGGCCCGGGCCCTCGTCCCGCACGCCCGGACCGTCGCCAGCCGACTGCGCCTGCTCCAAGTCCACGCCGTCGAACTGTCCCAGGACCTGGAAAGCACCCTCACCATCGCCACCTCGACCGGCGTCCAGGACCACAAGCTCCTCGACGCCGTGACCCACGTCGGCTCCCGCTACCCCCTCCTGCGCATCAACCTGCTCCGCGCACCCCAGGACCAGGTCCGCGCGATGCTCCACCAGGAGCAGACCGACCTGGCCCTGATGACCTCATCCCCGCACGTCGACCGCGAGGAGGCCCTGACCAACGTCGCCGACGAGATCTACGTCGCCGTGGCATCAGCCACCACCGACTGCCACGGCCTCCCCGCCGACCTCCGCCGCCTGGAAGACCTCAACGCCAGCCGCCAAATCGTCGTGGCCGGCCCCGGTGACGACATCAGCGAACGCCGCCTCCTCGTCTCCGACGCCCGCTGGCACGTCGACTCCACCGAAGCCGCCCTCGCCCTCGTGGAACGCGGCGCCGGCTGGGCCAACCTCCCCACCAGCGCCGTCCACCAGGCCGTATCCGCCGGCCGACTCCGAATCCTGGAATTCGACAACCTCACCAACGGCCTGACCATCCCCGTCCACCTGATCTGGCTCCGCAGAAGGCCACTACGCCGAGCGGCCCACGAAATCATCGACCTCCTGCGCCACAACCCAAAAAAAGCCAGGTCAGACGATGTCTGACCTGGCTTTCAACTGAGCCGCCTTCGGGATTCGAACCCGAGACCTACGCATGACGAGGGCTTGCATGATCGTGACGGGCGGTGCTCCGTGATCATGCTCGGTCCGGTTTTCCCTGGTCAGAGACTTCCCGGCCCCGCAGGCGTGCCACCCAAGTCCGCTGCGCGCTTACCCGTCCGCTCACGCACCGCTCACGCAACCTGAGTGAGTCCTCAGCGCTTCCGCCAGTCCTTATGCGGGTCGATGAGGGTGCTGCCTCCTGCCCACTTCATCCCGCAGACAGGGCAGATCACATACCACTCGTCGCCTGGGGCACTCTCGTCCATACGTCCCCGCTGCCCAGTTCCGGTGCAATCCTCAGTGACTTCTTCGCGCATTGCTTTCTCCACCCTAAGCTGGCTACGCCACGCCCTCGTCGGCGAGAGCGGTCGAGCGGATCGAGTGGATCACGGACACCATGACGTCCACCTCGGCCTGATGGAAGATTGCCTCGGGTCCGGTCGGGGCGAGCGCGGTGAACGGCGACTCGTACAGCGCGTCAACGTCTATCGTGCCGTTGCGCGCCAGGTAGTCGATCAGCTCGTTGACGAACCGAAGTTGGTTGGCCGTGAACACCTTGCCCTGCTGAAGGGTATCGAAGGCCAGGGCTGCCGCCTCCCGTTCCAAGCCAGTCAGTGACCGGAGGAACAGGCCGAGGCCGCCCTTGGCTTCCTTGACGTAGTCGATGTCCGTCGAGGTGCCAAGGCCGGCCTCGACGAAGATCTTCTCCAGCTCCGACAGGTCCAGAGCCGTGATCTGCTTGTTGCGGCGGATCTTCTGGACGGCGAGCTGGTCCTGGTGCGTGTTGAGGTAGATACGGATCTTCTGCTCGAAGCGGGTGAGGTCGGTACCGATCTCCATGCCGGTGAGCGTGGCAGCAGTCAGCTCGCCCAGCTCGTCCTCGAAATCGGTGTACACGATGCCGCGCTTGGTCTTCTCGATCAGCCGGACCAGGCCACGCAGACGGCGTCGCATGGTCTCCAGCAGGGGCAGCGTCACGTCCTGCCACCACTCGTCGCCTGCGACCTCGTCGAGCAGGACCTGCTGGGCCTTGATCACGGGAATGGTCAGCTGGTCGAGCAGGGTGGACGCAATCTCCTGGACTTGGTCTCGTAGTCGGGTGAAGTCCGGGTCTCCGTTCGCGACGACGAGCTGGAGACGGAGCGCGAGCAGGTCGAAGCGCTTGGCCTCCTCGCCGGCGTCGTCCTTGTCGCGGAAGGCGGTCGGGAGTCCGGCCAGGTGGTCGATGACCTCACCGTGCGCGTCGGGCGTGAACTGCAGCCAGGCGTCAAAGTCGGCGAAGTTCTCGACCTGTTCGCGGTGCGGGCGAACCAGGAAGTTCTCCGGGTTCATCGCCGTGACCTCGTCATGCAGTCGAGTGGCGAGATCCCAGCGCAGACCGGAGTCGCTGACGGTGCCGTCGGACTCAGGCCGCGTAGCGATCACTGCGGCTGCTTGGCGGTCGCGGGCGGAGCTGTCATCAAGGGCGAGAAGCAGATCGGCTCGGCGCTCGAAGATCCGCTGGCTCAGCGAGGGGGCGAGCTTGCCTTCGGCGCGCATCAGGTTCTGATTAAAGAACTCGATGTTCTGGCACAGGTCGAAGACCAGAAAGCCGTCCTTGCTGCGGTTCGGGCCGAAAAGATCGGGCGCGAGGCGGGTACCACGGCCGATCATCTGCCAGAACTTGGTCTTGGAGCGCACCAGCTTGAAGAAGACGAGGTTGACGACTTCGGGGACGTCGACGCCGGTGTCCAGCATGTCCACGGAGATGGCGATCTGGGGAAGCTCCGCCGCGTCGGAGAACTTGTCGATCAGGCTCTGGGCATACTCCTTGCGGTAGGTGATGACCTGAGCGAAGGCACCCTTGAGGTGCGGGTAGTTCTTGTCGAACCGCTCGGCGATGAACTCGGCGTGGTGGTTGTTGGCGGCGAAGATGATGGTCTTGCCGAGCTTGTCGCCGCCGTCGACCTTCAGGCCGTGCGTCATGAGGGTCTGAAGGACCTTGTCGACAGTGTCGGCATTGAAGAGGTACTTGTTCAGCTCTTCCGTGGTGATCTCGTCAGGGACGTCACCGTCCTCGTTCCACTCCGTCTCGTCCCACTTCTCCTTGTCCTCGTCAGACAGGTCGTCGTACTTGATGCCACCGCGCTGGAACTTCAGCGGAACATCGACGGCGCGCGGTGCCACCAAGTAGCCCTCAGAGACCGCCTCGTCGAGGCTGTAGACGTCGGTGGGCACACCGTCCTCAAGCTCAAAGCGGCGATAGGTGTTCCGGTCGACCTCGTCCTTGGGCGTCGCCGTCAGGCCGACAAGGAGCGAGTCAAAGTAATCGAAGATCGCGCCGTATCTCTGGTAGATCGAACGGTGCGCCTCGTCGATGACGATCAGGTCGAAGAAGCCGGGGCCGAAGATGCGGCGTCCCTCTGCGTCGGTCTGATCGATCAGGTTCATCATGGTCGGATAGGTGGAGACAAACACTCGAGAGTGGGGGTCCTTCTCCTCCAGCAGGTTAACCGGGTTGGCACCAGGAAGGTGCTTCTTGAACTCGGTGGTGGCTTGCTTGACCAGAGCCTTGCGGTCAGCGAGGAAGAGGATGCGCTTGGCCCAGTTCGCTCGCATCATCAGGTCGCTGAGCGCAATCACGGTGCGGGTCTTGCCGGAACCGGTCGCCATGACAAGCAGCGCCTGCCGCAACGCGTCCTTCTCGAAGGAGTCGGCGATCCGCCGTATCGCACGGGACTGGTAGTGCCGACCGGCGATCTGCTCGTTGATTGGCAGCTTGGCGAGCTTGCGGCGGCTGGCCCTGCGCTGGATCAGGAGGCGCAGCTCGTCCTTCGTGTAGAAGCCCTGGACCTCGCGGGGCGGGTAATTGAGATCGTCGAACAGGTACGTGCGATAGCCGTTGGTGTAAAAGATCACCGGCCGCTGCTTGAACTGCGCTTCCAGGGCGTCGGCGTAGAGCGTCGCCTGGTACTTGCCCTGCTTAGGGTCGCGGGTGGTCCGCTTGGCCTCGACGACGGCCAAAGGCTTACCGCCGTCGTCCCACAGGACGTAGTCGACCTTGCCCTTACCGGAAGGCGAGGCCGAGGTCGGCAGCCCCGTGACGGGATACTCACGGTCCCTCGGCTGATCCAGCGCCCAGCCGGCCTCCTTGAGGAGGAAGTCGATGACGAGCGAGCGAGTCTCGGCCTCGTTGTAGTCGTGGGTGTCAGGCTGAGCCTCGTTCGCGACCTTGGCTGCCTTGACCTGAGCGCGCAGCTCGGCGATCTCGGCGTCGAGATCCTGATTCTTCTTCCGCTCGGCAGCCAGTGCGGCATCTTGCTCGGCGTACTTCTCCGCCTGGGCCCTCAGCTCAGCCTGCTTGGCGATCCGCACCTCGGCCGGGACAGGTCTAGGTATCAGCACTGTGTCGAACGCGAGTGTAGACGCGGGAAGCTGAGACTGGTCGCGAGTGTAGGTGCGGGCTATCCAATACAGGACGTGGAACAACTCGGCAACCGTGCGCACCGCATCCTTCGGAGTGATGGGGGTCTTACGGTGCACAGCGGCATTGCCCTGCCGTCGAATCACGTCCATCTTCGTCCGGATTGCAGGGCCGGCCACCTTCACCAGCGTCGGCTCGGCAATCAGCGCCGCAAGGTCGTCCTGGTATGGCAGCTTGAGCGTGTCGTCCGCCTCGAACATCCACGTCACCGCGAGCTCCAGCACCCGGCGCGTGTAGAACGCGGACGCTCGCGGGTCCGCGTACGCCAGTCGCTCGGCGTGTACCGCTTCGCGATGCAGCTCAGGCCACTCGGCCTGGAGGAACCCGAAGTTGCTCACGATAGTGACCTTTCACTGATGCGTTGTAATAGCGAAAGACAGTGCGGCGAAATTTAGGCAACCGACATTGCAGATCCCTGCCACAGTCCACCATGAAACGCGCGACTTTGAATTGAAACGAACAGGGCATCGAGCTCGGCAAGGTGACGCCAGTGAACGCCCCTTAGTGACTCAATAGAACCAATGCGCTTCGCGAATTCAATCTGCAAATTCAGCGGCGGTTTGGCGATGCTAATACCTTGAAGTTCTCGGGCGTTAATATTCGCCATCCCTACAATACTCTTACACATCCCCCGCAGGACACGCTTCGCGTACCGAGCATTAAGAAAGGCAGCCAGATATTCCGGGTCGTTAGCGTCATTCATTCGCACGCGAACAAGGTAGCCAGCGTATGCGAGTTCGCCACTTCCGCGGTAAATTGCAGACTTGCCGACCAGCTCTGCACTATTCGTGCGATTGAACAAGATGTCGCCACGGCGAACCAAATGCTTGTCTGGCACGCTAGCGCGATCCATGAACTTGAGGTCCCCTAGATCAATCTGCCCCGACGCCGTGATGTTACCCATTCGCAGAACAGGGATGTCTCCCGTCTCACTGGCCTTCTCGCTTGTTCCGTAACTCGCCGAGCTGATCAGATCGGCGATCTTTCCCATCGGCCATCCATTGGGATTCCGTGCAGGGTCGCCGAACATTTCAAGGAAGATGAACTGAGCGAGATCATCAAGGAGGGAAAGAGCCTCGCGGCGCTTAGCGCGCAACGCCTCGACATGGTCCAGCGCAGAGACAATTTCATACTGTACGGCAAGCGGCGGTACAGGGAGGGAAATCCCTAGCAGCGATTCACGGCCAACCGTAGCCTGATTCACCCACTGCCTGCACATTGACTTGAATACACCACGCTGAAATTGCTCTCGGAGCCAATGGGCAAGATAAGCAGGTGCAAGCTGCTCGATATCTGTCCGCAGACGCAGGAAGTGATTACTGAAAACCGTGGGCTCATCAAGGCCGGGAAAGAGGAGGGTCTTCCCCACGAGGTCTGGGCTGTTTGTCGCGTTGAAGAGGACGTCGCCAGAGCGGAGAAGTGTGTTACCGGCTGATTTATGATCAGCCGGTACATACCGCTTCTTAGCAAGGTCCAGCCTGCCTGACCTGGTGATGTTGTTCATGCGGATTTGGAAGATTCCGTCAGGGTCTTCCTCACCACAAGCGAAACCAGGCTTGGCGTCAACAACCAAGTCGCCGAGCATCCGATTCACGAGCCCGCTCATCCCAGCATCCCCTTGAGCTCGCTCATGCCCTGCTGGATATCAGCCTCGATCCGCGCCAGCTCCTCCATGATCTCGCCCGGTGCCCGGTGCTCGACTTCCTCGTGGACGATCTCTTTGTACCGGTTGAGACTCAGGTCGTAACCCTGCGCAGCAATGTCGTCCTTGGGAACGCAGAAGCTCTGCTCAGTCCGCGCCCGTTCTTGCTCACTGCCATTGCGGCGTCGCCAGCGCTCCAACACGTCGGGCAGATTATTTCTGGCTTGCTCGTCTTCGCTCAGCACGCCGTTCCCGATAAGCGGTCCGAGTTTGTCCCCCGACAACAGCGGCGTACGCTTGTCGTCGAGACTCCAGCCATCCGCCGTAACCTCGTAGAACCAGACGTTATCTGTGCCGCCACTGTTGGTCTTCGTGAAAAACAGGATAGCCGTAGAGACTCCCGCGTACGGCTTAAAGACACCGCTCGGCAACTTCACGACGGCATCCAGCTTGTGTCCCTCGACGAGCAGCTTACGCAACTCCTTGTGCGCCTTACTGGAGCCGAAGAGCACCCCGTCCGGCACGATGACCGCAGCCCTGCCGCCTGGCTTAAGTAGACGCAGAAACAGGGCAAGAAATAGCAGCTCGGTCTTCTTGGTTTTGACAACCTTCTGCAGGTCTGACGCTGTCGCGTCGAAGTCTAGGCTGCCCGCGAAGGGCGGGTTGGCGAGGATAAGGGAGTACCGGTCGACCTCGCCCGCCGCACTCTGGGCGAGCGAATCACGATAGCGGATGTCGGGGTTTTCAACCGAGTGCAACAGCATGTTCATGCTGCCGATGCGAAGCATTGTGCTGTCGAAGTCGAACCCGTGGAACATGCTCTCGTTGAAGCGCTGCCGCTGAGCCGGCTCGAACAGCGCCTCTCGATGGGTGTGCTCCACGTACTCAGCGGAGGCGACCAGGAAGCCAGCCGTGCCACATGCCGGGTCGCAGATCTCGTCACCCGGCTGCGGGGCCATCATCTCGACCATCAACTGGATGATGTGCCGAGGCGTACGGAACTGGCCGTTCTGTCCCGCCGTGGCGATCTTGCCGAGCATGTACTCGTACAGGTCGCCCTTGGTGTCCTTGTCGCCCATGTCGATGCCGTTGATCATGTCGACGGCCTTGGCGAGCAGGTTCGAGGTCGTGATGGTGAAGCGAGCGTCCTTCATATGGTGCGCGTAGGTCGAGTCCGCGCCGCCCAGCGTGCGCAACCAGGGAAAGACGCCGTCGCGTACTCGCGTGAGCATGTTCTCAGGGGACTCGTTGATGAACACCGACCAGCGCAGGACCTGGGTGTCGTCCGCGTAGATCGGGTTCTCGACCTGACGTCCAGTGCGGTTGGCCCTGTTCTCCTTGGCCTGTTCCAGGATGTCCAGGCGCCGGATGAACATCAGGTAGGTGATCTGCTCGATGACCTCCAGTGGGTTGGAGATCCCGCCAGACCAGAAGGCGTCCCAGAGTCGGTCGATCTTGCTCTTCAGCTCACCTGTAATCACGCAAGCAGGCTAGCGCAGCCCACTGACAGGAGCGGAGCGATCGGAAGAGCATTGGCGAGAGAGCCTCGACGCTCGCTCGCCGTCGATGCTGCTTTGTGTCTGGCGACCCTCATTATGTGACCTATCTCATGATTCCCCGGTGGAAGGAGAGGTGGCTGGTCAGGTTGCTGCTTACCGAGGGCGGGCCGCTTCGACGAAGGCTTGCCCAGCGCATAGCCATCTCCAGTGATGGCCATGCGGGGCCAGTCAGCGGCTGATGGTGATCATCACGTTGAGCACTGGCGATGCCACTGACGGCTGGCTCTGTCCAATATCCTCGTAGCCCCACGACCTGTAGAGCACGTGGACCTTTCCGTCGCCAGCGGCCGGGTTAACCATCAGCGTCACGTACGGCTCATCGCTGGCCGCGAGGAGGGCGTCGTGGATGCGGCGGGCCGTGCCGGTCTTGCGCCAGGCCGGGCGGACGCCGATCTCCTTCAGGGCCAGGGCCGGGCGCTCGGTGTACTTCTCGGCCGGCTCGGGGGTGGTGCGCTGCCAGTAGCGGTCGCCGCGTTCGATGGTGTTGCCGTAGGCGTAGCCGACCGGTTCGTCGTCCGCGTAGGCGAGGACAGCGACGAAACCCGGTTCGGTGCCGTGGCGGTCCAGGCGTTCGCCGAAGGTGGTGACCGCGTAGTTCGGCAGGTGGAGGAGGGGGGCGCGTACGTCGGCGTAGACGTCGAGGAGGTCGCCGCGGACGGGGTCGAGGGTGGTGAAGGTGCGCAGTTCGATGGCGGGGGCCGTGGTCATGCGGTGGTCCTCCAGGTGGCGGCGTGCTCGGTCCAGGTCTGCGTGGTGGTGCTGCCGGGGGCGGTGGCGCGGAGGGCGGCGCCGAACTCCTGGAGCATGCGGGCTACCCGGGCGTGGTGGGTGGCGACGTGGGCGGGGACCTTCATCGCGGTGGCTGTGGCGGTGTCCGCGGCCCCCTGTGCGAGCTGAGCGTGGGCGAGGCGGGTCGTTGCGATGGCGCGGGATCTGATCATGTGGGGGCGGAGCGCGGACAGGCAGCGGTGGGCGTGGTACTCGGCGGTCGGGTAGTCGCCCAGGGCCAGGTTCGCGGAGAGGGCCAGGGAGTCCAGCTCGGCCTGGTCGTAGAAGGCGAGCATCCACACGGGGCGGTAGTCCGTGGGGTCGGAGCGCAGCATGGCTTCCTGGGCCTGGTCGAACGTTCGGCGCATGCCGCTGCGGTCCTGGGCCGTGCCCTGGATGGCTCCCTGGCGGGCCAGGCCGAGGGAGGCGAACAAGGGGTCGCGCCGGGTGAGGAAGAGGTTGCGGGCCACGTCGTTCGCGGCGAGGGCGTCGGCGGGTCGCCCGAGGTGCCGGTACATGGTTCCCGTGTGGCTCCAGATGCGGAACTTGATCGCCTGGTCCCCGGACATCTCGGCGAGGGTCTGGGCCTCCCGCATGTGTGTCTTCGCGTCGTCGTAGCGCCGACCGTCGATCGCGGCCCACATCGCGGAGGAGCGGAACGCCGCCGCGGAGGCGTACAGGCTGCTGCGTACGCGCTGCGTCGCACTGCCAGCGTTCTGGAGGTTCAGTGCCTCGTTGGCGAGGGCGGCGGCTCGCTGTTCGATTCCGAGTTGTCCGCCGTGCCGGTGGTCGCTGGCGATGATCTCGGTGAAGCGCTTCTGGAGACGGTCGACGTCGCTCATGCCGATCCTGCGTGGCGAAGCGGTGCCGGGTGACGCCGCAGCGACAACGGCCGTCGCGATCCCGCCGACGAGCGTACGGCGCTTCATGTCAGGGTCCTCCTGCTGCGGTGGAACCAGGGCCGACGGAGTCCTGCCCCGTGGAACGAACCCTAAAGCGGTGGCGGGCAGACCGGCGATGTCCTCAAGCGCCTTGCGGGTGGCCGACTTCGGCCACCTCACACGGCCGGCCTTCCAGCCCCGGACCGATGATCCGTCGAGACCTCCGGGCCTTCCGGTCAACTGCTCTAAGGACCTGTTCACAGCGTCGGCGAGGCTGTTGGAGCTGTAGCCGTGCTCGGCCATCCACGCCTCAAGAACGGTGTTGCGCGTGGCATCCATCCCGGCACGGTAGCGCTCGCGTCGCCCAGCCATCAGGTAAACGCTGGGTCAAATCGCCCTAGGTCGACCCGTCGAGCCGGTGCCTGATGGCCCTAACCGGCAGAGCCGAAGGCGGGGTTGTCTGAGTGTCGGCCGCCCACCATCCCGGGCGGCGTTGACGGCCCGGTCCGCACCGCTCACATCCCGCAAGGGGCGGACCGGGCACCGAGACAAACCGAAGGCTCCATCCCCATGACGAGTCTCAACACACCTGTTCATGCCGCCCGTGTCGGGCGCCCCATCTACAGCCAGACCATCCCGTGCCAGCCCTCCACCGCTGAGACCGGCCGCAAGCTCGTTCAGCGCGTCCTGGGCGCGTGGTGCCTCGATGAGCTCACCGACGGTGCCGTGCTGATCGTCACGGAACTGATCGCGAACGCGTCGAAGCACACCTCGTGCCAGGACATCCGCCTGACCGTGGGACGCCCGAGCGCGTCGCGAGTCCGGGTCGGCGTCGTGGACTGGGAACCGGAGCGTCTGCCCGCCGCCGGTCACGCGGATCACGGTGACGAGTCGGGCCGCGGCCTGCTCCTCATCGACGCGGTGTCGGACCGCTGGGGCTATGACCTGTACGGCTCGGACAGGTGCCCATGGGGCAAGGAGGTCTGGGCCGAGCTTCAGCTCACGGCCGACGGATCGACGACCCGTCGGCCGCATCCATCAATGAACCCACCAAACAAGGAGGTAGTCACCATGACGCGCAACACCGTCATCCCCAGTCTCACCCAGGTCCGCCCCCAGGCGGCCGAAGCGTCGGACGGCTTCGACCTCGACGTCTCCCTCGTCGAGATCGCCGACCCGGCGGGGCTGGTCAACCTGACCGACGACAACTGCGGCACCACCTGCGGTGCCTGCACCACCAACGTCGCCTGACCTGCCTGTGGTCCCTTCTGGTGCCGCCGCCTCCGTGCGGCGGCACCAGCCACCCGTTCCGCAACCCGTGGAGGAATCGATGGCCATCCCGACCGCGGCGTACCGCGCCGGGGCAACCGCCCTCGTGCGCGCCGTCGCCCGCCCGTCGTTGTCGGTTCCCCCATGCCCTGAGCTTGACGAGCCCGGCAGCGCGACAGCCCAGGTGACCTGGCTTCGCGCGGTCTGGGCGGACCAGGACCTCGCCGAGTCCTTGCGGCACTCCAGCCCGTCCCTGGCCGCGCAGGTGCAGGAAGTGTCCACGAGTCGGCGTCCCGCTCCACGGGACCTTCGACGCACGGCTCAATCCGTGATCCGTTATCTGCTGCGGGTCCAGCACCGGGCGACACCGTTCGGTCTGTTCGCCGGGGTGGCCACCGCGACGTGGAAATCGCAGCCGCGCGCGGATTGGGGCGAGGGGCATGTCCTCGTCGGCCGGGCTGGAGCGGAATGGCTGGCCGCCGTCGTACAGCGGCTGGAGTCGTGCCCGGAACTCCTTGAACGGCTGCCGGTCATCGCCAACAACACCGCATTTGTACGTGGAGACCGGCTCGTCGTGCCATTCCAGTCAGATGACCGAGGCGACGGGACCCGGGCGGTCGAGGCGACGCTCACTCTCACCGCACCTGTGCGTGTGGCGCTCGCCGCCGCCAAGGCTCCGGTCAGGGCCAGAGCGCTCCTGAGCAAGTTGTGGACGGAGTTCCCCGAGGCCGGACCGGAGAAGACTCACCGGCTGTTGGAAGAGCTGATCCGACGGCGGGTCCTGGTCACCAGCCTGCACGCGCCGAGTACCGAGCCCGACGCCCTCGGGTACCTCGTCGAACAGCTTGACGCGGCCGATGCCGGGACCGTCGCTCCGATCTCCAAGACAGTGACCGAGCTGCACGCCATCAGGGTGCGCCTGGAGAAGTGCGCCACACGGGATGAGCGGGACAGAGTCGCCGTGCGGATGCGGGAGCTCGTACCGGGCGGGAAGCGCCACCCCATCGCGTTCGACCTGCGGCTGAACGCCCGGCTCGCACTGCCGGAGGCAGTGGCCCGGGAGGTAGAACAGGCCGCGCTCGTCCTGACCCGGTTGAGTGCGCGTCCGTACGGAACGGTCGCGTGGGGCGAGTACCACCAGCGGTTCTACGAGCGGTACGGCATCGGCACGATGGTGCCGCTCAAGGAGGTCGTGGCGGACAGCGGCGTCGGCTACCCCGACGGCTACCCGGGTACGCCGGGCGGTGCGCGTCGGCCTCGGATCTCCGCTCGGGACGACGTCCTCGTACGCCTGGCGCAGACGGCCGCGCTGGAAGGGCGCGACGAGGTCGTCCTCACCGAGGAACTCATCGCCGCTCTTGATGTGGGGCCGGACGAGCCACGGCTCCCTCCGCATCTGGAGATGGGCGTACGGGTCCACTCGGCCAGCCTGGAGGAGCTGCGGCGCGGGCGTTTCCGGCTGGAGGTCGTGAGCGTGTCACGCGGCGCGGGCGTCTCCACGGGCCGTTTTCTCAGCGTGCTGGAGCCCGCAGACCGGGAGGTGCTGAGCGCGGAACTGGTCGGTCTGCCAGCCGCAGACAGCGACACCGTGCCCGCGCAGCTCTCCTTCCCGCCGCTGTTACCCGAAAGCGCTCATGTCACCCGGGCGCCCCAGGTCCTGCCCACCATGATCAGCCTCCAGGAGCACCGCGCCCCAGGTGTCGGCGTACTCACCCCCGACGACCTCGCGGTCGCGTGCGACGGACGCCGTATGTACCTGGCAACCCCAGGGCGAGGCCACCGGGTCGAAGCCGTCGGGATGAACGCGCTCAACCTGCACACGCACACCCCGCCGCTGGCGCGGTTTCTCACCGAACTGTCCCGCGCCCAGTGCGCACAGGTCACCGTCTTCGACTGGGGTGCCGCAGCGGCAATGCCGTTCCTGCCGCGGCTCCGCTACGGGCGTACGGTGCTGGCCCCGGCACGCTGGCGACTGGAGGCATCGGAGCTGTCCGGCTTCGCCCAGTGGGATACAGCTCTGGCCGACTGGCGGGTCCGGCGACGGTTACCGCGTCAGGTTTACCTGATGGAAGGGGACCGGCACCTCTTCCTCGACCTCGACGAGGCTGGCCACCGAACGCTGCTCCGCCAGCACCTCGACCGGACACCCGCCGCCGTGCTGGTCGAAGCCCCGGAGGAGTACGGCTGGTGCGACGGGCGCGCCCACGAGGTCGTGGTGCCCCTCAAGGCGGTACGGCCGGCTGCCTGGCCGCCCCTGCCCGCTCCTACTGCGGCTCGCACCCTCTCACCAGCGCAGATGCAGACTCCTGCCTCCTCGTCCGTGCTCCTGGCGGCCCTGTACGGAGACGCCCGCCGCCAGGACACCTTGCTCGCCCAGCGCCTGCCCGAACTGCTGAAGCGGCTCGGCAACCCACCCTGGTGGTTCATCCGCTTCCGTGACCCGGCCCAGCACCTCCGCGTACGTATCGCCCTCCCTCATCCAGAAGCCTTTGCCGAGACCACTCGTGCGGTGAGCGAGTGGGGCGACGAGATGCGCAGCGCCGGACTGCTGGCGGACCTCCGATACCCCACCTCGTACCGCGAGATGGGACGCTGGGGTTCCAGAGCGGCGTGGGAGGCCGCCGAAGAGGTGTTCCGCGCCGACTCGCGCGCCGTGGTGACGCAGCTCGCACAGCGGCAGCGCCCCGGCCAACGCGCCCTGGTGGCGGCGCACACCGTCTCCATCGCCTCAGCTTTCCTTGGCTGCACCGAAGCCGGGATGCGGTGGCTGATCGACCACATCCCACCGACGGCGCCCGCGTCCGTGCCCCGCGCGCTGTTCAGCGAGGCCGTACGACTTGCCGATCCCCGCGACGGCTGGTCGGCACTGCGCGGAGTGCCGGGCGGGGAGGCCATCGTGGCGGGATGGGCAGAACGGGACGCGGCACTCGCCGCCTATCGCCCGCACCTGCCCGGTCCGGACACCCGAGGCATTGCCATCGACGATGTCCTGACGTCACTCCTGCACGTCCACTTCGTACGGCACGTCGCGGTGAACTTCCCCGAGGAAGAAGTGTGCCTCTACCTGGCGCGCGCCACCGCTCTCGCCTGGACCGCGCGTGCCAAGAGGAGGCCGGCATGACCACCCACCCAGCTCTCGGCCTGGTCGACGTCATCGCGTCCCGGCTCGCCGATCCCGAGGTACAGCGGTTCTCCCCCTCGTACCGGCAGCACCTGGCCTATGGCCCTGCTGGCATCGCGCTCCTGCACATCGAACGAGCCGCACGCGGCCTCGGGCCGTGGCAGCGCGCTCACGACTGGCTCGCCGCCGCCTCCCGCCAGCCTCTTACCAGCGGTCCCGACAGCCACCCCTTCTACGGGACGCCCGCCCTCGCCCACGCGCTGGCCTGCGCGGCGGACCACCTCCCCGGCTCATACCAACGCGCGCTGAACACGATGAACGACCAGATCGCGATCGACGTCGGACGCCGGTTGGATGCCGCCCACCGCCGTATCGACGCCGGGCGTCTGCCGCAGCTCGCCGAGTTCGACGCGATCCGAGGGCTGACGGGATACGGCGCCTACCTGCTGCGCCACGCTCCCGACGGAGCCACGACGCGTGCTGTGCTCGACTACGTCGTACGCCTCACCGAACCGTTGGCCCACCAGGACGAGGCCCTGCCCGGCTGGTGGACCGACACCGGACCCTCTGGCCACCCAGACGACCGCTTCCCCCGCGGCCACGCCAACAACGGCATGGCCCACGGCATCGGCGGAGTGCTCGCGCTTCTGGCCCTGGCTGCCCGGCACGGCACCGTCGTCCACGGGCACCACACGGCGATGGGCACCATCCTGACCTGGCTGGACCGTTGGAAAGCCGGTCAGGCTTGGCCGTACTGGATCACCCGGGACGAGCTGCGGACCGGCTGCGGCGCCCCATCTCCAGTCCAGCGACCCTCTTGGTGCTACGGCACCGCCGGCCTTGCCCGCGCCCAGCAGCTCGCCGCGATCGTCCTCGGCGACATCGACCGGCAGACCGAGGCGGAGAACGCCCTCGTGGCTGCCCTCACCGACGTCGACCAGCTCAAGGCCACGACGGACAAGGGTCTGTGCCACGGGCTCGCAGGGCTTGTCCACATCGCAACCCGGGCAGCCGACGACGCTCACAGCTCGACCGCAGGCCGCATCCGCGCCTCAATTCCCGCCCTCCTGGACGCGATTCATTCGGCAGGCACCGCATTCCGGAACGGAGACCCCGGCCTGCTCGACGGTGCCGTCGGCACGGCCCTGGCACTCATCGCGCCCAGCACCGCCGTCCCACCCCGTTCCGCCTGGGACGCCTGTCTGCTCGTCGCCTGATCCACCGACCGAAGGACCCCGCGATGCCCTCCGACCGCTGGCAGCAGCACAACATCACCTTCGTCGACCGATCAGGCGCCCGCCGCGTCATCGCCGAATGTCTCGCCCCCGCCCTGACCAACGCCGAGGCAACCGGGCAGCTCACCGGCTGGTGGTTCATGAACAAGCAGCCCTGGCCGCTGCGATACCGCGCTGACGAACCCTCCCCGGTCATCCAGTCGCTGCTGGACGACCTCGTCGGCGAGCGCTCGGTCTCGTCCTGGCGGCCCGGCATATACGAGCCCGAGGTCGACGCGTTCGGCGGACCGACGGCCATGGAGACCGCCCACCAACTGTTCGCCGACGACTGCCGCCATCTGTTGGCCTACCAGCCCGGCCCGGGGTACCTGGGGCGCCGGGAGACCGTCGTCCTGCTGGTCAGCGCGATGATGCGCGGTGCTGGACTCGACTGGTTCGAGCAGGGTGACGTCTGGGTGAAGGTGGCCGCACTCCGGCCGACTACCGATCCTCTGCCGCCCGGGCGAGCCGCCACGCTGGCTCCCGCCATGCGGAAGCTGATGACCGCCGAGGCCCATGACCTCTGCCACCCGGGCGGCCCGCTCCACGGGCACGACGCATGGGTCA
Source organism: Streptomyces sp. NPDC017979 (assembly GCF_044328175.1). Taxonomy (NCBI): domain Bacteria; kingdom Bacillati; phylum Actinomycetota; class Actinomycetes; order Kitasatosporales; family Streptomycetaceae; genus Streptomyces; species Streptomyces sp. NPDC017979. The sequence goes on along the minus strand of NZ_JBIRGU010000005.1, from coordinate 461,125 downwards.
CCGCCTTCGAACAGGCGGGAGCAGCCCTCGCCAGCCTCGCCGGACACGGCGTTCTCACCCGTGGCCTGCGGGCCGTCATCGCCCACCACACGATCTTCCACGCCAACCGCGCCGGTCTCCTCCGGGACGACCAGAGCGCTCTGTTCAACATCGCACGAGAGGTAGTCATGGGAACCAGTGACAACACCGCATCGCCCAGCGGGTCAGCGGCAGACGCCGCTAGCGTCGGCGCGGTGAACACCGACACGATCACCACCGACTCGGCGGACGCCGAGCGCCTTCGCAACGCCCTGGTCGACCGGATCCGGGAGAACGGTCACGCCCGAACCCCCGCCGTCGAGAACGCTCTGCGGTCCGTTCCCCGCCATGTGTTCGTGCCCGAAGCATCTCTCGAAGACGCCTACGCCAACGCCCCGGTGCACATCAAGTACGACACCGACGGCACCTCCATCTCGTGCGCATCCCAGCCTGGGGTCGTCGCCCTCATGCTGGACCAGCTCGACGTCCGGCCCGGCGAGCGCGTCCTCGAACTCGGTGCCGGAAGCGGCTACAACGCCGCTCTCCTCGCGCACCTCGTCGGCGAGAGCGGTCACGTCACCACCCTGGACGTCGACGACGACCTCGTTGAGGGAGCACGCGCCCATCTCGCCGCCGCCGGGATCACCAATGCCAAGGCCGTGACCAGGGATGGAGCCCTTGGGTACGCGGAGGGAGCGCCGTACGACCGGATCATCGCCACTGTCGGCGCACACGGCGTGCCGCACGCCTGGCTGGATCAGCTCGCCCCCGGCGGACGGCTGCTCGTGCCCCAGCGCCTCAAGGGCAGCGTCGCCCGCTCCATCGCGTACGAACAGCGCGACGGCCGGTGGGTATCCCTCGGCAGCGAGATGAACACCTTCATGCCGCTCCGGCGCGGCATCGCCGACGACGACCGCCGCGTCATCCCGCTCAGCGCCGACGGCACCGTCCGGCTCCAGGCCCCCGCCGGCCAGGACATCGACGCCGACGCCCTCGCCAATGTTCTGGAACAGCCGCGCACCGAGGAGTGGACCGGGATGACGGTTCGCGCCATGGAGTCGCCGGAGTGGATGGAGCTGTTCCTCACCTGCTCCCTGCCCTCCGGCCTGATCCGGATGCTGTTCCCCCAGAGCGCCAAGAGCGGGCTGCTCACCGAGGACCCGTACCCCTCGTCCACCGCGACCGTGGAGAAGGGCGCCGTCACCTATCTGGCCCGGCGGCTGCTGGAGAAGCGGACCCCGGAAGGCGGCAAGCTCTGGGAGTTCGGCGTCATCGGCCACGGCCCCGGCAGCGACGAGCTGGCCGCGAAGGTCGCGGACGCGATCCGCACCTGGGACCGGAACTATCGCGGCCGTGAGGCCACCTTCGAGATCCAGTCTCTCGACGCCGCGCCTGTCGAACAGCGCACCGGCCTCTTCGCCGTCGACACTCCACTGAACCGGATTGTCGTCGACTGGCAGTGACACCCCGCGAATAGCGGAGGTGCCCGTCGGCATACGGCGGGCGGGCACCGCCGCCCCTCAGTTGCGACTCACACCCCGGGGGACCCATGGACCCGCACGGCCCCATAGCCCAGCGCTTCCCGCTCGTCGCCCGATTCCGCCCGGCCTGTCTGCCCCTGCCCGAGCGCGTCCGCGCACTCGTCGCCCTGGCCGACACCGCAGTGCGGAAGGCTGACCAGGGACTGGCGTCGGCCGTTTACAACCAGGCCGCCCTCATCGCCTCCGACCTGGACCTTCCCGGCCTCGCCCGCGAGATGTGCCACCAGCACGCCGCCGCCTATCTCGACTCCTGCCCGCTGCCCGGAACGAGTGCGATCCGAGGACTCGAACCCGTCGTCAACCTCGCCCGCCTCCAGATCCGTGCCGGCCACCCCGACGAAGGCCGCCAGCGACTGCTCGACCTCTACGACGCCGTCGAGACCGGTGCGACCGCTCGGTTCGACGGTGTCGAGGTGCCGGCGGATCTCGCCGCGACCGACGAGGACCGCCAAGAGGCCCGCGCGTGGCTCTGGCGCGTACTCCTCGCCGACGGCACGCGCACCCTCACCACCGCCGGACGCTGGGCCGAGGCGCTGAAGCACATCGAGTCCCACCGAGGCGTGGGCAGCCGAATGCTCGACGGCCGCCAGGTCGCCGTTCTCGCCTCACTCGTTTCTAGCGCCCCGGAATCAGCAGCGGATCTCCTCCGAGACACGACACCCGGCGACCCGTGGGAAGAGACCGTCACAGCTTGCCTGACCGTCCTGTGCCGCCGCGAGGCCCGGCAATCGTTCGACGACCACCTGTCGGAACTGACCTCGGCCTACCTTCACCGGCAGGCCGAGCCCGGAATGACCGTCTTCGACATCCGGCTCGGCCTCACCGTCCTCGACGCGATCGGCTCCCCCGAGGCACCTGCGGCACACCGCGTCGTGGAAGACCTCCACCGCAGGACGACGGAGGCCGAGGACGGCTACGCCGCCCGCGCGGTCCTGGCCCATCCACTCTTTCTCACTCTCGCCACGGAGCGTGGGGTCCAGGAGTGCCACGAGCTGGTCAATGCCTGCGCCCTGGGAGCGGGGACGATCCCGGAGGACCTGCACAGTGCACTGGCCTCGGCCTTACGCACCAGCGGCAAGGTGATCCGGGACAGCTTTCAAAGCACCAACGGGAAGCCAAGCGGTCCAAGAAGACCTAGCCGAGGACGGGAAAGTACCCAGCAAAAGATGCGCAGCGAGTAGAGCAGGAACCTCCCGCTCACGCATGGCTCACCCAAGCATTCCGCTCGGCACTCAGGCCGCGTGACAGACCATGCCCCGAGCAACAGAAACCCCAGGTCAAGGGATACGTGACCTGGGGTTTTCTGAGCCGCCTTCGGGATTCGAACCCGAGACCTACGCATTACGAGTGCGTTGCTCTGGCCAACTGAGCTAAGGCGGCGCGCTACGGATCGAAGACCCCTCGCGGGGATACGTTCGCATCAGCAGCGGCGCTCAGTCTACAGGGTTCTTCCGGGTGCCCCCGACCACCTCCGCGGGGGCGACCCTGCACCTCAGGGGTGGGGTGCGCCGGGGGTCAGCGGCAGCGTTTGCCGTCCGGGGGGACCGTGCCTTCGAGGAGGTAGGTGTTGATCGCGGTGTCGATGCAGTCGCTGCCGCGGCCGTACGCGGTGTGGCCGTCGCCGTCGTACGTCAGCAGGGTGCCGGAGGAGAGCTGGGACGCGAGGGACTGCGACCACTTGTAGGGGGTCGCCGGGTCGCGGGTGGTGCCGACGACGAGGAGGGGGGCGGCGCCCTTGGCCTCGATGCGGTGGGGGGTGCCGGTGGCGGGGCTGGGCCAGTAGGAGCAGTTCAGGGCCGACCAGGCGAAGTTGCGGCCGAAGACGGGGGACGCCTGCTGGAAGTCCGGGACCGCGGCCGTCACCTGCTCGGGGTCGGTGAAGGCGGGCGGGGCGTCGAGGCAGTTCACGGCGGCGTTGGCGAACATCAGGTTCGCGTAGCGGCCGTCCGGGTCGCGCTCGTAGTACGTGTCCGCGAGGCCGAGGAGCGCGGCGCCGTCACCGGCCATCGCGCCGGTGAGGGCGGTGCGGAGCTGGGGCCAGGCCGCCTCGTCGTACATCGCGGTGAGCACGCCCGTGGTGGCCAGCGACTCGCCGAGTGCGCGGTCGGTGCCGGTGGGGACGGGCTTGGCGTCCACGTCGGTGAAGAACTCGGCGAGGCGGTCGGAGGCGTCCGTCACCGACGCGGTGCCCAGCGGGCAGTCCTTGCGCTTGACGCAGTCCCTCGCGAACGACTGGAACGCGGTTTCGAAGCCCGCCGTCTGGTCGCGGTTCAGCTCGCGGGCCGACAGGGCGGGGTCCATCGCGCCGTCGAGCACCAGCCGGCCGGTGCGGGCGGGGAAGAGTTCGGCGTACGTCGCGCCGAGGAAGGTGCCGTACGAGGCGCCGACGTACGAGAGCTTCGCGTCGCCGAGCACGGCGCGCAGCACGTCCATGTCGCGGGCCGCGTCCGCGGTGGAGACGTGCGGCAGGACCCGGCCGGAGCGCTTCTTGCACCCCTCGGCGAAGCCCTTCAACGATTCGACCAGCCGGGCCGCCTCCTGCTGGGTGTCCGGGGTCTGGTCGACCTGGGTGTGCTTGTCCATGCCCTTGCCGTCGAGGCACTCGATCGGCTCGCTGCGGGCCACCCCGCGCGGGTCCATCGCGACCAGGTCGTAGCGGGCGCGCACGGGGGCGGGGTAGCCGATGCCCGCGTACGCCTGGAGGTACTCGACCGCGGAGCCGCCCGGGCCGCCGGGGTTCACGTGGAGGGAGCCGATGCGGTCGCCGGGGCCGGTGGCCTTCTTGCGGGCGACGGCCAGCTCCACGGATTCCCCGGCGGGCTTCGCGTAGTCCAGCGGGGCCTTCAGCGTGGCGCACTTGAAGCCCTCCGCCCCGCAGTCCCGCCACTTCAGCTGCTGCGCGTAGTACGGCTTCAGCGCTGCGGACGGGGCGGTGCGGGCGTCGCCTGCGCCCGCGCCCGGGCCGCCCGAGGTGGCGGGCGAGGGCGAGGAGTCCCCGGCCGTGCAGCCGGAGAGCAGGGCGCCCGTCGCGACCAGGGCGAGGGCGGAGCTGCGGAGGAAACGCCGTGGGTCCATCCCCGGAGCGTAGGCGAGGTCGCCGCCGTCCGGGCCCCGGCCTCACCCGTACGGGGACGGCCGCGGGGCTGCGCGGCTCAGGCCCGGCTCAGCCGGCGCGCAGCGCCATCGTCATCGCCTCCACCGCCAGCAGCGGGGCGACGTTCGCCTCCAGGGCCTCCCGGCAGGACACCACCGCCTGTATCCGGCGCAGGGTGCGCTCGGGCGTGGACGCGCGGGCGATCCGTTCGAGGGCGTCGCGCACGTCGGTGTTGGCGAGGGCGACCTCGCTGCCGAACTGGAGGGCGAGCACGTCCCGGTAGAAGCCGGTCAGGTCGCTGAGCGCCAGGTCCAGGCTGTCCCGCTGGGTACGCGTACGGCGGCGCTTTTGGCGGTCCTCCAACTCCTTCATCGCGCCGGCGGTGCCCCGCGGCATCCGGCCGCCCTGCGCGGCGCCGAGCGCGGCCTTCAGCTCCTCCGCCTCCCGGACGTCCAACTCCTCCGCGACCTGCTTCGCGTCGTCCGCCGCCGCGTCGATCAACTCCTGGGCCGCCTTGAGGCAGCCGCCGACGTCGTCCACGCGCAGCGGCAGCTTCAGCACGGTGGCCCGGCGTGCCCTGGCCCGCTCGTCGCTGGCCAGCCGACGGGCGCGGTCGATGTGGCCCTGGGTGGCCCGGGCCGCGGCGGCCGCAGCGTCGGGCTCGATGCCGTCCCGCCTGATCAGGACGTCAGCGACAGCGGTGACCGGGGGCGTGCGCAGCGTCAGATGGCGGCAGCGGGACCGGATCGTCGGCAGCACGTCCTCCAGGGAGGGCGCGCACAGCAGCCACACCGTGCGCGGCGCGGGCTCCTCGACGGCCTTCAGCAGCACGTTGCCGGCGCCCTCCGTCAGGCGGTCGGCGTCCTCCAGGATGATCACCTGCCAGCGGCCGATGGCCGGCGAGAGCTGGGCGCGGCGGACCAGGTCGCGGGTCTCCTTGACGCCGATGGAGAGCAGGTCGGTGCGGACCACCTCCACGTCCGCGTGCGTCCCCACGAGCGCGGTGTGGCAGCCGTCGCAGAACCCGCAGCCGGGCGCGCCGCCCAGGGCCCGGTCGGGGCTGACGCACTGGAGCGCGGCGGCGAAGGCGCGCGCGGCGGTGTCCCGGCCTGCGCCGGGCGGGCCGGTGAACAGCCACGCGTGCGTCATCTTGGACGCCTCGGGGCGCGGGGTGCCCTCGGCGTCGGCGGTGACGAGCGCGTCGGCGTCCCGCGCGGCTGCCGCGAGCTGCTCCTGCACCCGCTCCTGACCGACGAGGTCGTCCCACACGGCCATGTGCTGTCACCCGCCTTTTTCCTGCATCGCGTACGGATCGGATTCCATTGTGGACGCTGGGTGTGACAGCGCGGGTCCCGAGCGTACGGACGACGCGCCCGCATCCGTACCCGTACAGGTCCGCGGGTACGGATGACGGATGCGCGGCACGCGTCAGCGACGGCGCTTGCGGCGGCCGTCCCCGTCGTCGTCGTGCGGGCCGAGGAGTTCGTCCGCGAGCGACGGGAGGTCGTCGAGCGGGGTCTCCTCCGCCCAGTCCGGACGGCGTCGGGAGGCACCAGGGGCCACCGCGTCCGGGTCGACCTGCGGGAGTTCGCGCGTACGGTCGTTGGGGCCGACGGCGTCGTCACCACCCCGCCCGTCCCGCTCGTCCCGTCCCTCATGCTCATCGCGGAAGAAGCCCTGCGGCACCCGGTCCGCCGGCGACTCGTCGCCCACGGCCGGCAGCACGGCCGTCTCCTCGACATCGCGCTCGGCACGCGGATCGCGCACCGGCGGCAGCACCGCCGTCTCCTCGACGTCCCGCTCGGCACGCGAGTTCTGCGAGCCCCGCGAGCCCCGTTCGTCCCGCGAGTCCCGCTCGGCCGCCTCCGACGCGACCCGCGGAACCTCCTGCGTCACGTCGTCCGGACGGACGATCGGCGTCGGCACGGTGACCTCGTTCGCGGACTCCTCGGCCGCGGCAGCCGCGGCCTCAGCCGCCGCAGCGGCTTCAGCAGCCTCGGCCTTCCGCCGGGCCTCCTCCTCGGCCGCCCGCCGCGCCTCTTCCTCAGCCTTCCGCTGCGCCTCTTCCTCGGCCTTGCGACGGGCCTCTTCCTCGGCCGCCTTGCGGGCTTCCTCCGCCCGCAGCAGCGCCTCTTCCGCCTTGCGCTGCTTCTCCAGCCGCCGCGCCTCGGCCTCCTCGCGCAGCCGCTTCTGCTCCTCCGCCAGTTGGCGCAGCCGCTCCTGCTCCTCGCGGCGGGCCTTCTCCTCGGCCTCCCGCTTGCGGCGCTCCTCCTCGGCGAGGCGCCTGGCCTCCTCGGCGCGCTGGCGCGCCTCCTCCGCCTGGCGTTCGGCCTCGCGCTGCCGCGCGGCCTCCTCCTCCGCCTTCCGGCGCGCCTCTTCCTCCGCGCGCAGCCGGGCCAACTGCTCCTGGCGCTCCCGCTCCAGGCGCTCTTCCTCGGCCTTGCGCGCGGCCTCTTCCTCCGCCTTGCGACGGGCCTCCTCCTCGGCCGCCTTGCGGGCCTCCTCCTGCGCCTTCACCTCGGCCTCGGAGAGCGGCAGCATGCGGTCGAGCCGGTGGCGCACCGCGGTGGTGACGGACTCGGGCTCCATCCCGGCGTCCACCACCAGATAGCGCCCCGGGTCCGCGGCGGCCAGCGTGAGGAAGCCGGCGCGCACCCGCTGGTGGAACTCCACCGGCTCCGACTCCAGCCGGTCCGGCGCTTCCGTGAACCGTTCGCGCGCGGTCTCCGGCGAGACGTCCAACAGCACCGTCAGATGCGGAACGAGTCCGTCCGTTGCCCAGCGCGAGATCCGGGCGATCTCCGTCGGGGACAGGTCGCGGCCCGCGCCCTGGTACGCCACGGACGAGTCGATGTAGCGGTCCGAGATCACCACGGCGCCGCGCTCCAGCGCCGGCCTGATCACCGAGCCGACGTGTTCGGCGCGGTCGGCGGCGTACAGCAGCGCTTCGGCACGGTTCGACAGCCCCGCGGACGACACGTCCAGCAGGATCGAGCGGAGCCGCTTGCCGACCGGGGTGGCCCCCGGCTCGCGCGTGACGACGACCTCGTGGCCCTTGGCGCGGATCCACTCGGCGAGCGCCTCGACCTGGGTGGACTTCCCGGCGCCGTCGCCGCCCTCCAGGGCGATGAAGAAGCCGGTGTCGGCGGGGGCCTGCTGCGGGTCGGCGCCGCGCCGCAGCGCGTCTCCGAGATCGCGCCGCAGCGGTACGCCTGACCGGTCGTCGGTCTTCGCCAGGACGACCGCGGCGACCGGCAGCAGCAGCGCGCCGACCAGCATCAGCGTGAACGCCGCGCCGCCGTGCGCGAAGACGACGTCGCCGCCGGCCAGCCGGTGCGGACCGATGACCGCGGCGAGCAGCGGCGCGGCCAGGGCGCCGCCGGCCAGGGCCACCCGCACGACCGCCTGGAGGTGTTCGGTCATCCGGCCGCGCCGGGACTCCTCCGTCTCCTGGTCGATGAGCGCGTGCCCGGTGTGCGCGGCGACACCGGCGGCGAAGCCCGCCAGCGCGGCGATGAACAGCACGGTCGCGGTGTCCGGGACCAGCCCGGCGGCCAGCAGCGCGACGCCGGTGACGGCGAGCGCGAGGGCCAGCAGCCGCCGGCGGGACAGGGCCGGCAGCACGGACGAGGCGCCGCGGATGCCGAGGCCGGTGCCGCCGGTCAGGGCCAGCACGAGCAGGGCGTACGCAGCGGGCCCGCCGCCGAGGTCGTAGGCGTGCAGCACGGAGACGGCGACGGCGGCGGAGATCGCCGCGGCGACCGCCCCGCAGCCCAGCACGAGCAGCGGCACGGCACCGGTCCGACCCTTGTCCGTGACCCGGCCGCCGTCGGCGGTGCCGGCCGCCACGGGCCGGCGCAGCCCTTCCAGCGGGGAGCGCGGGCGCGGCGTCTGCCCACCGGGCAGCGTGACGAAGTACAGCACCGAGACGGACGCGGCGAAGAGTCCGGCCGCGACGTACGAGCCCAGGGCGGCCTGGTGCGTGGCGAACCACTCCACGCCCTGCCCCAGCAACTCGCCGAGGAGGGACGCCACCAGCAGGATGACCGCCGCGGCCGGAACCACCAGGAAGGAGGTGCGCAGCCACAGCCGGCGCACCGCGTCGAGGTGGTCCGGCAGCGGGCGCACGGCGGCGCCCTCCGGCGGCGGCGCGGGCAGCAGCGCGGGTGCGGCGCCGTCGCGCGCGACGGTCCAGAAGCGTTCGGCGGCGCCCGTGACGAGGACGGTGCCGAGCAGGAAGAGGGGTGCGTTCGCCGGCGTCCAGTCGATCCACAGCGGGGCGACGACCAGCAGCCCGAGCCGCAGCACGTCCGCGCCGATCATCGTCCAGCGGCGGTCGAGCGGTCCCTTGTCCGCGGTGAGCGCGGTCAGCGGGCCGAGCAGTACGGCGCCGAACAGCAGCGTGGCGAAGACCCGGACGCCGAGCACCGCGGCGACGGCGAGCGCCGCGCCCCGGTAGCCGTCGCCGAAGGTGCCCTCGCTGACGGCCGCCTGAAGGGTCAGCAGCACCAGCACGAGGACGGCGAGTGCGTCCCCGACGCCCCCGACGACCTGTGCGTGCCACAGTCGCCGCAGCGACGGCACGCGCAACAGGGACCGCAGGGCGCGCTCGCGGCTGTCGGCCGCGAGGAGGTCGTCCACTGCGGCGGGCTCCGGCGCGGCCGCTGATGCGGGTGAGGCTGCGGGTGCAGCTGTGCCGGAGTCTGAGGCCGTCTCTGAGACGGTGCCCACGACCGCCTTCTGCTCGGGTGGCTGCTCGGCTCGCGTCATCCGCCCAGCCTATCCGGAGCGTCGTGCTCCCCGAAGGCCCGTCCGAACATGTGCGCGGGTCGGCGAGTCGCGATGCGTACGGCGTACACGGCACGTACGGAACCGGTCACCCAGGGTCCGGATCCGGCCGTACGAAGCATCGAGGCACACCGGGGCGCGCGGCATGCGAAGGGCGCCCCGGCATGTGCCGGGGCGCCCTTCGTAGCAAGCTGGCGCTACTCGTCCTCGCTGGCGTTACTCGTCCGTGGCTCGCGCCGCGGTCTTCTTCGCCACCGTCTTCTTCGCCGGAGCGGCCTTCTTGGCCGCCGCCGTCGTCTTCTTCGCCGCGGCCTTCTTGGCGGGCGCGGCCTTCTTCGCCGTCGCCTTCTTGGCCGTCGCCTTCTTCGCCGGCGCCTTCTTCGCCGTCTTCTTGGCGGGCCCCTTCGCGCGCTTCTCGGCCAGCAGCTCGTAGCCGCGCTCCGGCGTGATCGTCTCGACGCTGTCGGCGGTCCGCAGGGTCGCGTTCGTCTCGCCGTCGGTGACGTACGGCCCGAACCGCCCGTCCTTGACGACCACCGGCCGCTCGCTGACCGGGTCCGTCCCGAGCTCCTTCAGCGGCGGCTTGGCCGCGGCCCGACCGCGCTGCTTGGGCTGGGCGTAGATCGCCAGCGCCTGTTCCAGCGTGATCGTGAAGAGCTGGTCCTCGGTCTCCAGCGAGCGCGAGTCCGTGCCCTTCTTCAGGTACGGGCCGTAGCGGCCGTTCTGCGCGGTGATCTCCACGCCCTCGGCGTCGGCGCCCACGACGCGCGGCAGCGACATCAGCCGGAGCGCGTCCTCCAGCGTGACGGTGTCCAGCGACATGGACTTGAAGAGCGACGCCGTCCGCGGCTTCACCGCGTTCTTGCCGGTCTTCGGGGTGCCCTCGGGCAGGACCTCGGTGACGTACGGGCCGTAGCGCCCCGCCTTCGCCACGATCTCGTGGCCCGAGACGGGGTCCTTGCCCAGCGCGAAGTCCCCGCTGGGCTTGGCCAGCAGCTCCTCCGCGTACTCCGCCGTGAGCTCGTCGGGCGCGAGGTCCTCGGGCACGTCGGCGCGCTGGTGGCCCTCCGCGTCCTTCTCGCCGCGCTCGACGTACGGGCCGAACCGGCCCACCCGCAGCACGATGCCGTTGCCGACCGGGAAGCTGGAGATCTCCCGGGCGTCGATCGCGCCCAGGTCGGTGACGAGGGCCTTCAGCCCGCCGAGGTGGTCGCCGTCACCGTTGCCCGCGTCGGCCGCCGAGCCGCCGCCGGCAACAGTGTCCACGCCGAAGTAGAAACGCTTCAGCCACGGCACCGCCTGCGCCTCGCCGCGCGCGATGCAGTCGAGGTCGTCCTCCATCTTCGCGGTGAAGTCGTAGTCGACGAGCCGGCCGAAGTGCTTCTCCAGCAGGTTGACCACGGCGAAGCTCAGGAAGGACGGCACCAGGGCGGTGCCCTTCTTGAAGACGTAGCCGCGGTCGAGGATCGTGCCGATGATCGACGCGTACGTGGAGGGGCGCCCGATCTCGCGCTCCTCCAGCTCCTTGACCAGCGACGCCTCGGTGTAGCGGGCCGGCGGCTTGGTGGCGTGCCCGTCGACCGTGATCTCCTCGGCGGACAGCCGGTCGCCCTCGCCGACCTGCGGCAGCCGGCGCTCGCGGTCGTCCAGCTCGGCGTTCGGGTCGTCCGCGCCCTCCACGTACGCCTTCATGAAGCCGTGGAAGGTGATCGTCTTGCCGGACGCGGTGAACTCGGCGTCCCGACCGTCCGACGCCGTCCCCGCGATCTTGACGGTGACGGAGTTGCCGACGGCGTCCTTCATCTGGGAGGCGACGGTCCGCTTCCAGATCAGCTCGTACAGCCGGAACTGGTCACCGGTCAGCCCGGTCTCGGCCGGGGTGCGGAAACGATCACCCGAAGGGCGAATCGCCTCGTGCGCCTCCTGCGCGTTCTTCACCTTGCCCGCGTACGTCCGGGGCTTCTCGGGCAGGTACTCCCGCCCGTACAGCTGCGTCACCTGCGCCCGCGCCGCGGCGACCGCGGTCTCGGAGAGCGTGGTGGAGTCCGTACGCATGTAGGTGATGAAGCCGTTCTCGTACAGCTTCTGGGCGACCTGCATGGTGGCCTTCGCCCCGAAGCCGAGCTTCCGGGAGGCTTCCTGCTGCATCGTCGTGGTGCGGAAGGGCGCGTACGGGGAGCGGCGGTACGGCTTGGACTCGACCGAGCGGACCGAGAAGGACGTGTCGGCGAGCGCGGCGGCGAGCGCCCGGGCGTTCGCCTCGTCGAGGTGGAGCACCTGGCCGGAACCGGACTTGAGCTGCCCGTCGGAGCCGAAGTCACGGCCCTGGGCGACGCGCCGTCCGTCGACCGCGGCGAGCCGGGCCGTCAGGGTCGACGGGTCGGACGGGTCGCCGGCGCGGCCGGTGGAGAACGTGCCGGTCAGGTCCCAGTACTCGGCGGAGCGGAACGCGATGCGCTCGCGCTCCCGCTCGACGACGAGCCGGGTCGCGACGGACTGCACGCGACCGGCCGACAGCCGCGGCATGACCTTCTTCCACAGGACCGGCGAGACCTCGTAGCCGTAGAGGCGGTCGAGGATGCGGCGGGTCTCCTGGGCTTCGACCATCCGCTGGTTCAGCTCGCGCGGATTGGCGACGGCGTCGCGGATCGCGTCCTTGGTGATCTCGTGGAAGACCATCCGGTGGACGGGGACCTTCGGCTTGAGGACCTCAAGGAGGTGCCAGGCGATGGCCTCGCCCTCGCGGTCCTCATCGGTGGCGAGGTAGAGCTCGTCGGACTGGGCGAGCTGCTCCTTGAGCTTCTTGACCTGCGCCCGCTTGTCGGCGTTGACGACGTAGACGGGCTGGAAGTCGTGCTCGACGTCCACGCCGAGGCGGCGGACCTCGCCCGTGTACTTCTCCGGCACCTCGGCGGCGCCGTTGGGGAGGTCGCGGATGTGCCCGACGCTCGCCTCGACGACATAGCCGGGGCCGAGGTAGCCCTTGATCGTCTTCGCCTTGGCAGGCGACTCGACGATCACGAGTCGGCGACCGCCTCGCGCGGTCTCGCTGGTCGGGGACAACTTCGCTCTTCTCTCCGGTCGAGGCTCGGTGTTCGGTTCGGCGGCCCCGGGGTGGGGTCGCGTGCGGCCGGGTGGCGCGGCGTGCTGCTTGCGCGGTGCCGGCCGGTGCTGCGTTGGTGCTGCCGCCGCTGCGGAGTGTGACGGTACAACCCGCCCCCGTGTCAAACGGCGAAAGCCCACAACGGCCACTCGAACGGTAACCCGAGTCCGACCGTTCCTGCCGCCCGGACCGACACGCCGGTGGGGCGGGAAGTCCGGGTCGCGGGGTTCCGACGGCCGCCGCGACGGCATCGCCACCGGGTGCGGAAGGGGCCGCTCGGGTGCGGTGCGGGGTACGGAGGGGGTGCACTCGTCCCGTGCTGCAAGCCGCTCCCGGCGCCTTCGGTGATGGCCTGGTGACAGGTCCGGTGGCGGCGGGGAGAGCGCGTGGTCGGCGGGCGCTGAAGAAGGCCGAAGCGTGGCGGCGGGGGTGGCCGACGAGGTGCGCGGGTTCGTCCAGCGCCCCAAGCGCCCGACCGCCCCGTGATCACACCCGGGTCAGGCACCACAGCCCGAGGGCGAGGGAGGCCGCGCCCGAAAGCGTCGTCAGCGCGACGGCCGCGCCCGCGCTCACCCCGGCCGCGACGGGCGCGCGGTGCGCGACCCGCACCCCGGTCCACACCAGCAGCCCGACCCCGAACAGCCCGAACGCCATTCCTGCGAAGATCGCCGGCCCGCTCTCCATCGGCGCACCCCGCCCTTCTTGAGTCCTGCCCAGCAAGACCCCAGAGGCTGGCACCCCGGAGCGTCCCCCACGCGAATTCCGCATGAACGCCACGCCACTTCACCCGCCCGGCCCCGCGGAAGCGCCCGCGCCTGCGCCTGCGCCTGCCGCGGGCACACCCGCCATAGCCCCATCCGTCCGTTGGCCTCTGCGGCCCGGTGGTGGGCCTGGCGCGCAGTTCCTCCCCCCGTGCGCTGGGGGCGTGGGGCCCAGCGCCCCTGGACGTACGCGCCGCTTGCCCTCGTGGGGGCGTCGGTCTCTGCGGACCGCGGGTGGTTGCTCGCGCAGTTCCCCGCGCCCCTGATGTGCTGGCCCCCGCCGTTCGACTGCGGGCCGTGGACGAGGGTTTTGGGGGCGCTGGGGGCACCCCCACCTACCCCCAGGGCACAGGGGGAGGAACCGCGCGCCAGGCCCACCGCCGGGCCGCGGAGACCAAGAAGTCCCGCGGGGAAACGGCGGGGGTGCCCAGGAGCGCGAGCCCCTTCGCGTACCCCCTCACCCCCGCAAGGACACCGGCACCAAGAAGCCCTCGCCCACCAACAACCGCAGCGCTCCCGGCGTCCGGTCCCGCAGTCCGACCGGGTCCTCCCCCAGCAACTGCGCGATCGCGTCGAGGATGCGCCCCGCGCTCAGCGACCCGTCACACGCGCCGGCGAACCCCGCTCCGACCGTGTCGACCTTCGTCGCCCGGCGCACCCCGCGCCCCTGCCGCAGCACCACGTGCTCCGGGTGCTCCTCGCCCGGCTCCCCCACCTGCTCCTGCACGACGTCCGCGGCGAGCACGAAGTGATCGGCGAGCAGCGCCGCGTCGTCGTGCGTGCGCAAGTAGTCCTGCCGGGCGAAGTGCGCGACGACGGCGTCGCCCAACGGCTGCTCCACCGGGTGCGGCCACTCCTCCACCACGATCGACGGCTGCTCCGCCGCGGCCTTCCGCAGCGTGATCCAGCCAAAGCCGACCGCCTTGGTGCGCCGCGCGTCGAACTCGTCCAGCCACTCCTCGTACCGCGCCGCGTACCGCGCGGGATCGCCCCGGTGGTCACCGCTGTCGCGCAGCCACAGTTCGGCGTACTGCGTGACGTCCTGCACCTCGCGCTGGACGATCCACGCGTCGCAGCCGCGCGGCACCCACGCCCGTACGCGGTCCTGCCAGTCCTCGCCGTCCACGTGCTCCCAGTTGGCCAGGAACTGCGCGTACCCGCCGTCGTTCAGCCGTTCGCCGGCCTGCTGGACGAGGGTGCGGCACAGGTCGTCGCCGGCCATTCCGCCGTCCCGGTACGTGAGGCGGGCGCCGGGCGAGATGACGAACGGCGGGTTCGACACGATCAGGTCGTACGTGTCGTGCGCGACGGGCTCGAAGAGGGAACCGGTCAACAGCTCCGCCTCGGGCGCGCCGGAGAGCGCGAGCGTGAGGCGGGTGAAGTCGAGGGCCCGCGGGTTGAGGTCGGTCGCGGTGACGCGCGTGGCGTGCCGGGCGGCGTGCAGCGCCTGGATGCCGGAGCCGGTGCCGAGGTCGAGCGCGGCGGCGACGGGGGTGCGCACGGTGATGCCGGCGAGCGTGGTGGAGGCACCGCCGACGCCGAGTACGACGCCTTCGCCCTGGCCGCCCGCGCCCGCCGCGCCGCCGACGGCGCACCCGAGGTCGGAGACGATGAACCAGTCCTCGCCGGCGGGCCCGCCGTAGGGCCGCACGTCGACGGTCGCCCGCACGGTCGCACCGCCGTCACCAAGCCCGTCGTCCCCGCCGTGGGCGGCGCCGTCGTCCGCGACGAGCCAACCGTCGGCGAGGCATTCGGCCACCGGGAGGACGCTCGCGGCCCGCTCGTGCGCCACGGGCTGCTGGAGCAGGAAGAGCCGTACGAGCGCCTCCAGCGCACCGTCACCGCGGGTGGCCCGGAGCGCGGGCACGGTCTCACTGCGGGCGAGCGCGGCGTACGCGGGGGCTCCGAGCAGCTCCAGCAGCCCGTCGGCGGTGAAGTCCGCGGCGAGCAGGGCGGCGCGGAGGCCGGGCGCGTGGGCGGGCGAGGGGATCCGGGGGATGACTGCGGTCGTACTCACCCGCTCATTGTCCCCGGATCGCCCGCGCAACAGCGCGTCGCCGGCCCGTCGGGCTGACGGACGCGGCGACGCAACAGACACGGCGACGCGACGACGCAACGGACGCGCCGCGGTGACGGACGCGCCGCGGCGACGCGAGGACGTCACGGCGCGGTGGACCCCGACGCGCCGCCCGACGCCGGCGGGGTGACGACCTTCACCGGCTTGCAGCCCTGCTGCTTCGCCATCGCCCGGCCGGTCTCGCTGTCCCGGAGCTTGTTCCAGGCGTTCTCGTTCTCCTCGACCTTCGCGAGGCCGTCCGCGACGCCCTTGAGGCCGTCCGCGAAGGTCTGCTGGTCCTGGACGTCGAGGCCGTCCATCTGCTTCTTCAGGTCGACGTACGACTTGGCGTTCGCGTCACGCTCGGCGACGGCCGCCTTGACGAGTTCCGCGTCCTTCTCGACGGGTGTGGCGCCCGCGCTGTTGAAGGCGGCGGCGAACGCCTTGTTCGCGTCGGCCAGGTCCTGGAACGCCTTGGAGTCGGCCGCCTGGATGTCGGCCGGCTTGCCGTCGGTCGCGGTCGAGCGGATGAGTTGCTCGGCCTCGGCCTTGCTCTTGAACTGGGCCTTCGCCTGGTCGCAGTACTTCTTGGCCCAGTCGTCGACCGTGTTCTTTTCCTCGCTGCTGCCGCAGCCGGTCAGTGCGAGTACCAGTACCGCGCCACCGGACAGTGCAGTTGCAAGCTTCTTGTTCACCGGATCGGTCCCTTCCAAGGCTCCTTGCGCCCCGGAACTTACACGCCAAGTGGGCGACATTCGCCGGCCGAAGGTCAGGTTCATGTGCTATTGCAGCCATTTGCACCAAGGGTGACAGGGAGAGACAAGACACATCCTCGTGAATCGGCCCGGTCCGCCCGCCGGTCGTCCCTCGGGGGGACGGCCGGACGAACGGACCGGGCCAACGGGCACGTGTCGGGCACCCCAGGCACTTCGCGTACTTCCGGCACCTCGGGTGCTTCCGGCACCTCGGGCACTTCGAGTACTTCGGGTGCCTACCTCACTTCACGTCTGCACGGCGGCGGGGTCGGCGGACTTGGCCCCGTGCTCCGCGCCCTTGACGCTGGGTTCGTCGTCGCCGACGGTGATGCCGCGCCGCTTGGACACGTACACCGACCCGACGATGACGGCGATGGCGAGGCCCGCGATCAGCGCCCGGACGCCGTCGCTGGCGTCCTCTCCGTAGCTGAACTGGACGACCGCCGGTGCGATCAGCAGCGCCACCAGGTTCATCACCTTGAGCAGCGGATTGATCGCGGGTCCCGCCGTGTCCTTGAACGGGTCGCCGACGGTGTCGCCGATGACGGTCGCGGCGTGGGCCTCGCTGCCCTTGCCGCCGTGGTGACCGTCCTCGACGAGCTTCTTGGCGTTGTCCCACGCGCCGCCCGAGTTGGCCAGGAAGACGGCCATCAGCGTGCCGGTGCCGATGGCGCCCGCGAGGAACGCGCCGAGCGCCCCGACGCCGAGCGAGAAGCCGACGGCGATGGGGGTGAGCACGGCGAGCAGCCCCGGAGTGGCGAGTTCGCGCAGGGCGTCCTTGGTGCAGATGTCGACGACCCGGCCGTACTCCGGCTTCTCGGTGTAGTCCATGATCCCGGGGCGCTCGCGGAACTGTCGCCGCACCTCGTACACCACGGCACCGGCCGAGCGCGCCACCGCGTTGATCGCCAGTCCGGAGAAGAGGAAGACGACCGCGGCGCCGAGGACGAGCCCGACGAGGTTGTTGGGCTGGGAGATGTCCATCACCAGGTTGACGGGGGCGCCGTCGCCCAGTTTCTCGCCGACGTCCCGCGCGGCGGTGGCGATGGCGTCGCGGTACGAGCCGAAGAGCGCCGCTGCCGCCAGTACGGCGGTGGCGATGGCGATCCCCTTGGTGATGGCCTTGGTGGTGTTGCCGACGGCGTCCAGGTCGGTGAGGACCCGGGCGCCGGCGCCCTCCACGTCGCCCGACATCTCGGCGATGCCCTGCGCGTTGTCGGAGACCGGGCCGAAGGTGTCCATGGCGACGATGACGCCGACGGTGGTCAGCAGTCCGGTGCCGGCGAGCGCCACCGCGAAGAGCGCCAGCGTGATCGTCGCGCCGCCGAGCAGGAACGCGCCGTACACGCCGAGGCCGATCAGCAGCGCCGTGTAGACGGCGGACTCCAGACCGACGGAGATGCCGGCGAGGACGACGGTGGCGGGTCCGGTGAGGGACGACTTGCCGATGTCCTTGACCGGGCGCCGGCTGGTCTCGGTGAAGTAGCCGGTGAGCTGCTGGATCAGGGCGGCGAGCACGATGCCGATGGCCACCGCGACGAGCGCGAGCACGCGCGGATCGCCGTCGTTCGCCTTGATGGCCGCCTCGGTGACGCCGTCCAGGTCGGCGTAGGAGGAGGGCAGATAGGCGAAGACCGCCGTCGCGACGAGCGCGAGGGAGATCACGGCGGAGACGAAGAAGCCGCGGTTGATGGCGGTCATGCCGCTGCGGTCGGCGCGCCGCGGGGCGACCGCGAAGATGCCGATCATCGCGGTGACCACGCCGATCGCCGGAACGATCAGCGGGAAGGCGAGTCCGGCGTCGCCGAAGGCCGCCTTGCCCAGGATGAGGGCCGCAACGAGGGTCACGGCGTAGGACTCGAAGAGGTCGGCGGCCATGCCCGCGCAGTCGCCGACGTTGTCGCCCACGTTGTCGGCGATGGTCGCCGCATTGCGCGGGTCGTCCTCGGGGATGCCCTGCTCCACCTTGCCGACGAGGTCGGCGCCGACGTCGGCCGCCTTGGTGAAGATGCCGCCGCCGACCCTCATGAACATGGCGATCAGCGCGGCCCCGAGGCCGAAGCCCTCCAGGACCTTGGGGGCGTCGGCCGCGTAGACGAGGACGACGCAGGAGGCGCCGAGCAGCCCGAGACCGACGGTGAACATGCCGACCACGCCGCCGGTACGGAATGCGATCTTCATCGCGCGGTGGGATACGGCCGTCAGATCCTTTTCCGGCTCACCCGGGCCCGGGGTCGCTTCACGGGCGGCAGCGGCCACCCGCACATTTGCTCGTACGGCCAACCGCATGCCGATGTAACCGGTGGCCGCCGAGAAAATCGCGCCCACCAGGAAGAACAAAGATCGGCCGGTGCGCTGCGACCAGTCGTCCGCCGGAAGGAGGAACAACAGAAAGAAGACCACGACGGCGAAGATGCCGAGCGTGCGTAGCTGCCGGGCGAGATAGGCATTTGCGCCTTCCTGCACCGCCGCCGCGATCTTCTTCATCGACTCAGTGCCTTCGCCGGCCGCCAACACCTGGCGTACCAGCAGTTGGGCCACGACGAGCGCCGCCGCCGCGACCACGGCGATGACGATCACGATGACCCGATTGTCGTCGGTGAGCACCGCGGCCGAGAGAGATGTGGAGTGATCGATCATTTCAAGATTGGAGAGCCCCGCCATTCGTCCTCCTTGACGTCGTCCAGAGCTCAAGATGTGGACGGATTGTAGGGAGCGGAACCTGATCAAAACAGAGTGCAAGAAATGACAAGTGACCTTCAGGCGCCGCTCGACAAAAGATCAGGTTCCGTAAATACGCCCGAAAGAGGTAATGGGGCGAAAGCATTGACGCATGATCAATGATCTATGAAATGATCCGAGAAAAAGAAAAAAGACCCTGCTGAGCAGGGTCTTTTCGAAGGGGTCGGTCCGGACGGGTCCGAACTGCCCGGCGCCCCGGATCGACGCGATCGCGCCACCCGGCCCGACGGCTGCGGGCTGGCGCCACGGAACCGTTACGCCCGGAAAGACACCGAGACCGCAGGCCCGACCGCAGGGCCCGGCCTCCAGGACCGACCCGAGGGCCGGCCGGAGGACCGACCGCAAACGGCGCGCTCTTGCGGCCACGGAACAGGGGGCACGGCGTCCTCAGGCGGGAGCAGGACGTCGTCGAACGCACCCGGACCGAGCCGGAGCCCGACGCCGAGCCCGAGGTCTGATCCCCCGGGCCGCGGCTTGGGAGCCCGAAGGTCAGAGCTGGGGCCCGGCGCCGGGCCCGGCTAGGAATGCAGAGGTCAGGGCACGACGGACACGGGGGTCGTCGGCCAGCTCATCCGGATCACGCCGCCCTCTTCCGTGGAGGAGACCTCCACGTCGTCGACGAGACCGCTGATGACCGCGAGGCCCATGTCGTCCTCGCCGTCGGTCTCGTCGTCCACGCCGCCGTACGGGCCGGCGGCACCGCCTTGGGAGCCGTCACCGCCCGGACCGCCGGAGACCTCGTCCCCCACCTCGATGGAGAACGTCTTGTCCTCCTCGGTCAGCACGACCTTGATCGGCGACGTGATGCCGTGGCTGCGGTGCAGCCCGACGGCGCGACTGCACGCCTCGCCGACCGCGAGCCGGACCTCGTCCAGCACGGCTTCGTCGACCCCGGCCCGGCGCGCCACCGCAGCAGCCACCAATCGGGCGGTCCTGACGTGCTCGGGTTGGGCACTGAAGCGAAGCTCGACGGTGGTCATGAGATCCCCCTCGGACGTACGGGCGGGCCTATCGGGGGCACCCGGACTGGCTGCCCGGCTCCCCCGATCTTCCGGTGGTGCCGGCGACCCCGTGTGCCGCCGGCGGTCTTGCAGTGTTCTCGAACTGCCGCGGGCCGACCTCAGTCGGCGGCCGCGACCGCCTCGTCGACCGTGGTGTGGATCGGGAACACCTTCGTCAGGCCCGTGATCCGGAAGATCTTCAAAATGCGCTCCTGGTTGCAGACCAGGCGCAGCGAGCCCTCGTGCGCGCGCACGCGCTTGAGGCCACCCACCAGTACGCCCAGCCCGGTGGAGTCGAGGAAGTCCACGCCTTCCATGTCGACGACCAGGTGATAACTGCCGTCGTTCACCAGCTCGACCAACTGCTCGCGCAGCTTGGGCGCGGTATACACATCAATCTCGCCACCGACCTCGACGACCGTACGGTCGCCGGCGGGACCGGATACAACGCGAGTCGACAGGGACAGGTCCACGGATCCTCCAGCACCTTGCTATCGAGCGTCCGCCCCCTCTTCAGGTCTCCCCGGCGGAGCCGGGGGACGGTCGCCAGCCGCGATGGCATTCAATCACTTACCTGCAGCCATGCACGACGCCTTGGGACCATTGTCCGTCACGCCAGTGACACACTCGGTGCCGATGGCCAAGAATCTCCGTCCCAGACGACCTCCCGAGAGCGGGCAGACCCGCCCCTCCCCCGGTGAGGTCCTCGACCGGCTCGCCGCAAGGGCGAACCGGGCCGCGCGCATCACTCATACGGAGCACTTGCCCCCCAGACCCGGCCGCCATGCCGTCTGGCCGGACCGCATCCGTCCGGAAGTGATCGACGCCATCCAGCAGGCGGGGATCGACCACCCGTGGACCCACCAGGCGACCGCCGCCGAGCACGCCCTGGACGGGGAATCGGTCGTCATCGCCACCGGAACCGCCTCCGGCAAGTCGCTGGCGTATCTCGCGCCGGTGCTCTCCGCCCTCCTCGACGGCTCCGAGGCTCCCAACGGGCGCGGCGCCACGGCCCTCTACCTGGCCCCCACCAAGGCCCTCGCCGCCGACCAGTGCCGGGCGGTGAAGGAACTCGCGGCCCCGCTGGGCCACCGGGTCCGGCCCGCCGTCTACGACGGCGACACGCCCGTCGAGGAACGGGAGTGGGTCCGCCAGTACGCCACGTACGTGCTGACCAACCCGGACATGCTCCACCGGGGCGTCCTGCCCTCGCACCCGCGCTGGTCCTCCTTCCTGCGCTCCCTGCGCTACGTCGTCATCGACGAGTGCCACACCTACCGGGGCGTCTTCGGTTCGCACGTGGCCCAAGTCCTGCGCCGGCTGCGCCGGATATGCGCGCGCTACGGGGCCGATCCCGTCTTCCTGCTGGCCTCCGCCACCGCGGCCGCCCCCGCCGTCGCGGCGGAACGGCTCACCGGGGTGCCCGTACGCGAGGTCTCCGACGACGCCTCCCCACGCGGCGAACTCGTCTTCGCCCTGTGGGAGCCGCCTCTCACCGAACTCCACGGCGAGAAGGGCGCGCCGGTGCGCCGGACCGCCACCGCCGAGACGGCGGACCTGCTGACCGACCTGACCGTGCAGGGCGTCCGCACGGTCGCCTTCGTGCGCTCCCGGCGGGGCGCGGAGCTGATCTCCGTCATCAGCAAGGAGCACCTGGCGGAGGTCGACCGCTCGCTGCCGCGCCGGGTCGCCGCCTACCGCGGCGGCTATCTGCCCGAGGAGCGCCGGGCCCTGGAACGCGCCCTGCACTCCGGCGAACTCCTCGGCCTCGCCGCCACGACCGCCTTGGAACTCGGGGTGGACGTCTCCGGGCTCGACGCCGTCCTCATCGCCGGATACCCCGGCACCCGGGCCTCCCTGTGGCAACAGGCGGGGCGCGCGGGCCGCTCGGGCGAGGGCGCCCTGGCCGTCCTGATCGCCCGCGACGACCCCCTGGACACCTTCCTGGTCCACCACCCCGAGGCGCTCTTCCAGCAGCCGGTGGAGTCCACCGTGCTGGACCCGGACAACCCGTACGTCCTCGCCCCCCATCTGTGCGCCGCCGCCGCGGAACTGCCCCTCACCGAAGCCGACCTGGCACTCTTCGGCCCGGCCACCGACGAACTGATGCCCCAACTCGAAGCGGCCAGGCTGCTGCGGCGCCGGGCCACGGGCTGGCACTGGACGCGGCGCGAGCGGGCCGCCGACCTCACGGACATCCGCGGCGGGGGCGGACGGCCGGTCCAGATCGTGGAGGAGGGCACCGGCCGGCTCCTGGGCACCGTCGACGAGTCGGCCGCGCACGCGTCCGTCCACGAGGGCGCCGTCCACCTCCACCAGGGGCGCACCTACCTGGTGCGCCGGCTGGACCTGGAGGACGCGGTGGCCCTGGTGGAGGAGGCCGTCCCGCCGTACTCCACGACGGCCCGCGACACCACCTCGATCTCCGTGCTCCACACCGACGTCGAAGTCCCCTGGGGCGACGCGCGACTGTGCTACGGCTCGGTCGAGGTCACCAACCAGGTCGTCTCCTTCCTGCGCCGCAAGCTGATCACGGGCGAGGTGCTGGGCGAGACGAAGCTGGACCTGCCGCCGCGCACCCTGCGCACCCGCGCCGTGTGGTGGACCGTCACGGACGACCAGGTGGACGCCGCGCGCATCGGTCCCGAACAACTCGGCGGCGCCCTCCACGCGGCCGAGCACGCGTCCATCGGCATGCTGCCGCTCTTCGCGACGTGCGACCGCTGGGACATCGGCGGCGTCTCGGTGCCGCTCCACCCGGACACCCTGCTCCCGACGGTCTTCGTCTACGACGGCCACCCGGGCGGCGCGGGCTTCGCGGAGCGCGCCTTCCACACGGCCCGCGCCTGGCTCCGCGCGACGCTCGAAGCGATCACCGCGTGCGAGTGCGAAGCGGGCTGTCCGTCCTGCATCCAGTCGCCCAAGTGCGGCAACGGCAACGAGCCCCTCCACAAGCGCGGCGCCGTCCGGCTGCTCACCCAACTCCTGCGCGCCGCCCCCGACGCCACCCCCTGACGGAGCGCTGCCGGGAATCCGCTCGGCCCCCGGGCCGCCCCACGGGGCTGCGGGTCCCGCCCTGGCTCGGGCGGTCGGCGCGTAGGGCCCGACGCGGGTGCGGGCGGTCACCTCGGCGAACTCCCCCACCAGGGCGCACCGCACCACGTCCGCGCCCTGGGCGTCCGCGACCGCCCGCGCCCCGGCACAGGCCGCCTCCCGTCCTTCGAGCGCCCGGTCCGCCGCCGCGAGAGCGGCCAGATCCGCTGCGCCACCCGCCCGGTGACGGGCGGTCACCACCTGCCCCAGGGCGAAGACGGCGCCGAACAGCACGCCGACCACCGTCGCCGCCAGGGCCACCCACACGGTCGCCGACCCGCGGTCCCGCCCCCGACGTCCGCTCCGGCCCGGTCCCGGTGGCTCGTGCTGCGTCATGGCTCAACTCCGTCCTCCGTGAGGGCCGCCGCGCCGGCGCGCAGGGTCAGCCCGAGGCCCCCAGGGCCGGGCGCCTCGGCCTCCACCCGTACGCGCCAGAAGTCCCCGGCGCGGACCACCGTGACCCGCGCCTTCGCCGGGGCGGTGGCCCGGGCCAGGGCGAGCACGGTGGCCCGCGGCTCGGACCTGGCGGCGGCCCTGGCCCCCACATAGGCGGCGTCCACGCATCTGATGTGCGTCGCCACGGACATCAGGCCCCACATCAGGGCCGCGGTGAGGGCGACCAGCGCCGGAATGGCGATCGCCGCCTCCGCGGTGACCGCGCCCCGGTCCCGCGCCGCGCGCCTTTGGTCAGAACTGCCCATCGAGGGCCCTGCCGATCATCGACTTCAGGGCGTTCGACGCCCACCCGCTGGTGACGAGTTCGTAGAGGAGGGCGGCGAAGCCGCAGGCCGCCATGGTCGCCATGGCGTACTCGGACGTCACCATGCCGCTGTCGCCGCGCATCCGCGGGAACGGCCGACGGCGGATCGCCTTGATACGGATTGCCTTGTTCACGTCGAAACTCCTGGTATGAGACGGGTCGGTTGTGGAGGAGCGGGGTCAGCCGCGGTGGAGGAGGCCGGTGGCCAGGCCGAGGACGACCGGGGCCACGCCGACCACCAGGAACGCGGGCAGGAAGCACAACCCCACGGGCGCGGTGATCAGGACCTGGGCCCTGCGGGCGCCGGCAACCGCCGTTCGGATGTGCGCGGCCCGGAGCCGGTGCGCCAGCCGGGAGATCGACTCCGCGGCGGGAGCGCCGGTGGAGTCGGCCCGCGCCAGGCAACGGGCCAGCTCCGCCGCGCCCGGGACGGTGGCGAAGCCACCCCACGCATGGGACGGTTCACCGCCGAGCCGGAGCTCGGCCGCCGTCCGTATCAGCCGCTCCCCGACCGCCCCGGGCAGGGACTCCCCCACGGCCGCCGCCGCCTCGCGCGGCCCAGCCCCGGCCGAGGCGCAGGCCGCCAACAGGTCGGCGGCGAGCGGAAGCTGTCGAGTCGCCACGGCGTCAGGCTCGGCAACCTCTGCCGGCGCGCGGGTCCGCTGCCAGCGGTGTACGGCTCCAGCGGCTGCCAGCCCGACGACGCAGCCGAGCACTCCGTCGACGAGGACGTACCCGAGGAACAGCGCCCCCAGCGGCGCGGCCCAACCCTTGGCCCACGACCGGTAGGGAAGCCGTGGGCGCCTTCTGCCGGGCTCGACCTTCCGCAACTCCTCGATGCGCAGCCGCGTCCGGCGCTCCCGCCGGTGGGCGGCGAGGAGGGCGACGGCGTGGACGGCCAGCAGGAGCGGGGCGGCCAGGGAGCACAGGCGCACCACACTGCTCACGGCGCCTCCTTCCGCGCGCCCCGTACGATGCGGGCGGCCCAACAGACCCCGGCCGTCTCCAGCACGGCGCCGCCCAGGAGGCACAGCAGGCCCACGGGGGTGTGCAGCAGGACGCGTAAGGGATCAGCTCCGACGGCCGTGCCGATGCCCAGCGCCGCGACCGGCAGGAGAGCCAGCAGGACGACCGTGGAGCGCGCGCCGGCCAGTTGGGCGCGCAGATCCTCCTCCTGCTCCCGTTCGGCCCGCAGAGCGGCCTCCAGGCGGTCCAGGCCGGCTGCCAGGCCCGCTCCCCCGCCGACGGCCACGCTCCAGCACGCCGCGACACCGGCCAGCCCTTCCGCGCCCGGCTCCCCGGCCGCTTCCCGCAGGGCTGCCGGGACGTCGCCCCCGAACCTGGCCGCAGCGATGACCGCCGGCTCGGCCGCCCCCAGCGCCCGGCCCGCTCCCGCTGCATGCAACAGCGCCTGCCCCGGCTGGAGGCCGGCCCGCAACTCCGCGGCGACCGAGCCGCACAGGGCGATGACCTCGTCGGCGCGCATGTCCCGCGACCGAGCCCGCGCCCGCCCACGCAGCCGCCGGCGCACCAGCGGGACCGCCACCGCACCCGCGACCAGCGGCAGCAGGGACCGGCCGACGACCGCGAGCAGCACCGCCACCGGGACGCACCACCACTCCCGCCCCACCCGGGCCACCAGCCGCAGCCATAGTCGCCGCCATGACCACCCCGGCTGCGTCTTTTCCACACCACTGCCGGCGAGCACCACCCGTGCCCGCGCAGCGGCCCGGCTTCGACCGTCCGCCAGCAGCAGGGCCGCTGCCCCCGCGCACAGCGCCGCCGCGTGCACCGGCTCCAAGGTCCTCATGGCGCGTCCCCGATCAGCGACCGCAGCCGCGCCCAACCCCGCTCGTGGATGAAGGCGCCCTCGCTGCGGCGCAGCGCGGGCACGGTCACCACGAGCCCGGCCCGGTCGCGCTCCAGGACGTGCACCTCGGCGATGCGCCGCCGGCCGTCCTGGTCCCGGGCGAGGTGGATCACCACGGCGAGGGCTGCGGCCAACTGGCTGTGGAGGGCGGCGCGGTCGAGCCCGGCAGCGGTCCCGAGGGCTTCGAGCCGGGCCGGGACGTCCGCCGCGGCATTCGCATGGACCGTGCCGCAGCCTCCGTCGTGGCCGGTGTTGAGAGCGGCCAACATGTCCGCGACCTCCTCGCCCCGGACCTCGCCGACGACGAGCCGGTCGGGGCGCATCCGCAGCGCCTGGCGCACCAGGTCCCGCAGGGTGACCCGACCGGCGCCCTCCTGATTGGGCAGACGGGACTCCAGCCGCACCACGTGCGGATGGTCGGGCCGCAACTCCGAGGAGTCCTCCGCGACGACGATCCGCTCGTGCTTCCCCACCAGCCCGAGCAGCGTCGAAAGGAGGGTCGTCTTGCCGGTCCCGGTGCCGCCGCTGATCAGGAACGACAGCCGGGCGTCGACCAGGGCCCGCAGCACCCGGTCACCGCCGGGCGGCACGGTGCCCGCCGCGACCAGCTCCGCGACGGAGAACGCCCGGGGCCGCACCACCCGCAGCGACAGGAAGGTCGAGTCGACCGCCACCGGAGGGATCACGGCGTGCATCCGGGTGCCGTCGGGCAGCCGGGCGTCGACCCAGGGCCGGGCGTCGTCCAACCGCTTGCCGGCCACTGCGGCAAGCCGCTGGGCCAGTCGGCGCACCGATGCCTTGTCGGCGAAGGCGACGTCGGACAGTTCCAGGCCACGCCCCCGATCCACCCACACCCGCTCGGGCGAGGACACCAGCACGTCCGTCACGTCCGGGTCCGCCAGCAGCGGTTCCAGGGGCCCGGTGCCCACCAGCTCGCAGCGCAGGGACTCCGTGCCGCCGAGGACTTCGGCATCGCCCAACAGCCGCTCCTGCGCCCGCAGGGCGAGCGCGACCCGGGCCGGCGTCGGCTCCGCCCCGCTCTCCGCGAGGCGCCGTCGCACGGCTTCCAGCAGTCGCGTGCTCATGAGACCGCGCCCTTGGCCAGCGCACGGTCCCAGAAGGCGGTGCAGAACCTGGCGAGCGGTCCGGCGGTGCCGCCCGGGGGCGCTCCGGCGTCCAGCACGTGGGGAAGCCCGGCCTCCCAGGGGAGTTCGCCGGCGAGGGGCAGCCCGAGGGAAGCCGCGATCCACTGCTCGTCGAGCCCGGCGGCGTACGGCCCGCGGGTGATGACCCGGAGGTCCTTGAGGATCATCCCCGCCAGCGAGGCGACCCGATTGGCCGCGGCGACGGCGCGTAGCTCGCCGGGGACGACCAGCAGCCCGAGGTCGAGCTGGGCGAGCACCTCCACCGCGCCCTCGTCGAAACGGCGCGGCAGGTCGACCACGACCACTCCGCCGCGGCGACGGGCAGCCGCCAGCACGGACTTCATGGCGGGCGGCGGGACGACCACGGAGTCACCACGGTCCCAGCTGAGGACCCGGAGCCGGTGCAACTCCGGTAGGGACTCTTCCAGGGCGCCGCCGGCCACCCGCCCCTTGGAACCGACGAAATCCGGCCACCTGCGACCTTCGGCGCGCTCGCCGCCGAGCAGCACGTCGATGCCTCCGCCGAGGGGGTCGCCGTCGACGAGCATGGTGCGCGCGCCGCCGCGCGCGGCGGTGACGGCGAGGGCGCAGGCCAGGGTGGACGCCCCCGCGCCACCCCGTCCGCCGATGACGCCGACGGTCAGCGCCTGCTCACCGACGCCTTCGACGACGTCGGCGATGCGGTCGACGAGCCAGCCCTCCGCGTCGGGCAGGCGCAGTACGGAATCGGCCCCGATCTCGACCGCGTACCGCCAGACGGCGGGGTCGTCCTGCTCGCGTCCGACGAGCAGCACCCCGCGCCGGCGCGTGGCACCCCGGCAGTGCGCCGCCGCGTCGTCGCCGACGAGGACGAGGGGGGCGGTCTCCCAGCTGTCCCGGCGCTCGGGCATCCGGTGGTGCACGTCCGGCTCGGCTCCCGCCGCGGCGCACAGCCGCAGCAGATCGTCGAGCAGCTCCATGTCTTCGGTCAGGATCAGAGGGCCGTCCCGCCGCCCGTCGAGGACCGGGTCCCTACGCGATGTGATAGATCCAGCCACGATGTCCACCCCTTGATTGCCGCGACCCCGCTTCGATAGCGAGATCGGTGATTCCAGACGCCGCGAACTACGCGGGTGGATTCACCGTGCAGCACCCCGGAAAATCGTGTGGATCATGCCGAAAAACTGTGGACAACTCACCACTTGTGAATATCTCGGTCCCCCATACCAGTGACTCCCGCTGTGCACCCCTTCCGCTACGCACGGTGACGATGCAGAGTGGCATCGAGCGGCCGCGGACCGAGGCCGCTCGGGAGGGGGAGTGCAAAGTGGATCTCGACACGGGGCGGGACACCCGCCCGGACATGCGACGACCCCCGCCGGGGGGGAGAGCGGGGGTCGTCTCTCCGGCCGGCTCGGGGGGGGAGGAGCCGGTCCGGGTTAGCACGGTCGCGAACGATCCGTGACTTCCATGGTGTACCCGAGAGCCTTCTCAGGCAAACCCACACGCCCGAGCAGTACGCCGAATGGCGGGCACCTATGCTCAACTCGTGGAAAACCACTCCTTGCCTCGCACAGCCGCGTTCTTTGACCTGGACAAGACGGTCATTGCGAAGTCTTCGACGCTGACCTTCAGCAAGTCCTTCTACCAAGGCGGCCTGATCAACCGGCGGGCCGTACTGCGGACCGCCTATGCCCAGTTCGTTTTTCTCGCGGGCGGCGCCGACCACGACCAGATGGAGAGGATGCGCGAGTACCTCTCGGCCCTGTGCAAGGGCTGGAACGTCCAGCAGGTGAAGGAGATCGTCGCCGAGACCCTGCACGACCTGATCGACCCCATCATCTACGACGAAGCCGCCTCCCTCATCGAGGAGCACCACACCGCCGGCCGGGACGTCGTCATCGTCTCCACCTCGGGCGCCGAGGTCGTCGAGCCGATCGGCGAGCTGCTGGGGGCCGACCGGGTCGTCGCGACCCGGATGGTGGTCGGCGACGACGGCTGTTTCACCGGCGAAGTGGAGTACTACGCCTACGGCCCGACGAAGGCGGAAGCCATCCGCGAACTCGCCGAGTCAGAGGGATACGACCTCTCCCGCTGTTACGCCTACAGCGACTCCATCACCGACGTACCCATGTTGGAGTCCGTCGGCCACCCCTATGCGGTGAATCCGGACCGGGGGCTGCGCCGGGAAGCGACCACTCGGGACTGGCCGATTCTGGTCTTCAATCGACCCGTCCGGCTCAAGCAGCGGCTGCCCGCACTCTCCATGCCGCCGCGTCCCGCACTGGTGGCAGCGGCCGCGGTGGGCGCCGCGGCCGCGACGGCCGGGCTCGTCTGGTACGCCAGCCGCCGCAGGAGCGCCGCCCAAACAGCCGCGGCACAAGTAATCGCCCAGTCCGCACGAGCCATCGACCGATTCACCCGTATTTGAAGACAAAAGTAAAGAAGTGTGGTGAAGGGTTCCACTTCACCCTGTGCTGGAGTACAAAGGATTCAACGGCCCGCGAGACCAAGGACATCCGAAAGGATCACCTCAACACGCATTAAGGCCCCACGGACCGAGCATGAAAACCGGGCACCCACGCGACGTCGACCCGTCGAATACGGGCCAGCCGCACCAGGCGAGGGCAGCAGTTCCCGGCCTGATGGGCACATCATCGAGGACGCTTGGTAACTCGGCGGACATGCCAGCGGCGGTACCGGATCCGGTACCGCCGCAACCCCGTTCCGGGCAGGAATCCCCGACCGCCCCGGCCCCGGAATCCCCGAGCCAGGGACCGTACGCACCCTGGACGCACCCCGGGCGGGGGTCGCAGACGAAAGAGCCGTCAGGCGGCGCCGCGCTGGAGTGCCTCGCAGACCGCCGTCGACTCCCGCGCACCGAACTCCACCGAGCGCCCGCAGTGTGCGATCCAAGCCGCCATGCCCTCCGGCGTCCCGGACAGATAGCCGTCGAAAGCGGCGGCGTACGCGGCCGCACCCTGCTCCGCGTGGCCGACCTCGGCCGGACAGATGGCCTTGGGGTCCAGCCCGCTGCCGATCAGGACGATCCGCTCGGCGGCCCGTGCCACCAAGCCGTTGTACGAGCCGAAGGGCCGCAGCGCGAGCAGTTCGCCGTGCACGACGGCCGCGCTCACCAGGGCCGGGGCCGAAGTGCCCGCGACGATCAGCTCCGCCAGCCCCTCCAGCCGGCCGTTGACCTCGTCGACGTCCGGCAGTGGAGCGTCGATCAGGGGCTCGTCGACCGGTTCGCCCGCCAGCCGCGGTCGACCCACGGTCTCGTCACCCGCTCCCCCGCCGGCCGCGACCAGGTGCAGCCGGGCCAGCACCCGCAGCGGCGACTGCCGCCACACGGACAGCAATTGGCCCGCTTCGGCGGTCAGCCGCAGGGCCGCGCCGACCGCGAGGGCCTGCGGGTCCGCACTGAAGTCGGTGCGCCTGCGGACCTCCTCCAGCGCCCAGTCGGCGCCGGCGACGGCGGCCGAGCCGCGCGCCCCGCGCAGCGCGGCCTCCGACGTGACCTCGTTGCTGCGCCGCCGCATGATCCGGTGCCCGTAGACCCGGTCGATCGACGTGCGCACGGCGCCCACGGAGTCGGCGACGCCCGGCAGCGCGCCGAGAGCCGCCAGCGGGTCGGTCGAGGAGGCGGGCGTGGCATTCGTGCTCATGCACAGGAGGCTACGCGCCCTGGGCGCACGCCCTTCCTTCGAGTGGTCTTCCCCGTACAGCTTGACAACAACAGGCAACCGTGCGGCTACCCTAGGTGAACATGAAGATCGCTTTCGTAGGGAAGGGCGGCAGCGGGAAGACCACGCTGTCCTCGCTCTTCATCCGCCATCTGGCCGCTGGCGAAGCCGCCGTCATCGCGGTGGACGCGGACATCAATCAGCACCTGGCGGCAGCGCTGGGGCTCGATGACGAACAGGCCGCCGCACTGCCCGCGATGGGCGCACACCTGCCGTTGATCAAGGACCATCTGCGGGGTGCCAACCCCCGGATCACCTCGGTCGAAACCATGATCAAGACCACGCCCCCCGGCGAGGGCTCGCGCCTGCTGCGGGTGCGCGAGGACAACCCCGTCTACGACGCCTGCGCCCGTGCGGTCCGGCTCGACGGCGGCGAGGTCCGACTGATGGCGACCGGCCCCTTCACGGAGTCGGACTTGGGCGTGGCCTGCTACCACTCCAAGGTCGGCGCGGTCGAGCTGTGCCTGAACCACCTGGTCGACGGTGCCGACGAGTACGTCGTGGTGGACATGACCGCGGGATCGGACTCGTTCGCCTCCGGGATGTTCACCCGGTTCGACATGACGTTCCTGGTGGCCGAGCCGACGCGCAAGGGCGTCTCCGTGTACCGCCAGTACAAGGAGTACGCACGGGACTTCGGGGTCGCGCTGAAGGTCGTCGGCAACAAGGTCCAGGGCGAGGACGACCTGGACTTCCTGCGCTCGGAGGTGGGCGACGACCTGTTGGTCTCGTTCGGGCACTCCGACTGGGTGCGGGCGATGGAGAAGGGGCGCCCGCAGCGCTTCGACCTGCTGGAGGCGGACAACCGGGCGGCCCTGGAGATCCTGGAGCACACCGCCGCGGCCATGTACGCGCAGCGCGACTGGGCCCGCTACACCCGCCAGATGGTGCACTTCCACCTGAAGAACGCGGAGAGCTGGGGGAACGCGAAGACGGGCGCCGACCTGGCGGCCCAGGTCGACCCCGCCTTCGTCCTCGGAGAACAGGCGGTGGCCGCGGGCTCGCCGCTGCCGGCCTGATCGCGGATGCGACGCCAGGGGCCACGGGCCCGCCGAACGGATCGGCGGGCCCGGCGCCTGCGCGACCGGAGCCCCCACGGCCCGAACCCTCAGGACCGCCTTGGGCGTCGCCGTGCTCGACCCAAGGCGCCCCGACCCGAGGCGCCCCGACTGAGGACGTCTACGCCGGGGCGCCCTGCGATCACCCGGAGCCGACGCCCCGGCCCTCGACTTCGTCCTCACGCACCGCGGCTGCGCTTTCCCCGGCTGCCGCGTCGCCGCCCGCCGGGCCCTCCGCGCTCCCGCCCGCCTTCGCGTCCTGCGCCGGACCGGCCCCTGCGCCGTCCGCTCCGGCGGGCTTCGCCTTCGAGCCCGCCGGCTGCCCGGCCAAGAAGGCCGGCCACCCCTCCGCCGGCGCCTCGCCGACCTTGAGGTTCCGCAGCTTCGCGACGACCTTCGGATCCTGCGCGTCGAGCCAGTCGGCGAGCTGCTTGAAGGACACGCACTGCACGTCCTGCTTCACGCAGACGGTCGCGATGGTGTCCTCGATGGCGCGCATGTACGTGCCGCCGTTCCAGGACTCGAAGTGGTTGCCGATGATCAGCGGGGCGCGATTGCCGTTGTACGCCCGGTCGAACGCCTGGACCAGGCCGTCGCGCATCTGCCGGCCCCAGTACTCGTGCTGGGACGGGTCTCCCTTGACCGTCCCGGACTGGTTGACCATGAAGTTGTAGTCCATGGACAGGGTCTCGAAGCCGCGCCCGGGGAAGGGCACCATCTGGAGGCCGAGGTCCCAGACGCCGAGCTCCTTCTCCGGCCAGATCTGGTCGTTGATGCCGCTGGTGTCGTAGCGGAAGCCCAGTTCGCTGGCGGCCTTCACGAAGTTCTTGCGGCCCTCAAGACAGGGGGTGCGGGCGCCGATCAGCTCCTTGTCGTAGTCGAAGGGCAGTGCTTCGACGTCCTTGAGGCCGGAGTTCGTCTTCCAGTTCTTCACGAACGCCTTGGCCTGGCCGATCTCGCTCTTCCACTCCTCCACCGACCAGGTGTCGCCACCCCCTTCCGGGCCGCAGAAGTGCCCGTTGAAGTGCGTGCCGACCTCGTTGCCCTCAAGCCAGGCGCCACGCAGCTCCCGCACGGTGTCCTTGATGCCCTGGACGTCATTGAAACCGATGTCGGAACGTCCGGCGTCATGCTTCGGCGGAAGATAGAGGGAACCTTTCTCCTCAGGCAGGAGATACACCCCGCTCAAGAAGTACGTCATTGTCATGTCGTACTTCCTGCCGACGTCACGGAAGTGGGAGAAGAGTTTCTGGCTGTCCTCGCCGGCACCGTCCCACGAGAACACGACGAACTGCGGTGGCTTCTGACCGGGCTTCAACCGCTTGGGCTTGAGCTGCTTTGGCTGGGCCCCGGTGAACGAGGTCGAGCCGTCGCCGATCATCCGTGGCGCGGCCTTGGGCGCGGGACCCTCCTTGGCCGGCGACGTCTTCTCCTGGTCGCCCTGGCCCACGAGGGAACAGCCAGCCAGACCTGCGATCAGCGCGGTGGCCGCGGCGCCCGCGGCGGCCCTCTGCGTGACGGCCTTCATCCGCCCACCTCTTTCATATGACTTTGTGTTTTTATGACTGGCTCGAACCGAGTCGACAAAGTCGCACCGCGATGGCGGCAAAGGGTGGATGACGGGGCGCAATAACCCCACTAATCACCGGTACGGGTGAAAGATTGACCTATCTGCCTTGCCCCCTCGCCAAGGCTCTTTACTCTCCATTACGATCAATTTACCGAGCGTTGAATATCCCGCCACAGAATGCCGTGACTCACGGCCGCGCCCCCACATTCCGCGACCGCGCTGCCCGGAGGAGACGGGAACCATGCCTGCTTGCGCCCCCGCCAGCACCGACACCCCGCCCAGCGGATCCCGCAAGTCCCGCGCCACCCGCAAGAAGCGCTTCACCATCGCCGGAGCGGACCTGTCCGCGTCGATCTCGGTGTTCCTGATCGCGCTGCCGCTCTCCCTCGGCATCGCGCTCGCCACCGGTGCGCCCCTCCAAGCCGGGTTGGTCGCCGCCGCCGTCGGCGGGATCGTGGCGGGTAGGTTCGGCGGCTCGCCGCTCCAGGTGGCCGGTCCGGCGGCCGGCCTCACCGTGGTCACCGCAGATCTGATCCATCAGTACGGATGGCGGATGACCTGCGCCATCACCGTCTTCGCCGGCCTGGCCCAACTGGGCCTCGCGGCCCTGCGGGTGGCTCGCTCAGCGCTCGCCGTCAGCCCTTCGATCGTGCACGGCATGCTCGCCGGCATCGGCGTCACGATCGCCCTGGCCCAGTTCCACATCGTGCTCGGCGGCACTCCGGAGAGCTCCGCGTTCGACAATGTGCTCGCGCTCCCCGACCGGCTGGCCGACCTGCACGCCGACGCCGTCACGGCCAGCGCGTTCACGGTCGCGGTCCTGCTGCTGTGGCCGCGCATCCCGGGGCGGGCGGGACGAGTCATGCGTACGGTCCCCGCCGCACTCGTCGCCGTCTCCGGAGCCACCGCGCTCGCCGCGGTCGCCGGGCTCCGCCTGCCCCGCGTCGACCTGCCCTCCTGGAGCAGCCACGCCCTCCCCCAGCTACCGGAGGGCCCGGTGCTGGGCCTCGTCGCCGCCGTCGTCACGATCACTCTGGTCACCAGCGTGCAATCGCTGCTCTCTGCCGTCGCCGTCGACAAGTTGCTGGCCAAGCGGACGGAGACGGCCAAGGGTGCGCCCCAAGCGCACGTCCCCCGATCGAACCTGGACCGGGAGCTGGCCGGTCAGGGCGCGGCGAACATCGTCTCCGGGGCGCTCGGCGGGCTGCCGGTCGCCGGAGTCGCGGTGCGGACCGTGGCCAATGTGTCCGCGGGAGCGGTCAGCCGCCGCTCCACGATGCTGCACGGGCTGTGGATCGTCCTCGCGGCCCTGCTGCTGGTGCCCGTGCTCGACCTGATTCCGCTGGCCGCGCTCGCCGCGCTGGTGATGGTGGTCGGCGTCCAGATGGTCAGCATCACCCATCTGCGGACCGTCCAGCGGAACCGCGAGATGTTGGTCTACGTGGTGACGTTGGCGTCCGTCGTGGCCACCGGGGTGTTGGAGGGAGTCGCCGTCGGCATCGCGGTGGCGGTGGCGGTCTCGCTGCACCGGCTGACCCGCACGCGAATCACCGAGGACGCCCACGACGGCGTCCACCGGGTGAGCGTACGCGGCCAGTTGACCTTCCTCGCCGTGCCGCGACTGACCCGAGCCCTCGGCCAGGTGCCCCGGGGTGCGGACTGCGTGGTCGAGTTGGACGGCTCCTTCATGGACCACGCCGCGCACGAGGCGTTGCACGACTGGCAGACGTCCCACAAGGCCCGTGGCGGGACGGTGGAGTTCACCGGTCGGGCAGGGGGTCGGATCAGCGAGCCCGCCGTGGAGAGCGACGGGTGCTGCCGCCCGTGGACCCCGTGGCGCAACCACCACTGCGAGGACGGCCCGCAGCCCGTCGCGGCCGGGCAACGGCTCGCGGACGGCATCGGCTCCTTCCAGCGCAACACGGCTCCGCTGGTGCGCGGCGAGTTGGCGCGACTGGCCAAGGAGGGGCAGCGGCCCTCCCAGCTCTTCCTCACCTGCACGGACTCCCGGCTGGTCACGAGCATGATCACGGCAAGCGGCCCGGGCGACCTCTTCACCGTGCGCAACATGGGAAACCTGGTCCCGCTGCCGGGCGACGAGAGCGGGGACGACTCCGTGGCCGCCGCGATCGAGTACGCCGTCGAAGTGTTGGGCGTGGACTCCATCACCGTCTGCGGGCACTCGGGCTGCAGTGCCATGCAGACGCTGATGGGCACGGTGCACGACGGCGCGCGGACGCCGCTCCAGCGGTGGTTGCGCCACGGGCAGCCCAGCGTGGCGCGGTTGGCGCGCGGCGACAGCTCCGTGGCCCGGCTGTCGGGGAAGTTGCCCGCTGACGAGGTGGAGCAGTTGTGCCTGACCAATGTGGTCCAGCAGCTCGACCATCTGCGCGCGCACGAGTCGGTGTCCCGTCGGCTCGCCGCAGGCACCTTGCGGCTGCACGGGATGTACTTCCACGTAGGCGAGGCGCAGGCATATTTGCTGGCGGAGGGCGATGAAGGGGCGTTCGCGCCGGTCTTCGACCGGGTGGCGCCTGCCGGCTCCCCGCTGGTGCCAGTGCAGGCGTCGGCACGGAACCGGGGGCAGAACCGAGTGCAGGCACGCGTACAGACCGGAGTGCAGGCCCTGGCGCGGGCCTCGGCGCAAGTACCAACGCAGGCAAAGACACAGGCATCGCCGCAGGTACCAACGCAGGCACAGGCCCAAACCGAAGCCCAAGCCCAGGCCCAGACGTCGGACCGGAAGCCTACGCAGGCGCCCGCGCAGGCACCGATACGGAAGTGACTCCCGGCTGGCCCGGGGCCGCCTTGGCCCGGGGCGGCCCGCCCCCTCCCCACACCCGCCGCGAAATTCCCACCCGCCGCGGTTGAACCGGTCGGCGCTCGCATCCGTGGAAAGGTGTGGTCCCTCCTCTCCGCCGCCCGGAGAGGAGGGACCACACGACACGCCGAGCGGACACCAGGGGACGTGCACCTTCGGGCCACACCGGGTAAAAGGCTGGACAGGTCTAAACCAATTGTCGGAAGGCTCTTGTCACCCGGCCTTTCGGCTGATGAGCTATGGCCCGGGACACACAGAGCCCCCGGGACACAGAGCCATATGAGGACGCCCTGGGAAAGGGAGATGTCGTGAGCAACGAAAGCCTGGCCAACCTGCTGCGGGAAGAGCGGCGGTTCGCACCGCCGGCCGCGCTCAGCGCGGACGCCAACGTCACGGCTGAGGCGTACGAGCAGGCCAAGGCGGACCGGCTCGGTTTCTGGGCCGAGCAGGCGCGAAGGCTCACCTGGGCCACCGAGCCGACCGAGACCCTCGACTGGAGCAACCCGCCCTTCGCGAAGTGGTTCGCCGACGGCAAGCTCAACGTGGCGTACAACTGCGTCGACCGCCACGTCGAGGCGGGCCACGGCGACCGGGTCGCCATCCACTTCGAGGGCGAGCCCGGCGACAGCCGCTCGATCACGTACGCCCAGCTCAAGGACGAGGTGTCCCGCGCGGCGAACGCCCTGACCGAACTCGGCGTCAGCAAGGGCGACCGGGTCGCGGTCTATCTGCCGATGATCCCCGAGGCCGCCGTGGCGATGCTGGCCTGCGCCCGCATCGGCGCCGCGCACTCCGTGGTCTTCGGCGGCTTCTCGGCCGACGCGGTCGCCTCCCGCATCCAGGACGCCGACGCCAAGGTCGTCATCACCGCCGACGGCGGCTACCGCCGCGGCAAGCCGAGCGCGCTCAAGCCCGCCATCGACGAGGCCGTCGCCAAGTGCCCGCAGGTGGAGCACGTGCTGGTGGTGCGGCGTACGGGCGAGGACACGGCCTTCACCGAGGGCCGCGACGTGTGGTGGCACGACGTCGTGGACCGCCAGTCCACCGAGCACGCCCCCGAGGCGTTCGACGCCGAGCACCCGCTCTTCATCCTCTACACCTCCGGCACCACCGGAAAGCCGAAGGGCATCCTGCACACGTCCGGCGGCTACCTCACCCAGGCCGCGTACACCCACCACGCCGTCTTCGACCTCAAGCCGGAGACCGACGTCTACTGGTGCACCGCGGACATCGGCTGGGTGACCGGCCACTCGTACATCGTGTACGGACCGCTCGCCAACGGCGCCACCCAGGTGATGTACGAGGGCACCCCCGACACGCCCCACCAGGGCCGGTTCTGGGAGATCGTGCAGAAGTACGGCGTGACGATCCTGTACACCGCGCCGACCGCGATCCGCACGTTCATGAAGTGGGGCGACGACATCCCCGCCAAGTTCGACCTCTCCAGCCTGCGCGTGCTCGGCTCGGTCGGCGAGCCGATCAACCCCGAGGCGTGGATCTGGTACCGCGAGCACATCGGCGGCGGCCGGGCGCCCATCGTGGACACCTGGTGGCAGACCGAGACCGGGGCGATGATGATCTCGCCGCTGCCGGGCGTCACGGAGACCAAGCCCGGCTCCGCGCAGCGCGCGCTGCCCGGCATCTCGGCGACCGTCGTGGACGACGAGGCCAACGAGGTGCCCAACGGCGGTGGCGGCTACCTCGTCCTCACCGAGCCGTGGCCCTCGATGCTGCGCACCATCTGGGGCGACGACCAGCGCTTCATCGACACGTACTGGTCCCGCTTCGAGGGCAAGTACTTCGCGGGCGACGGCGCGAAGAAGGACGACGACGGCGACATCTGGCTGCTCGGCCGCGTCGACGACGTCATGCTCGTCTCCGGCCACAACATCTCGACCACCGAGGTCGAATCGGCGCTGGTCTCCCACCCGAAGGTCGCCGAAGCCGCCGTCGTCGGCGCCGCGGACGAGACGACCGGCCAGGCCATCGTCGCGTTCGTGATCCTCCGCGGCACCGCATCGGAGGACGAGGGCCTGGTCGCCGAGTTGCGCAACCACGTCGGCGCCACCCTCGGCCCGATCGCCAAGCCGAAGCGGGTCCTGCCGGTGGCCGAGCTGCCGAAGACCCGCTCCGGCAAGATCATGCGCCGGCTGCTGCGCGATGTCGCGGAGAACCGCCAGGTCGGCGACGTGACGACGCTCAGCGACTCGTCGGTGATGGACCTCATCCAGTCCAAGCTGCCCAGCTCGTCCTCCGAGGACTGACAGGACTGACAGGACTGACGGGACCGACAGGACCGAGAGGACTGACCGGCACCGCGGTGCGCCTTCGGCACCGCGTTACCCCGTCCCAGTGACGGGCGGGGGGCCCCCCCCCCCCCCCCCGGGGGGCCCCCCCCCCCCGGGGGGGGCCCCCCCCCCGGCCCCCCCCGCCCCCCCCCCCCCCGCGGCCACCACACCCACGCCACCACTGGGGAGGCCCCCCGGGGCGGCCCGGG
>NZ_JBIRGU010000005.1:278478-422717 GCF_044328175.1 Streptomyces sp. NPDC017979 | reverse complement strand
GCCGTGGGGTGGGGTTAATTCGCTCCCACTACAACCCCACCCCGGGGGGCCCCCCCCCCCCGGGGGGCCCCCCTGGGGGTGGGGGGGGGGGGGGGGCCCCCCCCCGGGGGGGCCCCCCCCCCCCGTCACTGCTGTGCCACCCCTCCGGGACCCGTCAGCACCCCATCCGACGTGCGAAAACACCTCGAAGACCTACTGTGGGAAGCACGCCGGATGCGCCCTTGCGCCCGTTAGGTAAAGTAAGGACTGCGTCAAGGACGCGACAAAAACCTATGGTGCGCCGGGAAGTCTGGTCGGCATGTGCTTTGCCCTGCCCGACCGACCGGAGGTCTTCTCACCATGCCCGCCCCAGCGCCCACCCCTCCCCGCAAGTTCCTCGGACGTCTCTCGCTGCCCGAGCGCACCTTCGTGGTCAACGCGCTGCGCACCGAGACCGTCGGCGGCGTACTGCTCCTGCTGGCCGCGATAGCCGCGCTGATCTGGGCGAACACCCCGCTGGGCGACAGCTACGAGTCGGTGCGCAGCTTCCACATAGGCCCGGAGTCCCTCGGTCTCGACCTGTCGATCCAGCACTGGGCGGCCGACGGACTCCTCGCCATCTTCTTCTTCGTCGCCGGCATCGAGCTGAAGCGCGAGCTCGTCGCCGGTGAGCTGCGCGACCCCAAGGCCGCCGTGCTCCCCGTCGTCGCCGCGATCTGCGGCATGGCGGTCCCCGCGCTCGTCTACTTCGTCACCGCGTCCATGGGCGGCGGCTCCACCAAGGGCTGGGCGGTCCCGACCGCCACGGACATCGCGTTCGCCCTCGCCGTGCTCGCCGTCATCGGCACCTCGCTGCCGTCCGCGCTCCGTGCGTTCCTGCTCACCCTCGCCGTCGTCGACGACCTCTTCGCGATCCTCATCATCGCGGTGTTCTTCACCAGCGACCTCGACTTCGCGGCGCTGGGCGGTGCCGTGATCGGCCTCGCGGTCTTCTGGGTGCTGCTGCGCAAGGGCGTCCGCGGCTGGTACGTGTACGTACCCCTCGCGCTGGCCATCTGGGGCCTGATGTACAACAGCGGCGTGCACGCCACCATCGCCGGCGTCGCCATGGGCCTGATGCTGCGCTGCAGCCGCCGCGAAGGCGAGGAGCACTCCCCCGGCGAGCACATCGAGCACCTGGTCCGCCCGATCTCCGCGGGTCTCGCGGTGCCGCTGTTCGCGCTCTTCTCCGCCGGAGTCCTCGTCTCCGGCGGAGCGATCGGCCGGGTCTTCACCCAGCCCGAGACGCTGGGCGTGGTCCTCGGCCTGGTGCTCGGCAAGGCGCTCGGCGTCTTCGGCGGCACCTGGCTGGCGGCCCGCTTCACCCGCGCGGAGCTGAACGAGGACCTCGCCTGGCCCGACGTCTTCGCCGTCGCCACGCTCGCCGGCATCGGCTTCACGGTCTCCCTCCTCATCGGCGAACTCGCCTTCGCCGGCGACCCGGCGCTCACCGACGAGGTGAAGGCCGCCGTGCTGATCGGCTCGCTGATAGCCGCGGTGCTGGCGGCGGTCCTGCTCAAGCTGCGGGTACGCAAGTACCGGGCGCTGTACGAGGCGGAGGAGCGCGACGAGGACCAGGACGGCATCCCGGACGTGTACGAGGAGGGCGACCCCGCCTACCACGCGCGCATGGCGGAGATCTACGAGAAGAAGGCGGCCGAGCACCGGCGACTGGCGGAGTCGGCCGCGCTCTCCGGCGGCACGGACGCAGGGGCACCGCGCACGGGCAGCGACCGTCCGGCATGATGCTGGTAGGCGCCCGTGCGGCGGGGCGCCACGGAAGCCGCAGGAAAGAGAGGGAGCAGCGATGAGCGACCCCGGCAGCAGTGCCGAGCGCAGCATCGGACAGCTGGTCGCCACGGCGACCGCCGAGATGTCCGCACTGGTGCACGACGAGATCGCCCTGGCGAAGGCGGAGCTGCGACAGGACGTCAAGCGGGGTGCCACCGGTGCGATCGCCATCAGCATCGCGGGCGTGTTCCTGCTCTTCTCGCTGCCGGTGTTCAGCTTCGCGGCGGCGTACGGCATCCACAACCTGGGGCTCGGCCTGGCGTGGTCGTTCCTGATCGTGGGCGGTGCGTTCGTGCTGCTCGCGGTGGTGCTGGCGCTGTTGGCCATCGCCAAGTTCAAGAAGGTCAAGCCGCCGGAGAAGTCCATCGCTTCGGCGAAGCAGACGGCGGCCGTGCTCCAGAACGTCAAGCCGCATCCGCGGCCGGAGTTGGACCGGAAGCCGGTGCTGCCGGCCGCGACGGAGCGCGAGCTCACCCGGCGCTGATCGGCCGCTCGGCGGGGTCGGGCCGGCTGTCGCGCCCTTGTCGACGCCGCGTCGGGCGGCGCGGTGTGGCACGCTCGGGGCATGACGGCCCCTGACTCCGGTCCCGGCAGCCCCGTTCGCATCGACGGCCCCTGGACCCATCGCCACGTGGCGGCCAACGGTGCGCGCTTCCACATCGCGGAGATGGGCGACGGGCCGCTGGTGTTGCTGTTGCACGGCTTCCCGCAGTTCTGGTGGACCTGGCGGCACCAACTGCCGGCGCTCGCCGACGCCGGTTTCCGTGCGGTGGCGATGGACCTGCGGGGCGTCGGCGGCAGCGACCGCACGCCCCGCGGTTACGACCCGGCGAACCTGGCGCTCGACATCACGGGCGTGGTGCGGTCCCTCGGGGAGCCGGACGCGGCGCTCGTCGGGCACGACCTGGGCGGCTACTTGGCGTGGACGGCGGCGGTGATGCGGCCGAAGCTGGTGCGCCGGCTGGCGGTCGTCTCGATGCCGCACCCGCGGCGGTGGCGCTCGGCGATGCTCTCGGACTTCGCGCAGACCCGCGCCGGCTCGTACGTCTGGGGCTTCCAGCGCCCTTGGCTGCCGGAGCGGCGGCTCGTCGCGGACGACGCGGCGCTGGTGGGCGAGTTGATCAGCAGTTGGTCGGGGCCGAAGCCGCCGGACGAGGCGGTGTTGGACACCTACCGCCGGGCGATGTGCATCCCGTCGACCGCGCACTGCTCGATCGAGCCGTACCGGTGGATGGTGCGCTCGCTGGCGCGCCCGGACGGGATCCAGTTCAACCGCCGCATGAAGCGGCCGGTGCGGGTTCCGACGCTGCATCTGCACGGCTCGCTCGACCCGGCGATGCGCACCCGCAGCGCCGCGGGCTCCGGCGAGTACGTGGAGGCGCCGTACCGCTGGCGGCTCTTCGACGGCCTCGGGCACTTCCCGCACGAGGAGGACCCGATGGCGTTCTCCGCGGAGCTGGTCAACTGGCTGAAGGACCCCGAGCCGGACCGGTGACGCACAGATGTACGTCGAACGGCCAATTGCCTGATGCATAGGACAATTGACCGCGATTGACCGCACCCAAAGCGGTTACCGACCTTGGGGCCCGGGCAGACGTCCCGGTATGGGCTGGACGTACGACTACGGTGACGCCGCACGCAACCGCAGCTCGGCCGGTGGGCCGGGCTCTCCCGACGGTGACGGTCCGCAGGGCCGGACGCATCGGCACGGGGCGCAGGACATGGGGATTCCCCGGATCCTGCGGCGCCGGGCGCGGTGGATGTCCGCCCGGCTGCGGCATCCGCGCGACTGACCGCACCCCGGGGCGGGACCTCGAAGGCACGACCTAGGCTCCCGTCCCGGGGCCTCAGAGCGCGCAGTTGTCCGTGTCGACGCGGCGCTCCGCCGCCAGGCCCGCCGAGATGTCGTCGGCGATCTCGTCCACGGTGAGGGCGTAGCCGGTGTTCTTGTCGTCGAGCGAGCGGGCGAAGATCACTCCGTACACCTCGCCCTTCGGCGTGAGCAGCGGTCCGCCCGAGTTTCCCTGGCGGACCATCGTGTACAGCGAGTAGACGTCGCGGCGGACCGTGTCGCGGCGGTAGATGTCGGGGCCGTTGGCGTCGATGCGGCCGCGGACGCGTGCGGAGCGGACGTCGTACGCGCCGTTCTCCGGGAAGCCGGCGACGATCGCGCTGTCCCCGGTGCGGGCGTCCGCGTCGGCGAACTTCAACGGCTTGGCCTTCAGCCCGGGCACGTCCAGGACGGCGACGTCCCGCCGCCAGTCGTAGAGGACGACCTCGGCGTCGTACAGCCTGCCCTCACCGCCGATTTGGACGGTCGGCTCGTCGACGCCGCCCACGACGTGCGCGTTCGTCATCACCCGGTCCTTGCCGAAGACGAAGCCGGTGCCTTCGAGCACCTTGCCGCAACTGTTCGCCGTGCCGACGACCTTGACGATCGACTTCTTCGCGGTGGCGGCCACCGGGCTGCCGACGAGCGCCGGGTCGGGTGCTGCGACTTTGTTGATGGGCTCGTTGGAGAACGGGCTGAAGACCTGCGGGAAGCCGTTCTGCGCGAGGACGGCCGAGAAGTCGTTGAAGAGGGTCGACGCCTGATCGGGCATCACGCGGGACACCCCCAGCAACACCTTGGAGCTGCGGACCTCCTTGCCGAGGGTGGGCAGGGTGGTGCCGGCGAGGGCGGAGCCGATCAGCCAGGCGACCAGCAGCATCGCGACCACGTTGACCAGCGCGCCGCCGGTGGCGTCCAGGGCGCGCGCCGGGGTCCAGGTGATGTGCCGGCGGAGTCTGCTGCCCAGGTGGGTGGTGAACGCCTGCCCGATCGAGGCGCAGACGATCACCACGACGACGAAGGCGACGACGGCGCCGGTGGACACCTGCGACTCGTCCGTCAGTTCGTCCCAGAGGATCGGGAGCAGGTAGACGGCCAGCAGCCCGCCGCCCAGGAAGCCGATCACCGACAGGATGCCGACGACGAAGCCCTGTCGATAGCCGACGATCGCGAACCAGACGGCCGCGAGCAGCAACAGGATGTCTAGCACGTTCACCGTCGTTTGCCTCGCAGTCGCAGTGGGGGTCCCGGCTCAGGGCGCACGATCGGGCCGTTCGGGGATTCGGTGAGGGGAGGGAGGGGAGGTGGGACGCGGATCGGCGCGCCGCGCCGGGGGACGGCGGGCGTACCGGGACGGGGCCAGCCTGTCACGCGTGACGGTCCAGCGGGACCTGCCTGGTCCGGTCCCAGGGCCGCTCCCAGCCGGCGAAGTGGATGATGCGGTCGATCACTCCCGCGGTGAAACCCCAGACCAGGGCGGATTCCACCAGGAAGGCGGGGCCGTTGTGGCCGAGGGGGTGGACGGCGGTGGCGCGGTTGGCCGGGTCCGTGAGATCGGCCACGGGGACGGTGAAGACCCGGGCGGTCTCGGCGGGGTCGACCGCGCCGACCGGGCTGGGGGTGCGCCACCAGCCGAGCACGGGCGTCACGACGTAGCTGCTCACCGGGATGTAGAGCCGGGGCAGGGCGCCGAAGAGCTGGACGCCGGCGGGGTCGAGTCCGGTCTCCTCCTGGGCCTCGCGCAGGGCGGCGCGCAGCGGTCCGGTGGTGTTCGGGTCGCCGTCCTCGGGGTCGAGCGCGCCGCCCGGGAAGGCGGGCTGTCCCGC
Source organism: Streptomyces sp. NPDC017979 (assembly GCF_044328175.1). Taxonomy (NCBI): domain Bacteria; kingdom Bacillati; phylum Actinomycetota; class Actinomycetes; order Kitasatosporales; family Streptomycetaceae; genus Streptomyces; species Streptomyces sp. NPDC017979. The sequence goes on along the minus strand of NZ_JBIRGU010000005.1, from coordinate 417,251 downwards.
GTGCGAGCGCAGGCTGCCGGCGCGCTCCATGAGCAGCAGCTCGGGGCCGGCAGTGCCTTCGCCGAAGAGGATCAGCACGGCGGACTGCCGGCCGCCGCCGCTCTCGGGCGGCAGGAAGCGGCTGAGCTGGCGGCCCTGGACGGTGTCCAGGACCTTGACGACGGGGTCGAGCCAGGGCGGCAGGCCCGAGGTGGACAGCGTGACGTCGGGGGCGGGCGGGCCCTCGGGGGCAGGGGGCGGGAGCGGGCCCGCGGGGACTCCCGTGGACGGCGCCGGATGCGCGCCCGGGGGCGTCCCGCCGCTGGGAGCGCGCCGCGACGCGTCCGCGTCGTACGCCTGACCGTCGTGCACATCGGCCTCGCAGAGCCTGCTGGATGTCTCTTCACCTGCGCGCATGGCACCCCCTCGTCGAACAACGCACCGGGGTGCTCAGATCGTTCCGCCGATGATCAGGCGGCTCCGGTGGCTCCCGCGGCCCCCAGGGGAGGGGCGGGGCGGCCCGGGTAGTCCGCCGGCGGGTTCAGCCGCTGTCCGGGCTGGCCCCCCATCTCGTACTTCAGGAGCTTCTTCGCCTTCTCCGGGTCGGTCTCGCCCTCGCCGTACGAAGGGCAGAGGTGGGTGATGGGGCAGGCGCCGCAGGCGGGCTTGCGGGCGTGGCAGATCCGACGGCCGTGGAAGATCACCCGGTGGGAGAGCATGGTCCACTCCGACTTCGGGAAGATCGCCGCGATCTCCGCCTCGACCTTCTCCGGGTCCTCCTGATCGGTCCACTTCCAGCGGCGGACCAGCCGGCCGAAGTGGGTGTCGACCGTGATGCCGGGGACCCCGTAGGCGTTGCCGAGGACGACGAAGGCCGTCTTGCGGCCCACGCCGGGCAGCTTCACCAGGTCCTCCAGCCGCCCGGGGACCTCGCCGCCGAAGTCGTCTCGCAGTGCGGCGGAGAGGCCGAGCAGTGACTTGGTCTTGGCCCGGAAGAAGCCGGTGGGGCGGATGATCTCCTCCATCTCCTCGGGCACGGCGGCGGCCATGTCCTCGGGGGTGGGGTACTTCGCGAAGAGCGCGGGGGTGGTCTGGTTCACCCGCAGGTCGGTCGTCTGGGCGGACAGGACCGTGGCCACCAGCAATTCGAAGGGGTTGCGGAAGTCCAGCTCCGGGTGGGCGTACGGATAGACGTCCGCGAGCTCGCGGTTGATGCGGCGGGCGCGCCGGACCATGGCGAGCCGCGACTCGGGCTTGGCCGGCTTGCCGACCTTGGCCGCCTTCGCCGGTTCGGCCGTCTTGGTCGTCTTGGTCGTCTTGGTCGTCTTGGTCGTCTTGGCTGACGCGGCCGGCTTCGCCGGTGCGACCTTCGCCGTCTTGGCCGGCTTCGTCGCGGCCCGCTTGGCCGGTTTCGCGACCTTCGCCGCCCTTGTCGGCTTCGCGTCCTGCTCGGCCGCACCGCTCTTCTGCGTCCGCTTGGCGTCTGCCGGTACCTGCACCGCTGCCACGACCTCCCCCGTCACCGACTTCCCCGGATCCTTCGCGCCCCTCCGCTTTCCGGCCGTGGCCGAGCCCGCCGCACTACCGGAATTCTCGACATGTGCGACATTCCGGGTACTCGTGGGAACCTGTTCGCCCACAGCGGAATCTTGCTTACCGGACACTCTTTCGGCCCCCTCGGCCTGCGTTCTCACCGGCGAATTGGACACCCGGCCAGCCTACGGGCCAGCACCGACATCCGCCCCGGTCACCGCTGATCCGGACCCAATCGGGCCCCTGACGCACGAACACGCGCCTCGGTGCGTCAAACTTGTTGTGATTGATCGCACGAATATTTACTTGCCAGGTCCGACGCGGCGAAGCTGTCCTTCGCGTCTCGTGCGCGGTGTCCCCCGGACGGGCACCGTACGGTCCGGCATCATGGGGGCCACGGTCCCTGAGCAGGTCGACAAGGAGAGAACTCGTGGACGACGTTCTGCGGCGCGCCCCGCTCTTCGCGGCGCTCGATGACGAGCAGGCGGCGGAGCTGCGCGGCTCGATGAGTGAGGCAACGCTCGCCCGGGGTGACGCGCTCTTCCACGAGGGCGACCCCGGCGACCGCCTCTACGTGGTCACCGAGGGCAAGGTCAAACTGCACCGCACATCCCCCGACGGCCGCGAGAACATGCTCGCGGTGCTCGGCCCCGGCGAGCTGATCGGCGAGCTGTCACTCTTCGACCCGGGCCCGCGCACCGCCACCGCGACCGCGCTGACCGAGGTCAAGCTGCTCGGTCTGGGCCACGGCGACCTCCAGCCGTGGCTGAACGCCCGGCCCGAGGTGGCATCGGCGCTGCTGCGCGCCGTCGCCCGCCGGCTGCGCAAGACCAACGACCAGATGTCCGACCTGGTCTTCTCCGACGTGCCGGGACGGGTCGCCCGCGCCCTGCTCGATCTGTCGCGCCGCTTCGGCGTGCAGTCAGACGAGGGCATCCACGTCGTGCACGACCTCACGCAGGAGGAGCTGGCCCAGCTCGTCGGCGCCTCCCGCGAAACGGTGAACAAGGCCCTGGCGGACTTCGCACAGCGCGGCTGGCTGCGGCTGGAGGCGCGTGCGGTGATCCTGCTGGACGTGGAGCGGCTGGCGAAGCGCTCGCGCTGAGCCCGCTCGCAGAGCGACGTCCCGCACAGCGGCATCCCGCGTCAAGACGTACGGAAGGGCGCCCCGGAAACGGTCCGGGGCGCCCTTCCGCGTACGTACGGCCCCTCCCAGAAGCGGGTGGGGTCAGATCAGCCCGTGGTCGCTCAGGTACTCCAACTGCGCCCGTACGGACAGCTCCGCGGCAGGCCACAGCGACCGGTCGACGTCCGCGTACACCTGGGCGACGACCTCCGGCGCCGAGCGGTAGCCGTTCTCTACCGCCGTCTCCACCTGGGCCAACCGGTGGGCGCGGTGCGCGAGGTAGTACTCGACGGCGCCCTGCGCGTCCTCCAGGACGGGCCCGTGGCCCGGCAGGACGGTGTGGACCCCGTCGTCGACCGTGAGCGAGCGCAGCCGGCGCAGGGAGTCCAGGTAGTCGCCGAGCCGCCCGTCCGGGTGGGCGACGACCGTGGTGCCCCGCCCCAGGACCGTGTCGCCGGTCAGGACGGCGGCATCCGCGGGCAGGTGGAAGGAGAGCGAGTCCGAGGTGTGCCCGGGGGTGGGCACCACCCGCAGCTCCAACCCGCCGACGGAGATGGTCTCGCCCGCTTCGAGCCCTTCGTCGCCGAGCCGCAGCGCGGGGTCGAGCGCCCGCACCTTGGTACGGGTCAGCTCGGCGAACCGGCCGGCGCCCTCGGCGTGGTCCGGGTGGCCGTGGGTGAGCAGGGTGAGGGCGATGCGCTTGCCGGCCTGCTCGGCGGTGCTGACGACCCGGCGCAGGTGCGCGTCGTCCAGCGGGCCGGGGTCGACCACGACCGCCAGGTCGGAGTCCGGTTCCGCGAGGATCCAGGTGTTCGTGCCGTCCAGGGTCATCGCGGACGGGTTGGGTGCGAGGACGTTGACCGCGCGGGCGGTGGCGGGCCCGGAGTGGACGCCTCCGCGCGGTTGGCCCGGCAGTGCCGCGGCTTCGGTCATCGGGTCCCCCCGGCGGGAATGCGTTTGGTGAACTCGTCGTGCCCCGGCCAGCTCAGCACCAGGGTGCCCTGGTCCAGCCGCGCCTCGGCCAGTACGGGCGCCAGGTCCTGCTCGTGGGCCGCGGCGAGTGCGGCGGCGGCCGTGTCGTACCGGCACAGGGCCCGCAGGGTGGCGATGGTCGGCGGCATCATCAGCAGTTCGCCCCGGTCGTAGCCGGCCGCCGCGTCGGAGGGTCTGATCCACACCGTGCGGTCGGCTTCGGTGGAGTCGCTGCGGGTGGACTGGCCGCTGGGGAGGGCAGCGACGAAGAACCAGGTGTCGTAGCGACGGGGTTCGAACTCGGGGGTGATCCAGCGGGCCCAGGCGCCCAGCAGGTCCGAGCGCAGCACGAGCCCGTGCCGCTCCAGGAAGTCCGCGAAGGCGGCGTCTCCGTCGACCAGCGCCTGACGATCGGCGTCCCAGTCGCCGTCCGCCGCCCCGACGACCGTGTCGGGGGTGAGACCGGCGAGCAGCACGCCGGACTCCTCGTACGTCTCCCGGACCGCCGCGCACACGATGGCCCGGGCCGACGCCTCGTCCACGCCGAGGCGCTCGGCCCACTCCGCGGGCGGGGGGCCGGCCCACCGGACCGGTCCGGAGTCGCGGGCGTCCACCTTGCCGCCGGGATAGGCGTACGCACCGCCGGCGAAGGCCATGGACGCACGACGGCGCAGCATGTGCACGGAGGGGCCGTCCGGCGCATCGCGCAGCAGCATGACGGTCGCGGCGCGCTTCGGCGGCGTGGGGATCAGCTCACCGGCTGCGAGCGCACGGATCCGGTCGGGCCACTCCGGGGGATACCACTGACCTTGGGACATGGCCGGATGCTATGCGCATCCAGCGGGATGTTCGAGGGTGCCGGGACACGGTGCGGGGCCGGGTGCGGTGTTTCACGTGGAACGAGAATGGCCCCTACAACGGCTTGGCCGGCTGCGCCCGCGAACGGCTGCCGCTGCTCGGCCGGGATCACGGTCGAGACCGGGGCTGGGGCCGGGACCGGGACCGGGACCGGGGCCGGGACCGGGGCCGGGACCGGGGCCGGGGCCAGGAGCGGCTGGGACCGGGAGCGGGAGCGGCTGGGTGCCCGCCCCGGCCGCTCCCGTCCACCCGTCTGCTCCCGTCCACCCGTCTGCTCAAGCAGCGTCTCGACGCACGCTCACGCCCGGGCGTTGGCCCGGCCGTCCCCCGTTGTCGTTGAAGGCGCTGCCGGTCGGCCTGAACCCGCCGGTCGGCGGACCGCCCGAGTAGACGACGTCGATCAGCAGGATCCGGTCGTTGCCCGGGGTGCCGTCCTTGTCCGCGGAGGTGGTGAGCCAGATGTCGCCGTCGCGGTCCACCTCGACGGTGCGCAGCCGGCCGTACGTCCCCTGGAAGTACGTCTTCTGCTCGACCAGGTTGGCCGACGCGTCGATCCGCAGCCGGTAGACCCGCTCGCCGCGCGTGGTGGCGACGAACACGTGGTCGTTGACCACGGTCAGCCCGCTGGGGGAGGCAGCGGAGGTCGACCAGGTCTTCTTGGGTGCGATGTAGCCGGAGCAACTGCCGCTGGTGCCCTCGCAGGACGGCCAGCCGTAGTTGCCGCCCTTCTGGATCAGGTTGACCTCGTCCATGGTGCCGTCGCCGAACTCGGCCTGCCACAGCCGGCCCTTGGAGTCGAAGTCGATTCCCTGGGGGTTGCGGTGGCCCATGGACCAGACGGCGTTGCCGAAGGGGTTGTCGGCGGGGATGGTGCCGTCCTGGTTGATGCGGAGGATCTTGCCGTTCAGCGAGTTGCGGTTCTGGGCGAGGCTCTGGTTCTGGGCGTCACCCATGGAGGCGTACAGCTTGCCGTCGGGGCCGAAGCGCAGCCGTCCGCCGTTGTGGAACCGGCTCTTCTGCATGCCGCGCAGCAGCACGGTGTAGCCGCTGAGGGTGTTGTTGGCCTCCAGCTTCATCCGGGCGATGCGGTTGCCGTCGCCGGAGGTGTGGAGGAAGTACAGGTAGCGGTCGGTGGCGAAGTTCGGGCTGACCTCGACACCCATCAGGCCGCCCTCGCCGCCCGTGGTCTGGGAGTTGGGGACCTTCCCGAGCAGCGTCTTCGTCCCCGACTTCGTCAGCCGGTGGACGTTGAAGGTGTTCCGCTCGGTGTAGACGCCCGCGCCGTCCGGCAGGAAGGCGAGGCCCCAGCCGACGTCCACGCCGCTCGCCAGCGGGCTGACCGCGCCGGGTTCGGGGACGCCCCCCGGCTGGCTGCCGCGGGTGGGGGCGGTGGTCTCGGGGCTGACGTCGGACTTGTTGCCCTTCGGGTCGAAGGCCCTGACGTAGTTGGCGGCCACGTCGGCGTGGTTCGCGAAACCCGGACCGGAGTGTCCGGCGGGGTTGGACTCGACCGCGCCCTGCGGGAGGGACGCGGACTCGGCCTCGTAGCGGACGGGGGCGGCCTTCCCGGACACGGGCTCGGCGGCGCCCGTCGCCGGCAGGGCCACGGTTAACGCTGCGGTGGCCGCAGCCACGAGTACGCCGATCGCACTGCGCGTCCGGCGGCGGGGGGTTGGTGCCACGGATTTCCTCCCACGGATTCGTCGGGGGCGGAACGTTCGTTCGGATGACGGCGACCGGGTCGACTTCGACCGAAGTCGACTGAAGTCCATCGATGTCGGCCAGAGTCAGTCGGATTCGGTCGCACGGGATCGTTTGGCTCGTTCAGATGGATAGGAACTGTTCCTAACCTTGGACAGGGCACACCCAGCGACGTGTCCACGTCAAGAGCGGTGCACGGGATTGCCGCAGACGCACGAGGCCCCGTGCCCGCCGGAGGAATCGGCAGGCACGGGGCCTCGTGGGTGCTGACCGGCAGTTCAGTGCCGATCGCGCCGTCATGTCATCGGCGCCGTCCAACGCGCCAACCGGTGTTCCCGTCCGTGACGAGGCAGCCGCGGCGAAGGAGCCGCGCCCGCCCGGGTACGCCGCACGCGCCCGTACGCGCCCCGGTTCCGCACGCGCCGCGGGGCCCTTACGCGTCCCCCGGGCCCGTACGCCCTACGCGTCCGAACGCCCTACGCGTCCGTACGCGTCACGCCTCCGGCGTCAGCTCGATCTGGAACTCGACCTCGACCGGCGCGTCCAGCGGGAGGACCGCGACGCCCACCGCGCTGCGCGCGTGCACGCCCTTCTCCCCCAGGACCTCGCCCAGCAGCTCGCTGGCGCCGTTGATCACGGCCGGCTGCCCGGTGAAGTCGCTCGCCGAAGCGACGAACCCGACGACCTTCACCACCCGGGCGATCCGGTCCAGGTCGCCGACGACCGACTTCACGGCGGCCAGCCCGTTCAGCGCACAGGTGCGCGCCAGCTCCTTGGCCTCGTCCGCGGTCACCTCCGCGCCCACCTTGCCGGTGACCGGAAGCTTGCCCCCCACCATCGGCAGTTGGCCCGCCGTGTAGACGTACGGCCCGGACACCACGGCCGGCTGGTACGCGGCGATCGGCGGCACGACCTCGGGCAGCGTCAGTCCCAGCTCGGCCAGGCGCGCCTCGACGGCACCGCCGCCGGCGCCACTCACGACGACTTCTCGCGCTTCAGGTACGCCACGAGCTGCTCGGGGTTCGGCCCGGGCACGACCTGGACGAGTTCCCACCCGTCCTCGCCCCAGGTGTCGAGGATCTGCTTGGTCGCGTGCACGAGGAGCGGCACGGTCGCGTATTCCCACTTCGTCATGGGCCGACTGTATCCGCACGTGTCGGGGCACACGTGACGCAGCCCGCACACGACCTCGTGCGTAGCCCGCGGCCCGACTGGTTAGTCTCGAAAGCGTGAGCAGGCTCCAGGTCGTCAGTGGCAAGGGCGGCACCGGTAAGACCACGGTCGCCGCCGCACTCGCGCTCGCCCTCGCGACCGAGGGAAAGCGGACCCTCCTCGTCGAGGTCGAGGGCAGGCAGGGCATCGCACAACTCTTCGAGACGGAAGCGCTCCCCTACGAGGAGCGGAAGATCGCCGTCTCGTCCGCCGGCGGCGAGGTGTACGCGCTCGCCATCGACGCCGAGCGGGCCCTCCTCGACTACCTCCAGATGTTCTACAAGCTCGGCGGCGCCGGGCGCGCGCTGAAGAAGATCGGCGCGATCGACTTCGCGACCACCATCGCCCCCGGCGTACGGGACGTGCTGCTGACGGGCAAGGCGTGCGAGGCGGTGCGGCGCCGGACGAAGCAGGGCGCGTACGCGTACGACTACGTCGTGATGGACGCGCCGCCCACCGGGCGCATCACCCGCTTCCTGAACGTGAACGACGAGGTCGCCGGACTCGCGAAGTTCGGCCCCATACACAACCAGGCGCAGGCCGTGATGCGGGTGCTCAAGTCGCCGCAGACCGCGGTCCACCTGGTGACGCTGCTGGAGGAGATGCCGGTCCAGGAGACCGCCGACGGCGTCGCGGAGCTGCGCGCCGCGGGCCTGGCGGTGGGCCGGGTCATCGTGAACATGGTCCGGCCGCACATCCTCGACGAGGAGGCGCTGGGCCTCGCGGCGAACGGCAGGCGCGCCGACATCGTGCGGACGCTCGCCGCGGCCGGCGTCGGCGGGGCGGCGGAGCTGGTCACCCCGCTGCTGGAGCAGGCGTCGGACCACGCGCGCCGGGTCGAGTTGGAGCGGGAACAGCGATCGGCGCTCGGCCGTCTGGAGCTGCCGTCGTACGAGCTGCCGCTGCTCAGCGAGGGCGTGGACCTGGCGGGGCTCTACCGCCTGTCGAAGGAGCTGCGCGCCCAGATCGAGCAGCCGTCGGAGCAGCCAGCAGAACAGCGGACGGAACAACAACAGCAGCAACGTGCCGAGCAAGGGACCGATTCATGACCTTGGACGCGTCGGCCACTCCCCTCCGCGTCGACTCGCTCATCGACGACCCCGCCACCCGCATCATCGTGTGCTGCGGCTCGGGCGGCGTGGGCAAGACGACCACGGCCGCGGCGCTCGGCGTACGGGCGGCCGAGCGCGGGCGGCGGGTCGTGGTGCTCACCATCGACCCGGCCCGTCGGCTCGCCCAGTCGCTCGGCATCGACTCCCTCGACAACACCCCGCGCCGGGTCAAGGGCATAGAGCCGGACGGCGACGGCCCGGCCGGCGAACTGCACGCCATGATGCTCGACATGAAGCGCACCTTCGACGAGATCGTCGAGGCGCACGCGGACGCCGAACGGGCCCGCGCCATCTTGGAGAACCCCTTCTACCAGTCCCTGTCGGCCGGCTTCGCGGGCACGCAGGAGTACATGGCGATGGAGAAGCTGGGGCAGTTGCGGGCCCGGGACGAGTGGGACCTGATCGTCGTCGACACCCCGCCGTCGCGCAGCGCGCTGGACTTCCTGGACGCGCCGAAGCGGCTGGGGTCGTTCCTGGACGGGAAGTTCATCAAGCTGCTGATGACCCCGGCGAAGATGGGCGGCCGGGCGGGGATGAAGTTCCTGAACGTCGGCATGTCGATGATGACGGGCACGCTGGGCAAGCTGCTGGGCGGACAACTGCTGCGGGACGTGCAGACGTTCGTGACGGCCATGGACACCATGTTCGGCGGCTTCCGCACCCGGGCGGACGCGACGTACCGGCTGCTCCAGGCCCCCGGCACGGCCTTCTTGGTGGTGGCGGCGCCGGAGCGGGACGCGCTGCGGGAGGCGGCGTACTTCGTCGAGCGGCTGGCGGACGAGGACATGCCGCTGGCGGGGCTGGTCCTCAACCGGGTCCACGACAGCGGGGCGGCCCGGCTGACGGCGGAACGGGCGCTGACGGCTGCGGAGACCCTGGAGTTCGGACTCGACGACCCCGAACTGACCGAGCCCGAGCTGAACCAGTCCGAGCTGCACGAATCCGGACAGGCCGAGTCAGGACAGGCCGAGTCCGAGCAAGACGATTCCGGGCAAGACGAGTCCGGGCAAGACGATTCCGGGCAGACGGACTTCGCAGACCCCGTCGACCCCACCGCCCCCGTAGACCTCGCTGACCTGGGCGATCCGACCGACCCGATCAGTCAGACTGATGTGGAATCCGATTCCTCAGAAAATCTTGCCGCGGCCGGCATTGTGGATCATGGAGGCGGGAAGACTGGTGTTCGTGAGGCCACGGACGTCTCTCCCGAAACCCCGCCCGTGGACCGCTCTCCCAGCCCCCCCGAGCACCCCGCACCATCCGAGCACGAAGACGTCTCCCCCCGTGACGCCTTCGACGAGGACGCACGCCCCGAAGCCGACAGCGAGCACACCACGGCACAGCTGACGGCCGGTCTGCTGCGCCTGCACGCCGAGCGCATGCAGGTGCTCGCACGCGAGCAGCGCACACGGGACCGTTTCACCGCGCTCCATCCCGAGGTCGCGGTGGCACAGGTGACCGCACTGCCCGGTGACGTGCACGACCTGGCCGGCCTGCGCACCATCGGCGACCAACTGGCGGCTGCCGGCGACCCGGAAGCGTGACCCCGGGCACGCGAGCAGCGCACAGCGGGCACGACGCGCCGGCCCATGCACCACGCACGCGTCAGACCGGGCACCAGGGCACCATGCGCCAAGCCGCGCACCGGCCCACATGCACCAGCCCGGACGCCATGGCACCAGTCCGGACGCCCTGCATCGGACGCCGTGCACCAGGCGGGCACCGGGCACAGGAGACCGAGCTCCGGCCCGTTGCGTAGCCGCGCCCGCGGCCATGACAGGGCCCGCTCCGTACCCGCGCACCCGTATGCCGTGACCGCAGCGGTACCCGTAGCCGTACCCGCCCGACGGACATCCGTTTGAGGAGCCGGCGGACTCGATCGCGCCAGCGGGGCGCCACCCCGCAGGGCTGACCTACCCCACGGCCGCGTAGGCCGCGTACGTCTCGTCGTCGTCGAGCCCGACGGGCAGCACGCCCGCCCCGCGCTCGTACTCCGTGCGTGCGGTTTCGAGGAGTCTGCGCCAGGAGGTGACCGTGGGTCGCCTGCGCAACAGCGCACGTCGTTCCCGCTCGGTCATCCCTCCCCACACGCCGAACTCCACGCGATTGTCGAGGGCGTCCGCCAGGCACTCGGTGCGTACCGGACATCCGGTGCACACCGCCTTTGCCCTGTTCTGCGCGGCCCCTTGTACGAACAGTTCATCCGGATCGGTAGTGCGGCAGGCTGCCTGCGCACTCCAGTCGGTTACCCAGCCCATCCCGGCTGCCGTCCTCTCCCGAATCGAGGCTCCCCCACGGCGGTAGCGGCATATTCACCGCTGCCAGTTGAGGACGTTACGGAAGGCGGGCGCGGTGCAACACCCCCTGCGGGCCCAATCTCGAATGGCCCGAACGGACTATGCGTACGCGGCAGATCACCCAGGGGAGTGACCTGGGGACATGCGAAACCAACCCGACGGAACCAGACACATCGGACAGCTCTCGATGCGCATCGGGCGGGACATAAAGCAGGTTTAGCGCGAAATCGGACACCGCAGCAGGTCTACAAGGTGCGGAATGCCGGATTCCACTTTGGCCTTCGCCCGACCCCGATGACTACGGGACACGCCACGCCGCGAGGAATGACTTTCGACGAATTCCGGGAATGGCTTGATGCACAACCGTACTGCTGTGACAGTTGGGAGCAGCTTAGGCCAAGGGATGCGCCCGTGTCCGGCGAATGAGAACGTAGGCTGTTTCCATGCCAAAGACGCGCTCCGGTGGGGGTCTGTCAGCGACCCAGCAAGCCGCCAAGTTCCTCGGTGTCAGCGTGCTCTCCGGAGCGGTGCTGGCCGGCATCGCCCTCCCGGCTGCCGGCGCGCTGGGCCTGGCGGCCAAGGGCACGGTCCAGGGGTTCGACGAGATCCCGGCCAACCTGAAGACGCCACCGCTCAGCCAGCGCACCACGATCCTGGACTCCCAGGGCGACCTGATCGCCTCGGTGTACTCCCGCGACCGCACGGTGGTCGCGCTGAAGGACATCTCCCCGTACATGCAGAAGGCGATCGTCGCCATCGAGGACTCGCGCTTCTACGAGCACGGCGCGATCGACCTCAAGGGCGTGCTGCGCGCACTCAACCGCAACGCCCAGTCGGGCGGGGTGGCACAGGGCGCGTCGACGCTGACCCAGCAGTACGTGAAGAACGTCTTCGTGGAGGAGGCCGGCGACGACCCCGACAAGGTCGCCCAGGCCACCCAGCAGACGCTCGGCCGCAAGATCCAGGAGTTGAAGTACGCGATCCAGGTCGAGGAGGAGCTCGGCAAGAAGAAGATCCTGGAGAACTACCTCAACATCACCTTCTTCGGGCAGCAGGCGTACGGCATCGAGGCGGCGTCGCAGCGCTACTTCTCCAAGCCCGCCAAGGACCTGAACCTCCAGGAGTCGGCGATGCTCGCCGGCATCGTGCAGTCCCCCAGCCGGTACGACCCGGTCAACGACACGGAGGAGGCGCGCAAGCGCCGGAACATCGTCCTCCAGCGCATGGCCGACGTCCGCGACATCACCCAGGCCGAGGCGGACCAGGCCAAGGCGACCCCGATCGAACTCAAGGTCAGCAAGCCCCAGAACGGCTGCATCACCGCCGTCAAGGGCGCCGGCTTCTTCTGCGACTACGTCCGCAACGTCTTCCTGACCGACCCCGTCTTCGGCAAGACCAAGGAGGACCGCGCCAAGCTCTGGAACCGCGGCGGCCTCACGGTCAAGACGACGCTCGACCCGAAGGGCCAGGCGTCCGTCCAGAAGTCGATAAAGGAGTACGTGTACCAGTCCGACAAGGTCGCCACCGCGGTGACCCTCGTCGAGCCGGGCACGGGCAAGATCCTGGGCATGGGCCAGTCCAAGCCGTACGGCTTCGGCCGGAACGAGACCCAGATCAACTACTCCGTCGACAAGAAGATGGACGGCTCGAACTTCGGCTTCCCGGTCGGCTCCACCTTCAAGCCGTTCGTGGCGGCGGCGGCCATAGAGCAGGGACGCCCGGCCTCGCAGTCGTACGCGGCGCCGTACGAGATGGCGTACCCGAGCCCGATCCAGGGCTGCTCCAGCGGCAAGCCGTGGGTGAACACCGAGGGCGCCAAGCTCACGAACGAGATGGAGTCGGAGGTCGGCCCGTACAACCTCAAGGAGGCGATGGAGAAGTCGGTCAACACCTACTTCGTCCAGATGATCGCCGACATCGGCCTCTGCCCGGTGAAGGAGATGACCGACAAGCTGGGCCTGGTCGTGGGCAACGGCGAGAAGCTGCGCGCCGCCCCGTCCTCCCTCACGCTCGGCTCGGAGGGCATGTCCCCGCTGACGATGGCGAGCGCGTACGCGGCCTTCGCCAACCGGGGCACGTACTGCACCCCCATCGCCATCGAGTCGATCCGCACGGCGGACCGCAAGAACCTCGAAGTGCCCAAGACCGACTGCCAGCGGGCGATGAGCGAGAAGACCGCCGACACGATCAGCTCGCTGCTGAGCGGCGTGGTCTCCGACGAGGGCACGGGCGCGAAGGCCGGACTCAGCGGCCGTGACAACGCGGGCAAGACGGGTACGACGGACGAGCGGAAGAACGCCTGGTTCGTCGGCTACACCCCGAACCTCGCCGGAGCGGTCTGGGTCGGCAGCCCGACGCAGCAGGTGAAGATGTTCAACATCAACATCGGCGGCCGGTTCAAGCCGAAGGTCTTCGGCGGTGAGGTCCCCGGCTCCATCTGGCGCATGGCGATGACCGGCGCGCTGGAGGGGAAGAACGCCCCGTCCTTCAACCGGGTGGCCATCCCCGACGCGCAGAAGCCGGACCAGAACCAGGACGGCGACTCCGACCGGGACCGCGGCGACGGGCGCCGTGACGACGGCGGCAACGGCGACGGAGACGGCGACGGAGAGAGCGACGGCCGGGGCAACGGCAACGGCGACGGCAACGGCGGCTGGAACAACGTCAACGGCGGTGGTGACGGCGACGGCGGCGGTGCCAACGGCGGCGAGGACTCCATCCCCGGAATCACCATCCCACCGGGCGTGGTCGGCGGCAGCGGCGAGAGCCGGGGCCGGACGAGCAGCGGTGGCGGTGGCGAGGAGCAAGACGGCCCCTAGCAGGCCCTCTCTTTCGGACCTAGCCGTCCCGTAGTCGCACGTCGAGCGGTGTGAGCAGGGCCCGGGTCACCCGACCCGGGCCCTGTCCTTGTGTTCGTACGGCGGCGTGAGCGGGCGGAACCGCGCGTCGGCGGCTCACGGCCACGCGTCACGTCACCCCGCGAGGAGCTGCTTCACGGTCGCGGCGACGCGACCGCCCTCCGCCCGTCCGGCGATCTTCGGGTTCACGATCTTCATGACCGCGCCCATGGCCCGCGGTCCCTCGGCCCCACCGGCCTTGGCCTCCGCGACGGCGTCGGCCACGATCTGCTGGAGCTCGTCGTCGCTGAGCTGCTTCGGCAGGTACTCGTCGAGCAGCACGCCCTCCGCCTTCTCCCGCTCGGCCTGCGCGTCCCGGCCGCCCTTGGCGAAGGCTTCGGCGGCCTCCCGCCGCTTCTTCGCCTCGCGGGCGATCACCTTCTGCACCTCGTCGTCGGAGAGCTCACGGGCGGTCTTGCCCGCCACCTCTTCCTTGGCGATGGCGGCGAGGGTCAGTCGGAGAGTCGCCGAGCGCAGCTCGTCACGCGCCCTGATCGCTTCGGTGAGGTCTTCCTTGAGCTTGGCCTTGAGCTTCATGGGGAAAGTGTGACAGGTACGGGTCGGGTCCCGCCCGCCCATTTCGGACGCCGCGACTCCGCTGCGGTCACGTACCGCTCCCGATCCGCGACCTTCCGTAATTCCGCTGCTCCGGCCGGCCCTGCCCGAGGTCGGAAGGCGCGCGCCAGGTCTGCGACGATGGGCGCATGCGCGCACGGTACGGAGTTCCCCTGGCAGTCACGGCAGTCGGCGCGGCCGGCATCGTCTACGCAGCGGCGTTCGAGTCCCGGTTCTTCCGCCTCCGACGGATCACCGTCCCCGTGCTCCCGAAGGGCATGCGCCCGCTGCGCGTCCTCCAGGTCTCCGACGTCCACATGGTCAGCGGCCAGCGCAAGAAGCGGGCCTGGCTCCAGTCCCTGGCGGGCCTGCGCCCCGACTTCGTCGTCAACACCGGCGACAACCTCTCCGACCCCGAGGGCGTCCCCGAGCTCCTGGACGCCCTGGGTCCGCTGATGGAGTTCCCCGGCGTCTACGTCTTCGGCTCCAACGACTACTACGGCCCCAAGCCGCGCAACCCCGCCCGCTACCTGCTGGAGAAGGTCCAGGGCCGGCACGGCCTCAACGGCAACGCCCCCGTCGTCGGCGCGATCCACAACCCCTGGACGGACATCCGCGACGCCTTCGACGCGGCGGGCTGGGTCGGCCTCAACAACACCCGCGGGCGCCTGAAGCTCGACGCCGGCGAGATCGCCTTCACCGGCCTGGACGACCCCCACATCAAGCGCGACCGCTACCCCGAGGTCGCCGGCGGCCCGGACCCCGACGCCGACGTCTCCCTGGCCGTCGTCCACGCCCCCTACCTGCGCTGCCTGGACGCCTTCACCGCCGACGGCTACCCCCTGATCCTGGCGGGCCACACCCACGGCGGCCAGATCTGCATCCCCTTCTACGGCGCCCTCGTCACCAACTGCGACCTGGACACCGACCGCGTCAAGGGCCTCTCCACCCACACCTCCGCCGGCCGCACCGCCCACCTCCACGTCTCCGCAGGCTGCGGCGCCAACCGCTACACCCCGGTCCGCTTCGCCTGCCCCCCCGAGGCCACCTTGCTGACCTTGACCGAACGCCCGTAGCCCGCCGCACCGCCCTCCCGAAAAGCGGATTTCGCGTGAGCGCGCGGGTGGGCTAAAGTAATCGATGTCGCCGCGACAGTGGCGACATCGGGGTGTAGCGCAGCTTGGCAGCGCGCTTCGTTCGGGACGAAGAGGTCGTGGGTTCAAATCCCGCCACCCCGACAGCTAAGTAGCAGGTCAGAGGGCCCTTACCGGATCGGTAAGGGCCCTCTGACGTTGCTGCGTGTCTAACTGCGTGACTGTCGATTCCCGAGTGTCTAGCGGTGCTGCTGGTCGCCGCCGAATATGCCGTCCCATGACCACTGCCCCGGTCTGGATCACGGGCCGGATCTGCTTCCGATAGACCTCCTCTGTCACGGCGGTGCCGGAGTGCCCGACGAGCCGGGAGATCTCCTCCAGCGGGACGCCCCGGTCGGAGAGCAGCGGCACGAAGCTGTGCCGGAGCTCCCGAGGGGTCCACTGGGCAGGGTCGATCCCGTCGATGTCCTTGAGAGCCTGACGGAAGGCGCGGCGGACGTTGGCCGCGTCGAGCGGCTTGCCCACGGCCGAGGAGAAGACGAGCCCGTGTTCCTCCCACGTCTCGTCAGCGGCGAGCCGATCCCACCCCTGATCCTCGAACTGCCGCCAGAGGGCTTCGACGCAGCGCGCGGGCAGGGCGAGCGTGCGCCGGGACTTACGGGTCTTGGTGTCCCCGCTCCGCCGCACCGAGCGCCAAACGGCGATGTACGGAGGCTGCGGCGGATCGACGTCCTGCCGGCCTTTCAGGAAGACGTGGTCCCAGGTGAGGGCCCGCAGTTCCTCCGTGCGAGCACCGGTCAGCAGGGCGACGACGACGTACGCGCACATCGCGGTCCCCTCCGCGCCCTTGAGAACGGTCTCTGCCTGGGCGAAGGTGAGCGCCTTCGAGGGCCGCCCCGCCTGCCCATGGGGTACGGAACACAACTCGACAACATTGCGCTTCACCTTGTCCCGCGCCATGGCCCGTTTGACCGCACGTTTCAGGCAGGAGTGGAGCGACTGGAGCGTGCGCGTGCTGAGCGTCTTGGCCTTGGTACCGAGCCAGCGATCCACGTCTTCCGCGCTCAGGTCGCGGAGCTTGCGAGCACCGAGCGACGGAACAACGTGCTTCTGGCTCAGGAACGTGCAGGTCTCGACCGTTCCGGGGTCGAGGCCCGCCAGCCCGTACGCCAGCCAGTCCGTCACCGCATCCTTGACCGAGTAGTTGGTGGGCGCGATGGCAAGACCGTCTTCGTGGTCCCGCAGAACCTCCTTCAGCTTGTTCTTCGCTTCCGTCTTGGTCTTGCCACTCCCCCGCTTGACGTTCCGTTTCCCACTGGGGTCGAACCCTGGGCTGGCCGTGGCGATCCAACGCTGGCGCTTGTCGTCCCAGTGGAGCCCGTCGTCACCACGGCTACGCCGCTTGGCCATCAGGCGGCCCCTTCGAGGTCGATGCGCGAGGCCAGGTACGAGCGCACGGGCGGGGATACGGCGGCTGCGCCCGATGGTCAGGGAGTGCAGTTGCTTGGTCCGGATCAGGTCGTAGACCTTGGTGCGGCCGACTTTCAGCGTGGCCGTGACCTCTTGGACGGTCAGAAGTTCGTCGGTCACTCCGGGCCTCCTGATCGCTCAGGTCGCGCGATCGACGCGGTCAGCCATGCCTGCGCCACCTCGAACCAGTCGCCCTGTCCATCACCAACTCGACGACCAACATCACCTGGACCGCCGCCCCGTGAGCTTCCTGCCCCTGGCCCACCGCCAGAACACCCAGCTCCCGCCCTGCACAAAGCAGTTCAGACCACCCAGCCCCTGAGTTACAACTTTCTCTACTGGTTCAAGCGCCCGGCTGCGCTCGGGGCGACGCTCCTGCCTTCGGCCCGCTCCGCCCCCGCTGCGCCGACGCCCGCCCCACCTGCCGGGTAGGCCCAAGGGCACGAATCCGAGAACCACTCCGGGCCCGCGGCCACCTCACCGTCACTAACATGCCTCCGGCGGGGGGGCACTGCTCGCGGGTACCGGCCCGTGGAGGGTTGATGTGGGGAGCTCCCATCCCGCCTGCTATTGCCGTCGTAGCTCGGCTGTGGGGCGTGGGGGTACCGGAGGGGCGATTCACTTTCGCCAGCCGCGGGCCGGTGTGTGGACCGCTCGATGCATCCTTGCTGGTACCTGGGTGGCCTGACACATAAAACTTTACAATGGCGCATTGTAAAGTGATGGGTTTCATGTGTCGCCACCTATAATTCCTGCCCCCAGGGGATAGTCATTCTCGAAAGCAAATCACGCTGGTCGGGCTGTGGCATCTCTGGGCGGGCGCCTTCGGCGAGCCGTCATGATGGGTTTTCAGTTACCCGCCCCTTTGGTCGCATGGGCCTAGGAAACGCAAGCGACCAGAAGGGGCGGGTCGGAACCTAGGAAATTCCATGTCGAGTTTGATGCCGTGTGCGCAGCAGTCAAATCGAGGCCGTCTCGGCTCCGCGATCACCATAGTCGCCATCGTGTTGGTCCTGTGGCCAGCCGCCGCAGAGGTTGTCGCGGCCTACGTGAATGTTGCGACCCTCGCAGCTCTGATGGTGGGAGGCGGTACAGCAGCGGCGTACCGCAACCACAGCAACCAGCGCTGAATCGCAGGGGACTTCAGGGGCCTTGACGCAGCCGGAATGACCGTCGCTGACCGGTCTCTGTAGAGCTACGGAACAGATGCTGCGGGGCCGACGACTCGTGATCGTCGGCCCCGCAATGTCATTCCTGTCGAGCGTGAGCCACTCCGCTGCGGGCCGCACCCCAGAGCGCTGCCATACTCGCGGCGTGCCCGTTCACCAAGAGCCAGCCGATCCGATAGATCCCGCCGAGGTGCTGGGCAGGACACCTTGGAGCGCTCTGGAGCATGCCTACGGGCCGGCCGATGACGTACCAGAGATGCTGCTTGGGCTGCTGGACACCGACCAAAGTGTGAGGTCACAGGCGTTGAGCCGCCTGCATCATGCGGTGCACCACCAGAACACTCTGTACTCCGCCACGGCGCCGGCCGCCCTGTACGTGGTGAGCATCCTCAGCGACACTCGCACGCTTTCGCTTGTCGACAAAGGTCCGCACGGCTTCCCGGGACCGATGCGTGCCGAGTTGTTGGGCTGGCTCGACTCCGTAGCCAATGAGGCAGACGACGAAGCCGCGGCAACCAGCCGGCACTTCGGCTTCCCACCAGAGGAGTACCCGCCGTTCGTCGCGATCTGCCGGATTCGATCGCGGGTATTCCATGGCGTCTGCGCGTACCTTGATGACTCTGACGTCCACGTACGCGCGGCAGCCATCTCCGCATGCATACCGCTGCTGGACGACCCTCACCTACTGCACCACCGTGCCACCTTGGTCCCACTGCTGCGAGAGGTCTTGGCTACGAGCGGGCTGTGGCAGTACCGGGCCAGGGCGATCGAGGCCCTGGCGAGTTGGGGCGAGGACACCACCGGGATGGAAGACGGGCAGCAGCAGTACACGTTCCGCGATGCGGAGCATGGACCCCAGCCATGGGCAGTAGCCGAGTTACGAGGCGGCTGCGACACCGATCCGCCCTTCTGACAGGTTTCCACGCAAGCTCCCGAGCCAGCTCGCGGATCGTCAGCCCTTGATCCTGCTCAGCCAGCTCAAAGGCTTGACGCAGCATCACTGGCTGCTCTCCTGGGAAATCACTCACGGATTCGGCTGAGAAGCCGGGCTGGCCAGATAGCCCGTTGAGGCAGCGTTTCTGTTGGCTTGATCGTTCGTTGAACCGTGCATGACGGATCTGGTTGAGCGTTTGGCGCCGGACGAGTTGTGGGTGCTATTCCGGCGGGTGGTGCCGTCGACGGAGATCAAGCGCCCGCAGGGCGGGGGCAAGTGGAGAGCGGGTGATCGTGAGGCCCTGGCCGCGATCATCTTCGCGGCTACCTCCGGTTGCACCTGGCGGTAGTTGCCGCCGGTGTTCGGGCCGTGCTGGCAGACGGTGTACCGCCGCTTCACCCAGTGGAGCCGGGAGAGGGTCTGGGCCCGGCTCCACCGGGTCATCCTCGACGAACTCGGCGCCCGCGGGGAACTGGACTGGTCGCGGTGCGCGATCGACTCCGTGAGTGTGAGGGCCGCAAAAGGGGGCCACTGACCGGACCGAATCCGACCGACCGTGGCAAGAGCGGATCGATAATCCACCTCGTCACGGACCGGAACGGACTCCCGCTTTCGCTGGGGATCTCCGGCGCCAACATGCACGACAGCCTCGGCCTGGAGCCCCTCGTGCGGGGGATCCCGCCCATCCGCTCCCGCCGCGGACCGCGCCGCCGACGACCCGCGAGGCTACACGGGGACAAGGGATACGACTACGCCCACCTGCGCCGATGGCTTCGCGGCAGAGGCATCCGCCACAGGATCGCCCGCAAGGGAATCGAGTCCTCCACATGGCTTGGCCGCCACCGCTGGGTGGTCGAGCGCACCGTTTCGTGGCTGGCCGGCTGCCGACGTCTGCACCGCCGGTATGAACGCAAGCCCGAACACTTCCTCGCGTTCGTCGGCATAGCCGCAGCCCCCATTTGTCACCGCAGACTCACCAACTGAAACGGTGTCTAAGGGATGTCGATGGCATCGACGTGGTCGCGCAGCAAGGCCCTGATCTCGTCGGTGCCGCCCCTGACTGGCAAGGGCGATGGGGTATCTTCGCCGTTGGCCATTGCGAGGCTGCTGGCGAAGCGCACGAGGTGCGGGGCGGGGGCGAAGGAATCACGGAGCCATACGGCGAAGACAGCGGCCTCGTCGGCGGTCACGTCGGTGAGCGTGACGTAGGCGTAGTCGGGCCTGGGCATCGCCGCCGTTCCCTCCACCCACACGTCCGGTGCAAGCTCGACCTCGAAATCGAGCACTGTCATCCCGTGGATTCCTGATTTCCGGTATTCCACGGTGGGATCGGGAAACGCCTGCCTCAAGGCCCTCTCCAGGGAATCAAGGGTGGCGTGCCAGGATCCGTCGTCACCTTCGAGGGGATAGAAGGCGAAGTTGGTCCGGATGTTTCGCTCAGCAGTCACTGTCTTTCCTCGGTCTCAGGGTACGTACCGCGTCGATCCGCTAGTACCCGTCATCGCCATCATGGACTGCCAGTAAGCGGCGTTGTCCCGCCCGTTCGTGACGATCTCCAGGCCCCGGATCTCGCTGTTCGCGGGATTAGCCATGGCCTGTTTGTAGCGGACGAGCTCCTTCTCGTCACCACCGTACATGGCGTCCACGACCGGATCCCAAGCGATCTCTCCCTTGTTGTTCAGCTTGACGGGCTTGGCCAGCGCTCCCTCGACCCGATCGAGGGAGCGGAAGCTCTTCTTCGTGCAGTCCGGATCCCGTACATGCTTCGCCTCGACGAGATATCCGTCGACCGGACGTATTCCGTCCACCATCAGCCCGCGTTTCTTCCCCGCCAGTGGCACCTCTCGCTCGGGATATCCGGCGATACGGAGTTGGTACGCGTTGTCCGGGTCTGTTGGGCCGCCGCCGCCCGCCAGCCCTCCCCGGCCGAGGGAGTTCATCCAGGTACGGAACTGCTGCTGTTCGGCCGCATTGAGCAGACGGGTCGTGCCCGGAGCTGGCGGAATGGGGTCCGCGACGGAAATGCTCGGATCAACGGGATTGACCGCGGGCAGCAGGGTCGGCGCCTTCCCTTGGTACGACGCGACCACGAGCGGCACCGGGACCGGCACACGAATGAGCGGAGGCAGAAAGGGGATTCCAGGGCTTCGCGGGTCATCCGAGCCGTTCGGAAGCTTCACACGCGCCTCCGACGCGTCCAATGCGTTGGCAATGTCGCCAAGTTGGTGGATCCACGGGTCTTCAAGCACCGCGTTACGCAGACCGCCGTCGTAGCCGTTACCGCCAAACAGCGGCTGGTCCCAGGGCATGTCGACCTTGAACAAATCCGACTGGTGTTGACGGATGCTTTCCTTGGCAGCCTCGACATGGTCGGCGTACCGGTCGCACGCCTTGGCGAGCTGGTTGCACGCGGCCACCAGGTTCACCACAAGAGGTTCATCTTGCTGCGCCCGTTCTGGCGGGCAGGCCATTCCCACACAATTCTTGAAGTATGACCGAAAGGCGTCCGCAGCCTCGCCGGAGTGCGCCTTGTCCGCGGTCGACGCGTAAGCCTGGGCGTCCTGAAGGAAACGCAGCATCAGTTTCCCCGCGTGCCGCCATGAGCTGGCGACGTCTCTCAGCTTCTCCGGCGAACCGCGAAATCGGTCACTCCTGCCACCGGGAACGTATTGATCGTGCCATGCAGTCTCCCCCACCACATCGGACAGTTCCTTGCCGAGATTCAGGTAGTTCTCCGGGCAATCCTCGCCGGGGTCGCCCATACCGGCCGTCAAATCGACCTGCTTACCGATGATGGACGCGACGACTCGACTCTCCTGCACCATGAACTCGCGAGCGCTGCGCATCAGCCCTCTGCCCGACTCACCCAGTAGGTACGAACTGAACCCCATTTGATTGAGCGTGGTGGACGCGGCGGACATGTATACCTTCGCGAAGTCACGGCCCGCGTCGTCGTCCCCCGCCATTCCCTTTTGTCGATCAAGCTCATGGGAGAGCGCGATCGTGGTGTCGCGGGCACCTCGCATGACCTCGGTCGCTAGTCCCATGGCGCTACGGATCATGCCCTCGGCGATCACCTTCAGGTGTGGCGCTAGTGCACTACTCACATGTGTCCCCTCCCATTCACCGGATTTGCGAGCACGAACCATCCCCAACCGCTCCGCTGTTCCATCTCATCGTCGAGCGTGTGCGCGAGAGACTCAAGGCGTGGTCCAGAGAATGGTGGTTGCCGACAGCAGCACCACCAGTTCGACTACCAGCAGCAGAAACATCTTCACGTCGGACAGTCTTACTGTTACCTCTGACAGCGTCTCAGAGTAACGGCCACTGCCTGCAAAGGACCGGTACCGGCACGGCGACCAGGGGCGGGAATCAGTCAAGATGGCGTTCTGGGGAATGAGGCCACCCGACTGATGTGGGCGCTTCCCACCTGGGGTGATGTGGTTCCGCGGATGTTGGTTCCCACCACAGCTGCGATCGTCCTGGGTGGCGCGTCTCCCACTTCTCCTGACTGATCCATTCATTCGTGGGCAGGATGGGCCGCTGAAGAGCAGGGGGTCTCGGGGGAGGTGGCCTTATGTCCTTGCTGTTTTGGCGAGGCTCTGCGCCGAGCGGTTCACCCCGCGCGATCGTCGCCAGACCAGGTCCCGGCGAAGCCGTTCCTGGCATTCCGCTCCACAAGAGCCTCGACGGGACCGCCGAAACCAACACCCATCGACCCCTGCGTACGGCCTACGCCGAACGCGACAAGCCGCCTGCCGCAAGTGAAGTGACCCACCTGATTGCGGGAGCCATGCACGCGCGCGTGGACCGTATCGGTCAGGCACGAGACATGATGGGTCAGTGGCAGGATCACGTCCGGGGCCACAAGAAGCGGGACGTCCGGCACCTGGGCCCGTTTGCCGGTGAGGAACTCGTCCGATGGACTCTGGACAACGTGCTCAATGCACGGAAGCGCCCCACGCCTTCCTTCGGCTTCAGCCTTCCCCTCGTCCTCACCCACAGCGTCGCCGCCCACCGGCAGCGCCGACTTCGCGGTGTTGCGATGGCCGGGGCCGTGAGTCTGGTGGCTGCACGCCATCCATGGGGCGCGCTGGCGCTGGTGGCCATGGTGCTGCTCCACCACTACCTCCTCCAAGGTGGCCTCCTCCGGGCTGCACTTCGCTGGGGTTCCAGTTCCTTCGTTCCCCTGCTCCTCGTGATCACATGCGGCTACGTGGCCTGGTCACAGATGCGGCCACATACGCCCACCCTGATGTTCGCGGTACAGGACTCTGTCGCCGTCGCTGTGTGGACGGCCGTCCTGCTCGCCGTCGTCCACACGGTAGATCGCTGGGCATGCCTGGCGTACCTGGCCTCGCTGGGACCTCGGCGCAGGGCCCCGGCCATCCGACTCGCCACGCGCGCAAGGGCCCGCATTGCCGAATGCGGGGTAAGCGAGAGGTGGCAGAGCATCCCGTACCGGAAGGAGGACGGGGTCAACCGCTTCGTCGGCGCCGGCCTTGATGCCTGGCGTGCCAGCGGTCCCCGTATCCAGCTCACCGCCGCCCGCCGTGCCGACGACACGGAGGACCCCAAGCACACCAGTGCGAGACCGGCTCCCACGTCCGGGCTGTCCGCCGACGTCAAGGCGCCCTTGGGGGACGAGGCTGCTGGCATGCGTACGTTCGAAGCCGACGAGCTGATGGGCAAGCTGCGCGTCGAACTCGAACGCCTCAGCGGCGACCTCGTGGAGACCCACGCCCTGCCTCACTGCGACATCTTCGAAACGCTCGCCGTCCCACAGTCTCGGTGGAAGAAGCTCCCACGCAAGCCCGGCCGCAGGCCCGGCGCTCTGAGCAGAGCGCTCGATGACGCCTGGCCGGAGGCACGGGAGATGATCGAGGAAGGAACGAGGGCGCCGTCAGGCCACCACTCGCGTCGCTATCTCGCTGCGCAGGTCGTCGACTGGGAGGGACACGTCGTCGTTACGGTGTTCGCCCACGCCGCGCTGGAAGGGAAGACGCTCCACTTCGTGACGCGCCCGCACATCATGGCGCCGCTCAAGGACGAGGCTCGCTCCGAATCCGCGAAGGGATGGGAGCTCGCCAAGAAGATCGTTCTCACCCCAGTGCACGCTCTCGGCGACACCGCGGCTCTGGCACACCGGTCCCACGCCGGCCTCATCCGGTCCTTGAACGTCGTCGTGGGCGGCCTGCTCGGGCAGTTCGCGCAACAGCAGGCAGCGGCGGTTCTCGACAGGACCGAGCAGAAAGACAACGGCGAGCCGGTCAGCCTCCGTGAGCACTGCGCCCTCGACGCCCCGGAGGACATGCACCAGTTCGAGGACGCGGCCCGGCACATCTCGATCCTCCAGTCCCGGATGTTCAGTACCGTCAGCGCCTTCCTCGATGACCACGGGGTCTACACCGGCGACTTCAGACGCCAGGCACAGGAAGTCGTCACCAAGATCTTCATCAACGGCGACCACAACCAGGTCAATACCGGGACCATGCACGGCGGTCAGACACAGAGCTCGGAGAGCGACAACGCACAGCCGAAGGGATGAGCATGAGCATCTGGCGGAGCCGTGAGGCGAGTGGCGGCATGCAGATCACGGGCAATGGGAACCAGATCAACACTGGACAGATCGGTGGGGACCAGCGGCAGTCGTACGTCCGCGCAGGCCAGGAAACCAGCCGTCTCCAGGCGGCGCTGGCGAAGCTCTCGGAGCTGGAGGCGGCCCTGGAGGAACACGCCGCAGAGCTGAGCAACGCCGATCTCGCCCGCCGTACGGCAGGGCGCATCGGCGAGGAGCTGAACAGCGCTCAGCCCGACGAGCGCCGTGTCAGAGACAACCTCGAAGACCTCGGGCTCGCCATCGGGTCGGCGGCGGCCGTCGTCACCGTTCTGCAGGGCCTTACCGCTTCGGTCACCGCGCTGCTCGGATAGCACCGAGCAGTACGCCCTGGCCGCTCTCCTACCAGCTGGACTGGCAGCCACTTGGGAGCCGACCTGCTCCCCGACCCCATCCCAGAGCTGCTGAGACCAGCTGGGGCCGCTACCCTGACCTGCGCAAACGCCACCTCCGCTGGCGGGGCGAGTAACCGAGCCTCGTTCGGGACGAAGAGGTCGTGGGTTCAAATCCCGCCACCCTGACGCTGAAGTACCAGGTCAGGGGCCTGATTCGCGAGAGCGGGTCGGGCCCCTGACTGGCTTTGTGGGTCGTTTGGGAGAAATCCGGGAGCCGATCTAAGCCAGGTCTCCCGGGCTGGCGCACTGTGGGGAGTGGGCCGCCCAGCCGTGACATCCGATTCCCCTGTGCGTTCGTGAATCGCCGCCTCTCACCGCCCAGAAGCGTGCTTCGCCTCAAGGCAGGACGACATGGTTCGCACCCCGTTAGGATCACCGCCCATGGTCGCTCGACTCTCCGCGAACAGCTCCGACCATTCCCTAAGGGCACGGTTGCTCGCACGGCGAATCCGGTCACTGCGCAATGAGCGCGGATGGTCGGTGGAGCGTCTCGCCAAGGAAACCGGAGTCGGCGCAAGCACCCTCCGGCGGCTGGAGAGCGAAGGGGCGATCCAGCCGAGTTTCTTCACGGTTGGCGACATCGCAGAAGCACTGAACGTGCCGCTGGAAGAGCTCTTTCGGCAGGCAAAGCCGGTCCCGGGGCTCTGGTCCGAGGGCTATGAGGGGCGCGACATCGATTCGTTCGTCTCGTCCCTGCTGGGCTGCGACATCCAGGTGGTGGCCGACGTCCGGCTCACGCCGATCAGCCGCAAGCCCGGATTCAGCAAGACTCGTCTGGGGCAAGCGCTCGCAGAGGCCGGCATCGACTACATGCACCTGCGCGCGTTGGGGAACCCCAAGGAGAACCGAGCTCCGTTCTGGGACGGCCGCGTGGATGTGGGCCGGGCCCGCTTCCGGAGCGTGCTGCGGTCGCACGAGGCGCAGACGGATCTCGATCGCCTGACTGAGCGCGCCGCACGGTCCCGCGTGGCTGTGCTGTGTTTCGAGAAGGACGAGGAGCGCTGCCACCGCAAGGTCGTCCTGGACACGGTCCGCAAGCGAGCCGCAGTGGACGTGCGGCCGCTGGCCTGATCCCGGCGAGACCTTATGTCGTGGGTCTTGACCGCCGACTGACCCTCCCTTCTCCTCTGAAATGGGGAGATTCACAGGAGGGGGACAGCGTGGCCGGCGATCGACAGCGAGCGAGGATCATGATCACGGTCAAGACCTATCCGGAACTGTCGTCGAAGTACCGTGAGACGAGCTGTGTGGCCGGGATTCGGCTCGACCAGGAACGCCCGGAGCATGTTCGGCTCTTCCCGGTTCCATTCCGACTGCTACGGCAGAGCGCCCAGTTCAAGAAGTACTCGATCGTCGAGGTCGATGTCCGACCGCACCATGGGGACAGGCGCCCCGAGAGCCTGCGGCCCGACCTTGAAACGCTGGAAGTCATCGAGCAGCTTTCGACTTCCGACGGCTGGAAGCGGCGCTACTCGTACGTCGAACCGCTCGTCACTCGATCTCTCTGCGCCATCAAGCGCGATCAGGAGGCCAACGGAACCTCCCTCCGGGTCTTCCGGCCAGCGGAGATCACTGGCTTCCGCCTGACGGAAGCGGAACCCTGGCCCGCCTCGAAGGCAGCCCTCGCGGACCAGTTGGACCTGTTCGACCAGGACCTGCGGCGGCTGGAGTGGGTGCCATTCGAGTTTCGGTACCGGTTCCGCTGCGCGGACGACGCCTGCACGGGGCACGACATGGGGCTGAAGGACTGGGAGGCCGGCGAGTCCTACCGGAAGTACCTGCGCGCCTACGGCGAGCAGGCCGTCCTGGTCAAGCTGCGTGAGCGATGGTTCGAGCGCATGATCACCCCTGACAAGGCGGTGCACTGCTTCGTCGGCAACATCGCAGCGCATCCACGTACGTTCATGTTGCTGGGACTCTTCTATCCCCAGCGGAACGTCGTCGACTTCGTCCAGGACGACCTGTTCTCGGTATAGGCGGCTCGACCCGTCAGAGCGCGGAAAGGAGCCGGTTCAGCACGCGCACCGGCGACCAGGGGCACATCGCTCGGCAGGCGGCGAGGGCCGCCTCCGTATCCCTGGGCGCCGGGAAAAGTGGCGTCTGGCATGGCTGCGCTCGGAGTGGCGCTCCCCGCGGAGGCGCCACTTGACCGTGGATGGAGGGCCCATTCCACCTGGGGGGCAATAGATTGGCGTCCGGTGATCGGCGGGAGGGTGAGACGTGGCAGGTCGGGATCTTCGGACGTTGTTCAGCTCGAACGACCGGAGCGTCCAAGCGGATGAGGCGTTCACGGATCGACAGGCGCAGTGGCACGCGGTCGTGTCCCGGCTCGCAGCGCATGCGGAGGTGGTGAACGGCGCGGGTTTCGACGTGGCCGATGTGGAACATCCGCGGCGGAACGTGGTCGTGTTCCATGGCGTGGGCGGGATAGGCAAGTCGACGCTCTCCCGCAAGATCGAGGCGTCGCTCGCGTACGGCGAGCACCGGCCCGCGCACTGGGAGTCCGTGCCCAGCCTGGAGCAGCGGGTGGTGCCAGTCCGGGTCGACCTCGCTCGTTCTGCGGGGGTGGACTTCGAGCGGATCGTCCTCAGCATGCGGCTCGCCGTGGCCGCGCTGGGGCGGCCGATGCCCGCGTTCGACCTCGCCCTGCGTCGGTACTGGGAGCACAACCATCCGGGCGAGTCGATCGAGGAGTACCTGCACACGGGTGGGCTGCTTCGACGCTTCAGCGCGGCTGCCGCGCTGCCGCAGCAGATGCAGGCCGCGCTGAGCGACGTCGCCCAGTCGCTCGCCCTTCCCGGCACCGTCGGCAGTGCGCTCGGGCACGGGGTCGGGGTGCTCGTCAGGGCGTTGCGCGAGCGGCGGCAGGCCGTGCGGGCGCTCGCCGGGTGCGAGCGGTTGGCCGATCTGTTGGAGGCCGAACCTGACTTGGAGGCGCTCAGCTTCTATCCACACCTGCTGGCCTGGGACCTGGCCCGGGTCCCTGAGGGCAAGAGTGCCTTGCTGGTGGTCCTGTTGGACACCTTCGAAGGCGTCGGGGACCGCAATCACCGTGACTACGAGCACCTGCTCCAGCGCATCGTGTGGCTGATGCCCAATGCGTACTTCGTGATCACGGGCCGCAACCGCCTCCAGTGGGCGGAGCCGAGCCTGGAGGGGCAACTCGACTGGGTCGGACCGGACGCCTGGCCCGGTCTCGTCCGTGCTCGGGCAGGGGGCGTCGTGCCGGGGGAGGCCGGTGACCAGATCCTCACCGGCGACTTCTCGCCCGAAGACTGCGAGGACTACCTGGCGCGCAGGCTCGTACGCAACGGGCAACCGCTGATCGACGAACCCACCAGGCAGGTGATCGCGGAACGCTCCCACGGCCTGCCGCTCTACCTGGACCTTGCGGTGACGCGGTACCTGCATCTCCAACGGACCGGCCGGCAGCCGCAGATCAGCGACTTCGACCACGAGTTCCCGGCGCTGATCGCCCGGACGCTCAGTGATCTGACGCCTGAGGAGCGCCTCGTGCTCCGGTCCGTCAGCCTGCTCGGTGCGTTCTCCGTTCCCCTGGCCACCGAAGTCGCGGGTACGGGACACGACGCACCCGCCCTGCGTCTGGTCGAGCGCCCCTTCGTCCGGACGTCGTCGTCGGAGCTGTGGCCCTTCCACCTGCACGACCTCATCCGGGCGGCGATTCGACACGCGGACGACAGCAGTGACGACCGCTGGTCGGAGCAGGACTGGCTGCGGGCCGCACAGCGCGCCTTCCGTGCCCTGGAAGCTCAGTGGCGCGAGGCACCCCGCCGCGATCGCGTCGTCCTCGTCGGCTGTCTCCAGCAAGGGCTGTTGCTCGCCCGGGACTTCCGGCTCGATCTGGGCTGGCTCGCCGATGCTGCCTTCCAGTACGTGGCGGACTCGGTGGGCGAACCCCTGGTGCTTCCGCCAGCGAGCGCCCCGCCGTCGGTCACTCCGTACGGTGCCGCTGACGCCCTGGTGGAGACGTTGAGTGCCATTGCCCGACGCCAACACGAACACCGTGGGCGCACCGCAGATCGGCTCTCGGCCGTGCTCTCGTCAGGACAGCTCCCGGACGAGTTGGTCGAACTCGCCGCGTACTACCTGGCGAAGGCCCAGCGGGACCTCGGGCTGAACGAGGAGTCCCGCCGGGGCATGGAGCGCGTGGCCGCCGCCAACGGGCGGCTGGCCTTCGCCGCCAGACGGGGCCTGGCACACCTGAGCCGGCTGTCCGGCGACTTCCCCACGGCCGTGGAGACCGGAGGCGAGTTGGGTTGGGAGGGGCGGGGCCACCGGGTGCTGGGGGACGTGTGGTGGGTCCAGGGGGACACGGAACGCGCAGTGGCCGCGTACTTGGCGGCGCGGCGCGAAGCCGAGGAGCACGGTGCCATCGGCGAAGCCGCCATGGTGCAGGCACACCTCGCGTTCGCGAGCGCCTTCGCCGACCCCGTGCGAGCAGAGCCCGAACTGGAACTGGCGCAGCGGCTGCTGTCCCGGATCAGTACGCACTCCAGTGAGACGACCGCCCGCATCGCCCATGTCGTACGGGATGCAGGACGGGCAGCGGACCTGTCAGTGCGGGCTTCCGCTCTCTTCGTGGAGATCGAGAACTCGGGGATCTCCTACGCCGCCGCCAAACTGCAACTGGCGCTCTGCTTCCACCACGCGGTCCTCGACGACGGCGAAGGAGTCGCTGCCGGGATCGTCCGCCTCCGGGAGCTCACCCAGAACGACAATTACGCCTACTACGTCGAGATCGCCCACTTCATGGCCGATCTGCCGCTGCCCGCGCAGGCAGGTCGCGCACGGTGGACGGACGGGGCGCAGCGGACCCGACAGCGCTGGCGCGAGTTGGTTCTGCTGCGTCGCCGTCGGACGTGACGAACCGGGCGGCAGCCGCTCAACGAGACGGAGCAGGTGCGAGGAGGGTGCGGAGGGTGTCGTGGGTGTGGTTCCACGTCCAGGCGGAGCGGATGCGGGAGCGGGCCTTGTGGCCCATGGCGTGGGCGAGTTCGGGGTGGGTGAGCAGGTGGGTGAGGCGGTGGGCGACGGTGGGGATCGCGCGGCCGTCGACGACGTAGCCCGTTTCGCCGTCGAGGGTGGTGGCGGGGGCGCCGCCGGAGGTGCCGGTGAGGGTGGGGAGGCCGGTGGCGGCGGCCTCCAGGTAGACGATGCCGAGGCCCTCCACTTCCAGGCCGGCGCGGCGGGTGCGGCAGGGCATGGCGAAGACGTCGGAGGCGGCGTAGAAGGCGGGCAGCGCGGTGTGGGGGTGGCCGCCGGCGAAGATCACGGAGTGGGCCACGCCCTTCGCGGCGGCCAGCCGGCGGAGGCGGCGTTCGTAGGGGCCGGCGCCCACCAGCAGGAGGGTGGCGTTCGGGACGCTGCGGTGGACG
Organism: Streptomyces sp. NPDC017979; assembly: GCF_044328175.1. Lineage (NCBI taxonomy): Bacteria > Bacillati > Actinomycetota > Actinomycetes > Kitasatosporales > Streptomycetaceae > Streptomyces > Streptomyces sp. NPDC017979. The sequence continues at coordinate 386,934 of NZ_JBIRGU010000005.1, read as the reverse complement.
AGGGGGAGGGCGCGGACGAGGGTGTCCTGGCCCTTGCGGGGGACGAGGCGGGCCGCGCACAGGATCACGGGGGCGGTGGGGGCGATGCCGTACGCGGTGCGGAGCGCGGGTGCGGCCGGGTGCGGGGCGAACGCGTCCGGGTCGACGCCGGGCGTCAGGGGGCGCATGCGCGTGGCGGCGGCGCGGTCCAGTGCGGGGGCGATCGCGCGGCGCGTGTAGTCGCCGAGGTGGGTGACGGTGTCGACGGTCGCGCCGATGCGACGCAGTGCCTGGCGGGTGCCGGGGGTGCGCGCCCACCAGACCTCGTGGCCGTGGGTGGTGGCGACGATGCGGCGTACGGACGGGGCGCGGCGGCGCAGTGCGCCCGCCATGAGGGCGAGGGGTGCTGCGGCGCCGAACCAGACGGCTTCGCAGCCGTGGGCGCGGGCGAGGTCCGCGGCGCGGGCGGTGACGCGGCGCGTGGGCAGGAGGGTGCGGGCCCGGTCCCGTACGACGGGGAAGGGGAGTTCGGCGTCGTGGGCGCGGGCGCCCGGCTCGGCGGAGGTGTAGACGACGACCTCGTCCGGCGGGAAGCGCACGGCCATCGCGTGGACGAAGGTCTCGATGCCGCCTTGGCGGGGCGGGAAGTCGTTCGTGACGATCAGCGTCTTGGGCACGGGTGGTCTCACGTTCCTGGTCGGGAGGGCGACGGCGCCTGTGCCCGGAGGACCGGCCGGCCTCGGCCCGGTCGGGCGCCGCGGGTGGGGCGGAAGGGGGCGCGGCGGGAGAGGGCGCCGCGGGCGGAGCGGAAGGGGGCCCGGCGGGAGAGGGCGCCGCGGGCGGAGCGGAAGGGGGCCCGGCGGGAGAGGGCGCCGCGGGCGGAGTCGGGGCGCAAGGAGTCGGGGCGGAAGAAGAGGAAGAGCACGAGCGGATAGAGCAGGTAGCCGAAGCGGCTCGCGGGGGCGAGGGTGAGTGCCAGCAGGAGCCCGAGGGCGACCCGGTTCGCCGCGGCGACCGCCGTCACGGGCGGGCGTACGTACAGCGATACGGCCATCAGCAGCGCTCCCGCCGCCAGCAGCGCCAGCGCGACGACCCTTCCGCTGCCGCCGGGCAGCGCGGTGGCCAGCAGTTGGCCGGGCAGCGGGCTGGCCGCGGGCGTCGGTGCGTCCGCGAGACCCAGCGGGAACGCGATGACGTGTTGGGCGAAGGCGGCGGGGTCGCGCAGGGCCACCGGCGCGACCAGGGCGGTGAGCACCGCCGCGGCGACGAGTGCACAACGGCCGACCGCGCGGCCTCCGCGCACGGCCCCGAGCACCGCGCACGCCACCGCGAGCGCGGGCCACGCCGTCCACTTCATCGCCGACGCCAGCCCGAGGAGCAGCCCCGCGCTCCCGGCCCGGCCGCGGGCGGCGAGGAGGAGGCCCAGGCACGTCAGGCCGATGAGGGGGAGGTCGATGCCGCTGACCGCGAGGGACATCGCGACGGGCGGACAGGCGAGCAGCGCGAGTAGGTTCGGGTGCCGTACGGCCCCGGCCCCGGGCGTCCCGGCGGTGCGGATCGCGATCAGCAGCGGCACGGCGAAGAAGAGCGCGAACCACCAGCGCGCGTCCGTGAAGGGACCGTCGCCGAACACCGCGGCCGGCAGCCCGAACAGCGCCATGCCGGGCAGGTACGGGTTGTAGTCCGGCGCGTGCGCCGGCGCGCCGTGGTACGGGGTGCCGGAGTCCAGCAGCCGGGCCGCGGACTCCTCGACCACCCGCACCTCCAACTGGGCGCCGCCGGTCGCGGCCAGCACGACGAGCGGCAGCAGCGCGCAGGCGGCGGAGGCGACCGCGGGCGCGCGGCGGGCCGGGACCAGTGCGGCCAGCAGATAGCCGACGGCCGCCACCGCGCCCCAGAAGCGGTGCGTCGGCAGGTGCGTCACCAGCGCGAAGGCGGCCGCGAGCACCGCGTACAACACGTACGACCGGCCCGGCGGATGCAGCGGGCCGAACACCGCGCGCCGCTTCGGTCGCGCCGGTGCCGTCGGGCATGCGGTCACTGGCCCCCCCTTGTCTGTCGATGTCGATGCAGGCTAGGAACGCGAGGGGCATGCACTCGTCACACCGGGGTGCGGTCTTCCGCGTCACCCCTGGGGTCCATGGCCGCGCCGGAATCAACCCCTGGTTCGACGCGGCCGCGCCCCCGTGACCTGCACGATGTCCCCATGAGCGGATGGGCCCGACACCGCGACCGCCCCGTCGGGCGGCTGGCGCGCTTCCTGCTGCTCTCGCCGCAGCAGCACATGGAACGCACCGCTCCGAGACCGCCGTCCGCCTCCGAAGCCCCGCCCGGCCGGACCCGGGCGCACCGCGCGAAGGCGTGGTTCGACACCCCCGCGTTCCCCCGGGCGAGCGGTGCCCTGCTCGGCGCGCTGGGGCTCGGCGAGGCCCTGCGCATGGGCGAGGCGACGGCCGTCGCCGCCGTGACGACCGCGCTGGCCGCGACGCTGCCGCTGATGTGGCGACGGGCACACCCGGGGCTCGCCGGGCACCTCGTCATCCTGGCCGCACCGCTGAACTTCCTCGTCCGGCCGAACCTGTTCGTCGCCGTCTGCATCGGCGGGCTGCTGGGCTTCTACACCCTCGCCCGCCACCGGGTGCACCACCCGGGCGCGGTGGCGGCGTACGGCGTCGCACTCATGGTCGTCGTCGATCTGCTGCACGTCGCGACGGACGTCTTCGACGGCCCGTCCTCCGATCCCGTACCGCTCGGCGCACCCGGTTCGCTCGCGTACTTCGCCGAGTCGTTCCTGATGGGGGTGGCGATCGTGGCGGCGGTCAGCGCGGGCGACGCGGTGCGCAGCCGGGAGGGCGCCAGCCGGGAGCGGTCCGCGGCGCAGGCGGAACTGATCAGGCTGGCGCGGCAGGACGCGGCCGAGGCGGAACGGCGGGCCGTCGCACGCGAGTTGCACGACATCGTGGCGCACTCGGTGTCGGTGATCGCCGTGCAGGCGGAGAGCGCCACGTACACGACGCCGGGGCTCTCGCCCGAAGCCCGCGCCGGCTTCCAGCAGATCGCCGGCTCCTCGCGCGAGGCGCTGAACGAGCTGCGCCAACTCCTCAACGTGCTGCGGTCGTCCGACGGGGTGCCGCGGTCGGCGGACGGCAAACCGGCCCGACGGGGCGCGGAGGCGCCCCAGCCCACCCTGGACCGGCTGGACGAACTGCTGTCGCAGCACGGCGCGGGCGGCGGGCGGGCCGGGCTCACGGTCACCGGCGGGCGTCGGCACCTGCCCGCATCCGCCGAGCTGACCGCGTTCCGGATCGTCCAGGAGGCCCTGACGAACGTCCGCCGCCACGCGCCGAATTCGACCGCGGAGGTGGAACTCCGCTTCGAGGCCGATCGTTTGGTGGTACGGGTGGCGGACGACGGACCGGGCGCGGGGGCGGCGCACGGGGCGGCGGGCGAAGACGGGCAGGGGCACGGGCTCGTCGGGATGCGGGAGCGGGTGTCCCTGGCGGGCGGGCTGCTGAGCTGCGGCCCCGGCCGGGGCGGTGGCTTCGTCGTCCATGCCGAGTTGCCGGTGTCCGCCCCCGACGGTACGAACGAGTGGAGCGTCATCGGCCCGGAGCGCCGGGGCGGCGGCGACGGGGACGAGCGGGAAGAGGCGGTGCGTTCGTGGTGATCAGGGCGGTCGTCGCGGACGACCAGGCCGTGGTCCGCGCCGGGTTCGTCAACCTCCTCGCCACGCAGGAGGACATCGAGGTCGTCGGGGAGGCGGCGGACGGCGCCGAGGCCGTACGGATCACCCGGCAGCAGCGGCCGGACGTCGCGCTGCTCGACGTCCGCATGCCCGTGATGAGCGGTGTGGACGCGGCGCGGCACATCGTCGCCGACGCCGGTGCGGCCACCCGCGTGCTGATGTTCACCACCTTCGGCCTCGACGAGTACATCTACGACTCGCTCGCCGCCGGCGCCAGCGGCTTCCTCCTCAAGGACGCGACCTTTCCCGAGCTGCTGCACGCGGTGCGGGTGGTCGCCGCGGGCGAGGCGCTGCTCTCACCGGCCGTGACCAAGCGCCTGATCGCCGAGTTCGCACGGCTGCACCGGCCGCCGGCGCTCCCGGGGCGGGCGACGGCCGACCTCACGCCGCGGGAGGTGGACGTGCTCGTGCTCATCGCCCGCGGGCTGTCGAACGCCGAGATATCCGACTCCCTGACGATCTCCGACCACACCGTGAAGACCCACATCAACCGCATCTTCGCCAAGATGGGCCTGCGCGACCGGGCGCAGGCGGTGATCCTGGCGTACGAAACGGGGCTCGTCACGCCCGAGAACGCCTGAGACCCCCGGCCGGCCGTCTCCGTCCGCCTCTCCGGTCTCCGGTCTCCGGCCGTCCCTCCGTCCCTCCGTCCCTCCGTCCCTTCGCCCGGCAGCCCCTCTGCTGCTCTGCGTCCCCGGGGGCCGGCTCGACCGTTCGGCGTCACCTGAATGGCAGCCGTACGCCATGCGCCCAAGGTTTGCGTCGGGGAGAGTCGGGAAGCACGGGCTTGGACAGCACAGTCTGACCAGACAGCACTGCAAGGCCGCGGCCGAGTTGGAGCGTTGCGGGGATTCGACCGGTTCCGGCTCGTATGGTGATGCCCCCGGCCGGCCCCGCCCCGGTCCCTCCCCCCGGATCCTCCGGTCGGATCCGCATGCCGGACGCGGCCCGCGCATCCGCTTCCGCGTCCGCTCAGGAGACCCCGATGCCCAAGCACCCGCGCAAGCTCACCGCCGTCGCCGCCGTGGCGGTGGTCGCCGGTCTGTACGCCACGCAGGCCGGTGCGGCGCCGCTGGCCGCCAAGGACGAACGCGTCAAACACCGTCCGCCCGAGTCGGCGCTCAGAGCCCCCGCCGCCACGGCGCCACCGCCGACCGCACCGGCGGACCCCCGAGATGCCGCCGGGACCGCGCAGGCGGCCGAGCCGGCCGAAGCGTCCGCGTCGCTCGGGCTGGTCGAGCCGCAGGCCCTCGCCGAGCTGGACCTGGACTCCGGGCAGCAGCCGGAAGGCGTCGTCGTGGAGCCGGACGGCTCGGTCGTCGCGACCTTCTCGCAGGCGCGCCAGATCGCCCGCATCCACCAGGACGGGACCGTGAGCGTCCTCGCCACCCTGCCCGCTCCCCCGCCGCACGCGGAGACCCCCGCGGTCGGCGAGCCGTTCCTCGGCGGCATCGCGCGGACCGACGACGGCGCCCTGCACGTCGTCTACGCCACCGGCACCGCCGAGCTGACCGGCGTGTGGCGGCTGCCCCCGGACGGCGGAAAGGCGCGCCGCACCACCCCGCTGCCCGCCGACTCCCTGCCGAACGGGATCGCCGTCGACGCCCGTGCCCGGCAGTTGTACGTCACCGACTCCGTCGGCGGAGCCGTCTGGCGGGCGCCGCTGGCCGGTGGGCGGGCCGTGAAGTGGAACGACCACCCCGCGCTGGCCCCCTCCGACGAGGAGTACTTCCTCGGCGCCAACGGCATCCGGATCCACGACGGGTCCGTCTGGGTCACCAATCACGACCGGGGCACGGTGCTGCGCTTCCCCCGTACCGGAACGGGCACGGGCGCCGCGCCCGAGACCGTCGTCGAAGGGCTCGGCGAGATCGACGACCTGGAGTTCGTCGGCCGCGGCGACGCCTTCCTCGTCACGGGCGTCACGGACAGCCGCGTCGTCCTCGTACGCGACGACGGCCGGAGCGTCGACGCCGTCGACGTGCTCACCGAGGACGACGGCCTGCAGAACCCCACGGCGCTGGCCCGGCACGGCTCGACGGTGCACGTGGCGAGCTCCGCCGCGTACACGCTGACCGATCCGAACGTGCTCAGCGCACGGCTCACCGGGTGACGGCCGGAGCGTCAGCCCCGGCCGTCACCCGGTGTGGAAGCGGACCCTGGTCGCGACCGCCGCGTCCTCGTCAGAGCAGCGGTCGGTCGGTCAGAGCAGCGGTCGGTCGTCGACCGGTCGGTACACCGCCAGCGCCCAGATGATGAACACGTCGATCGCGATCACGATCAGCGCCCAGACCGGCAGGTACGGCAGGAACAGGAACTGGGCGACGAGGCTGATCCCGGCGAGGAAGATGCCGAACCAGCGGGCCCACTCCATGTTCTTGAGCACCCCGTAACCGGTGATCACCAGCAGCACGCCGATGATCAGGTGGATCCAGCCCCAGCCGGTGAGGTTGATCCGGTAGACGTAGTCGCCGACCGTGCCGTACACCACGTCCTTGCTGATCGCGGCGATGCCCTGGAGGATCCCGAGCACACCGCTGCACAGCATCAAAACCCCGGCGAAGACGACCCCGCCGGCCGCCCAAGCGCTGTTCCCGTGCTGGCCGGAACCGTGGCCCGAGCCATGGCTCGACCTGTGCGGCGGGGTCCCGGTCGGCTGTGATGCCTGGGTCATGGGACTTCCCTTCGTCGTCCCGTACGCCTGCCGCGCACGGGTTTCCGGGGGCCGGCCGGACGGGTCCGGGCCGACCTGCTCCGGATTTCGAGCGTGTGACCGGGACCACGGCACCGCCATCCAGATGCACCCGTTCGGGTGAATTCGTACGGAGGCGCCAGGCGAGTTTCGGAAGGGCGTCGGAAGGGCGTCGGAGGGGCGTCGGCAGGGCGTCCGTGGACGTCCGAAGGGCTCAGGGAGCGACGTCCCCCGTGGTGCCCGCCTCCGGCGGCTCGTCCAGGAAGTCCACGACGGCGAGCGCGAACAGCAGCGCCAGCGCCAGTCCGACCACCACCCAGCCCGTCGGATAGCTCCACAGCAGGTACGCGAGGAGCGCCGCGGCCACCAGCACCCACACGATCCAGCGGCGGTGGCGGTGCACCCACCGCCCGACCGGGCCGGTGCGCAGCCCCGCCCGGTCCGCGGTGGAGCGCACCGCCCGGATGCCCGAGTGCCACAGCCCGCGGACGAAGACGGCCCGCCGACCCGGGCCGCTGAGCCAGGCGCCCAGCGCGACGACGACGCCGAGGGCGACGACCATCCGCACGGTGACCCGCATCAGCCGGACCATCGCGTCGTACACCGCGCCGGCCGCCGGCTGGGAGACGGTGGCCGGCAGCGCGTCCAGGTAGACGGCGCGGAAGACGGTCAGCGCGCCGCCGAGGAGCAGGGTCGCGAAGGCGACGCCGAGCGCGGCGGCGACGAGGGCGCGCCGTCGACGCAGGGCGAGCAGCACCCCGGCCGCGACCAGCAGCACGGCGATCACCGGCAGCCAGAAGCCAGCGAGTTGGAGCAGCCGGAAGCCGGTCTTGACCTTCCCGATGTCGTCCGACTGGACGACCGTGAACTGGGTGTGGATCTCCGGGATCTTGCCGGCGGCCGTCAGGCCGTCCGCCACCAGGCGCTCCTTGACCTGGTCGATCACCGGGCCGAGGTCGATCTCGACGGCGTTGTTCGTGAGGGTGACGGCGCCGCCGCCGCTGCCGGTGAGGGCCTTGTCGAGGGAGTCGTGGACCTTGCGGTTGGCCTCGGTCCAGAAGGTCTGGAACCGGTCGGACGCGACGACGGCCTTCGCCTTGTCGTGGACGAAGCTCTTGAGCGCGTTCTCCAGGGTGCCGCCCAGCCGGCCGAGCGCGGCGGCCACCCGCGGCCGGTCGGCGGGGGCGACGCCCTCCAACAGGCTGTTGAGGTCGATGTGCTGCATCAGGGCGTCGGTGACGCGGGTGGCGACGGCGTCCTGGACGTCGGGGTTGCGGGCGATCGGCGCGACCGTGGCGACGTACCGGTCCGTGTTGCCGACCTCCTGCGACGCCCAGGCGGCGACCACGCTCAACGGGGCGAGCACGCAGCCCACGACGATGAAGAGGGCGGACCAGAAGGCGCGTACGCGGTGGTGGCGGGGGCGGGCCCGGGCCCCTTCGAGGGCGGCGACGCGGGCGTGGAGCTGCCGCAGCTCCTCGTCCCTCGACGGAGGCGGGCCACCGGCCCGCGGTACGTCGTCGGAGCCCGGAACGCGGCCGGAGCCCGGAACGTCGTCGGAGCCCGGTACGTCGTCAGGCCGGTCCCCGGCGCCCGGTGTTCCCTCCGCCATGTACGCCACCTCCACCGCGCCGAGCGCACTCGCCGCCGACGCCGACCATCGGCGCTGCCGGCCCTGTAGCCAGCGAAACCGCGCCGCGCCGCGCGGGCGAGCCGCAGTGCCCCGTACGGGGCGGACCTCACCCGTACGGCCCCGGCCGGCGCCCCGCCCCCGCGCACCCGGCCTCCCCCGGGCTTTCAGTGGGAGCATGCGTACGTACGACACAGGCGCACCGCAGCGCCGGCCCGGGCGCCCGGACGCCGGCGGGGCCGTATGACGCCATCCGCACCGCAGGGTGCCGAAGGGGCGGAACGCGCAGAGGGCGCGAAGGGCGCTCAAGGCGCTGAGAGCGTCGCGCCCGTCGGCAGCGGCACAGCGAGCGACCTGTCGCTGCGCGCCGTCCTCAGCAGCCGCGGCTACGCCCTGCTGCTGGTCCTCTCGGTCGTCATCGGCGCACCGATCGCCTTCGCCGCGTTCCTCTTCGTCAGCCTCCAACACCTCATCCAGCGCGGCGTGTGGGAGGACCTGCCCGAGGCCGTCGGCTACGCCGAGCCGCCCTGGTGGTGGCCGCTGCCCGCGCTGCTGCTGGCGGGGCTGGTCCTCGCGCCCATCGTCACCCGCCTGCCGGGCGGCGGCGGCCACCGGCCGGTCAACGGGCTCGGCGGCCCGCCGCTCGGGCCGAACGCGCTGCCGGGCGTGCTCCTGGCGGCACTGGTGACGCTGCCGTTGGGCGTGGTGCTCGGCCCCGAGGCCCCGCTGATGGCGCTCGGCAGCGGACTCGCGCTGCTCGCCGTGCGGGAGGCGAAGCGCGACGCCCACCCGAAGATGGCCACGGTCCTGGCCACCAGCGGCTCGACGACCGCGATCTCCACGATCTTCGGCGGACCGCTGGTGGCGGTGGTGATGATGGTGGAGGCGGCCGGACTCGCCGGGCCCCAACTGGTCGTCCTGCTGCTGCCCTGTCTGCTGGCGAGCGGGGTCGGCGCCCTCGTCTTCACCGGCTTCGGGCAGTGGACGGGCCTGTCGGTGGGGGCGCTCTCGCTGCCGGAGGTGCCGCCGGACGTCACTCCGGACGCGGGCGACTTCCTGTGGGGCGTGCCCGTCGCCGTGCTGATCGGCGTGGTCGTGTCGTCGGCGCACCGCCTCGGCTACGCGACGGCCACCTGGACCGGGCGGCGCACCGCGTGGCGCACGGTGGTCTGCGCCGTCGCCGTCGGCGTGCTGATCTCGGCGTACGCCCTGATCACCGGCCGTTCGCCGGCGGAGGCCGCGCTCTCCGGGCAGATGACGCTGGGCGCGCTCGCGGCGGATCCGCACGCCTGGTCGGTGGGGGCGCTGGTGGTGCTCGTCCTGTGCAAGGGGCTCGCCTGGGGCGTCGCGCTCGGTGCGCTGCGCGGCGGGCCGATCTTCCCGGCCGTGCTGCTCGGCGCGGCGCTGGGGATCGCGTGTGCGGGGCTGCCGGGGATGGGGGCGACGCCGGGGCTGGCGATCGGGATCGCGGCGGCCACCGCCGTGGTGACGCGGCTGCCGGTCACCAGCGCCGTCCTGGCGGCGCTGCTGATGGGGCCGGACTCGACGAACCAGATGCCGCTGATCGCGGTGGCGTCGGTGGTCGGGTTCCTGACCGCGGAGTTGGTGGACCGGGTGAAGGGGCCGGCGGCCGCATGAAGGGGCGCGGGCCCGGGCCGGTCCCCCGTACCGGCCCGAGTTCCCACCTCCGTCCGGCGCCTCAGGATCCCGGGGCGTCCGGTCCGTCCAGCGGGGGCACGTAGAACGCCGTCGTCTGCCGTACGGCCGAGGCCACGACCTCGTCGGGCGCGCCGGACGCCGTGTACGCCCGCCCCCACTCCTCGCTGCTGCGGGTGGTGTACGCGCGGGCCTCCTCGGTGCGCTCCCACTCCGCCGGGTCGGGCATCTCGTCCGGGGCGTGCAGGTGCATGCCGAGGCCGAGCAGCATCAGGTCCCAGCCGACCCCGGTGGCACCCGGGCCGAACTTGCCCCAGAACTCCTCCGGCACCACGGCCACGTGCTCCAGCTCGAAGACGGTCCGGTCGGGGCCCTCGGGGGTGAGCCGCACCTCGACCTCGCTGAAGCCCGGGTCCGGGCCGTACAGCCAGCTCACGCGGAGCAGCTTCGGGGGCTCGCAGCGCAGGATCTCGCCGCCGGCGTTGCCCTCCAACTGGTACGTGCCGCCGAGCCGGAGGTCACCGGTGACCGGCAGGAACCAGCGCCGCATGCGCTCGGGGTCGGTGCAGGCGTCCCAGACGTCCTCGGCGCCGGCGTCGTACGTGCGCCGGAGCAGGACGGTGTGGGCCTCCCCGCCGGGGGCGGGCCGGCTGCCCACCTCGCGGTGGACCTGGTTGATCCGGTCGACGATGTCGCTCATCGCTGTTGCTCCTCTGTCGTTCCCTTGTCGTTCCGTCGGGGCGGGTACCCGCTTCACGGGCCGCCGCTGGCTGCGCGTCGTTCGTCCTCTTCCGATCGTCGGCCGTCCGGCGGCCGGGCGCCGGTCGACGGCCGGCGCTCCGCGGCGATGCGCCGTTCGCGCTTGCCGCGGGCCAGCTCCGTGCCGAGCGCGTCGAGCCGTTGCTCCCAAAAGCCCCGGAACCGGTCGAGCCAGGCGTCGACCTCGCGCAGGGGCGCCGGCTCGACGGCGTAGAGCCGGCGGGCGCCGTCGGCCCGTACGGAGGCGAAGCCGGCCTCGCGCAACACCTTCAAGTGCTGCGAGACCGCCGGCTGCGAGATCCCGAACTCCTTGCGGATCACCGCGGCGACCGCGCCCGACGGCTGTTCTCCGGCCGCGAGCAGTTCCAATATCCGGCGTCGCACCGGATCCCCCAGGACATCGAATGCGTGCACGATCCCACTGTGCAGCCTCGACTTATATAAGTCAAAACTTAATCACTCGTCCGAGGGGGGCGGGAACCGGAGTCGCCCACGACTCGTTGGGCACGGTGGGCAAAGGAAACGTCAAGAGGCGCGGCCCGCGCCGGATTGCGCAGGGATTTCCATGGGTGTCAGCCTTTCCAAGGGCGGCAATGTCTCGCTGAGCAAGGAGGCCCCGGGCCTGACTGCGGTGGTCGTGGGCCTCGGCTGGGACGTCCGCACCACCACCGGCACCGACTTCGACCTGGACGCCAGCGCGCTGCTGATCGACGGGAACGGCAAGGTGCTGTCCGACGGCCACTTCGTCTTCTTCAACAACCTCAAGAGCCCCGACGGCTCCGTCGAGCACACCGGTGACAACCTCACCGGTGAGGGCGAGGGCGACGACGAGCAGATCAAGGTGAACCTCGCGGGCGTGCCCGCCGAGGTCCAGAAGATCGTCTTCCCGGTCTCGATCCACGAGGGCGAGAGCCGCAGCCAGTCCTTCGGCCAGGTGCGGAACGCCTTCATCCGCGTCGTCAACCAGGCCGGCGGCGCCGAGCTCGCCCGTTACGACCTCAGCGAGGACGCCTCGACCGAGACCGCGATGGTCTTCGGCGAGCTGTACCGCCACGGCGCCGAGTGGAAGTTCCGCGCCGTCGGCCAGGGTTACGCCTCGGGCCTGCGCGGCATCGCCCAGGACTTCGGCGTCAACGTCTGAGTTCGCCGCTGGCGTTCTGATCCAGACCGGGTCAGCAGGCCGCTGGACCATCGGCCCGTCGCGGCGCCGGTCCAGCAGGCCAACTGGCCCAAGGCGTTTGCGCGACGCCCCGGGAGACGTCCTGCTCCCGGGGCGTCGCGCGTTCTCGGCGCCTGTGCCGCCCGCTTCCCCCGCTCCTGCCCCTGGCCCTACCGCCCGCCGCCGAAGGAGACTGCCGGCATGGAGTTCATCGTCTTCATGACGCTTCCGGGCCTGGTGATCCTCTTGACGGTCATCGCCTTCTTCGACCAGATCCTGCGGGCCGTGGGGCTGGGGAAGCGGTCCGGCCAGGTGTCGTCCACCGGGTTCGAGCAGCTGCACGCCACCTTCTCGCCGGGGAAGCAGAGCGAGCTGAAGGAACGTCAGAGCGCGCTGCTACTGAAGGACGACGAGGAGGACGGCGCCCCGCCGCACCGCTCCTCCGTCGACCTGGACGCGGGCCGCGCGATAGTGCGGCTGCCCCGAAGCTGACCGCGGCGCCGCACCCGCCCGGCGGGCAGGGCGCCTCCGTCCGACGCACCGGGCTCGACCATGCGACGCACAGGGCTCGACCATGCGACGCGCCGGGCGCGTCAGACCTTCGACGCCTTGAGGGAGTACATCAGCGGGATCCGCGGACGGTCGGCCGGGAAGCGGTAGTAGCCACCGCCCTGGCTCTCCAGCGCGCCGAACCGCTGGAAGAGCGACACGTCGTGCTCGTGGAGGAACTCCAACCGCAGCCCGTTCGCACAGAGCGCGGAGACGACCGAGCTGATCGGGTGCTGCCACTCGACCGTGCGCTTGTTGGCGATCCGGGCGTCCACGTCGGTGTACGTGCCGTCGACGTCCTCCACCCACGCGTCGCGGGAGAAGTAGTCGTGCACGATCCGGGAGCCGGTCTCGTCGTCGAGGACGTCGGTCAACGGGTGGAACTCGGCGAGGTAGAGGAAGCCTCCGGGTGCCACGAGCGAGGCGGCGACCTCGGCCCAGCGGTCGACGTCGGGGAGCCAGCCGAGGGCGCCGACACCGGTGTAGACGATGTCGTACGACTCGTCGGGCACGGCGGCGACCGCGTCGTACACGTCGGACGTCACGAAGCTCGCCCGCTCGGGGCCGAGGCCGATCTCGCCGGCGATCCTGCCCGCGGCGACCACAGCCGGCTCGGAGAAGTCCAATCCGACGACCCGGGCCGCGCCGCGCCGGGCCCAACTCAGCGTGTCGAGGCCGATGTGGCACTGGAGGTGCAGCAGGCTACGGCCGCTGACGTCGCCGACCTCCGCGACCTCGAAGTCGCGCAGCGGGTCCTTGCCCGCGCGGAAGGAGTCCAGGTCGTAGTAGTCGCTGGCGACGTGGACGGGGACGCGGTCGTCCCAGTTGGCCCGGTTGAGCTCTCGCCAGTCCTCGGGGTGGCTTGATGCATACATGGACCCGAAGTTATCCACAGGCTGAGGACGAAGCGAACGGTTTGTCGGGCCCTCGGCGCAGAATGGGGTCATGACTGAGACCACGCCCGCCGCGCAGGCGACGAACGCCCCGTCCGTGACGGACACCGCGACAGTGACGGACGCCGCCACCGAGCCCGCCGCGCCGACCGCCGGGCCGACCGCCGGGCCCGACTGGGAGCGGCGCTTCCGCGCCCCGCGCGTCTCCCTGCCCGACTGGGCGGAGGACGCGCCGGACCGCTCGCTCTTCGTGTCGAACGCCACCGGCACCTTCGAGCTCTACGCCTGGGACCGCGCGACGGGCGAGCAGCGCCAGGTCACGGACCGGCCCAACGGCACGACGGACGGCGTCCTCGCGCCCGACGGCGCCTCGATCTGGTGGTTCTCGGACACGGACGGGGACGAGTTCGGGATATGGCTGCGGCAGCCCTTCGGCGGCGGGCCGGACGAGCCCGCCGCCGAAGGGCTCGCCCCGTCCTACCCCGCCGGGCTCGCCATCGGGCGGCAGGGCGTCGCGGTCGTCGGACGCTCCACCGACGAGCACGGCACGACGATCCACGTGGTGCGCGACGGCTCCCCCGAAGGCCCCGTGGAGATCTACCGGCACCGCGAGTCGGCCGGCGTGGGCGCCCTGTCGCACGACGGGACCCTGATCGCCGTCGAGCACACCGAGCACGGCGACGCGATGCACTCGGCGCTGCGCGTCGTCCGCCTCGACGGCTCCCCGGTCGCGGAGTTGGACGACACCGCGGGCGGCACGGAGGAGCTGGGCCTTGAGGCCCTCGGGTTCGCCCCGGTCGAGGGGGACACCCGGCTGCTCGTGGGCCACCAGCGCCGGGGCCGGTGGGAGCCCATGGTGTGGGACGTGGCGTCCGGCGAGCAGACCGCGCTCGCGGTCGACCTGCCGGGCGACGTCAGCGCGGAGTGGTTCCCGGACGGCTCCGCGCTGCTGATCGCGCACAGCTTCAAGGCCCGCGGCGAGCTGTGGCGCTACGACCTCGCGTCGAGCGAGCTGACGCGGATCGAGACGCCCGCGGGCTCCGTCTCCGGCGCGACCGCCCGCCCCGACGGCTCGGTGGAGTACATGTGGTCGTCCGCCGCGCTGCCGCCGCAGGTGCGTTCGACGGCGGGCGGGGCCGTGTTGGACCCGCCGGGGGCGCGGGCGCCGGAGTCCGTCGCCGTGGAGGACGCCTGGGTGGAGGGGCCGGGGGGCCTGATCCACGCGCTGGTGCAGCGGCCGGCGGGGACGACGGGCCCGCTGCCGACGGTCTTCGAGATCCACGGCGGCCCGACGTGGCACGACGGCGACGCCTTCGCGGCCGGCCCCGCCGCCTGGGTCGACCACGGCTACGCCGTCGTCCGGGTCAACTACCGCGGCTCGACCGGGTACGGCCGCGCGTGGACGGACGCGCTCAAGCACCGGGTTGGCCTGATCGAGCTGGAGGACATCGACGCGGTCCGCGCGTGGGCGGTGGAGTCCGGCCTCGCCGATCCGCGGCGACTCGTCCTGTCCGGCGGCTCCTGGGGCGGGTACCTCACCCTCCTCGGCCTCGGCACCCAGCCCGACGTGTGGGCGCTGGGCCTGGCCGCGGTGCCCGTCGCGGACTACGTCACGGCGTACCACGACGAGATCGAGGCGCTGAAGGCGCTGGACCGCACCCTGTTCGGCGGCACCCCCGAGGAGGTCCCCGAGCGGTTCACAGCGTCCTCCCCGCTGACGTACGTGGACGCGGTCCGCGCCCCGGTGTACATCTCAGCCGGGGTCAACGACCCGCGCTGCCCCATCCGCCAGGTGGACAACTACGTGGACCGCCTCGCCGCCCGCGGCGCGGTCCACGAGGTCTACCGCTTCGACGCGGGGCACGGCTCGCTGGTGGTCGAGGAGCGGATCAAGCAGGTCGCGCAGGAGATCGCCTTCGCCGAGAAGCACCTGCCCGGCGCGGACCGGGCCGGAGAGGGGGGCGCGCAGGAGTAGCCCGGGGGCGTTCCGTACCGTGGAGGGGTGTATCGGTTCCTGCTGACGCCCCGCTGGTGGGGGATCAATGTCTTCGTCGTGCTGGCGATCCCGTTCTGCATCTTCATGGGGACCTGGCAGCTCGGCAGGTTCGAGGACCGCGCCGCCACGCAGAAGGAGGCGGAGCGGGCCCCCACGGCGGCCGAGCTGAAGCCGACCCCGCTGGGCGAGTTGCTGCCCGTCGACAAGGAGACGTCCGGCCGGACCGCGACCGCGGCCGGACGGTACGGCGAGCAGTTCCTCGTGCCGGGACGGGAGCTGGAGGGCGAGCGCGGTTCGTACGTGCTGACCCTGCTGAAGACGGACGGCGCGGGCGGGAAGACCCTCCCCGTCGTCCGCGGCTGGCTCCCCGAGGGCGCAGCGGCGCCCGCCGCGCCGACGGGTCCGGTCGCCGTGGAGGGCGCGCTCCAGGCGTCCGAGACCGTCGGCAAGGACGGGGTCCACTCGGCGGGTGGGCTGCCGCCGGGGCAGCTCGCGATGATCAGCGCGGCGTCGCTGGTGAACGTCGTCCCCGACGACGTGTACGACGCGTGGATCACGCTCACCAAGGCGGACTCCGGCCTGCGCGCCGTCCCGGCGACGCTCCCGGAGGGCAGCGGCCTGGACCTGAAGGCGTTCCAGAACCTGGGCTACTCCGGGGAGTGGTTCGCGGGGGTGGCCTTCATCCTGTTCATGTGGTTCCGCTTCTTCCGCCGCGACGTGGAGCTGGTGAAGGACCAGGCGCTGGGCCTGGACCCGTCGAACGCGCCCGAGCCCGAACCGGCCCCCTCGCCGGACCGCGAGCCGGCCCACCAGTAGCCTGCCGTTTCCCTGCGGGAGCGTGTGTCGCTGCGGCTCGATGGTGGGCTGATCGCGCAGTTCCTCGCGCCCCTGTGTCGCTTCCCCCGTCACTCATCTGCGGGTGCAGACGGAGGAGTTCAGGGCGCTGGGAGCCTGCCACGCCCTCTGGGCGTAGGTGGGGGTGCCCCCGTGCCCGCAGGGCACAGGGGGAGGAACTGCGCGACCAGCCCATCACGACCCGCGGATGAACGAGGGGTTAGGGGCGCGGGGAACTGCGCGACGAGCCCACCACCGGGTTGCAGGGACACACGCTCCCGCAGGGAAACCGTGGGGTTGTCCAGGGGCGCGAGGTCCTGCGCGGGCACGTCGCACAGGGTCGCGGGGGCGGCGGCCCCGTAGCGGCGGCGGGGAGACGTCAGGGGTCCCGGGCGAAGGGGATCCAGCCTCCTTCGGCGCGGGAGTAGTGCGCGGGGGTCGTGGGAACGATCTCGGTCAGGGGGAGCCACTCGTCCTCCGGTTCCCACTCCGCACCGCCCGTCGCCTGCGCGTACAGCGGGCTCGGCGCCCAGCTCAGGAGGGCGTGGTCGGCGGACACCTCCACCAACCAGCCAAGGAACTCCCGACCGTCCCGGAGCGTGAAGCCGACCTTGTCGGCCCGGGCCGCGCGCTCGGTGAGGTAGTCGTGCAGGGCGCGCACCACGGTCAGTCCTCCAGGACGCCGGTCCGGTAGATCGTGCCGGCGCAGGCGTTCGGGATCGTCGCCTCGGCCGTCGGGGCACCCGGCTGCGCGGTGTGGGTGACGGCCACGCTGCCGTCGCTGCCGGCGCTCTCGAAGGTGCTGGCCGGTGGTTCCTGGCCGCCGGGCGGAGTGCCGGCGCCGCCGCCGTTGCCGCCGCCCGAGGCGTCGCCGTCGGAGGGGGTCGGGGTCGGGGACGGCCCGGGCGTGCACGTCTCGTCCGGCACCCAGGCGAACCGCACCTCGTACGCGGAGGCCGGCTTCAGCAGCAGCGCGGGCTTCTCCTTCGACGGGTCGGGCAGCCCGGGCGCCGGGTCGCCCGCGGTGTGGTCGACGACCTTGATCTTGTCTTTGTCGGCCGCGCCGAGCGCCTGGAAGTCGACCGTGCCGCGCCCGTTGACCTCGCAGTCCGTGGCGGAGACGTTGGCGACGCGGAAGGTCCCGTACACCCGGCCGTCGGAGTCGGGCCGGTCCGCCCGGGCCGTGGTGACGCCGAGTTGGGCGGCGTCGCAGGCCCGGGCCTGGGCCGCGGGCTCGTTCGAGGGGGAGGCGGAGCCGCCCGGGGCGCTCGCGCCGCTGCTGGCCTCGGAGGGGTCGGCGGGCGAACGGCCGGGGTCGACGTCCCGGTCGGGTCGCTCCCCCTCGACGTGCCCGCCCGGGCCGTGGTCCCCGCCGGTCGCGCCGGGGCCCTCGCCGCGGCCGCCGTCGGAGACCTCGCCGTGGCCGGTGTTGACGGTCTTGTGGCTGCTGCCGCCGCCGGAGTTCGCCACGGTGACGAAGGCGGGCACGGCGGTCGCGGTGAGGACGGCGGTGGCGACCGCGCCGATCAGCAACTGGCGCTTGCGGGCCCGGCGCGCGGGCACCGCGAGGTGCAGCCGGTCCAGCGCCCCGGCCGAGGGCTGGAGGTCGCCCACCGCACCCTGGAAGAGCAGTCGTAGACCCTGCTCGTCCGAGTCCGAGTCCGAGTCGGAGTCGGAGTCGGAACCGAAGGCCGACCCGGAGCCGGAGTCGGAGCCCGACCCGGAGCCGGCCCCCGAGTCCGAGCCGACGCCCGAGCCAGAGCCGAAGCCCGAGCCCGGGTCAGGGCCCACGTCAGGGCCGTCGCCCGCGTCGGGACAAGAGTCCGCGTCGGGGCCGTGGGCCGGCGCCTCGTCGCCGTTTCGGTGTTCCGGCGCGTTGTTCACAGTTCCGTTTCCAGTCAGGTCGTCAAACGGCCCGTCCGACCGCGGTGGCGGCCCGGGCGTCGTGTCGTGCCCGCTCATGACGTGGCCTCCATCGCGACGCGCAGCGCCGCGATGCCCCGGGAACCGTACGCCTTCACCGAACCCAGCGATATCCCCAGGGCCTGGGCGACCTGGGCTTCCGTCATGTCGGCGAAGTACCGCAGCACCAGCACCTCGCGCTGGCGGCGCTGGAGTCCGCGCATCGCCTTGATCAGGGCGTCCCGCTCCAGTTGGTCGTACGCCCCCTCCTCCGCACTCGCCATGTCCGGCATCGGCTTGGAGAGCAGCTTCAGGCCGAGGATGCGCCGGCGCAGCGCGGACCGGGAGAGGTTGACCACCGTCTGTCGCAGGTAGGCGAGGGTCTTCTCCGGCTCGCGCACCCGCTTGCGCGCCGAGTGGACGCGGATGAACGCCTCCTGCACGACGTCCTCGCAGGAGGCGGTGTCGTCGAGGAGCAGCGCGGCGAGGCCGAGCAGCGAGCGGTAGTGCGCGCGGTAGGTCTCGGTGAGGTGGTCGACGGTGGTGCCCGCGGCGGGCGCCTCTTCGGCACCGCGCTGGGTGGGGATCGCGCCGGTGGTCGCTGCCGGCCGCAGGGCGGGCGCGGCGGACGACGGGGACGGCGGGGGGCCGGAAGGCGTCGACGGCACGGGCGCGATCACCGGCATGCCCCCGCGGGGGCGGGGCCTGCGGAGGGGACGCACCGGAACGCCGGGCGCCGTCGCCCTCGTGAAGTCGAGTACCTCTGCCACGCCTGTTGGACACGCTCCCCCCTGCCGGGGTTGTACGCGCACGCCAGCGGTTTTGACAGTGGATGGATTCCAGCCATGCGTACTTGCCTGCCCCAAGTCTGCGGCACCGATCGGTGGCGGTGCTCGCAAAGACGTTCCCGGCCCGACTGGCGGTTGCAGGCCGGGGAGAAGGAACTGTCGATCATCGTCCCGCCCCCGGACCGAAACGGTACGGACCTGCGACGTTCTCACGGGGCGTTCACGAATCCTACAAAGTTCGCGGCCCTCTTAGACAGGGCTCAACCGCAAATCGGGGAAGATTTCCGATCTTGGAAAGGGCGCGGGCGAGCAGGGCGGGCGGCGGTGCGGCCGGCAAGCGGTGAAGGAGGTACGACCGTACGGAGGGAGCGGCCGGCTCAGCCGTGCAGTTCCGCGGCGATCGCCTCGGCGATCTGCACGGTGTTCAGGGCAGCGCCCTTGCGGAGGTTGTCCCCGCAGACGAACAGCTCCAGCGCACAGGGGTCGTCGGGCGACCTGCGCACCCGCCCCACCCACGTCGGATCGGTCCCCACCACGTCCGCCGGCGTCGGGAACTCCCCCGCCGCCGGGTCGTCGAAGAGCACCACCCCGGGCGAGGTCGCCAGGATCTCGTGCGCCCGCGCGACCGTCACCTCGGCCTCGAAGCGGGCGTGCACCGAGAGCGAGTGCGCGGTCAGCACCGGGACCCGTACGCAGGTCGCGACCACCGGCAGCGCGGGCAGGTCGAGCACCTTGCGGAGTTCGGCGCGCAGCCCCAGTTCCTCGGACGACCAGCCGTCCTCGGCGAGTTCGCCCGCCCAGGGCACCACGTTGAGGGCGACGGGCGCGGGGAAGGGCCCGAAGCCGTTGCCGAAGGAGTCGCCCACGGCCCGCCGCACGTCGCCGGTGGTCGACCCCAACTCCGTACCGGCGACCAGCGACAACTGTTCTCGCAGCGCGGTGACCGCGTCGCGGCCGACGCCGCTGACGGCCTGGTACGAGGAGACCACCAGCTCCCGCAGCCCGAACTCGGCGTGCAGGGCGCCCACCGCGGGCGCCATGGCGAGCGTGGTGTCGTGCGGCCCGGCGACGATGCCGCGCGGGCGCAGCCGGGCGGCGTGCGGATTGACCTCCGGCACGACCAGCGGGACGTCCGCGTCCCGTCGGAAGGCGGCGGAGGCGTCCACGACCACCGCGCCCTTGGCGGCGGCGATCGGCGCCCACTGCGCGGAGACCTCCGCGGGCACCAGGAAGAGCGCCACGTCCACGCCGGCCAGCGCCTCTTCGGCCAGCGGGACCACCTCGCACTCCTCCCCGCGCACGGCCAGCTTGCGGCCGGCCGAGCGCGGGGAGGCGACGAGTCGTATCTCGCCCCAGACGTCCGCGTGCTGGGACAGGAACTGGAGCAGTACGGTGCCGACGGCCCCGGTCGCACCGACGACCGCGAGCGCCGGCTTGCGGGTCATCGGCCGGTGCCTCCGTAGACCACGGCCTCGTCGGACTCGCTGTCGAGGCCGAACCGGGTGTGCACGGCGCGCACCGCCTCGTTGACGTCGTCGGCGCGGGTGACGACCGAGATGCGGATCTCGGAGGTCGAGATCAGCTCGATGTTCACGCCCGCGTCCGTGAGCGCCTCGAAGAAGGAGGCCGTGACGCCCGGGTTGGTCTTCATGCCGGCGCCGACGAGGGAGATCTTGCCGATCTGGTCGTCGTAGCGCAGCGACTCGAAGCCGATGCGGTCCTTCGCCTTCTCCAGCTTCTCGATCGCCCGCGCGCCGTCCGTCTTGGGCAGCGTGAAGGAGATGTCGGTGAGCGCGGTGGCGGCGGCCGACACGTTCTGGACGATCATGTCGAGGTTGATGTCGGCGTCCGCGATCGCGCGGAAGATGGCCGCGGCCTCGCCCGGCTTGTCGGGCACGCCGACGACCGTGATCTTGGCCTCGGAGACGTCGTGGGCGACTCCGGAGATGATCGCGTGCTCCATCTTCTGGTCTCCCTGCGGTTCGTTGCTGACCCAGGTGCCGCGCAGTCCCGAGAAGGACGAGCGGACGTGGATCGGAATGTTGTATCGGCGGGCGTACTCCACGCAGCGGTGGAGCAGCACCTTGGAGCCGGAGGACGCCAGCTCCAGCATGTCCTCGAAGGAGATCCAGTCGATCTTCCGGGCCTTGCTGACCACCCGGGGGTCGGCGGTGAAGACGCCGTCCACGTCGGTGTAGATCTCGCAGACCTCGGCGTCCAGCGCCGCGGCCAGGGCGACGGCCGTGGTGTCGGAGCCGCCGCGGCCCAGGGTCGTGATGTCCTTCTTGTCCTGGGACACGCCCTGGAAGCCGGCGACGATGGCGATGTTGCCCTCGTCCAGCGCGGTACGGATCCGGCCCGGCGTCACATCGATGATGCGCGCTTTGTTGTGGACCGAGTCGGTGATGACGCCCGCTTGGCTACCGGTGAACGACTGGGCCTCGTGACCCAGGTTTTTGATCGCCATGGCCAGCAGTGCCATGGAGATGCGCTCTCCGGCGGTCAGCAGCATGTCGAATTCGCGCCCGGCAGGGATGGGGGATACCTGCTCGGCGAGATCGATCAACTCGTCCGTCGTGTCGCCCATCGCGGAAACCACGACGACCACCTGATGGCCGTTCTTCTTGGCGTCCACGATCCGCTTGGCGACACGCTTGATGCCCTCGGCATCGGCGACGGAGGAGCCGCCGTACTTCTGCACGACAAGGCCCACGTGCGCTCCTCGCTCGGTTCTCCACCGCAGTCCATGAGTGCTGCGGTCGGCTCAGTTTAACGAGCGGTACCGCGCCGGCCCCCGGCACATCACATGCTGAGATGCGCCGCTCACCTGGTGATCAGCCCCGCTCGGCTCACTACCTGCCCGGCGAACGGCCCGATACGCGGTATGTGTGCGGCGTCACAGCGAGTGCGCGCCTTCGGTGAGCGGGCGTCCGGGCCCTAGCTGGTGCGCAGGCCGAGCGGCGCGGCGATCTCGGCCGCCATCACCTTGCCGGCCTCCTCCGCCAGCGCCTCCTCCGTCAGGTCCTCGTCCGTGTCCAGGCCGTCCAGCTCCTGGAGCGGCTGGTCCAGCCGGACGTGGGAGACCAGGGACTGGAGCGCGCGCAGGGTCGCGGACGCGGTCGGCCCCCAGTTGGAGAAGTACGAGAACTGCCACCACCACAGCGCCTCGGTGGTCCGCTCGCTGCGGTAGTGGGCGAGGCCGTGCCGCAGGTCCGTGACGATGTCCGCGAGGTTGTCCGAGATGCGGAACGCCACCGGCGCCTTCCGCGGCTCGTACGGGTCGAAGACCTCGGAGAACACGTCCACCGGGTCCAGCAGCCGGGCGAAGCGTTCCCTCAGGTCGTCCACGTCCGGCTCCGGGCCGGTGTCCGGCTCGTAGCGCTCGTCCGGGAGGATGTCCTCGTGCGCGCCCAGCCGGCCGCCGGTGAGCAGCAGCTGGGAGATCTCCAGCAGCAGGAACGGTACGGCGCTGTCCGGTTCGTCGCCCTTCGCGACCTCGGTCACGGCGACGATGAAGGACTCGATCGAGTCCGCGATCTGGACCGCGAAGTCGGCCGGGTCCTGGTTCACGGCGTGCAGCATGGCGTTAGACATCGAGAAGTCGTCTCCCCTCGAAGGCACGCCCCAGCGTGACCTCGTCGGCGTATTCCAAGTCTCCCCCCACGGGCAGACCGCTGGCCAGCCGGGTGACCCTCAGCCCCATCGGCTTGATCATGCGTGCCAGGTATGTGGCGGTGGCCTCGCCCTCCAGATTGGGGTCCGTGGCGAGGATCAGCTCGGTGACGGCGCCGTCCGCGAGGCGGGCCAGCAGCTCCCGGATCCGCAGGTCGTCGGGGCCGACGCCCTCGATGGGGCTGATCGCCCCGCCGAGCACGTGGTAGCGGCCGCGGAACTCCCGGGTCCGCTCGATCGCCACGACGTCCTTCGACTCCTCCACCACGCAGATCACCGCGGGGTCGCGGCGCGGGTCGCGGCAGATGTTGCAGTGCTCCTGCTGGGCGACGTTCCCGCACACCGCGCAGAAGCGCACCTTGTCCTTCACTTCCAACAGGGCGTGGGCGAGGCGGCGCACGTCCGTCGGCTCGGCCTGGAGGATGTGGAAGGCGATCCGCTGCGCGCTCTTGGGACCGACGCCGGGCAGCCTGCCCAACTCGTCGATGAGGTCCTGGACCACGCCTTCGTACAACGGACTGCCTTTCCTCCGGCTCGGGTCGTACGACTCCTACGGCTCGTACGGTAGTGGCTGAACCGCCCAGTTCAGAAGGGTTCAGCAGGGTACAGAAGGGGTCAACGGGCCCGACGGACCCGCCGACGGCCCGCAGACGGGCTCAGAACGGCAGGCCCGGCATGCCGCCGAGGCCCTGGGCGAGCGGGCCCAGCTTCTGCTGCGCGAGCTGCTGGGCGTTCTCGTTCGCGGCCTGGACGGCGGCGACGACGAGGTCCGCGAGGGTCTCGGTGTCCTCCGGGTCCACCGCCTTGGGGTCGATCACCAGGGCGCGCAGCTCGCCGGAGCCGGTCACGGTGGCCTTCACGAGCCCCCCGCCCGACTGGCCCTCGACCTCGGTGCGGGCCAGTTCCTCCTGCGCCTGCGCGAGGTCCTGCTGCATCTTCTGGGCCTGCTGGAGGAGCTGCTGCATGTTGGGCTGGCCACCACCGGGGAACACGGTCACTCCTGGCACGTCGACGACACTTGCGCGTACTTCCACGGGCGGCGCCGCTGCGGAACCGCTCCGATAGCGAGCCTACGTGGTCGGGCACCGGGGCGCCGGGTCGGGCGAGATCCCCCGCCGCCCGGGGCGGCGGGGACCCGTTCGAGGGATTAGGCTGCGGGCCTCTACCTGATCAAGGCCGTTCCGGGGACGGAAATACCGGGATTTCCACCACACGGCCCAGCATTCGACGGTAAGAAGTGGTTGCAGACGGAGTGCAGTGCAGCGTGCAACGGAAACCTGCAACGGATACGAACGCGTAGAGGAGTGCCCCGGTGAGCCAGCCGGAGATGCAGCCCGGGGGGCCGGCCCGGGAGGAGCGGGGCGAGGTGCCGCGCGGCGACCTGACCGGCCGGCCGTTCCCGCTGGGTGACTGGGGCGAGCCGGCGGACCGGCTCGACGAACTGTTCCGCTGGGTCGAGACGGCGGCGCTGCGCACGGTGGACTGGTACCTCGCGGACCGCGTCTGGAAGCGGCGTACGGGCCGCGTGCTGCGCATCGGTACGGCCCTGGGCACCATCGCCGGCGCGGCGCTCCCGCTGCTGGACGTCACGGGCCTGGTGGACGGCGCCGCCGGGTGGGGTTACGTCTCCCTGCTGCTGGGCGCGGCCTGTCTGGCGTGCGACCGGTACTTCGGCGTGACGGCCGGGTGGATGCGGAACATGGCGACGGCGCAGGCGGTGCAACGGCGGTTGCAGACGCTCCAGTTCGACTGGGCGTCGGAGAGCGTGCGGGAGGTGCTGGGCCCGGCGGAGGGCACGGCGAGCGAGGCGGCGGAGCGGTGCTTGGGGGTGCTGCGGAAGTTCTCCGAGGACGTGCAGGAGTTGGTGCGGGCGGAGACGGCGGACTGGATGCGGTCGTTCCACGGGGGGTTGGACGCGTTGGTGCTCCAGTCGACGGCGCTGCCGCCGCTGGGTGGTGCCGGTGCGGGTGGGACGGGGCGCCCCGGAGAACCCGGCGCCCCGCCCCGCCCCGGCCTGCCGCCGGGCCGCCCGAACATGCCCCGCCAACGCCCACCGGAGCGACCGTGAACGACCGCGGCCGCGCTCCTGGGTGCGACTCGCCGTAGCCCTGCGGGAGCGTTCGCCTCTGCGGCCGGGGTGGGGCTTGCTCGCGCAGTTCCGCCCCCTACGCCCAGAGGGCGTGGGGGGACCCCCAGCGCCACCTGGCATGCCCGCCGTTTCCCCGCTGGAGCGTTGGCCCCTGCGGCCCGGTGGGGCTTGCTCGCGCAGTTCCCCGCGCCCCTAAACCTTGGGGGCGCTGGGGTCCGGAACTGCACGGGAACCGCCCACCGGGCCGCAGGGACCGATACTTCCGCGGGGAAACGGCGGGTGGGGCTCCCGGCGCAGCACCCGGGGGCTAGCTGAAGAGGATCATGGAGCCTTGGCCGAGGCTTCGGGTCGCCGCGGCGTGGAGGCCGAGCCAGACGTGGCGTTCGCGGGCGAAGGGGCTCTCGTCGTACGGGACGGGGGCCGCGGGTTCCTCCAGGGCCGTGCCGCGCTCCGGGGGCCGGGGGGCCGGGGGCGGGTTCTTGGGGTCGATGCCGATCGCGGGGGCGACGTACTCCAGCTCGCGCAGCAGGCCCTGGCTGGAGCCCAACGGTCCGCTGCCGGCGAGGAGTTCGTCGTTGGCCAGGGGCGCGGCGAAGTCGACCGGGACGTACGCGCCCGCGTGGTCGTAGTGCCACACCAGGTGCGACTGCTGCGCGGTGGGCTCGAACATCTCCAGCAGTTGCTCGTAGTCGCCGCCGAGTTCGTCGACGGGCGTGACCGCGAGGCCGCAGAGCTGGAGCAGGTAGGCCCGGCGCAGGAAGTGCAGGGCGTCGTAGTCGAACCCGGCGACCGGGGCCACGTCCCCGGAGAGCCCGGGCATGTACGCGAACACGGGCACCGTCGGCAGGCCCGCCTCCGTCAGCGCCTTGTCGTACGACGCCAGCTCTTCCGCGAAGGGGTTGTCGGGGCTGTGACAGAGCACATCGACGAGGGGGACCAGCCACAGGTCACATGCCAAGGGACGCTCGCTCTCCAACGGGGACGCGTCGTAACAGCGTAGGTGTCGACGGGCCGGTGGCGAAGGGCAAGTGGCGGAGCAAGGGGTTACGGACGGGGGGCGCCCGGGGGGTCGAGGTCCCACACCAGCACTCCCCCGACCCACTGCCCGGGCCGGCCCAGCAGGCGTTCCACGGCGGTTTGCAGCGCCTCCTCGTTGTCCTGCGGCGGCAGCACGACCACGCCCGCCTTCCACGACGCCAGGTCGACGCGGGCTTGTTCTCGTTCCGCGGGCCCGATGTCGGGGACGTCGCCGCTGCCGCGGACGTCGTCGAGGAGGGCGGAGGTGTGGGTCGGCGCGACGCCGTAGATGCCGACGTCGTCGGGGCCCCAGGGGCCGTTGAAGTAGCCGCCGGCGATCGGGAAGTCCAGCTCCGTGGAGGACTGCCAGTACAGCGCGTCCGCGGAACCCGGGTTCGGCAGCGGCACGATCGCCAGCGACTCCCCCGGGCCGAGGTACGTGCGGTACAGGCCCTCGGTGATGAAGGCCGGCACCTCGGCGCGCTCGCGCACCGGGTACGGGGTCGGGACGACGGGCAACAGCGCCGCGGCGACGGCGACCAGGCCCGCGGTGCGGAAGGACCGGGCGGACGCGTCCGACAGCCGGTCGACGGCGAGGGCGACGAGCATGCCGAAGAGCGGCGCGCAGATCAGGGCCGTACGGGACTCGATGACGGCCTCGAAGAGCGGCGCCTTGCCGAGCAGCGCCCACGGGCCGGGGAAGGAGAGGTCCGTGAAGGGGACGTGCACGTCCTTGCCGAACGAGAGCAGCGCGGCCCCGGCGGCGGTGAGCGCGAGCGCCCGGACGAGGGTGCGCCGCCAGAGTTGGACGACGACCACCAGCGCGAGCACGAGCAGCGGCCAGCCGTAGAAGGCGTTCTGCTCGGTGCGGTTCATCGCGAGCGGGTCCGCGGTGGCGTCCGTGCCGAAGAGGGAACGGCCGGCGAACTCGACGAAGGCCCGCGGGCTGTTGAAGGTGTTCGCCCCGTGCATCACGTCGGAGTAGCTCTGCGGGCCGAAGAACTGCCAGCCGAGCGGGAACGCGACCAACGGCAGGCAGACCGCGAGGGCCCAGCCGAGCCCCTGGAGCAGGGGGCGCCAGCAGCGGCGCGCGGCGTCCCGGTCGAGCAGGGCGTAGCAGCCGGCGAAGAGCAGCATGCCCATCGCGGCGAGCAGCAGCGGTTCCTCGCCGAGGAAGATCTGGTACGTGGCGAAGAGCCCGAGCAGCACCCCGTCCCGGACCACCGCCCGGCCCTCGCACAGCCGCAGCGCCCGGTCCAGGATGACCGGGATCATGAAGAGGACGAGGAAGTTGGGGTGCGCGTTGCCGTGCGAGATCATCGGCGGCGCGAAGGCGGCGACGGCCGCGCCGAGCACGGCGGCCCCGCGGTGGGCGACCGTCCAACGGGCGAGCAGCCAGTACCAGGCGAAGGCGGTGGCCGCGAGGCCGAAGGTCAGCACGATCGCCCAGGTGACCGTCGGCCCGAGGAGCAGCGTCACGGGCGCGAGCGGCACGGAGAGGCCGAGCATCACCGTGTTCGCCATCAGGTTCACGCCGTCCGGATGGCCCTGGAGGGTGGTGAACAGCGGGTTGCGCAGGTTGGTGACGTTGTCGGCGGTGACGGCGAAGAACCACTCCCACTGGTTCTGGTCCTGGCCGGCGTCGGCCAGGTAGCCGCGGTCGAGGTCCTGCCACAGGTTTTGGTAGAGGACGAACGAGGCGACGCAGAACAGCAGGGCGACGAGCAGGTGGGTGCGGCGGGCGGCGGCGCGCGGCGCGGTCTCGGCACCGGTGGTGGCCTGGGCGGGGAGGCGGGTGGCACGGGCGGTGCGTAGCCGCAGCCGGAGGAGTTCGCCGAGCACCCGCCCGTAGTCCAGCGGGCGCACCTTGGAACCGGAGCGGTGCGACCAGTTCACCGGCGCCTCGACCACCGGCCAGCCGGCGCGCTGGAAGTGCCGCAGGATCTCCACGTCGATCGCCCAGCCGTCGAGCTGCGACGCGGCGAAGGCGGTGCGCGCCCGGTCGCCGTCGAAGAGCTTGAACCCGCACTGGGTGTCGTGGATCCCGGGGACGGCGGCCAGCCGTATCAGCCGGTTGCCGGCGCGGCCCAGCCACTCCCGACCGCGCCACTGGTGGACGTCGATCCGGGAGTCCGGGTGGGCGCGGGAGCCGATGGCCGCGCAGACGTCGTCGGCGGCGAGCAGCTTGTCGAGGTGGTCCAGCTCTTCGATGGGCGTCGCGAGGTCGGCGTCGGTGAGCAGCACGCGGCGCCCGTAGGAGGCGAGCACGCCGCTGCGCACCGCGTGCCCCTTGCCGCGGTTGCGGGGGCTGGTGATGACGTGGATGCGGGGCTCTTCGGCGGCGGCCTCGCGCGCGACGCGGGCGGTCTCGTCGGTGGAACCGTCGTCGACGACGATCAGCTCCCAGCCGCCCCAGCGCTCGGGGTCGGCGTCGAGGTGGGCGCGGATGGCGTCGAGGGTGGGGCGCAGGCGGTGTTCTTCGTTGTACGCGGGGACGACGATGCTGAGGCCGACGTCACTGGTGGTGCGGGTGTCGTCGGTGGTGCGGGCGTCGTCGGTGGTCCCGGGTGGCGACGGCTTCGGTTCCGGCTCCGCCGGCGGCTGTGCCGAGGACGGGGAGGGGGACTTCGATTGCGACTGCGGGCTCATGAGCCGATCCGTTCGTCCAGTCGGTCCGCCCAGGAGAGCGACAGCTCGGTGTAGCCGCACAGCACGTCGCGCGCCGCGGTGATCTCGCCCCTGACGAGCGCTTCGATCAAGTCCTCGTACCCGCTGAAGAGCCAGCGCCGGCAGTCCGCCTCGCCCTTGAGGTGCGGAACGGCGAACACCCAGGTCTGAACGCGTAGCTGATGAAGAAAGTCTGAGATGTAGCGATTTGAAACTATCGTTCCGAGTTCATGCCAGAACCGCAGGTCGTAGCCGATCAGGATGTCGAGGTCGCCGCTGCGGGCGGCCCGGCTCGCCTCCTCGGCGCGCCGGCGGACCGGCACGACCGCGCTGGCGTTCACCTGGGTCCGCCCCAGGCGCTCGGCGTGCTGGATGATCCCGTCGACGACCAAGGAGCGGGTCTCCACCATGTCCCGGTAGTCGGTGACGGAGAACTGGTGCACCCGGAAGCCGCGGTGCTGGTCGGATTCGAGCAGCCCCTGCGCGGAGAGGTCGACGAGCGCCTCGCGAACGGGCGTCGCGGAGACGCCGTACTGATCGGCGATCTGCTTGACCGTGAACTCCTGCCCGGGCTGGAGGCGCCCGGCCAGCACCTCGTCACGCAGTGCGTCCGCGATCTGTTGTCGCAGCGTGCTGCGGGTGACAGAGGTGCTGCCGGGACCGGGCATCGATGGCTTCTCCTTCGCCAGGGGCTCCCGACACGATAGGCCAGCGAGGAGCGCGGAGCGGATCACGGAGTTCGCGGGAGAACGGGAGAGGGGAGCGGAGCGGTGGGCGAGGTCTTCGAAGCGGCGTACGGGGACGGGGTGGCCGACGGCACGGGCGACCGGGCTGCGGAGGTGCGCGCCGCGTACGCCGGGCTGCGGCAGATCCGTGACGTCACGGGCGCGGTACCGGCGGCGTGGGAGCGGAGGCAGCCGGCGCGTGCGGTGGCCATCACCCTGGAGGCGTCGGGCCTCCCCCCGTCCGCCCTCGACGCGTCCGGCGCCCGCGTCGCCCCGGGCTACCGCGTCACCCCCGGCGAACGCCCCCACGTGACCCGCGTCGACTGGCTGGGCGCCCCCGCCGAAACCGAGCAGAAACTACGCGAGTGCGCCCGCGCCCTGGAGTCGGCGGGCGGCTGGGAGGCCCTCCTGTACCGCGCGGGCCGCGGGAAGTGGTTCCTGGAGGTGGAGATCCGAGCGACTCCGCGGGGCGGAGGGCGGTAGCCGAGGTCGGGTGCGGGTGCGCGTCCTTGCGAGGACGCCCCGCGGCTGCGCGTTCTTGCGAGGACGCCCCGCGGCTGCGTTCGCGTACCCGCGGGGGTCCCGCCCGGCGACGCCCTGCGCTCCGCCGCCTCCGACCTGGTGGTGTGCTGGCCGCGGTCCCCAGCCCTTCTCGCCGTTCCCCTGCGGGAGCGTTGGCCCCTGCCGGCCGGTGGTGGGCTTGTCGCGCAGTTCCGCCCCCTACGCCCAGGGGGCGTGGGGGGACCCCCAGCGCCCCTAAACCCCCTGCGCCCGCTGCCCGTCGGCTGACTGCGGACCGTTCCCGTCCATCGGCGCACCACTTGCGGCCCGCAGGTTGACGGGGGGTTTGGGGCGCTGGGCTCCCGGAACTGCGCGAGAACCGCCCACGGTCCGCAGGGACCAACGCTCCCGCAGGGAAACGGCGGTGGTGCTGTTTGGGGCCCTGGGGGTCCCCCCACGCCCCCTGGGCGTAGGGGGCGGAACTGCGCGACAAGCCACCCACCGGGCCGCAGGAACCAACGCTCCCGCAGGGAAACGGCGGTGGTGCTGTTTGGGGCCCTGGGGGGTACCACCACGCCCTCAAGCCCCACCGCGGCCGCAGAGGCGAACGCGCCCGCAGGGCGGCTGGCGGGCAGGGGCAGACGGGGCGCGGCGGTACACGACCGGGCGGAATCGGGGCGAGTCGCTTGACCCCGGAGGGAGTTCGCGGTTGACGGTATCGGGGGGTGACGGGCCCGAGGCCGGCCCGGGGCGGGGCCGCGGGCCGGGCGCGCGGCGGCGGGGCCGCCCGACCGCACCTCACCGCCACCCCAAAACGCCGCGCACGCAGCAGCGTTCGCCCCGAGCCACCCGCCCCCACCGCCCCCGGTCGGCCGCCGCACTGATGTCCGCGCCCCCGTCGCCACCCCCGTCCGGCGGGGCGGACGTGCACTGGCGCCCACCCTTCCGCCGGACGGTCGCACGCTGGCGCACGGCACCGGGGCCGTCCGAACCCGGCGTCGAGGCACGGCGATGACGCACTCCCCCGACGCGCCCCTCCCACCCCGAGCCCACCGCACCAGCGCGGCGAACGCACGTGTTCCTGCTCTCCGGGCGGGAGTTGCAGGTCATCGACGCGCACCCCACCCACCGGGCGGTTCCGTTGGCGCCCCGGCGCGGCGGCGCGCGGCGTGCGCCCCCGCTCCACGGCGGGCTCGGCCGCGTCCGGCGGCGCACATGCCCGGCGAACGTGCCCCGGCAGGGCGCCCGTTGACTCCGGCCACCCCCCCACCGGCCCCCTCCGCCGCATCGAGCCCGGGCGTCGCCCGTTGACACCTCCCCGAGAACACAGGCGGAGTAATCGTCGACTGGGTCCTGTCCCGGATGTCAGCATGTGCACCATGGCGAACATCCCGTGGGGCGCGAACGCCCCCGTACCGACCGCGCCGTTGCGCCTGGCCGTGGGGCACGCCCTGTCCCCCGCGGTCCCGGCGTTCGACGCGCTCGTGCTGCTGCTGGACGCCGGCGGCACCACCCGCCCCGGCCGCGGCGACGTGGTGGCCGCGTCCCAAACCCCGCACCCCTCGGGCACGGTGGCGTACGCGGGTCGCACCGAAGGAAACGGCCAGGTCGCGGTCTGGCTGGACGTGAACCTGCCGGTGGTGGAGCCCGAAGTGCAGCGCATCGTGGTGGTCGCCGCGGTCGAGGGCACCGCGTTCGGCGCGGTGCCGGGCCTGTACGTACAGGTGCAGGGGTACGACGGCGTGCCCGTCGCCCGTTACGACGTGATGAACGCCACCACCGAGACGGCGATCGTGCTGGGCGAGCTGTACCGGCGCGACGGCACGTGGAAGTTCCGCGCGGTGGGCCAGGGGTACGCCGGCGGGCTGGCAGCGGTGGCCGCGGAGTTCGGGCTGCCGGGGGCGGCGTCCCGGTTCCTGTCCGCGGTGCCGGCGCCCCCGCCGCCGCCGCCCGCGTTCCAGGCGTCCGCGTACCAGCACCAGGGCGGATACCCGGCGCAGGGCGGCTACCAGCCGTCGAACGGCTACCCCTCGCAGGGCGGTTACGCGGCGCAGGGCTACCTGGCCGCGCCGCAGGTCGGGTCCCCGCGGCCGCCCGTGCCCGGCCACTCGTACTCCCCCGGGCACCGCATCATCGACTACGTCGCGCCCGTGCACCTGCCGGAAGGCGCCGTGCCCGCGCAGGGGTACGCGCCCGCGGTCGACTACCAGCCCGCCTACGACTACCAGCCGGCGTCCTACGCCGCGCCGGTCGGGTCGAGCGCGTCGGTCGGCTCGGCCGGGTCCGCCGCGCCGGGCGCGCCCGCGGTGCAGAACGCGCCCGCCGCGGACGACCCGTTCGAGCGCTTCCACTCCTTCCCGCCGCAGACCATGCACGGCCGCGGCTACGGCACGGTCTCCTTCCCGGAGGGCTTCGCCCGCGGGCCGGTGATCCTGGAGGCGACGTACAACAACGA
The DNA here is from genome assembly GCF_044328175.1 of Streptomyces sp. NPDC017979. NCBI lineage: Bacteria > Bacillati > Actinomycetota > Actinomycetes > Kitasatosporales > Streptomycetaceae > Streptomyces > Streptomyces sp. NPDC017979. The sequence continues at coordinate 355,226 of NZ_JBIRGU010000005.1, read as the reverse complement.
CGACTGGGTGAAGGTGCAGCAGCTCAACCTGCGTCGCGAACCCGGCTACGACCTGCTGAGCGAGTCCGGCCCCGCGGTCCACAGCCGCGCCCCGGCCGTCGCCCCCGGCACGTACGCCCTGTGCTTGAACGTTCTGGCGGGCGACGCGGACTGGTCGGTGACGGCGCTGCCGCTGTCGGCGGCCCGCCGGCTGCTGCCGGGGCAGCCGGTGCACGGGGAGTCGTACGACGTCCTCGCCTACGCCGGTCCGGACGCGGAGTTGGAGGTGGCGATCGAGGACGCGCCCGGCATGGCCGGCGGCTTCATCACGCTCGTCGCCATGTCGCCGCACGACATCGACGAGGCGGCGGCGGACTTCGAGGGCGTGGAGTTCCTGCTGTCGGGGGCGACCGGGCCGTTCCGGCAGACGGTGCGGCTCCAGGGCGGCACGCGGCTGCTGACCGTGCAGGCGACGGAGTGCCGCTGGTCGATCACGGCCCGGCCGACGCACTGACCGTCGACCCCACCGGCGATCGGCCCCGCTGACGGCCGGTACGCCGGGGCGCCGTGCGGGCGTCCCGGCGTACCGGTCCTTTAGAGTCCGGTCCCAGGGTCCGGCCCTTCTAGGGTCCGGTCCCAGGATCCGGTCCCAGGATCCGGTCCCAGGATCCGGTCCCAGGATCCGGTTCTTCTAGAGTCGGTCCCAGGGTCCGGTCCTCAGACCACGTACTCGTCGGCGACGGACAGCGCCGCGTCCAGGACCGCCAGGCCCTCCTTCGCCTCCGCCTCGCTGACGGTGCACGGCGGGACGACGTGGGTCCGGTTCATGTTGACGAACGGCCACAGCCCGTTCTCCTTGCAGGCCGCGGCGAACGCCGCCATCGGCCGGTTCTGCTCGCCGCCCGCGTTGTACGGCACCAGCGGTTCGCGCGTGACCGGGTCGCGCACCAGCTCCAACGCCCAGAACACGCCCGTGCCGCGCACCTCGCCCACGCACGGGTGGCGCTCCGCGATCTCCCGCAGCCCCGGGCCGAGCACGGTCGCCCCGATGTCGGCCGCGCGCTCCACGACCCGCTCCTCGGCCATCACCTCGATCGTGGCGACGGCGGCGGCGCAGGCCAGCGGGTGGCCGGAGTAGGTCAGCCCGCCCGGGTACGGCCGGGTCTCGAAGGTCGCCGCGATCTCCGGCGAGATGGCGACGCCGCCCAGCGGCACGTACCCCGAGTTCACGCCCTTGGCGAAGGTGAGCAGGTCCGGTACGACGTCGAAGTGCTCGGCGGCGAACCAGGCGCCGGTGCGCCCGAAGCCGGCCATCACCTCGTCGAGGACGAAGACGATGCCGTGGCGGTCGCAGATCTCCCGCACCCCGGCGAGGTAACCGGGCGGCGGGACCATGATCCCGGCCGTGCCCGGGATCGTCTCCAGGACGACCGCGGCGATGGTGCCCGGCCCCTCGAAGGCGATGGTGTCCTCCAGGTGCCGCAGGGCGCGCGCCCCTTCCTCCTCCTCGGTGGTCGCGTGGAACGGCGACCGGTAGAGGAACGGCGCCCAGAAGTGCACGACCCCGGCGGTGCCGTTGTCCGACGCCCAGCGGCGCGGGTCGCCGGTGACGTTCACCGCGGTCTGCGTGCCGCCGTGGTACGAGCGGTACGCGGAGAGCACCTTGGGCCGGCCCGTGTGCAGCCGCGCCATGCGCACCGCGTTCTCGACGGCCTCCGCGCCCCCGTTGGTGAAGAAGATCTTGTCGAGGTCGCCCGGGGTGCGCTCGGCGATCAGCCGGGCGGCCTCGGAGCGGGACTCGATCGCGAAGGCGGGCGCGAACGTCGCGAGCTTCGCGGCCTGCGCCTGGATCGCGGCGACGACCTTCGGGTGCTGGTAGCCGATGTTCGTGTAGACCAGGGCGCTGCAGAAGTCGAGGTAGCGCTTGCCGTCGTAGTCCCAGAAGTACGAGCCCTCGGCGCCGGCGACCGCGAGCGGTTCGATCAGCCCCTGGGCGGACCACGAGTGGAACACGTGCGCACGGTCCGCGGCGCGTACGGCTGCGCCTCGGGCGGGGTCCGGAGCGGAGCCCCGGGCGGGCGGCTGGGGAGCGTCATGAGGGGTCATGAACGCCAGGGTAGGGAGGCCGTGCCGGGGGCGAAAAGGTACATGTTGTCTGCGGTGCGGCTGCGAGCCCCGTCGTTCTGTCCACCACCCGCACCCTGCCGCGGCCAGCCCGGCAAACCGGCAACCTCGCCGCTGCACCGCGGGTGCGCCGGCCTCTGCGGCCCGGCGGTGCGCTTGTCGCGCCCCCGCGCCCCTGAAACCCACTCGCCGTAGCCCTGCGGGCTGCGTTGACGTCTGCGGGCCGTGGGTGGCTGGTCGCGCAGTTCCCCGCGCCCCTGTTTCGCTGCCCCAAGTGCTTCGTCTGCGGGCCCAGGCAGGGGGGTTTAGGGGCGCTGGGGTCCCCCCGTGCCCGCAGGGCACAGGGGCGCGGGGAACTGCGCGACAAGCCCACCACCAGGCCACACAGACCAACGCTCCCGCAGGGGAACCGCGAGTGGGTTTCAGGGGCGCGGGGAACTGCGCGACAAGCCCACCACCAGGCCACACAGACCAACGCTCCCGCAGGGGAACGGCAAGTGGGTTTCAGGGGCGCGGGGAACTGCGCGACAAGCCCACCACCGGGCCGCGGGGACCAACGCTCCCGCGGGGGAACGGCGCGGGCCGCCCGTCGCGACCCGCACCGCACAGCGCGACCCGCACCGCACACCGCAGCCCGCGCAGCGCACCGCAGCCCGCGCAGCGCACCGCAGCGTTACGGCTGGATCGGTTCGATGACGAACATCTGGTTCTCCTTGGCCAGGGCGCAGGCCGATTGGACGATCGGCGCGCCCGCCGTCGTACTCACGCCCCGAACGTCCAGGCACTGGTCCGCGAACGTGCGGATCTCGAAGCCCTCCCCGTTCGGCAGCACCTCGAACCGCTGGCTCGGCGCCGCCCCGCACGCCGCGCCCACGACCCGCGCCCCGCTCTCCGCGCTCGCGCCCTTCACGTCCAAGCACAGCTCGGTGTCGAGGTTGCGGATCTGGAAGAGCCGGCTGCCCGCGGGCAGGAACTCGAACTGCTGGTTCGCCAGCGACGAGCAGCTCTCCTGCACCAGCACCGGGTCCGCCGCCGCCCCCGCCGCGCCCGGCGTGCCCGCGCGCACCTCGAAGCAGAGGTCCGCGAAGGTCTGGACGGCGTACAGCTCGGGCTGCGCCGCCTGCGCGCCCGGCGCCGTCAGGAGACCCGCTGCGACGGCGCCCGCCGCCGCCAGGCCCAGCAGCGACCTCTTCGCCTTCATGCCGGAACGCACCGCACGCATGAGAACACCCTTCGGAATCGCGGGCGAACCGTTCGCCCCGCCCGCAAAGTGTTCGGCTGCACGAGGCCAAGGGAAAGGCACGGCAGGCGATCTTCCCGCCATCGGATGAACGCGCGATCGCCGCCTTAACCCCGGTCGTATGAGCACACCTTCACGCCGTCCTGACCAGGGTCGGCGGACGCACCCCGGCGATCGACGCCTATCCTCTTCCCAGCCAGCAACGCGGGACGGGGTCGGGGGGATGGCGATGGAACAGCTCGCGCCGGGTGATCCGACCCGCATAGGCGCCTATCGACTGCTCGCCCGCCTCGGCGCCGGCGGCATGGGTCAGGTCTATCTCGCCCGCAGCAACCGCGGCCGCACCGTGGCCGTGAAGCTCGTACGGCCCGAACTCGCCGCGCACGAGTCCTTCCGCGAGCGCTTCCGGCACGAGGTGACCGCGGCCCGCAAGGTCGGCGGCGAGTGGACCGCGCCGGTGCTGGACGCGGACACGGAAGCCGCCGTGCCGTGGGTGGCGACGGGGTACGTCGCCGGGCCCGCGCTGAGTTCCGTGGTGGCCGGCGCCCACGGCCCGCTGCCGGAGCGCACCGTGCGCATCCTGGGGTCGGGCCTCGCGCACGCCCTGCGGTCGATCCACGGCGCGGGGCTGATCCACCGCGACCTCAAGCCGTCGAACATCCTCATCGGCATCGACGGGCCGCGGGTCATCGACTTCGGGATCGCGCGCGCCCTGGAGGCCGCGACGGACTCGGGCCTGACGCGCACCGGCGCGATCGTCGGCTCCCCCGGCTACATGTCGCCCGAGCAGGTGCGCGGCGGGCCGGTCACACCCGCGGCGGACGTGTTCTGCCTGGGGTCGATCCTGGCGTTCGCGGCCACCGGGCGCCCGCCGTTCGGCTCGACCGACAGCAGCGGTCACGCGGTGATGTACCGGATCGCGCAGGAGGAGCCGGACCTGACGGGCGTGCCGGACGGGCTCGTCGACCTCGTACGGGACTGTCTGCGCAAGGAGCCCGCCGAACGCCCGGACCTCGCCGCCGTACTGGCGCGCACGGCGACGGAGCCGAGCCCGGAACCGTGGCTGCCGGGCGCGTTGGTGGCCGAGTTGGGCCGGCACGCCGTAGGGCTGCTGGAGGTGGAGCACACCGGGCCGCAGCAGCAGGTCACGGCGGAAGCGGCGGCGGCGTACGCGGCGGCGAACGCCCGGCCCGCCCCCGCACCGCCGCAGACGCCCCCGGGCCCGGTCCCGGCCCTGGCCCACGTATTCCCGGCGGCCGTTCAGACGTCCGCGCCGACGCCGCCGATGCAGGCGCCCGCGCTGCCGCCCAGGGAACCCACCGCGGTGGGCACCGCAGCACCGCCCCCGCGTCGGCCCGGTCGGCGGAAGGCGGTCGTCGCCCTGGTGGCCGTCGCCGCGGTCGTGTTCGTCGCCGCGGTCGGCGGCGTGCTCTACGCCGCGTACCCCGACTCCAACCCCGGCTCCGGATCCGACTCCAACGCCAACGCCAACTCCGACTCCGACAGCTCCGACGGCGGGCAGGGCCAGGCGTCGCCGCGGACGTCCGCGAACGCCCCGGTCGAGGGCGGCAGCACCGACGGCGGGGTCCCCGATGCGTACCTCGGGACCTGGCGCGCGAATTTTGAATCCGCAAATGGCCAGAACGCCCGTACGATGACCATCACAGCCGGTTCGTCCGGCGAGAAGGTCATGGAGCTCACCGGCACGGGCCCCGACTACAGCTGCACGTGGTCGGCGGTCCTGAAGTCGGGTCGCACCCCCCTCGAACTCGGCCCCACGAAGGTCGAGTCCGGCGATCCGGCGAAGTGCTCCCCGGGACAGTGGAGCCGTCTGGTGATGCCCGACGACGACACCGTCATCCGGGAACTGGTCGGTTCCAGCGGGGCCCCGCTCCGCTACACCAAGCAGTAGACAGCCCCGCCCCGAGAGCACGGCCGGACCCAGTGGACCCACCGGAGTCGAGTCGTGGTCCCGGCAATCCCCGCGTTCTCATCACTCCGCTTAGAAGGACCTGAAAGTGCACAGAACCCCCGTCCGCAGGGCCGCCGTCGCCGCTTCCGTCGTCTCCCTCAGCCTGGTGCTCGCCGCGTGCGGCGGCAGCGAGGACGAGAAGAAGGACGCCAAGGGCGACGCGAAGGGCTCTTCGTCGGCCGCCACCGCGCCCGCGGCGAAGGCGCTGACGCAGGCCGAGCTGGAGAAGCTCGCCCTGACCAAGGACGACCTGAAGGACCACGAGTTCAACACCCCGAAGGCGGCCGACCTCGCGAAGACGAAGGACGCCTCCTCGGACAAGGCCGAGTGCAAGCCCCTGTCCTCGGCCCTCATCGCGGGCGCGCCGGCCCCCGCCACCGCCGCGGTGATGCGCCAGATCATGCCGATGCCGGCGGGCGGCTCGTCCACCGGCACCACGGAGGAGCAGAAGGCGGAGGCCGCGCTGAAGGCGCTGAGCACCCTGTCCTTCACCGCCACCACGCTCAACTCCTACGAGGGCAAGGGCGCGGAGGACGCGATGGCCGCGCTGAAGAAGGCGGCCACGGACTGCGCCGCCGGCTTCACCGTGTCCGCGGCGGGCGAGACGACCAAGGTCACGAAGGTGGCGCCGGCGACGTACAGCGGCGGGGACGAGGCGCTCGCCTACACCCTGACGATGGACATGGACGGCAAGCCGTCCGAGACGCACCTGGTGACGGTCCGCAAGGGCGCGACGGTCGCGAACTTCTACACCCTCAGCATCGGCGGCAAGACGGAGCAGCCGAAGGCGATCGCCGACGCGCAGCTGAAGAAGCTGGGCTGAGTGCGTCCCCGCGCCGGCAGCCGTCACGACACGGCTGCCGGCGCGGGAACTTTCGACGCCCGCCGCGTCGCTCCAGTCGCCGCCGGGCCACTCCGGACCGCTCCGGACCAGGCCGTCTCCAGGCCCTCACCGCCAGGCCGACCTAGGTCACTCCAGCCCAGGCCAGACCAGTCCAGGCCAGATATACGGCGTGATAGGCCCGAATACCGCGAAGCACCCCGACTCGTCTGTCCGTTCGAGTAAGAAGGTCGCGGCAACCCCGTCGGCCGCACGCCGACCCGGGGCACGGCCCCAGGCCGTCCCGCCTGCCACACCAGAACTCTCGAAGGAACCGAAGTGTCGAAGGTCCCCGTCCGAAGAACTGCCGTCGCCGCGTCCCTGATCTCGCTGAGCCTCGCCCTGACCGCCTGCGGCAGCGAGGACGAGAAGAAGGACGCCAAGGGCGACGCGAAGGGCTCCCCGTCGGCCGCCGCCGCACCCGCGGCGAAGGCGCTGACCCAGGCCGAGCTGGAGAAGCTCGCCCTGGCAAAAGCCGATCTCAAGGACCACGAGTTCACCGACCCGGAGCCGGGCGACATCCTGAAGTCCGGGAGCGCCGTGGCCGACAAGCCTGCCTGTCGCCCCTTGGCCGCAGCCGCCATGGAGGGCACCCCCGGCACCGCCGTCGCCCGCGTGTCGCGCATGATCATGCCGGTGCCGAAGACCGCCCCGACGCCCTCCGGCGCCTCGACGGACGAGAAGATCGAAACCGGGCTCAAGAACGCGGCCGATTCCCTCGACCGCATCAGCATGACCTTCACGACGCTCAGCACGTACGACGGCACCGGCGCGGCAGACGCGATGGCGGCCCTGAAGAAGGCGGGCACGGACTGCGCCGCCGGCTTCGGCGTGACCGTGGAAGGCGACAAGACCAAGATCACGAAGGTGGCGCCGGCCGCGTACGGCGGCGGGGACGAGGCGATCGCCCACACCCTGACGATGGACATCGACGGCGAGCCCACCGAAACCCAGCTCGTGACGGTCCGCAAGGGCGGGACCATCGCGAACTTCTTCACCATGCTGCTCGGCGAGAAGGCGGCGCCGTCGAAGGCGATCCCCGACGCGCAGGTCAAGAAGCTGGGCTGAGCCGTCACCGGGCCGGCCGCGAGGCTCGCCGGCCCGACTGTCCGTGTCCCCGCTTCGGCAGCCGTACGCCACGGCCGCCGAAGCGGGGCGTCGCGATGTCCCACGAGCGCCGTTCCCGACCGAGTACGAGCCGGACAAACGGCGCAACGGTTCTGCATGCCGTGAAGACCTGCAGCCCTGAAGACCTCGGAGGAAGCACGTTGTCGAACACCTCTGCCCGGAGAGCGGCCGTCGCCGCGTCCGCCGTCTCCCTCAGCCTGCTGCTCGCCGCGTGCGGCAGCGACAGCGACAGCGGGGAGGACGCCAAGAAGGACGCGAAGAGCTCACCGTCGGCCGCCGTGTCCGCCGCCCCGGCCGCCCCGGTGTCGAAGACGCTGACGCAGGCCGACCTGGAGAAGCTGCTTCTGACCAAGGCCGATCTGAAGGACCACCACTTCAAGACCCCGACGCCCGACGAACTCCCGGAGCCGGGGAGCACCGTCACGGACAACCCCAACTGCCAGGCCCTGGCCATGGCCCTCACCGAGGGGGCGCCCAGCGTCGCCAGCGCCGTCGCGACGCGCGGGGTCGCGCCGATTCCCCATGCGTCCTCGGCGCCCTCCCCCCTCAAAGGAGGAACAGGTCGCTGACGCCCTCGCCCGCATGTCCATCGTCCTCACCACGCTCAGCTCGCACGTCGGCACCGGCGCGGAAGACGCCATGGCGGACCTCAAGAAGGCCGCGACGACCTGCGCCACCGGCCTCACCGTGTTCAACGGCGTCGACGACACCTCCAAGTACTCGAAGATCGTTCCCGTGGCGTACAACGCCGGGGACGAGGCACTCGCCTACACCACGAAGGTGGTGAAGCAAGAGGCGAGCGAGAACGCCGACATCCACTTGGTGGTCGTCCGCAAGGGTTCGACGATCGCCACTTTCACCACCAGCTTGCTCGGCGGCAAGGCGAAGCCGTCCAAGGCGATCGTGGACGCGCAGCTCAAGAAGCTGGGTTGAGCCCGGTCGGCGGCGCTCCCCGGGTCCCCTGAACCGGGCACGCTTCAAAGCTCCGGCGCCGCCGCACCAGCCGTGCCGACCGTTTCGTCAGACGTCGTGAGTCTGGCGCCCGTGCCGCCGGCGCGAACGCACCGTCGACGTCTGCGCGCCGGCTGTGCACTGGCCGTGCGTCGGCTGTGCGCTTCCGACCGCACGCCGAACTCGGTGCGCGCGTCGCGGCCCTGCTGCACGAGACCGGCCGCGCCTGCCCGCGTCCCGCTACGTCCCTCTGGGCATCGGCTCGCCCGGGCCGGGCAGCCCGCCCGGCGGCACGTACCGCAGCCGCCCGTTCCGGTCGGTCACCGAGGTGAAACCGGCGGCCAGCAGTCGGGCGGCGTGCTCCTCCCGACTGCGTCGGCCGGCGCGGATGCCGACGGGCAGCAGGGCCATGAGCACGGCCCAGACGAGGCCGGCGATCACGACGACGGCGGTGTCCTCGCGGAACCTGATGGCGACGGCCGCGGCGATCGGCGTGAGGGCGAGCACGCTGAGCACCACGCGTAGCGCGTCGCTGTACTGCCGTCCGAGGTCGATCGCCATGCGGGCCTTGAGGAGTTCGACCGCAGCCGGCTCGACAGGCGGCAGCGCGCCCCCGTCGGCCGCGTCCGGATACCGCGCCCAGTTCCGCGCCGCGCGCTCCCGGGCCTGCGGGCCGGGGTCGGGCACGACGAACAGCGCGAGCCTGTTGTTGGCGGTCTGCTTCAGGTCCGCGTACTCGTACCCGAACTGCCGTGCCACAAAGGCGATCCGGGCGACCTCCGTCATCTTCACCGCGGAGAGGGCGAGCCGGACGGGCTCCCCGCCGCCCATCTCCCGCAACAGCTTCCGCACGAGCCTCTTACGCACCGGCACCCCCGTCGCTCACGTCCCGGCCAGTCTGTCAGTACCGCCCAGTACTCATCCGCGGCCACCGCCCCGTGCTCATCCGCGGCCGCTCGCGCCCGCCCAAGCGTCCCGTTCCACCAGGTCCAACACGAGCGCGGCGATGTTCCACGCGTCGTCCTCCCCCCGGTGGTGCCGCCCTTCGAGCGGCAGCCCGGCGATCTGGAGCGCCTGTGCCATCCCCGGCCGGCGCCGCAGCCCGTACGCCTCGGTGAAGACGGCCTTGGCGTTGGTGTGCAGCCGCTCCACCGGATATCCGAAGGGGTACGTCACCGAGTCGGCGCGGGCCTGCCGGGCGAACTGCCGACGGTCGTAGTCACCCCAACTCGCCCAGGGCCGCCGCCCCGCCCCGTGTTCCTCGACCAGGATCCGGCACGCCTCCGCGAAGCTCACGCCCCGCGCCACCTCGTCCTGCGTCAGCCCGGTCAACTCGCGACAGAACTCACTGACCACGGACCTCGTGGGCCGCACCAGCACCCGGTGCCGGGAGACGCGGCGCCGCTCCCGCACGTCGACGACCGTCAGCCCGATCTCGATGATCTCGCTGACCGAACCCGGCGGCGGCTGCCCGTCCCAACAGGTCGCTTCGACGTCGATGACGTTGAGGAGCGCGGCGTCGGTTCGCATGCGCCGAGGGTAGGCCGCGCCACCGCGGCCGAGCATCCGGGTTTTCGACGGGCGGGGACCCCAACGGGTCCGTGTCGGGCAGGGGCTGTTCCCCGCCGAGAGCTGTTCCCCGCCGGGAACGGGCCGCACCACCGCGCCCGAGCACCGGTTTTGCGACACATGGGCACCACAACGAGTCCGTGCGATGCTTGGAAGCGTCCCAAGAAAGGGCGATTCAACGGGGGTTGATGAGTCGTGGGTTACACGATTCCTGAGGGCGTCGACACGATGTTGGACGTCGTGGGCGTGGGCTGGCCGAACGTCGACGAGGACGCGTACCGCGACATGGCGGACGCGTTGCGGGAGTTCGCGGACGACGCGGACGACGACGCCGGCACCGCACACGGCCACATCCAACGACTGCTGTCGACCGGGCAGAGCGAGTCCCTGACCGCCCTCGACAAACACTGGAAGAAAGTCCAGGGCAAGAACAAGGACCTCGCCGGCGCGGCCCGCATCATCGCCGGCGCACTCGACCGCGTCGCCGACATCATCGTCGCCCGCAAGATCGCAGCCGTCGGCGAACTCGCAGACCTCTGCGCCACCATCGGCATCGCACTCGCCGCCGCCCCCTTCACCGCAGGACTCACCGCCCTCCTCGCCGGCGGAAAGATCGTCGCCACCCGGATCGCGTTCAAGAAGATCCTGAAGGAGATGGCGGAGGCCGCGGTCGCCGAGATCACCGCCACCCTCACCCAACCCGCCGTCGCCGCGTTGGAGAGCATCGTCACGGATCTGGCGATCCAGACCGCGATGGACGTCACCGGCGCCGACGACAGCACCCAACTCAACTCCGCCGGCGGCGGCGGTAGCGGGGGCGCGGGCGGCACCCTGGGCATCGACCACGACGCCCACGGCAACACCGGCGGAAAGCTCGCAGGCGTCCAGATCTCGATGAACGGCCGCGCCAAAGGCAAGATCGACAAGGCCAAGGGACACCACGGCCGCGCCAAGGGCAAGGACTCCCTCACCGCCGTCCTCGACGGCACCATCGAAGGCGTCGTCGAGAAACTCATCAAGGGCCACAACCACCTCGGCAACCACCTCGGCAAGAAACTCCCCGACGCCCTCGGCCAAAGCTCCAAGACCCACCGCAACACCGACAAAGACATCGACGACCGCCTCAAGAAGATCACCGGCAGCGGCAAACGCGACGACGACGACCTCACCCGCAAACGCACCAACCCCAGCGACCCCGCCCGCAAACACCCCGACGACGTCCGCACCAAACCCAACTCCCTCAACGGAGCACAGCTCAACGCGCGGGCGAACAGCATTCCGCCGTCGAAGCGGACCTGCGAGACCGACCCCGTCGACGTCGCCTCGGGTGAGATGCAGCTCGCACAGACGGACCTCTCGCTGCCCGGCGTGCTCCCGCTGGTGTTGAGCCGTACGCATCTGTCGGGGTACCGCTACGGGCACTGGTTCGGCCGCAGTTGGGCCTCCACCCTGGACGAGCGCATCGAACTCGACCCCCGCGGCCGGAGTGCGCTGTGGGCGCGCGACGACGGCACCGTCCTGCTGTACCCGCGACTGCCGGCCCCCGACGACACCGAGGGCGTCCTCCCGCTGGAGGGCGAGCAGTTGCCCCTCACCCACGCCGGCGTGGCCGGCGACGTCACGACCTACGCGGTCACCGACCCGCAGTCGGGCCTGGTCCGCAGCTTCTCCGGCAGCCCCTACCACGCCTCCACCGCGTACTGGCTGACCGAGGTCGAAGACCGGCAGGGCAACGGAATCACCCTCCACCGCACCCCCGACGGCGCCCCGACCAGGGTCGTCCACGACGGCGGCTACCAAGTCGCCCTCACCACCCGCAACGGCCGCATCACCGATTTTTCACTACGCACCCCCGACGGCCCCGTCACCGTCCTCACCTACGGCTACGACCACGACGGCAACCTCGACGCCGTCACCAACTCCTCCGGCCTGCCGCTCAGGTTCGGCTACGACACCGACGCCCGCATGACCTCGTGGACCGACCGCAACGACTCCACCTACCGCTACGCGTACGACCCCGCCGGCCGCGTCACCCGCACCGTCGGCCCCGACGGCTACCTCTCGTCCTCCTTCACGTACGAAACGGTCCCGGACTCCACCGACACGGTCACCCGCTTCACCGACTCAACCGGTGCCACCACCGTCTACCGCGTCGACGAGCGGCTGCTGATCACCGCCGTCACCGCCCCCTCCGGGCAGACGACCGTCCAGACCTGGGACGAACACGACCGGCTGGTCAGCCGTACGGACGGCTTCGGAGCCACCACGGCCTGGCGCTGGGACGAGCACGGCAACCTGACCGCCGTGCGCGAGGCCGACGGCTCCGTCACCGTCGCCGAGTACGACGCCCGCTCCATGCCGACCAGGACGACCGGGCCCGACGGGGCGGTCTGGCGGCACTCCTACGACGACGCGGGGAACAACGACGCGATCCTCGCCCCGGACGGCGCCACGACCCGGTTCGCCCATGACGCCCGTGGCGCGGTCGTCGCCGTCACCGACGCCACGGGGGCCGTCGAAAGGCTCACCCCGAACGCTGCGGGTCTGCCCGTGGCCCACGAGGACCCTCTCGGCGGCGTCCACACCGTCGAACGGGACGCGTTCGGCCGCCCCGTGCGGATCACCGACCCGCTGGGCGCCGTCACCCTGCTCGAATGGACCGTCGAGGGCCTGCCGGCCGGGCGCACCGAGCCGGACGGCACCGTTCGCGCCTGGACTTACGACGGCGAGGGCAACTGCCTGTCCGAGACCGCGGACGGCGGGGGCACCACCCGCTTCGAGTACGGACACTTCGACCTGCTCACCGCCCGCACCGACCCCGGCGGCGCGCGCTACGAGTTCCGCTACGACACCGAGCGCCGCCTCACCCAGGTCGCCAACTCGGCCGGGCAGACATGGACGTACGACTACGACCGCACCGGACGGGTGGTGGCGGAGACCGACTTCCACGGCAGGACCCTCACCTACGCCTACGGCGCCGACGGCAGGACCGTGAGCCGCACCAACCCCCTGGGGCAGACGGTCACCCAGCACCTGGACGTCATGGGCCGGCTCGTGGCGAAGGACGTCGACGGCGAGGTCACCTCCTTCGTCCACGACCGGGCCGGCCGGCTGGTCGGCGCCCGCTCCCCGCACTCGACGACGGTGTTGGAGCGGGACGCGGCGGGCCGGCTCGTCGCGGAGACCGTCGACGACCGCACCGTCCGGTACTCGTACGACCCCGAGGGCCGCTGCACCGGGCGCGTGACCCCCTCCGGAGTGATCACGGAGGGGACGTACGACCCGGCGGGCAACCGCACACGGGTGGAGGTGGCGGGCCGACCGGTGACGTTCGCCCACGACGCCCGTGGGCAGGAGGTCAGCCGGTCCTTCGGCACCGCCGACCGGCCGATCGTCCTCAGTACGTCGTGGGACGGCCGCGGGCGGGTGACCGAGCAGAGCCTGACCGCCCGCGGGACGACCCTCCGCTCCCGTGCGTACGCCTACGACGGCGGCCATCGGCTCCGGTCCGTCACGGAGCGCACGACCGGGCTGAGCCGGCACTACCGGCTGGACGCCGACGGGCGCCCGCTCGGGGTGGACGCCCAGGGGTGGAGCGAGCGGTACCAGTACGACGGTGAGGGCAACCAGACCGACGCGACCTGGCCGGACCGCGCGCCGCACACCGACGCGAGGGGCCCGCGGACCCATGACGGCGGACGGCTGCTGACGGCGGGCGCCGTCTCCTACACCTACGACGCGGCGGGCCGCACCGTGGAGCGCCGCCGCAAACGGCTGTCCCGCAAGCCGGAGGTCTGGCAGTACGCCTGGGACGCCGAGGACCGACTGGTCTCCTGCACCACTCCCGACGGCACGGTGTGGACCTACGCCTACGACGCCTTCGCCCGCAGGACCGCGAAGCGCCGGCACGGGTCGGACGGGTCGGTCGTCGAAGAGACGGTCTTCAGCTGGGACGGCGGAAGGCTGGCCGAGCAGACCGACAGCATCACCAACACCACCCTGACCTGGGAATACGACGGCATGCGGCCGATCGCCCAGGCCGAGGCGCGAGCGAGGCCGGGGGTCGACCGTGCCGGCAGCGCCGCCCAACCCGGCTCCCAGGACACCGACACCCGCTTCTTCGCGATCGTCACCGACCTGATCGGCACCCCGACCGAACTCGTCGACGAGAACGGCTCCATCGCCTGGCACAGCCAGTCCACCGCGTGGGGCATCACCAGTTGGAACCGGGACGCAATCGCCCACACCCCGCTGCGCTTCCCCGGACAGTACGCGGACCCCGAAACCGGTCTGCACTACAACCACTTCCGCCACTACGACCCCGAGGCCGGCCAGTACACCACCCCCGATCCGCTCGGCCTCGACCCGGCGCCGAACCCGGTGGGCTACGTCGAGAATCCGGCGACGGGCGCGGATCCCATGGGGCTGGCGCCCTGCATGCAGCAGTTGGAGGACATGGCGGTACAGATCAACAACCTCAAGCCTGAGGGCAGGGCACGCAACAGCCAGACCGTCGCCATCATCCACGCCGATACGCCCAAGGGTCCCGTCACCTTCGTCGCCAGCAACAGCAAGGCCAAACTCACCGACGACCAGGTGAAGCTGGCGCAGAAGCTCGGTCTCATCCCCATCCCGGACGACTCCTACATCAAGGTCCCGCCGGGGAAGAAGGGGGGCCACGCGGAACAGAACATCCTCAACTACCTCAGTAGACTCAACGACGGCAAGGCCAAACCCACCTGGCTGCCCACTCACGGCGGGGCGTCGAAGGTCGTGTGCGCGGACTTCTGCGCCCCCGTCATCCGTGGTTCGGGTGGGGCCATGTACGGGTTGGTCCACCCAGGTACGCAAGGCACCAAGCAACGACAGTTCTACTGGCCCGATCGACACTCACCATGAGGTGCGCTCCATGGCACTCCGCTCCCTCTCCGCCGAACTTGTCGCCCAAGAGCCGTTCCCCGGCTTCGGCGACCGCCACGGGCGCTTCGACGCCTGGTTGGCGCGCCAGGGCGCGACCTGGCTCGTCTCCGAGACCGGTGCGGACCTCGACATCGTCGTCGGCAAGGTGAGCCGTGACCCGTCCCGGATCTTCGAGGAGGTCCGCACCTGGCCCTCCCCCCGACCGGGTCACAGCCACGGCTTCGCCTCCCCGCTGCCGGACGGCGGGCTCGCGGTGACCGGCTCCGGCGTCGTCACGGTGTACGGAGCCGACGGAGCGATCCGCTGGCAGTACGAGCACGAGCCCTGGGGCGACGAGCGCCTCGGCTCCGGCGCGTGCGTGCCCGACGGCGCCGGCCGGCTACTCCTCGTCACGACCCCGGGTCCGGACCCGGACCCGGACCTCCCGTACGACGGCGATCTGTGCGTCGCCCTCGACCTGACCGACGGACGTCCCGTGGCCCGGGTGACGATCCCGTCAGCGAGTGCCGGGTACGTCTTCCAGCAATCCCTGACCGACCCGCCCCAGCTCTATCTGACCGCGCTCCAGGGCGACACCTACTACGGTCTCTCCATCTCCGTCGACGACGACGCCCTCAGGTGGGAGACGGTCGGCCTGGAGAACGAGCCGTTCGCCGGCCCCGTCATGGACAACGCGGCCATCAAGCTGGACGTGGGCGGCGAATGGATGGGCCGCTACGACGCCGACGGCACCGAGGTCCTCGCCGAAGCCGAAGAGGTCCTCCCCGAGGGGCTGCGGTTCGTGGGATCCTCCCCTGGCTTCCTCGACAAGGACCACGTCCTCACGGCCGTCGCCGAGGAGGACTCGTCCGCCACCTCCAGGCACCTGCTCCTCGACGCCCGCACCCTGGTGCCCGTCGCCGAAGTCGACTACCCGGGAACGACGTTCCTCGACCCGCTCCCCCTCGGCGACGGCACCTGGCTCACCGTCCACGACGACATCGTGCACCGCTGGCGCACCACGGTCTGACACCTGTGACGACGGGCGTTCAACCTGTCCCGACAACGACGAGACACGGACTCCCGTCCACCTGAGGCGGGGATCCGGGTGCCCCGGTTCAGGGCATGCGTTTGGCGCCGTAGCGGGTCCGGCCGCAGTTCAGAGACCGGCTCGAATTCACCCGCCGAACAGGATCGAGATCGAAGGACCACCCTCATGATCAGCCCGGAAGTGCGCCGCCTGCTGGACACCGCACGAACGCTGCTGCCGCGGGAAGCGGAGTGGGACGTGATGAACTCCGTCCCTGCCGGACGCACGGACGAGATCGACCCCACCGTGCCCGAGGCGTACCGCGACTGCCTCACCGTGGCCAACGGCGGCATCTTCAGCAACGTGGTCTTCTTCGCAGCCGAGGACACCGCCGGCGGTCAGGTCTTCGCCGACACCGTGCAAGGGGCCCCCGTCGCCCTCGGTCGGGAAGGCTGGTTCTGCTTCGGAAAGGTCCACGAGGACCCGCTCTTCCTCAAGCGCTCGGACGGTACGGTCTGGGGCTTCCCCGACCAGGGCGTCACCTGGTGGCAGAGCGACGTGTTCGAACAATGGGGCAAGGACCTGGACACGTTCCTCCGGGACACCGTCTTCGGCCCCCGCTTCCGGACCGTCACCGACGCCGAAGAAGACGACCCTTGGCTGCAAGTGCTGCGCGAAATGGGCCGACTCGACCAGTGACCAACCCCCCGAGGCCCCGCCCGGCCCCACCCGGCTCCCCACCCGCCGAACTCGTCGCCCGGGAGCCCTTCCCCGGTTTCGGTGACCGCCACGGGCGTTACGACGCCTGGTTGGCGCGCCAGGGCGCGACCTGGCTCGTCTCCGAGACCGGTGCGGACCTCGACATCGTCGTCGGCAAGGTGAGCCGTGACCCGTCCCGTGTCTTCGAGGAGGTCCGCACCTGGCCGTCTCTCCGTCGAGGGTTCGACCACGGCTTCGCCTCCCCGCTGGCGGACGGCGGACTGGCGGTGACCGGAGCCGGAGCCGTCACGGTGTACGGAGCCGACGGCACGATCCGCTGGCGGTACGAGCACGAGCCCTGGGGCGACGAGGACCGCTACGGCGCCTGTGTGCCGGACGGCTCAGGCCGGCTGCTCCTTGTCACCACTCCGGACCCGTCGGCCCCGCCCCTCTCCTACGACGGCGATCTGTGCGTCGCGCTCGACCTCTCCGACGGACGTCCCGTGCTCCAAGCGAAGCTCCCGTCGGCCGGCGCCGGGTACGTCTTCCAGCAATCCCTGACGGACCCTTCGCACATCACTCTCAACGCAGCCCAAGGCGACACCTTCTACGCCTTCACCATCTCCGTCGATGACGGCTCCCTCGGCTGGGAAGCCGCCGGAGTCGACGACGAACTGTTCGCCGGCCCGCCCACGAGCGACGCCACCCTCATGCTCCACGTGGGCGGCCAGTGGCTGAGCCGCTACAACGTCGACGGCACCGAGGCGACCGCGGACGCCGAGGCAGTCCTTCCCGAGGGAATGCAGTTCGTGGGGTTCCATCCCGGCTTCCTCGACAAGGACCACGTCCTCGCAGCCATCGCCGAGGAGAACTGGGCCCCCGCCTCCAGGCACCTGCTCCTCGACGCCCGCACCCTGGTGCCCGTCGCCGAAGTCGACTACCCGGGAACGACGTTCCTCGACCCGCTCCCCCTCGGCGACGGCACCTGGCTCACCGTCCACGACGACATCGTGCACCGCTGGCGCACCACGGTCTGACACCTCTGACGACACACGTTGGCCCCCCGTCCACCTGAGCCCGGCCCGCCGCGTGCACCATGCGCCGGAGTACGGTGCTGGCACCGACGTGCCAGGGGAGAGGCATTGGATACGAGGGTTCGCACCGGGGATCAGGTCGCAACAGGTGGCAGGTCGCTCGCCCACCGTCCGGCCCGTCGATGAGCGCCCGCTCTTGGTTCGTGACCTTCTGGGCGGTGTTGTGCGTCGGCGGGCTCATGGCCACCACGCTCCTGGACGGCGAGAGCCGGGCGCCTGAGAAACCGGCGCCCTCCATCAGGCCGCCCCTGGAGGTGGATTGCGAGCTGCTGGCACTGCGGCTTGAGGAGGACGAGGCCCTCGCGGAGGCCGCTCGGCAGTCCGACGGAAGATCCGGCATCACTCAACGCTGGTACGGAGTGCCGGAAGAGTGCGCGGGTCGCATGTGAGGGATCCCGTGCTCCCGATGGTCCCGGGTGAGGGTTGCCCTCCCGGGGTTCTCGTCGAGGTCACGCTCGCGTCCGGGTCCTGAACGTGACGGGTCACGCCGGGCCGGGCGGCGGCCGACCGCCCTGTGCCCGCCCCGCTACCGGTCTCCCGGTCCATGGTCGGACCGGGAGACCGTGCTTGGTCAGAGCATTAGGAGGCGACCAGGGACGCGTGCGTCCGGTATTCGCGCGGCGAGAGGCCGTAGACCGTGCGGAACGTGCGGGTGAAGACGGCCGGATGGGAAAAGCCCCACCGGGTGGCGATCGCGTGGATCGGGCGGTGCGACTGCATCGGGTCGGCGAGGTCGCGACGCGCTGCGTCCAGGCGTTCGTGGCGGATGAATGCGGCGACGGTGTAACCGTGGTGCTGATACACCCGCTGTAAATGGCGGGTGGACACATGGTGCGCCGCGGCCACCGCGTCGGGGCAGAGGTCAGGGTCCTTCAAATTCTGTCGGACGAATTCCTGAGACCTTTTGAACAGGCTCGACTGGTGATACGCGGGCATGCTGTAGAGCTTCTGGAGCATCGTTTCTTCCCCCTGTTTGGGCGAGCTGCAACACCGCTGTGTGTTGGACAGCGCCCGAGGGGAAATCTAACCGCGTGGGAACCCTTTTGGGGTCGTGGAGCCTGTCCGGGACGCGTCCCGGACAGGCTTCCGCCGTCACTTGAGCACGGCCAAGCCTGCGTTACGCAGGAGCAACGGGTGCACGAAGTCGTCCGGCCCGGTCGGCGGGAACCACCAGCCCAGCGGCCAGGTGCCGCCGCCGACGGCGGGCAGCGGGACGTAACACACCCGGTTCGGGCCCCGGTTGAAGCACGTCATCCCGTCGGGCCAGTCGCTCAGGTTCGTACTCCCGGGCGCCAGGAGGAAGTAGACCGCGCGGTTCCCGGACGAACGGACGTAGATGGGCCCGGGATCGCCGACGGTCACGCCTTCGAGGAGATTCGCGAGGCGGCGACCGGGGTCGCCGTCCACGCGGATGGCATCGAAATGGAGCCCGGCCTTCCGGATGTCGATTCCAGCGTGCGGAAGCCAGTTCACACCGGCACCAAGGAGGCAACTTTCTCTGTTCACAGGGACATTGTCGAGATGCACGGATAGCGTTTTCCATGGCTGCGCGGTTTACCTGGGGCTTCCTTAGGTGCGCCTCAATGCAATTTGCCGGCGGATGGAATTCGCGGAGGAGACCTTGAGTTCACTTGAGTTCATTTGAGTCCGAACACGACAAGGAGTGATCGAACATGACCGGTTCAGAGAGCGCCAGCAAGGGGTACGTCGGGCCGACGGCACGGATGATCGCCGAGATGACTCGGAAGCTGCGCCTGAAGAAGGGGTGGTCCCAGGAGCAGTTGGGCAAGGCGATGGGGTACACCGCGCAGGCGGTGAGCGCGTTGGAGACGTACACGCACGCGGTCAGCGACCAGATGCTCCAGAAGCTGGAGAAGCACCTCGGGGAGGGGATGGGGTTCTTCGAGGCGGCGCGGGTGCCGGTGCGACTGGAGAAGCTGCCGGCGCAGTTCAAGAACTGGTCGCTGGAGGAGCAGAAGGTCCTGAGTCTGTTCTTGTATACGGCGACGGTCGTGCATGGACTCTTCCAGACCGAGGAGTACGCCAAGGCACTGATCGGCGGAGGTTATCCACCGCTGTCCGAGCAGCAGGTCAACGAACTCGTCGAGATCAGGATGGGACGGAAGGCGCTCTTCGACCGCAAGCCACTGCCCCACATCGAACTCATTCTGGAAGAAGCCGCGTTGAGGCGCACCATCGGCAGTGCGGAGATCATGCGGCGACAGCTCCTGTTCCTGCTGGAGGAGGCCGAGCGGGACAACGTCACCATCCAGGTACTGCCGCTCGACTGTGGGCTCAGTGGCAAGCACGCTGGTGTTCGCGGCGGGATGACACTGGCGGAGACGCCCGACCACGACCGCGTCGTCTACATGGAAATCCAGGACGAGAGCGTCCTGGTCAGCGATCAAGGAAAGGTCAGTACCTACGCCCAGCGTTATGCGAAGATCCGATCACAGGCCCTGGATCCCCGAGCATCGCTGGGCCTCATCAAGCAGTTGGCAGGAGAGAATCCATGACCAAGTCCCCCCGGTGGTTCACGTCCAGCTACAGCAGCTCTGCCGGTGGCGAGTGCATCGAGGTCGCCTTCGACTGGCGCAAGTCCTCGTACAGCAGCGACAGCGGTGGCGAGTGCGTCGAGGTCGCCACCTGCCCCCACACCGTCCACGTCCGTGACTCCAAGCTCACCGACAGCCCCGTCTTCGCCGTCGACACGGCGGCCTGGGACGCCTTCCTCACCTGGACCAAGTAAGGCGCCGCACACAGGTGCGTACGCGCCCGCCTTCGATCCGGACGGGGGCGTACGCACCTGTCGTCGCCTCCATCTGATGTATCTGAACCGTCTGACGGCAGGCACGGGAAAAAGTGATCGCAAACGCACTCCCGGCCCGACGCGCGATGCTTGACCGGGTCATGGAGCAGCACGGGGGCTGGCCCGGCCGGTCCCCGTGGATCAGGGAAGCCGTCGCCGGGCTACCGCGAGATCTGTTCGCTCCGGACCGGCTGTGGCACTGGGACGGGAACGCCTACGTCCCGGTGGACCGGGCCGTGGACCCCGCCCAGTGGGTCGAACTTCTTTACGCCGACCCCGACGCACCCGCGGTCACCCAGGTCATCGACGGGCTTCCGACGTCGAGCTTGTCGTGCCAGGCGGTCGTGGTCGACATGCTCGACTCGCTCCTCCTGGAGCCGGGACACCGGGTGCTCGAACTCGGGACCGGCACCGGATGGAACGCCGCGCTGCTCGCGGCGCGGGTCGGTGGCGAGCGGGTCACCACGGTGGAGACGGACCCGACGGTGGCGGAGACCGCACGCGTACGGCTGCGGGAACACGCGCCGGGAGTCCGGGGCCGCGTCGGTGACGGGTCGCTCGGGGCCTCCGACCCCATCGCGCCCGCCACCGCTCCGTACGACCGGGTCATTGCCACGTACGCCGTGGATCGCGTGCCCTGGGCGTGGGTGGCGCAGACCCGGCCCGGCGGGCGCATCGTGTTGCCGTGGGGCCGGCTCGGGCACGTCGCACTCACCGTCGCCGACGACGGTCGCTCGGCGTCGGGATGGGTCCAGGGGCTCGCGCAGTTCATGCCCGACCGCAACGCCGCCACCGCCGCCGCCACCGCGTCGCAGGACTTCGCCGCCGTGCGCGGCAGTGGCGGACCGCAGCACGAGCGGCCCTGGGAGCGCGACTTGACGCCGTTGCGTGACGACTGGGACCTTCGCTTCGCCTTGCGCGTCGCCCTTCCCGATCTCCACGTCACCGTCGCGGCCGATGACGACGGGCTGAACGCGTGGCTGCACGACGACGCCTCCTGGGCCGTGCTCGCCGCGAACGGCGACGGAACCACCACGGCCCACCAGGGCGGCACCCGCCGACTGGCCGACGAACTCGACCGAGCGTGGGGTGCGTGGCACGCGATGGGGAGCCCTTCGCGGTACGACTTCGGGCTGACGGTCGAGGAGCACCGGCAGTACGCGTGGGCGCGGGACCCCGCGACGGGGCCCCGCTGGCCGTAGGGCCCGCAGAAGAGTCAGCCCACGTCCGCCGGCAGCAACTGCTCCGTGAGCAGCCGGCGCACCCGCACCTCACGTTCAGGACCGGCGAGCCAGGTGTCCAGGAGGCGCCAGCCGTGGAAGTAGCCGAGGACGTACAGGGCCATGCCCGTGGACCGCAGGGTGGTCAGGGCCGTGGGCGTCTCGGTGTCGGCGAGCAGCGCCCAGCGGGATAGGTACGCGGCCAGTTCCGAATCCGGGCGGCCCTCGGCGGCCAGGAACGCCGCGTTCGCCCAGACGCCGAACAGCATGTTCTGGGCCCGGTGGACCGCGGCGAAGTCGCTGCCGTCCGGGGCGATGCCGTTCGGCCTCAGCACGTGGTCGGTCAGCCACGCCTGGGCCTGGTCGTCCGGGAAGACGATGTCCTGCGCGTGCAGGCCGAGCCCTTCGCTGATGACGAAGCTGGGGCCGAGCATGAACCGGACCTGTTGGTCGAGGAAGCCGCGTTCCTCGACCAACTCCCGCTCCTTGAACAGGGATTCGGCGATGTGGCCGGGGTGCCCCTCGTGGGCGACGACATACAGCAGGTCGGCCAGGTTGAACGGCAGGTCGCGGTTGATGTGCAGGGTGGAGCGCACCCCGCCCTCGTACTCACCGGCCGCCCGGAACGCCACCCCGGACACCAGCCGGCAGCGCACCCTCTCCTCTGCCGGCAGCGGTACGAGCGCGCCGGTGCGCCGGCGGGTCTCGGCGACGGCCGCGTGCACGAGGGAAGGGAGCCGGCCCAACTGGTCCGTCGGCAGGGTGTGGGCCTTCTGCCAGGCGTGCAGCCGTTCCGCCAGGGTGCCGGCGCCGTGGGGCAGGGCGGCGTCCAGGAGGGCGTGCGCCTGCTCGAACAGGTCCTCCGGCAGCCACTGCGCCGCGACGCCCAGGCACGCGCGGGCGTACTCGGGCAACGGCAGCTCCACGCCCGCCAGCCGCCCGGCGACCGCCCTGAGCGCCCGGACCTGTGCGGCCAGGTACCGGGCCCGGTCGGGCGGGAAGGGAATCCGCTCCAGCAGCGCGTCGGCGTCCTCCACCAGCAGCCCGGCCGGGGGCGGCGCCTCCTGCGCCACGTGCGCCCGCCACTCCTCGGGCCCCCGGTAGATGAGCACCGTTCCGGTGGCGCTGCCGGCCGTCTGCCGGTCGACGCGCAGCGCCAGCAACGCGTACGCGCACAGCCACTCCCTCGGGGTCGTGGACATCGCTTCCTCCCTGTGCCGTCGGAGATCCCTGGCGTCTCCTCGCACCGGCGAAGCTAGTTGTACGGTTTTCCGTACACCGTACGGAACGTCTGGAAGGAGCGCGGGAGTGGGCCATGGACCGCCGTCCGCCGTCTGGTTCGCCGACGAGCCCGTCCGCAAGCCGCGGCTGACCAGGGACCGGATCGCCGGCGCCGCGGTCGCGCTGTTGGACGCGGAGGGGGTGGAGGGGCTGTCCATGCGGCGGCTCGCGGCCCGCCTCGGCGCCGGCACGATGTCGCTGTACGAGTACGTGGGCAGCCGCGAGGACGTCCTGGACCTGGCCGTGGACGCGGCCGTCGCCGAGATCGAACTCGACGACGACAGCCACGACCCGTCCTGGCGCGACGCCCTGACCCGGCAGATGACCCGCAGTCGACGCGTGATGCGCCGGCACCCCTGGCTGCCCGCCCTGATGGCCACCCGCCCGCTGCTCGGCCCGCACGCCCTCGCCCGTTCGGAACGGGTGTACGCCCTGCTCCACCGAGCCGGGCTCGACGGGCCCCGGCTCACCACCGCCGTCGGCGCCCTGACCTACTTCGTCCAGGGTTACACGGCCGCGGAGAACGTGTGGCGCACCCGCCAGCGCGACCCCGCCGCGGAGGGCGCGCTGCGGCGCCGGACCCAGGAGTACCTGGACCGCCGGGCGGAGCTGTATCCCACGCTCGCCCAGCACGCCGCACCGAGCGGCAGCGGCGGCGACTTCGACGCGTCCTTCCGGCTCGGCCTGGAGACCGTTCTCGACGGAATCGCGGTCCACACGCCCACCACTTGACCTCAAGATTGGTTGAGGTCATAGCGTCCCGGTCATGAGCATGGAGACCACGGCCTGGACGCAGGCATACCGAGCGATGCACGCCGAACAGGACCGGCGTCCCTTCAACCCCGCGACCATGCGGCGCATTTGGTCCTTCGCCCGACCCCACCGCCGCGCGATCGGCGTCTTCCTCGTCCTCAGCGTGCTGATCGCGCTGCTCGCCGTCGCGACGCCCGTACTCGCCGGCCGCGTCGTCAACGCGATCGTGTCCGACGGCGCCGCCGAAACCGTCGTGCAACTCGCGCTGCTGATCGCCCTCATCGCCGTCGCCGAAGCCGGCCTCGGACTCGTCGAGCGCTGGTACTCGGCGCGGCTCGGCGAAGGGCTCATCCTCGACCTGCGGCGGGCCGTCTTCGACCACGTGCAGAAGATGCCCGTCGCCTTCTTCACCCGCACCCGCACCGGCGCGCTCGTCAGCCGGCTCAACAACGACGTCATCGGCGCGCAGCGGGCGTTCAGCACCACCCTGTCGGGGGTCGCGGGGGACCTCGTCACGCTCGTCCTGACCCTCGTCGTGATGCTGACGCTGTCCTGGCAGATCACCCTGCTCGCGCTCGTCCTGCTGCCCCTCTTCGTCGTCCCGGCGCGCCGGATGGGGAACCGGATGGCCGCGCTCCAGCGCGAAGGGGCCCAGCTCAACGCCGAGATGGGGACGCGGATGACGGAGCGCTTCTCCGCGCCGGGGGCGACGCTGGTGAAGCTGTTCGGGCGGCCGGAGGACGAGTCGCGGGAGTTCAGCGCACGGGCGGCGCGGGTGCGGGACATCGGGGTGCGGACGGCGATGGTGCAGACCGTCTTCATCACCGCGCTGACCTTGGTGTCCGCGCTCGCGCTGGCGCTGGTGTACGGACTCGGCGGCTGGTACGCGCTGCGCGGCAGCCTGGAGCCCGGCTCGGTCGTCGCGCTCGCGCTGCTGCTGACCCGACTGTACGCGCCGCTGACCTCGCTCGCCGGCGCGCGGGTGGAGGTGATGAGCGCGCTCGTCAGCTTCGAGCGGGTCTTCGAGGTGCTGGACCTCAAGCCGCTGATCGACGAGCGGAAGGACGCCCGGCAGACGCCGGAGGGGCCGGTGTCGGTGGAGTTCACGGACGTGACGTTCGCGTACCCGTCGGCGGACAAGGTGTCGCTCGCGTCGCTGGAGGAGGTCGCCACGCTCGACACCCGGGGCGGCGAGGACGTGTTGCGCGGCATCTCCTTCCGCGCGGAGGCCGGTCAGACGGTGGCGCTCGTCGGCACCTCGGGCGCGGGCAAGTCGACGATCGCGGGCCTGCTGCCGCGGCTGTACGACGTGGACGGCGGCGCGATCCGCATCGGCGGGGTCGACGTGCGGGACCTGTCGGCGGCCGCGCTGCGCGGCACGGTGGGGATGGTCACCCAGGACGGGCACCTCTTCCACGAGTCCGTACGCGCGAACCTGCTGCTGGCCCGGCCGGACGCCACGGAGGACGAGCTGTGGTCGGCGCTGGAGCGGGCCCGGTTGACCGACCTCGTACGGTCCCTGCCGGACGGTCTGGACACCGTCGTCGGCGAACGCGGCTACCGGCTGTCGGGCGGCGAGCGCCAGCGGATGACGATCGCGCGGCTGCTGCTGGCGCGGCAGCGGGTGGTGATCCTCGACGAGGCGACGGCGCACCTGGACAACACCTCGGAGTCGGCGGTGCAGGCGGCGCTGACGGACGCGCTCGCGGACCGTACGGCGCTGGTCATCGCGCACCGGCTGTCCACGATCCGCTCGGCGGACCAGATCCTGGTGGTGGAGGGCGGCGAGATCGTGGAACGCGGCACGCACGAGGGGCTGTTGGCGCAGGAGGGGCGGTACGCGGAGCTGTACCGGACACAGTTCGCGCGCGGGGAGGAGGCCGCGGTCGGGTGACGGCGGGCGGATTCGGTACGGCCGGCGTCGGGTGACGGCGGGCGGCTTGAGAACGGCCGCCGTCAGGTGACGGTGTACGGCTTGAGGACGGCCGGCGCCCCGGGTGGGGTGCCGGCCGTTCCGTACGCCGGCCCCCGGGTGAGGTTGCCGGCTGATTCCGCACGAGGGCCCGGGGTGAGGTTGCCGACGGTTTCCGTACGACGGCCCGGGCGGGAGTGCCGTCCCGTAGCCTGTGCCGCATGCATCGATGGCGCACCAGCACCCCGCCTCCCCGCGGCTGAGCGGGGTGACCTCCGGGCCCGGCCGCTGAGCGAACTCCTCGCGGCCGAGGCCCTGTTCGCGCGTGTCCGCGCGAGCGCGACGTGCCCCGCTTCCGGCGACCTCTGAACACGCCTCGAAGACGGAGCTTCCTTTCATGTCTGCAACAAGGACCTCACCCTCCCCTGCCCGAACGCCGCTCAACGGCACCGCACTCCTCGTCGTCGCGGGCGTGCTGTGGGGCGCGGGCGGGCTCGCCGGGTCGTACCTCGCGGACCGCGCCGGCCTCGACCCGGTGGCGGTGGCCGCGTACCGACTGCTGTGCGGGGGCGCGCTGATCGTGCTGTACGCGATGGCCACCGGCACCCGGCCGGCGGGGGCCGGCAGGGCGGTGTGGCTACGGGTCGGGTTCTCCGGGCTGCTGCTCGCCACCTTCCAGGCGGCGTACTTCGCGGCGGTGGCCGCGACGTCGGTGGGGCTCGCCACGCTCACCACGATGGTGGCGGTGCCGGTGCTGATCACGGTGGGCGCGGCGGTTCTCGACCGTCGGCTGCCGGACGCCCGCACGGCCGGCGCGGTAGCGCTCGCCGTCGCCGGGCTCCTCCTGCTGCTGGGCGGGGACGGCGCGGCCGGCGGCCCGCTGCTCGCCGGGACGGCGCTCGCGCTGCTGGCCGCGGCGAGCTTCGCGACGTTCTCCCTCTGGTTCGCCCGCCGCACCACCCCCGCGAACGCGGCCGACCTGGGCCTCGGCTTCCTGACGGGCGGCCTGGTACTGCTCCCCTTCGCCGCGGCGTCCGGCATGACGCTCCCGCTGCGCCCCGACGCGCTCGGCGCCCTGGCCTTCCTCGTCCTCCTGCCGACCGCGGTGGCGTACGTCGCGTACTTCACGGCCCTCCGCGTCGTGCGCCCGACGGCGGCGGTGATCGGCGTGCTGCTGGAGCCCCTGACGGCGACGCTGCTGTCCGTCGCCCTCGCCGGCGAACGTCTCTCCGCCGCGCAGACGGCGGGCGCGGTGGTGGTCCTCGCCTCCATCGCCCTCCAGTCCTCGGGGCCGCGCCCCGAGCGCCCCGCCGTCTCGGGCTAGCCCACGCCCCGCCCCCTACGCCCTGAGGGCGTGGCGGTACCCCCAGCGCCCCTGTTTCGCTTCCCCCGTCATTCGCCTGCGGGCTGGGGCGGAGGTTTGAGGGGCGCTGGGGGTTCCCGTGCCCGCGAGGCGCAGGGGAGGGACAGCGCGAGCGCCCCTGCGCAGTCACCGCGCACCCCGCATGCGCAAACCCCGTTCGCGCGCCGCGTCCCGCGCCTACAGTGGCTGACCGCGGACGCGCGCGCGGGCGGATCGGGGGAGCGCATCATGGACGGGCAGCAACAGCACTCAGTGCACCGCGCGTTGGTCGTGGGGATCGAAGGTGCGGCCGACGCCGACGACCTCGACCGCACCGGCACGCCCCCACGCGCCCACCTCCCTTACGCCCCCGACTACGCCACCCGCATCCAAAACGCCCTGCGCGCCTTCGGCTACCGCACCCCCGACCACCCCCACGACCCCGCCTCCACCGCACCCGCGCTCCAGAGCGCCGTCGAGCGCGTCCTCGCCTCCGGGCCCGGGTACGTCGTCGTGCACCTCCTCACGCACGGCGAACTCGGCAGGAGCGGCGCCCTGTACGCCGTCGGCGGAGACGGCGAGCGGACCGGGACCGGCGTCGAGCAGTGGCTGAGGTCCGTCGAGGACGCCGAGCCCGCCGACTCCGCGCCGTACGTGCTGTTCCTGTTGGACCTGTGCTTCGCGGGCGGCACCGCCCGGCTGCCGTGGCAGCACGCGCTGCGCGCGGAGGAGCGCCGGACGTGGGTGATGTCCGCGAACGAGATCGACGAACCGGCCTGGGAGGGCTGGCTGTCGCGGGCCGTCGCCGAGGTGCTGGAGTCGTTCGTCAACGGCCGGCTCCGGGTCGACCCGTCCGTGTCGCACGTCCCGTTGGACTTCTTCTCCCGCGAGGTGCGTCAGCGCGTCGCGGCGTACGTGGCGGAGGGCGCCGGCCAGGTGCAGCGGGTGCTGCCGCCCGCCCCGGAGTCCGGCGCCGACCTGCCGCACTTCGCCTTCTTCCCCAATCCCCGTTACGGAACGGGCACCGTCGAGGGGCCGCGCGCCGAGTTGGACCGGGTGGCCGCGCCGCTCTTCGACGAGGTGGCGGACGTACGGCACTTCACCGGGCGGGCGTCCGGCACCGAGGGCGTCTTCGGGGACGACCGGAAGGGCCTGTTCCGGGGCCGGGACGCGGAAGTGCAGGCGCTGTCCGCGTGGCTGCGGGGCGAGGGCGGGGACCTGTGCGTGCTCACGGGGAAGGCGGGCGTGGGCAAGTCGGCGCTGCTCGGGATGCTGGTGTGCGCGGCGCACCCGCTCCTGCGGGCCAAGGCGCACTGGCTGTGGCAGTCGCTCAGCGAACCGCCGCCGGTGGTCGACCGGCTGGCGGTGGTGCACGCGCGGCAGCGCTCGGTGGCCGACGTGATGGGTGCGCTGGGGCGGCAGTGGGAGCTGGGACGGGTGAGCACCGCGGAGGAGGTCGTGTCCGCGCTCGACGGCCAGCGGGCCGTGCTGGTGCTGGACGCGTTGGACGAGGCCGAGCACCCGCGCGAGCTGGCGGCGGCGCTGCTCACCCTCGCGCCGGTGTGCCGGATGCTCGTCGGCGTCCGTCCCGAGCTCCGGTTCCGGGCGCTGTTCCGGCGGGCCGGCCGCGCGGGACGCGTCGACCTGAACAAGGTGTCGCGGCGTCGGCTCCACGGCGAGCTGCGCGCCTACGTGCGCGACGTCCTGCGGGTGTCACCGCGGTACTCGGCCGCGGGCCTCGAAGCGACCGTCGACGAACTCGCCGACGGCATCGCCCGGACGCTGACCCGCAGGAAGAACAAGCAGTACGGCGAGTTCCTGGTGGCCGCGCTGTATCTGCGGCACCTGGTGCTGCGGGCGGCCCCGGTCGACCCCGGCGAAGTGCACCGGCTCAGCACCGCCGTACCGCGCGACCTGGGACAACTGCTCCACCTCGACCTGGGCTTGGACCTCGACGGCGACGAGGGGCCGCAGGAGACGCCGTGGCTGCGGGAGGTGCTGTCGGCGCTCGCGTACGCACGGGGCGCGGGGATGCCGGAGGAGGTCGTACGGGCGACGGCACCGGCCTTCCGCAAGGACGGTGGAGATCCCGACACGGACGGGGGTCCCGACATCGGTGGCGACACGGGCGGGGGTCCCGACATCGAGGAAGTCCGCACGGTCATGGAAGCCGCGCGCTTCTACCTGCGGCGGGACGTCGACGCCGAGGGACGCACCGTGTACCGCCTCTTCCACCAGGGGCTCGCGGACCGACTGCGGGCCGCCGCCGGCCCCACGCGCACGGACGCCGTCCTCACCCGGCTGCTCGCGCTCGCCGGCACGCCCCGCCACTGGCACACGGCCGAACCGTACGTCCTGCGGCACGCGGCCCGGCACGCCGCCGAGGCGGACCGGCTGGCGGAGCTGCTGGGCGACACCCAGTTCCTGGTGCACTCCCCGCCGGAGCACCTGATGCCGCTGCTCGCACCGTTGGGCTGGGCGGCCCTGCGCCTGCACGAGGTGCCGCCGTCCGCCGAGTTGTACGCCAAGCACGTCGACTCGCTGCGCGATCTGGACCCCTCGCAGCGCCATCTGTTCCTGGCCGTCGCAGCCGCGGCCAAAGGGAAGTCGAAGGTGGTCGAAGCGCTGTCCCCGGGGTGCCCGTGGCGCGTGCGGCAGATCGGGTCCATGCCGCTGAGCCAGGCCCATGTGCAGATGCCCGACAACGAATGGGCCACGGTGGACCGGCGCTCCCCCATCCACACGACGATGACGACGGACGTCGACGGACGACCCCATTTGTTGGTCGGTTCGGCGGGCGGGCACGTCCACCTGTGGGACCTGGTCGAGGGGCGCGAGTCAGCCGGGTACAGCGGCGGAGGGAACGCCGAGCACGCGTCCGACGCGAGCTTCGCCTCCTTGGACGGGAACCCCTTCGCGGTCACCGTGCACACGTACTCCCTCCCCGGCGCACCCTCTTCCCAGCTGCGCCTGTGGCAGTTGCCGAAGATGCAGACGGTCCGGCACGAGAGGTTCGGCGATCGGCTGGACCTCGGCAGCGTCACCTGCACCACGGTGGACGGCCGTGAGGTGGCCGTGCTGTGCGGCAGCCGGGAACCGCGGTGGCGCACCCCGGACGGCGTGCTGCTGATGTGGGACCTGCGGGAACACCGGGCGTTCGGGGAGCCGTTGGTGTACGAAAGCGCGCCGCTGGGCTGTGTGGCGGCGGCGTCGGACGGCACGGCGCACGTGGTCACCGGCGCCCACGACGGCACGGTGGGCCTGTGGGACCTGTCTGCGCGGACCCGGGTCCGGACGTTCACGGGCCACGAGGGGCCCGTCGTGGCGGCCACGACCGTCGCCGTCGACGGCCGCCCCCACGCCGTGACCGGCGGCGCGGACGGCACCGTACGCGTCTGGGACCTGGCGACGGGCGCGGCCGTGCACACCCTCGCGGGCCACGGCCAGACCGTGTGGTGCGTGGCCTCCGCCGCCCTGGGCGACCGCCCCCACGCCGTCACGGGCGGCGCGGACCGGACCGTACGCGTCTGGGACCTGGCGACGGGCGCCGTGCGGGAGACGCTCCGGCTGCCGAGCGTGCCGCGGAGCCTCGCCGTCGCGTCCGACGGCAGCCTCCTCGTCGCCTTGAAGGACACCGTCGTCGCCCTGAAGCCCGGCCCCCACCTGCCACCTCTGGCACCCGGTCCCCACCTGCCGCCTCTGACGCCCTGCCCCTGACCCGTACGGCCAACACCCGGGAGCACATCGTCATGTCCCTCGTCGTCGCAGTCCACGGCATCGGCAACCACAAGGCCGGCCGCGCGCCGGAAGAGGTCGCCGCCCACCGGGCGGGCGAATGGAGCGCGCACCTCGCGCAGGGGTCGGGCGCCGAGCTGCCCGCAGGTGCGCTGGCCTTCGCGTACTACGCGCACCATCTGCACGCGGCGATGCCGGTGTCCCAGGGCCGGTCCGATGACGCGCTGGACCGGCTCACCCCGGAGGAGGTAGCGCTGGTGACCCGGTGGACGGCGGAGCTGGAACTGCCCCGGATCACCGCGCAGGGGCGCCTCGCGGTGCCGCTGCGGCAACTCGCCTCCGTGGTGGCCAAGCGCTTCTCCCTGGACGGCCGGCTCACCCGCGCCTTCATCGCGCTGGCCGCCCGCGAGGTCAACACCTATCTGCGGGCCCCGGACGCGCCGGCCCGGCTGGCGGCGCGCGAGGAGGTCGCCGCGGTGATCGCGGCGCACCGGCCGCGGGTGGTGCTCGCGCACTCGCTGGGCACGGTCGTCGCGTACGAGGCGCTGCACGCCCACCCGGAGCTGGAGGTGGAGCTGCTGGTGACGTTGGGGTCGCCGCTCGCCCTGCCGCACGGGGTCTTCCACCGGCTGCTCCCGGCCCCGGTCGACGGCCGCGGCAGCCGGCCGCCGGGGGTGGCCCGCTGGGTGAACCTGGCCGACCACGGGGATCCCGTCGCCGTCCCCCGCCCGTTGAAGCGCTACTTCCCCGACATCGACCTGGACCTGCCGGAGAGCGTGCGGCTCGTGGACTTCCACTGCGCGCGGAGCTATCTGCGCAGCCCGGCGCTGGCGGCGACGCTCGCGCCGTACCTGTGAGGCGGGGCGGGCCGCACACTCCTTCGCGGCCCGGCCCGCCCCGTCCCCGCTCAGTGCGTGGCATCCGGGTGGGTGAAC
Source organism: Streptomyces sp. NPDC017979 (assembly GCF_044328175.1). Lineage (NCBI taxonomy): Bacteria > Bacillati > Actinomycetota > Actinomycetes > Kitasatosporales > Streptomycetaceae > Streptomyces > Streptomyces sp. NPDC017979. The sequence continues at coordinate 323,674 of NZ_JBIRGU010000005.1, read as the reverse complement.
GGGGCCAGGACAGCGGCCCTGCGGGCTAACGCAGGTCGGGCGTACGGGCCAGGACCGCCAGGTCCAGGCTGCCGGCGCCGTCGCCCCGGGCCGCCGCCCGCTTCGCCAGCCCCGCCGCCGCTTCGGCCATCGGCAACACCCCCGTGGCTGCCGATGCGCCCTCCGCCACCGACACCACCAGCCCCAGGTCCTTCACGAGACCGTCGACGGTGAAGTCCGCGTCGTCGTACGCGTCGTGGTCCAGGCGTTCGCGCTTGCGGCCCACGACGTGGCCGAGCGGCCCCATCTGGAGGATGTCCAGGACCTGCGCCCGCGGCAGTTCGAGTTCGGCGCCGAGTTGGACGGCGTCGTGCAGCGCGCCCATCGCCGTGCCGAGCGTCAGGTTGGCGATCAGCTTGAGGCCGGCCGCGGTGCCCACGGGACCGGTGTGGCGCCGGCTGCCCTCGCGCGACCAGGACAGCAGTACGGGCTCGGCGGCGCGCGCGTCGTCCTCGTCGCCCGCGGTCAGGACGTGCAGCGCCGCTTTCCGTACGGCCGGCACCGAGCCGAGGACCGGCGCCTCCAGGTAGCGCAGGCCCGCGGCCCGCACCTCGCTGTCCAACCGGCGTGCCTCGGCCGGCGCCAGGGTGGTCGCGTTGATGACGAGCGCGCCCGGGCACGCGCCGGACGCGACGCCGTGCGGCCCGAGCAGCACCGCGTCCGCCGCCGGCCCGTCGAAGACCATGACCACGACGACTTCGGCGTCCCGCACCGCCTCGGCCGGGGTCGCCGCGGTCGACTCCGGCTTCGGCGTGCGGTTCCAGGCGCTCACCTCGTGGCCGTCGGCGGCGAGCGCGGCGGCGAACGCCGCACCCATCCGGCCGAGACCGCACACGGCGACCTTCATCGAACGCCCTCCCCTCGCGTCGGCACGCCGTCCGTCCGCTCCTCCGGGAGCACCGCGAACGCCTCCACTTCGAGGAGGAGTTCGGGCCGGAAGAGCGCGGCGACCTGCACGGCACTGCTGGCGGGCAGCCGATCGGCGCTCACGTACTCGTCACGCGCGGCCCGCACCGCCGGCAGATGGGCGATGTCGGTGACGAAGTACGTCAGCTTGATGACGTCGCCGAAGTCCGCGCCGACGTGCGCGAGGCAGCGGCGCAGGTTCTCGAAGACCTGGCGCGCCTGGGCCGCGGGGTCGCCCTCGCCCACGATGTCGCCGTTCTCGTCGTTGGCGATCTGCCCGGAGATCGCGACGAGCCGGCCGGTGCCCATGACGACGTTGGTGTAGCCGGTGCCGGGGGCGACGCCCCGGGGGTTCGGCACGTACGTGAGCCGGCTCGGCGGAGTGGACTCAGCCGGCGCCGCGTTGCTCGTACTGCCGGCGTCGCTCGTACTGCCGGCGTCGCTCGTACTGCTTGTGTCGTTCACGTTGCTCATGCGGGAATCCTGACCCGCACCGCACCATTCCACTAGCGCATATCCCGCAGATCACCCATGCGCCAGACGCATATCGTGGCACCGTGCCCCTCATGGACGTCACCGCACTCCGCTCCTTCCGCGAGGTCTGCCTCCTGGGCTCGATCAGCGCGGCTGCGCAGGCGCTGGGCTACACGCAGTCGGCGCTGTCCCGCCAGGTCGCCGCGCTGGAGTCCCGGCTGACCGTCCCCCTGCTGGAGCGGCACGCGCGCGGCGTCCGGCCCACCGCGGCGGGCGCGGTGCTCCTGGAGCACGCGACGGCGATCCTCCAGCGCGTGGAACGTGCGGAGCGGGACGTCGCGGCGTCCCGGGAGCGCCCCGTGACCACGCTCCGGGTGGGCGGCGTCCCCACGGCGTCGGCGACGCTCCTTCCGCGGGCGCTGAGCCTGTTCCTCGCCGACGCCGCAGGCGGGCACGCAGGCCCCGACGCAGGCCCCGACGTACGTCCAGACGTACGCGTCGTCTTCGTCGAGGACTTCACGCCGCGGCTGCTCGAACGGCTCCGGGACGGTGAGTTGGACGTCGCCGTCGTCACGGACTACCCGCCCGGGCTGCCCGCCGGCGCCCCCGCCGAAGACCGCGGCCGCAACCGCGACGGCATCGCGCTGACCCACCTCCTCGACGACGCCTTGCGATGCGCGCTCCCCCGCGATCACCGGCTCGCCGCCCACGCTCCAGAGGGCGACGACGGAGACGGCGACGACGGCGCTGCGATCGACCTCGCCGAACTCGCCGACGAAACCTGGGTCGAGGACTACGAGGGCGCCGCTGCCGTGCTGTCCGCCGCCTGCGCCCGCGCCGGCTTCGCCCCGCGCGTCGACATCGCCTGCGGGAGCTGGCTGGGCAAGCAGGCGTTCGTGGCCGCCGGCCACGGCGTGATGCTGGTGCCGGGCCTGCTCGTCCCGGCCCTCCGTCCCGACCTGCTGATCCGGCCGCTCGTCGACCCGCCGTACCGGGGGGTGTACGCGGCGGCGGGCCCGCGGCCGTCCGCCCCCGCCGAACGGTTCGTACGAGCGCTACGCAGGGCCGGGTCCAGGTCGTAGCCCAAGGCATCGGCATCATGGAGGGAACGCCGGGGCGCCAGAACGCTCCCCGGCGTGCACCTCCACCCAGTCCCCTACCCCCTAGGCAGGAAAATGAGAGCCTGCGATCCGACTAACCACCCCGTCCACCGCAACCCCTTGTGGGCTGCCTTCAGTTGGTCCTTCATCGCACTGAGCGTGGCGTACGCGACCGCGCTGCTCGTGCTCCTTCCCGAGTCGAACGACTGCCGCTACGCCGCGTCGGCGAACGGCGACATGACCGACACGGGTTACGACCCCTTCCCGCCTGACCAGTGGTGCGAGTACGAGGAAACCGGTCAGGTCTCCAAGGTGTCGTCCGCCCCGGCCTGGGTCCCCCCGGTGCTGTGGACCGCCACGGCGCTGACGGTGCTCTTCGCCGTCTGGGCACTGGCGGACAAGCGCCTCAACGGGCGCAGCCGCCGTCCCGACCGCCCCGCACCCGGCGGGGCCTGACCACGGGAACTAGCTCCAACGCACGTCAATCGGGGTTGACATCGGCCCAGATGTCAACCCAGGATGACAGCACACGGCCCGTCGCCCTTCGGAGGTCCCCGTGCGCTTGCCCGTGCGCTTGCCCGTTCGGTTGCCCGTGCGATTGTCGTTGCGCTTGCCCGCGCCCGTCCCCTCGATCGCCCCGCGCGGCCGACGGCGTACGTCCGGCATCCGCGCACTGCTCGCCACCGGCGCCGCTGCCGGGCCCCTCTTCGTCTCGGCCTTCGCCGTCCAGGGCGCCCTGCGCGCGCACTACGACGGACGGCGCCACCCCGTCAGTTCCCTCGCGCTCGGCCCGTACGGCCGGGTCCAGACGGCGAACTTCCTGACCACCGGCGCCCTCACCCTCGCCCTTGCGGAGGGGCTGCGCCGGGCGCCCGGACAGGGTGCGACGTGGGTCCCGCGGCTGGTCGCGGGCTGGGGTGTCGGCCTGCTGGGCGCCGGCGCCTTCGTCACCGACCCCGTCGGCGACTATCCGCCCGACGCCCCGTCGGACCCGGACATCACCCTGCCGGGCGGTCTGCACGACGCGTTCTCGCTCCTCGCCTTCGGCTCGCTGATCGCGGCGGAGACCAGCCACGCCCGCGCCTGCCGCGCCCGCGGCGAGCACCGCTGGGCGGCCGGCTCGGCCGCGGCGGCGGCCGTCACCGCGGCGACCTTCCTCTACTCCGGCTGGGCCTTCGACCGCACCGACGCCGCGGGCCACCGCGCGGGCCTCGCCCAACGCGCCTCGATCACAACGGGCTGCGGCTGGCTGACGCTGTTGGCGTTGGGCACCCTGAAGTCCGCGCGCTGAACCCCTCCCCGGGCCCCTGAATCCCCCCGTGCTGCGGGCAAGGGGCACCAGCACTACCCGGACACCAGCGCCGTAGTCCCTACCGGTCCGGCACGTTGGTCTCTGCGGCCCGGTGGGGGTTGTTCGCGCAGTTCCGCCCCCTGTGCCCTTGCGTGCTCGGGGGGACCCACAGCGCCCTTAGGCACACTCGCCACAGCCCTGCGGGCGCGTCGGCCCCTGCTGCCCGGTGGGGCTTATTCGCGCAGTTCCGCCCCCTATGCCCAGAGGGCATGGGGGGACCCCCAGCGCCCCTGATGTGGTTGCCGCCGTCGTTCAACCACCGGTAGTGCGGCACCCCGCTACGCCCGAAGGGCGTGGGGGTTTCAGGAGCGCTGGAGTCCCCATGCCCTCTGGGCATAGGGGGCGGAGTTGCGCGGCCAACCCACCACCGGGCCGCAGGCATGCGATTGGGGGAGCGAATCAGGAGCGCTGGGGCCCCCATGCCCTTTGGGCACAGGGGGCAGAACTGCGCGAACAACCACAGACGGCCCGCAGAGGCCAACGCATCCCGCAGGGAAACGGCGAGGCCGCCCCACAACCCCACCCGCACCGCGGGCTACGCGTCGTCGAGCAGGCGCCACGCCGTGAGGGCCAGCCTCGCCCGTACCAGGCCGACCGGGGACGTGAGGTCGACGCCCAGCGCCGCCCCGATGCGTTCCACGCGGCGGGCGACGCTGCTGTGGTGCAGGTGCAGCAGGTCGGCCGCGCGGCGCAGGGAGCCGGTGGTGCAGTACGCGTCCAGGGTCGCCAAGTCGTCGGCGGCGGCAGCGGCCAGGGCCGCCACCGCGGCCACGTCACCGTCGGCCCGCACCGCCGTGGCCGGCACCTGCGCGAGCAGCGCCAGCGCGCCCAACTCGGCGTAGTCGACCACCGGTTCGCGCTCCGTGGTGAAGCGCAGGGCGGTGCGGGCCTGCCACCACGACCGGTCGGGGCTGCCCGTACCGCCCACCCCCGCCCGAACCCCCGGCGGAAGCTCGCGCCGGTCCACCGCGGTGGCCAGCACCACGCCCGCGTCCGCGAGCGGCGCCGCCTTCACCAGGCCGGCCGGGCAGAGCAGCGCGCCGATCCGGTCGAGCGGCAGTGGCGACCGGACGGCAACGACGCGTACGGGCGCGTCGACCGCGAAGCCGAGCAGCCGCAGCGCCCGCGCCCGGGCCGCCTCGTCGCAGTCCGCGCTGACCACCAGCTCGACGAGGGCGGGGTCCGCCATGGTCGTACGGGCCGGTCCGTACCGTTCGACGACGGACGTGGCGGCGATCGCGAGCCGGTCGAGGACCTCTTCGTCGAGGGGGCCGGTCGCCTCGGGCCGTTCCAGCCAGACCGTGCCGATCGCCTCCTCGTCGAGCGTGATCGGCAGCTCGGTCGACGCACCGGCGGACGGCTCCGGCAGCTCGCGGCCGTCGGGGCCGACCCGGACCGTCCACCCCGTGCCGTGCAGCCGGATCCCCACCACGCACTCGGCCAGCCCCGCCGTCGCCCGGGCCAGCGCCGGCAGGTCCACCCGGCGACGCATCAGCGTGTCGTAGAACATCACGATCCGGATCGCTCCCTCGGCCTGCGCGTCCAGGTGCGACAACCGTGCGGCAAGTGCCTCCATGGCTGGAGGATAGGTCGCGGCCCCCGACCGGCGGCGCGACGATCGGCGCACGATCCGGCCGGGACGCCCGACGGACGGCGGACGGCTCCGCGGCCCGCACCGGCGAGGATCGTCGGCATGGATCCCGAACTCGAAGCCTTCCTGCCCCTGTTCGCCCGCCCCGACCTGTCCGACCCGTTCGCGATGCGCAAGGACTACGCCGACCGCTCCGCCTCCCGGCCCGCGCCCGACACCTCGGGCATGACCGTCGAGGACCGCACGGTCCCCGGGGACCCGGACGTGCCCGTACGGATCTACGTGCCGCACCAGGCGCGCGGCGCCGTCGTCTGGATGCACGGCGGCGGGTGGGTCATGGGCGACCTGGAGACCGAGCAGCACTGGGCCGCCCGGATCGCCGCGGGGTCCGGCGCGGTGGTGGTCTCGGTGGGGTACCGGGTGTCGCCCGAACACCGCTTCCCCGCCGCGCTGGACGACGCGTACGCCGCACTGGAGTGGACCGCGAAGCACGCCGCCGACTTCGGCGTCGACCCGGCGCGCATCGCGGTCGGCGGCCACAGCGCCGGCGGCAACATCGCGGCGGCGCTCGCCCTGCGCGCCCGGGACGAACAGGGCCCGTCGATCCACTTCCAGCTCCTGAACGAGCCCTCGCTCGACGACCGCCAGGAGACCTGGTCGCAGCGGAACTTCACCGACACCCCGTGGGCGAACCGGGAGATGGTGGGCGCGTGCTGGCGGCACTACCTCGGGACGACGCCGGCCACCCCGTACGCGGCACCGGCGCGCGCCACCGACCTGTCCGGGCTGCCGCCCGCGTACGTCTCGTCCGCGGAGTTCTGCCCGAACCGGGACGAGAACGTCGACTACGCGGTGCGGATGCTGCGCGCGGGCGTCTCCGTCGAGCTGCACCAGTGGGCGGGGACGTTCCACGGCTCGCAGGCGGTGCTGTCAGCCGACGTCTCCCGGCGCCAGATCACCGGCCTGTGCACGGCCCTGCGCCGGGCGCTGGCGGAGTGAGCCCCGCCATGGCCGCGAACGTGCCCCCGATCGACCTCTTCGCCTCCTTCCTCCGCCTCCACCGCGACGGTCGAGTGACCGTAGCGCCACAGGAGTTCGACCCCGCGTGGGACTCCTGGCAGATGATGGCCTTCCGCGCGGAGACCGACGCCGACGTCCACGCCGACCACTGGGAGGTGCACGAGGCGGCGGACGAAATCGTCGCCTGTCTCAGCGGCGGCATGCGCCTCCACCTCCGCCCGCAGGAAGCGGCGGAGCCGGAATCCGTCGAACTGCCGGCCGGCACCGCGACCGTCGTCCCGCGCGGCCGCTGGCACCGCATCGAACTCACCGCCCCCAGCGACGTCCTGTCGGTGACGCTGCCGCGCGGCAGCCGGCTGGAACCACGGAGCTGACCTCCCGTCACTCCTGTGGCTCCCGTGGCTCCCGTGGACGAACGGGCGCCAGCGCGCGCCAGGCGATGGCACCACCGGCGACGGCGAACGCGGCACAGACGAGCATCGCGACGGACTGGGCCCGGGTGAACGCGAAGTGCGCGGCGTCGACCAAGTCCCGCTGCTCGACGGAGAGTTCACCCAACGTACTACCGAGGGAGGAACCGGCCCGTACGTCCAGCGCCGCGGGCGCGAAGTGCCGGTAGCCCGCGGCGACGGTCGAGCCGACGAGCGCCACGCCCAGTGCGATGCCGAGCTGTTGGTGGGTGTCGTTGAGCGCCGACCCCATGCCGGCGCGGTCCGGCGGCACCGCCCCGAGGACGGTGGCGTGCACGGCCGGCGACGCGAGCCCCGAGCCGCCGCCGGCCAGCAGCAGCCCCGTCGCGACGACCGCGTAATGACTGCTCGGCGTCAGCAGGGCGAGCACGGCGAAACCGGCCGCGGTGACGGTGAAGCCCGCGACGATCGTGCGCCGGTGGCCGATCCTCGCGGGCAGCCGGACTCCGACGGGCGAGCCGAGCACCACCCCGATCGCGAGCGGCACGATCGCGAGGCCCGCCCGCACCGGCGAGTAGCCCATGACGTGTTGCAGGTGCTGGGTCAGCACGAACAGCACGCTGCCGGTGCCGACGGCGAGGACCGCGACCGCGGCACTGGCGCCGACGAACCAACGGTCCCGGTACAGCCGCGCATCGACCATCGGCGACCGCGCGCGCCGCTGCCGCGCCCGGAACACCAGCGCGCCGACGACCGTCGCCGCGAGGGAGCCGAGCACGGTCGGCGACAGCGGGCCGTGCTCGGCGACGAAGGTCACCGCGGCCACGAACGAGCCCATGGCCAGCGTCATCGCCGCCGCGCCGAGCACGTCGACGGGCCGGTTCTGCCGGTCGCGGGACTCCGGGACCAGCCGACCGATCAGCACGATCGCGACGCCGGCGAGTGCGGCGTTGACGGCGAAGACCCCGGGCCAGCCCCACTCGTCCACCAGCACCCCGCCCACCAGCGGCCCCGCGGCCATCGCCACCGAGCCGACCGCCGACCAGACCGCGAACGCCTTGACGCGTTCGTCGGGGTCGAAGACGTGCACGAGGATCGCCAGGGTCCCCGGCATGACCAGCGCAGCGCCGACGCCCATCACCGTACGGGCCGCGATCAGCCAGCCCACCGACGGCGCGAACGCCGCCACCACCGAGGTCAGGACGAGGATCCCCAACCCGACGACGACCGCCAGCCGGCGCCCGTAGCGGTCCGAGACCAGCCCGGCGGCGACCAGCAGCCCGGCGAAGACGACGACGTACGCATTGACCACCGCCTGCAACTCGGCCGGGCCGGCGCCCAGGTCGTCCTCGATGGTCGGTATCGCGACGTGGAGGACCGTGTTGTCCACGACGATCACCATCAGCGCGACGCAGACCGCGCCCAGGATCACCCACCGCCGCGGATCGCGTTCCTCGCCCGCGGCACTACCCACTACCTCGTCTCCTACAGTCATGCATAAAACCTACAGCGTAGGAGAACCCGACGGGGGAGGAATCCCCTGTCGATAAACTGCGGCACGTGGCGGAGAAGGCGAAGAACGACGCAGGGAACGGCGGAGCGAAGGACGGGGCACCCGGCGCGGTGTGGTTCCGCGAGCCGCAGCGCCGCCGCAAGGCGCCCGGGCTGAGCCGCGAACGGATCGTCGCGACGGCCGTCGACCGGCTCGACCGCGAGGGCGTGGACCAACTGAGCCTGCGCAAGATCGCCGGCGATCTCGGCGCCCACGCCACCAGCCTGTACTGGCACGTCCCGACCAAGGGCGACGTGCTCGACCTCGCGCTCGACGAGGTGTTCGCCGAGATCCGCCTCCCCGACGGCCACCGCACCCGGGACTGGCGGGAGGTCGTCCTCGCCTACATGCGGGAGCTACGGGCGATGCTGCTGCGCCACCCGTGGGCGGCGTCGCTCGCCGGCACCCGACCGCTGGCCGGGCCGCACGCGCTGGAGCGCTCGGAGAGCGTGTACGCCGCGCTGACCCGGGCCGGCTTCGCGGGCCCCACGCTCGCGGCGACCGCCGCGGCGGTGTCGAACCTCGTCATCGCCACCGCCTCGACCCAGGCCGCCTGGGCGGAACGGGCCGAGGTCGGCAGCCGCGACGCGCTGCGCGGGCTGATCACCGAACGGCACGCTTCGTACCCGACGTTGGCCGCACATCTGGAGGACTTCCTCGGCGACTGGGACACCCAGTTCGAGATCGCTGCGCAGACCCTCGTCAAGGGCCTCGCCGCCCAGCGCACGGAGGAGCAGGCGTGAGCAGTGCGGTCAACGTACGGGCGGAGTCCCGAGGTCGCCGCCCGTACGTGCCCGCACCGGCTCAGCCCGCCACCGGCGCCTCCGTACGGTCGGCGACCCGGCCTGCGGCCAGTTCCAGGCGCGTTCCGGTGAACCGGGCCCGTGCCCGGCGGTCGTGGGTGACGATCACGACCGCGCCCGGGTGGTCCGTCAGCGCGTCCTCCACCTCCTCCACCAGGGCCGGCGCGAGGTGGTTCGTCGGCTCGTCCAGGAGCAGCAGGTCGGCCGGGTCGCTGACCAGGCGGGCCAGTTCGATCCGGCGCTGTTGGCCGTAGGACAGCTCGCCCACCCGCAGCCGTAGCGCGGCCGGCGCGAACAGGCCCAGTGACAGCAACTCGTCGACGTACTCGTCCGGATGGCCCGGCCGGCCGTGGGCGAACGCCTGCGGCAGCGTCAGCCCGTCCGGCCAGGCGGTCGGCTGCTGCCGCAGGTGCCCGACGCGGCCGTGGGTGCGCACCGTGCCGTCGTCCGGGCGGAGTTCGCCCGCGAGCACCCGCAACAGCGTGGTCTTGCCCGCGCCGTTGGGGCCGGTGATCAGCAGCCGCTCGCCGTGGCCGATCCGCAGCTCCGGCACGTGCAGCCGGTCCCCGACCCGTACGCCGACGAGTTCGGCCGCCGGCTGCGACGCCTCCTCGACCCCGGCCGCGGCGGTGGGGCGGCCGGCGAACACCAGCGGGTCGGGCGGCGGTGCGACGGGGTTCGCCGTCAGCCGTGCTGCGCGCTCCCTCGCGTTGCGGATGCGGCCCGTCGTGCCGTGCCCGCGGCTGCGGGGGCGGAACCCGGCCAGCGGCAGCTTCCGCGGGATGGCGTCGAGCCGGGCCGCGCCGGCTTCGGCCAGCCGCCGGCTGCGGGCGAGTTCCGCGCACCACTGCTCGTACTCCTGGATTCGGCGCCGGCGTTCGGCGGCCTTCGCGGCGAGGTAGCCGTCGTAGCCGTCGCCGTGGCGCGTCACCCGCCCCTCGCCGACCTCCAGGACCGTGGAGGTGACCCGCTCCAGGAACACGCGGTCGTGGGTGACCGCGAGGACGGTTCCGCGGTGCGCCCGCAGATGCGTCTCCAGCCAGCCCACGGCCCGGTCGTCCAGGTCGTTGGTGGGCTCGTCCAGCAACAGCAGCTCGGGCTGCGCGGCCAGGGTGGCGGCCAGTGCGAGCCGCGAACGCTCGCCGCCGGACAGCGTGTCCAGCGGCCTGGTGCGGGCGAGGTTCGGCAGCCCGAGCCCGTGCAGCGCGACGTCGACGCGTACGTCCGCCTCGTAGCCGCCGCGGGCCTCGAAGCGGGCGACGAGCCCTGCGTAGGCGTCCAACGCGCCGGCCAGCTCCGCCCCGTCGAGGCCGCTCAGCTCGACCTCGGCCCGCCGCATCCGCGCCGCCAGCTCCCGCAGGTCGGCGAGGGCGAGGTCGACGGCGTCCTGGACGGTCGCCCCGGGCGGCAGCGCCAACGCCTGGGCGAGGTGCCCGACGCCACCGGGCGCGACGACGGTCACCTCGCCGCCGTCGGCCCGGTCCACCCCGGCGACGAGCCGGAGCAGGGTGGACTTGCCGGCGCCGTTGTCGCCGATGACGCCGACCTTCTCGCCCGGCTTGACGGTGAAGGAGACCCGGTCCAGGACGACGTGGTCGCCGTGGCGACGGGTGACGTCGTGCAGTGACAGTTGCGCGGGAAACACAGAACCGGCAGGAAGCGCGGGAGGTGCAGGAAGCGCAGAACGGGCAGGAAGCGCGGAGCTTGCAGGTGGTGCAGAACTTGCCGGTAGTGCAGAACGCATGAGCAGTCCCCTGTTCTCGGCCGAGCCGGTGGGAACGGGCAGATGGACGCATCCGCGCACGCCAAAAGGGGCCTGGGAAGCACGGATGAGAACGCGCGACGCGGAGCCGATGCTCGACGCGGTCACGCGGGGACCGTCACAGAGAACCCATGCACACCACCGTACGACCCGGCACGTGCCCTCGTCACCCGCATTCCGCCGCCCGCCGGCGCGCCCCGGCGATGACGCCATCGCCGGGGCGCGCAGCACGAGCACCGAAGGTCAGACGGTCTCCCAGACCGGCAGCCAGACGTCGTTGGCGACGCCGTTGGCCGTGCAGGTGTACTGGATCAGGTTCCGGCCCTGTCCCACCCCGCCCTGGACGTTCAGGCACTTGCCGCTGGAGCGGGCCACGAGCTGGTAGCCGGTGCCCTTGGCGACGAACTTCCACTGCTCGTTCGCCGCGTTGCCGCAGGTCCACTGGATGATCTGGGCGCCGTCCGCGTTGCCGCCGCCCCGGACGTTCAGACACAGGCCGCTGTTGAGCGACTTGAAGCGGTAGTAGCCGCCGCCCGTGGCCTCCGGCTCCCAGAGTTGGTTCGCCCCGCGGTGCAGCGCCCATTGGATGACCTCGGCGCCGTTCGCGGTCGAGGCACCCTTGACGTCGGCCGCCTGGCCGGGGTCGCTCGCCAGTCGCAGCGTGACCTTCTGGACGCTGACCGCGGCGGCCTTCTGCTCGCCGAGCGGCACCGGGGCCGTCGCCGTCGCGGTGCCGGGCAGTCCCAGGGTCAGGGCCGCACCCACCGCGGTCAGCACCGCGGCCGTCTTCAGGACAGGACGCATCAGAGGCACTCCTCACACTCTCGCGCTCACGGACAGAGCGCGGGTTGCCACCATGCGTAACCATCAAGTGCCGCGCGTAGGCGCGAGTTCGAGCGGACGGCGCAACGGCCGGACGGTCCGGAAAGCCGTCCGGGCCGGGGGTCGGTTCAGACCCCCGGCCCGGATAAACGGTTCAGCAGCGCCGTACGCCCTCGGCCGTACGGCTGACACCCACTCGGCCCAGGGCGACGTCCGCCGCCCCGGACCACGGGCTCACCTCCCGGACCACTGGCTCACGCCCCCGGCCACGGGCTCAGGCCGCGGGCCACTTGCTCAGACCCGCGGGCTCAGAGGAACGAGTTGATCTCGATCGTCTCGGTACGGCCCGGGCCGACGCCGATCGCCGAGATCGGCGCCCCGGACATCTCCTCCAGCGCCTTCACGTACCCCTGCGCGTTCTTCGGCAGGTCCGCGAAGGTCTTCGCCTTGGTGATGTCCTCGGACCAGCCCGGCAGCATCTCGTAGATCGGCTTCGCGTGGTGGAAGTCGGTCTGCGAGTACGGCAGCTCCTCGACCCGCTTCCCGTCGATCTCGTACGCCACGCAGACCGGGATCTGCTCCCAGCCGGTCAGCACGTCGAGCTTGGTGAGGAAGAAGTCGGTGAGGCCGTTGACCCGGGTCGCGTACCGCGCGATCACCGCGTCGAACCAGCCGCAGCGCCGGTCGCGACCGGTGGTCACGCCGCGCTCGCCGCCGATGCGCCGCAGCGCCTCGCCGTCCTCGTCGAACAGCTCCGTCGGGAACGGGCCGGCGCCGACGCGGGTGGTGTACGCCTTCAGGATGCCGATGACCCGGCTGATCTTGGTGGGGCCGACGCCCGCACCCGTGCACGCGCCGCCGGCCGTCGGGTTCGACGAGGTGACGAAGGGGTACGTGCCGTGGTCCACGTCGAGCAGGGTGCCCTGGCCGCCCTCGAAGAGGACGACCTTGCCCGCGTCGATGGCGTCGTTCAGAACGAGGGTGGTGTCCGCGACGTACGGCTTGATCTGGTCCGCGTACTGGAGCAGCTCGTCGACGATCCGGCCGGTCTCGATGGCGCGCCGGTTGAAGACCTTGGCGAGGAGCTGGTTCTTGGACTCCAGCGCCGCCTCGACCTTCTGGGTGAGGATGGACTCGTCGTACAGGTCCTGGACGCGGACGCCGACGCGGTTGATCTTGTCCGCGTAGGTCGGGCCGATGCCACGGCCCGTCGTCCCGATCTTGCGCTTTCCGAGGAACCGTTCCGTCACCTTGTCGAGCGTGACGTTGTACGGGGTGATCAGGTGAGCGTTTCCACTGATCAGGAGCTTGGAGGTGTCCACGCCCCGGTCGTTGAGCCCGCTCAGCTCGGAGAGCAGCACGGCGGGGTCGACGACGACGCCGTTGCCGATGACCGGGGTGCACCCCGGTGAGAGGATCCCGGAGGGGAGGAGGTGCAGTGCGTACTTCTGGTCGCCTACGACGACCGTGTGGCCGGCATTGTTGCCGCCCTGGTAACGCACCACGTAGTCAACGGATCCACCGAGCAGGTCGGTGGCCTTTCCCTTGCCCTCGTCACCCCACTGAGCACCGAGCAGCACAAGTGCGGGCACAGGCGTACACCCCTTCCGGGCGGGGCATGTCCAAGGTCAGGGGGATCAGTGCGTCCCTTGTTGTTCCTGGATCCGTTGGACCGGTTGCCCCGGAATAGACGAAGCCCCTGGCGCAATAGCGCAAGGGGCTCTTGCACAAAGATGCTACCCGAGGAAGGACCGAGGTGTCGGCTCACGACCAGCTGCTGGTGGTCATCGACCCGGTCGCCCGCCGAATCGACGGCGAGTCCGTGCGGATCGCGAAAGACGTTTTGTGTGGTGGCTCAGCAGCGAAAATCAGCCTGCCGGAGAGTCCTGAGGAGTTCGCGCGGGCCCTGGCCCGCAGGGGCCAGCGGCGCCCCGTGATCGTCGGGGACGACCGGGCGCTGCTGCGGGCGGTGTCCCTGCTGCACCGGGACCGCTGGCTGGGCGACGGCGCCCTCGGCCACGTCCCGGTGGGCGCCGACGTCCACCTCGCCCACGCGCTGGGCGTCCCGCCCGGCCCGGTCGCGGCGGCGCGGGCGGTGCTGGACGGGGGCGTACGCCGGCTGGACCTGCTGGTGGACGAGAGCGACGGCGTGGTGGTCGGGGACGTGACGATCCCGGCGGTCGCGCCGACCGCACCTGCCGCGCCGGGGCCGTGCCCCGACGCCCCGCCCGAGCTGCCGGCGCACGGCCCCGCCCCGCTCGACCCGCCCCCCGCCGCGGTGCCGGTCGCGGCGGGCGGCCTGCGCCACGCGTACCGCACGCTCCTGCGCGGCCTGGTCCGCGCTCCCGCCCGCCAGCCGTCCGCCCCCCGCCCGCACCGCCTCCGGGTCGAGGCGGACGGCGCGCTCCTGTGCGACCTGGACCAGGAGGTCGACGCGGTCACGCTCCGCACCCTCCACCCGCACGCCCCGGGCCGCGCGGAGGTCACCGTCCACCCCCGCGTCCCCGGCCCCCCGCTCACCGCGACGGCCACGACGATCACGGTCTCCGGCCCCGACTTCCGCTACCGCGCCGACACCCAGCCCACGGGCCCGGTCCGCACCCGCACGTGGGTGGTGCGGGCGGGGGCGTGGGGGCTGACGCTGCCGTGAGGGGCGGGGGTGGACGCCGTTTCCGGGTGCGACGCAGCGCGGGGGCGGGCGCCGTGCCCGCCCCCGCGGGGGATTCCGACCGCTCCGGATCAGCCGGTCAGCCGTTGTTGCCGCTCGCCGAGGCGTGGGCCGCGCTGACCGCGCCGTAGAACGGCATCGCGAGGTTGCTGAAGATGTCGGCGGTGCCGGGGCCGCCGGGGTTCTTCCAGTCGCGCAGCAGCTCGGATATCACGCCGACCGTGCTGTTGAGCGTCGCGCCGGCGTTCTGGAGGCGCAGCAGGGAGGTCTCGCGGGCGAGCTTGTTCGTGGTGCCCGACGCGTCGGTGACGGAGTGGACCTCGTAGCCGCGGCCGAGCGCCGAGAGGGAGGCGAACATCAAGCAGACGTCGGTGATGACGCCCGCGATGACCAGGTTGGGCCGGTCCATCGCGCGGACGGCGGCGTCGAACGCCGGGTCGTCGAAGGCGTCGACCTCACCGCTGCGGTGGATGATCGGGGCGCCCGCGGGCAGCTCGTTGACGAGCTCCGGGAGGAGGGGTCCGTTCGGGCCCTGGGGAGCGGAGGTGGTGGCCACGATCGGGAGGCCGAAGACCTTGGCGGTACGGGCCAGGGCCTGCGCGTTGCGGCGGACCTCGTTCTGGTCGTGGTCCTGGACGCCCAGGATCAGCCCGGCCTGGTGGTCGACCAGCAGGATCCCGGTGTTCTCGGGGGTGAGGCGGTTGGTGACGTAGCTGTTGCTGCTCATGTCCTGTGTCCCTTGGAAGGGGCCGCGGTGACGGCCGTCTCAGGTGCGCTTTTTGTTGCGTGCGCATACATCTAAACCGTCATGGGTGTGGTCTCATTCCAGCCAAGTCGGG
The DNA here is from genome assembly GCF_044328175.1 of Streptomyces sp. NPDC017979. Classification (NCBI taxonomy): domain Bacteria; kingdom Bacillati; phylum Actinomycetota; class Actinomycetes; order Kitasatosporales; family Streptomycetaceae; genus Streptomyces; species Streptomyces sp. NPDC017979. The sequence continues at coordinate 308,337 of NZ_JBIRGU010000005.1, read as the reverse complement.
TTTTGGATGTGAGCTACGCCACTGCCTGCGCGGCCCGTATCACCGCGGGGTGTCGCACTGCTCGTCGACGGACTCCGGAGCGAGTCGGCCGAGCACCGCGTTCAGGGCCACGAGGTCGTCGTCGGAGAGATGCGAGGTGAAGGTCTTCTCGACCACCTCGGCGTTGGTCCGCACGGCTTCCCTGAGCAGCGTCCGCCCCTCGTCGGTGAGCCGTACGAGCGCGCCCCGCTGGTCCTCCGCGACGGGGGTGCGGGTCACCAGCCCGCGCCTGGCCAGCCGGTCGCACATCCGACTCACCGCGCTCTGCGTCAGTACCGTGCGCTCGCCGAGGACCTTCAGCCGGACGCCGTCCAGGGGGATGTTCACGAGCGTGTCGAACTCGCTCACCGACAGCCGGTGCCGCTCGTCGAGGGCGCGTCCGATCTCCGCCAGCACCCGCTGGTGGACCTCCATGTACGACCGCCACACCCCGACCTTGAACGCCCGGGACATGACCGGCTTGCTTTCCGGCATCTGCTCTCCTCGCACGGTTGAACGACACCATTCTCAGCCAAGGGGGACGGATGCGGGCGGGCTCGTCCGGACGGGCGGCTGATGCTGCCGCCGCCCGACGGCTGCGGCCCCTCATCCAAACTCCCAAAGAAATTTTGCAAAAATTCCTTTGGGAAACCCGTCGGCCGGCCCTACTCTCCCTGTCATGCCCGGTGACCAGCCCAACCAGCAGCCCAACCAGCGGGACGACCGGCAGCCCCGCCAGGAGGACCGGCGCTCCCAGGAGCGCGTACTCGACCCCGAGCAGGACGCCGCAGCCCTCAAGGCCCTCACCCACCCCCTGCGCATCCGCCTCCTCGGCTACCTCCGGCAGGACGGCCCCGCGACCGCCAGCGAACTCGCCGCCAGGACCGGGGAGTCGTCCGCGTCGACCAGTTACCACCTGCGCGTACTGGCGAAGTACGCGTTCGTCGCCGAGGCCGAGCACCGCGACGGGCGCGAGCGGCGCTGGCGGGCGGTGCACTCCGTGACCTCCTGGAGCAACAAGGCCATGGAGGCGTCGCCCGGGAGCCGCGCCTACGTCACCGTGACGCGCCGGGTCCAAGTCGAGCACCTGGAGGCTTCGCTCGTACAACACGAAGCGGACATGGCCGAAGGACGGCTCGATGAGGCGTGGGTGGAACCGTCCGGGATCAGCGACCTGATGCCCCGTCTGACCCCCGAGTCCCTCACCGAACTCTGGGACGTGATCGACCGGACCCTGAACGAACTGACCGCCCGCGACGCGGACGACCCGCGCGCCGCCCAGGTCATGTTCCTCGCCGCGGGGTTGCCGCTGGCCCCCCGCCCGCCCGGCGTCAAGGACGAGGACGTTTCGTGACGCTGGACGTACGGACCGCGCGCCGCCGGTACGTCACCGTCAGCGCCCTGTTCTGGCTCCCGCTCGGGCTGAGCATCGCCCCCCTCGTCCTGCTGTTCACCGAACGCGGCATGGCGATGGCGGCCGTCGCAGGTTTCTTCGCCGCGCACTCCCTCACCACCGCCGCGTTGGAACTGCCCACCGGAGGGCTGTCCGACGTCCTCGGCCGCCGCGCCGTCCTCGCCGCCGCCGGCCTGCTGAACCTCGCCGCGCTCACCCTGCTGGGCCTGGGCAGCACCCCCGTACTCCTCGGCCTCGGCATGGCCCTGATGGGCGCGGCCCGCGCCCTGTCCAGCGGGCCCGCGGAAGCCTGGTACGTCGACACCGTCCACGCCCACGCCGGCCCCGACGCCGAACTGCGCACCGGCCTGGCCCGCGGCGCCTCCGCAACGGACGCCGCCCTCGCCGCCGGCACCCTCATCGGCGGCGCCCTGCCCTGGCTGCTCGGACTCGGCCCCGACCTCGGGGCGCGGCTGGCCGAGACGACGTCCGGGCTGGTCGTACCGCTCTCCGTACCGCTGCTGCTGGGCGCGGCCGTCGAGATCGCCTTCGTCTCCTACGCCCTGACCGCACTCCCGGAACCGCCCCGACCGCCGGCCACCCTACGAAACGTCCTCCGCGACGTCCCGACCACCGTCGCCGGCGGCCTACGCCTGGGCGGCCGCGACGCCCTGGTCCGCCGCGTCCTCCTCAGCGCCGCCGCCGCGGGCAGCGCCCTCGCCACGGTCGAACTCCTCACCCCCGGCCGCGCCGCCGACCTCACCGGCGCATCCGAGTCCGGCGCGGTCCTCTTCGCCGCCCTCGCCTGCACCGGCTTCGCCTGCGCCGCCGTCGGCGCCCACCTCGCACCGCTGACGGCCCGCCTGACCGGCAGCGGCGAACGCGCCGTCGTGACCAGCCTCGGCACGAGCGCGGCCGGACTGCTACTCCTCAGCCTGACGACGGCGTTCGCGGGCCCGTTCCCCCTGTCCCTCGCCGCCATCGGCTACGCCCTGATCTACCTCGGCCTCGGCGCAACGGGCCCGAACGAGAACGACCTCCTCCACCGCCGCGTCCCCAGCACGGGCCGCGCCACCGCCCTGTCAGTCCAGTCCCTCTCCCTCCAACTGACCGCCGCCCTGACCGGCTTGCTCGTCACCGCTCTGCCATCGGGCCCACTGCCGTGGCTGCTGGCGGTCGCTGCGCTGGTGGCCGGGGCGCTGTTGTGGGGGTTCCGGGGTGGCTCCGCGTCCCGGCCGTGCGCCACCTCTGCCGAACCCGACGGCGCTGGGGAGCGTGGGGGACGGGCTGTCACTCACGAGTGAACCCGTGCCCAACCTGGCGCCGCCTCGTCGGTCGGGAGGGGGTACGCGCCGCGGATTCGGCTCATGTTGGCTGGCTGCAACTCCGGGGCGTGCAGGGGTTGTTCCCTTCCTGGCATCATGCGCTCATGGCCCTCGGTGTCGGCCTAGGCAAAGGAAGAGCAACGCCCCTTGAACGCCGCGGGTCGGGAAGGGGGTCCCCGCGCGGGCGGGGGTGGTCCGACGAGCTGATCAACGGTGACGTCGCGGTCGACGTGGTCCCCGCGCGGGCGGGGGTGGTCCGTCACCGAGAACCCCGAGGCCACCGTGGAGATCGGGGTCCCCGCGCGGGCGGGGGTGGTCCGGCGCGCCGCCCGAGCTCGGGCACCCGCCGACCGGGGTCCCCGCGCGGGCGGGGGTGGTCCGCCGAACCCGTGGAGGCGGATGCCCATGGACCAGGGGTCCCCGCGCGGGCGGGGGTGGTCCGGACGGTCCCTCGCCGAAGTCGGCCGCCTCCTCGGGGTCCCCGCGCGGGCGGGGGTGGTCCGCCTTGCATCGCACCTCGAACGGCGATGCAGAGGGGGTCCCCGCGCGGGCGGGGGTGGTCCGGCCAGGCCCGTGTCCATGCCGCAGGGCATGGAGTGGTCCCCGCGCGGGCGGGGGTGGTCCGCGCATCAAGACTGCCGTGCAGGAGGCCCTGGAGTGGTCCCCGCGCGGGCGGGGGTGGTCCGAGTCGGCGGACATGGTCGTGTCCACCGCGCACGTGGTCCCCGCGCGGGCGGGGGTGGTCCGAGGTCGTTGGTTTCCTGCTGCTGGCGGCTGGTGTGGTCCCCGCGCGGGCGGGGGTGGTCCGCCGTTGTTCGCCGAGCTGATCGCGTTTCCGAGGGGGTCCCCGCGCGGGCGGGGTCTCCATCTCGTCGGCGTACACCCCGTGAATCACACATGCATTCTTGCGTCATAGCCCCACCAGCCGAAGGCTAGACCTCATGCCAAACGACCAGCAGCCACCAGCAATTGACACCTCCGTCGCCCACAGCGCACGCGTCTGGAACTACTGGCTCGGAGGCAAGGACCACTACGCCGCCGACCAGGTCGCCGGTGACGCCTACCGGGAGAAGTTCCCGCTCATCGAGCCGATGGCGCGCGAGTCGCGGGACTTCCTCGTACGGGCCGTGACGTATCTGACGCGGGACGCCGGCGTGCGGCAGTTCCTCGACGTCGGGGCCGGGCTGCCGACCGCCAACAACACCCACCAGGTGGTGCAGCGGATCGCACCCGAGTCGCGGGTGGTGTACGTCGATCACGACCGGCTCGTCCTCCTGCACGTCGAATCCATGGGCGAGAGCACGTCCGAGGGGTCCATGGACTACGTCCTCACGGACATGCGGGACACGGACTCGGTCGTCGAAGGGGCTGCCAAGACGCTGGACTTCAGCCAGCCGATCGGGCTGGTGATCAATGACGTGCTCGGGCACATCGTGGACTGGGACGACGCGCTGTCCCTCGTACGGCGGCTGGTCGACCGGCTGCCGTCGGGGAGCTACCTCTCCCTCAGCCACGCCACCGCGGACAACGAGGCCCATCGGCGGGCACAGGACGAGTACAACAACAGCGGCGCCATCCCGTACATCTTCCGCGAGCCCGAGGTGACGCGCGCCTTCTTCGACGGCCTCGAACTGGTCGAACCCGGCTTCGTCTCCTGGCCCAACTGGCGCCCCGAGCCCACGACCGGCAAGCTGACCGTACGGGCCGGCTGGGGCGGGGTGGCTCGCAAGCCATGACGACGCGCGGCACGCACACGCGCCCCTGGTCCGCGGTGCTGTGCGACCTGGACAACGTCATCCGGTTCTACGACCAGACCCATGTGAACGCACTGGAACGACGCGCAGGGCTGACCGAAGGAACCACCGCGGGCATCGCCTTCGCACCGGAGGTGGACGGCCCCCTGGTCCTCGGCCAGATCACCACGGACCAGTGGGTGGACTCCATCGCACGGGCACTGGAGCCCCACGTTTCGCCTTCGCAGGCACGCGAGTTGGGAACGGCCTTCGTGCACGTGCCCTTCCACGCTGACGCCGCCGTTGTCGCCCTACTCCGTCAGGCCAGGAGACACGTACCACTGGTCCTGGTGACGAACGCGACGCTCGACCTGGAACGGGACCTGGAGTCGCTAGGACTCACCAACCTCGCCGACCACGTCGTCAGCAGCGCACGCGTGGGCCTGGCCAAACCCGACCGCGCCATCTACGAACTCGCCGCCGAGCGCGCCGGCGTGGCCACGGATCGGTGCCTCTTCGTGGACGACCGCCTCGAAAACGTGGCGGCGGCGATCGACCTGGGGATGACGGGGGTGCACTACCGCGGGCCCGAGGATCTGGAGGCGGCGTTGGCTCCAGTGTTGGGGGTGGTGGCCGAGCCTGCCTCAGGCAAAGAACCAGCAAAGCGACGTTGACACCGCAGGTCGGGAAGGGTGGTCTCCGCGCACGCGGAGTTGTTCCGCCAGCCTCCTCGATGTCGCTCTTGAGCTTGACGTGGTCTCCGCCCAGCGGAGGTGTTCCGCGGACGGTGATGATCGCCACCGACCGCGCGTCGTGGTCTCCGCGTGTGCGAAGAACCGGACCGGGGTCTACACCGGGGGTACGCCGGGTGTGGGTGTCGGCGCGGGTCGTGGTGGGTGTGGGCCGGGGTCCGGTGGCAACTGCGGGGTTGGTTTCCCGTGCTTGCCGGCTTCGAGTCGACGTTCGGTGAGGCGGTAGACCCCCAGCGGCGGGAAGAGTTCGACGCGTACGGGGTTGCCCTCGGTGGCGCAGGCATCGCACAGCAGGTCCCGGACACCGGGTGCGCTGCGGATCACGCTCACGGGTTGGCGCCAGCACGCCTCGCACGTCGTGACGTCGGCCGTGGTCAGCTTGGCGCGGCCGATGGGGATCAGGATCAGCATGTTGTTCTCCTGTGGGTGGGTGGCCCCGGCCCTGTCGCGGGGGATCGGAGATACAGGACCGGGGCCGGTTGGACCCGTGTGCCGACGCGTTGGCCCCTTGCCCGGGTCACGTCGCGTCGCGTCGGCACACGGAGATCACGCGCTGTGCCGCGGCTTACGCCCCGTGTACATCAGCAGCGTCTTCACGTACTCCGCCAACAGCAACAGCTCTTCATCGATCCGAATCTCCGGCTCGACCCCCGCCGCCGCCTTCCGCGCACTCGCAACACACGTCAACACGTACTGCCCGTACCACTCCCCGCCCAGACTGCGCCCGTACGCCTCAGCAGGCCCAGCCAACATGGTGATGTGGGCCCGCAACCGATCCCGTAGCCCTTCAACGGCGCTGTTCGGCGGCCGAGTCAGACAGACCGCGCCCGCGAGACGTACGTCCCGGGTCACATCCACCAAGCTCACGACGGGGCTCACCCGGCCCTCCCGGAGCAACGCGGGCACGAGCACGGCGGAAACTTCATCGGCTCCGGCACGACATCATCCGACGCCCGCACCCGCACCTCCCGCTCCACCGGCCACCGCGTCCCATCCGCACCCACCCGATACACCCGCAACGTCATCGCAGGTGGCTCGGGCGCCGGACGTGGCGGCTGTTCCCTCGCGCAGGGCGTCATCCTCGCGAATGCTTCAGCACCTGACTCCCCATACGTGTCACGCAGATTGTGTTCAGGGTCCACGACAGCCGCCTTCCTACTACGCTCAGTAGCCGGTCATCACGATTCCGACTCTAGGAAGCTGCGAACGCCGCCTGAAGTGACTGTGGGTACGGGTATCTGACCTCAACTCGGGCTGTGAGGAGGCACTATGGGTACGTCGAACGCCTCAACCCTGACCGGGGGTAAGGCAACGCCGCGCAAGCGCGGCGGGACGACTTCCGGGTACGTCTTCCGCCTCGTCCGAGAACAACTCGGCTTGACCCAAGACGCCCTTGCCGAGCGCCTCCGCACCTCGGTCGACACCATCGCGGGCTGGGAATCCGGACGCAGACCACTGACCGCGGTGCCCGTCGGGCAGATGCTTGCCCATCGGCACCATCTTCTCCGGCTGGGCACTGCCCCTGCGCTCTTGCTCACATTGGATCGAGCTATGGAGGCGGACATCCTGTTGACCAGCGTGCTGGACGATCCTCCTTCGGAGGAGAACCCCATGGGGGTTTGGGTGATGCAGCGCGATCTCGTGGAAGTCCTCGCATGGCCGCTCAGTAGGGTCACCCCCACGCCCTTGAGGGACCTCCCCCCGCCGCCGAGGCCCCGACGGGGCCCCGTGCCGAAATTCCCCGAACTACCCGACTCGGAGCGGCGACGGTTCTTCATCGCGACACGCCACACCGCCGAACACGCTCGCGGGCCGGACTGTTTCCTGCTGCGTCGGCAAGCTCTCTACTTGTCTGGCTACGACGACGCTCCCGACACCACCGATTGGCTGGCTCACCAGCAGCAGACTGAGCGCCCGGACGACTGGCTGAAGCGGTGGCTCAACGCGCGCTCCGTCGCGACTGTGGCTGCCCGTCAAGGTGATCGCGAACGCATGGAGCACTTCATCTCCCACGCCCTCGCCGACAACGACGCAGGAGAGACCGCCAACCTCAACTACTGGGCGAACTGGATCGGTGAAACTCCCGTCGAACTCTCGGACGACTTCATCGCGGCAGGCGTCGGTGTGTGGCAAGGAGAACGGCTGATCACTCACCTGGTACGTGGCCTCACACCTCAGCACGGCTTCTTTGAACTGAACGTCCACACCTTGTGGGCCCTGCTCACCGCTCGCGCAAATCTGCTCCGCCCCGGATCCCCAGTCGTCCAACGACTGCGCGACCACCTGCCCGTGATGTTGGATGGCTCAGAGCTGTCGGCGCGGGCGCGCCGTGAGCTGGAAGGCATCCGATACGCAATCCGCCTCACCGAGGCGTGAGAGGAGATGGACCGTGGCTGACGGCCTGTCCGCTGTGGCGCACTTCCTGTACGAGGCGGGCACACTGAAGCACGCCCGCCGAACAGGCTGGTGGATGGCGGGCGTCCGGGACCCCGAAAGCGTGGCCGAGCACTCGTGGCGCACGTCTCTGATCGCGTCCGTCATCGCGGAGTTGGAAGGGGCAGACCCCGCACGGGCAGCGCTGCTCGCCGTGTGGCATGACTCCCAGGAGACGCGCACCGGGGACGTGAACCACCTCGGCAAGAAGTACGCGCCCAGCGCGGATCCCGAGGTCGTCACAGCAGACCAGACCACCGGCATGCCGGAGGTGCTCGCGGCGAGGGTGCGTGACATCGTCGCGGAGTACGAGGCCAAAGAGACACCCGAAGCCGTCTGCGCCCGCGACGCCGACAAGCTCGAATGCATGCTCCAGGGGATCGAGTACCGAGCCCGGGGCCACGAGAGTGCCCAGCGGTGGATCGACAACAGCCGCGCCCGCCTGACCACCGACACCGCCCGCAAGCTCGCGGACGAACTGCTGTCCCAAGGCCCTCTCGACTGGCTGCACAACGCCTTGAAGCCCTGCTGAACGTCCCGACCGGCCGATCGCGTCGCAGCGACCACCTGACTCGCACCACGCCCCAGGCCCGCACGCTTCACAGACTCCGTTCCTCGCCGGGCGCTTCGCCCAAGTGCTCCACCGTGATGCGCCGCAGGAACTCTCACCCGTGGAAGAGGGAAACGTGACGACCATCGCCGTGACCGGCCACATGGACCTGACCCAGGACAGCGTCCCCCTCGTCCGCGCAGCTCTGGACGACCTCCTCGGGCAGCACGCCCGCGAGGGGCGGCTCGTCGGTGTCTCCTGCATCGCGAAGGGCAGTGACTCGGTCTTCGCCGAGGCCGTGCTCGCCGCGGGCGGGCGGCTGACGGTCGTCGTCCCTTCCCGGGACTACCGACGGAACAAGGTCAAGCCCGATCACGCTGCTCTCTTCGACCGCCTCGTCGAAGCCGCCGAGGAGACCGTGACCCTTTCCCACGAGACGGCCAACCGGCAGGCGTACGAAGCCGCCAATGCGGTTCTCATCGAGCGTGCCGACCGGCTCGTGGCGGTGTGGGACGGCCAGCCGCCCACCGGTAAGGGCGGCGGCACCGCAGACACCGTGCTCGAAGCCCGAGCGGCCGGCGTACCCGTTGATGTCGTGTGGCCCGAAGGCGCCGCGCGGCGAGGTTGAGGGCCGGCCGTGGGGGCCGGTCAGCCCCCGTTCCGCTCCGGCAGGGGCGAGTACCGCGTCGGACCCGGGGTGCGGCCCTCCGGTGGGTAGTCGCAGTCGAGGCTGGAGACCTGGTAGTCGTCGCCCTCGTTCTGCTCCTGGTCGACGACGACCGCCGCGGTGCAGGCGCGGCCGTGTTCGTCGGTGAAGGTGACGATCTCGCTGTAGTCCGTCGGCTGGCTGCACCCCGCAAGCAGCAGCGCCGCCGCGGCGGCGGCCACCCCGGCGGCGGCCGATCGCATTCCCCGTAACCGTCTCATTCCCCGCCCCCCGTCGAACGCCTCTGCCGACGGGCATAAGCGTGCCCCGCCGCGGCGGGATCCATGTGCCGTTGGGCAGCCGGTTCCTCGAAGCGGCGCCGCCGGACCACCCCGGGGGGGCCGCTCGTCGTCGTGGTCACCGCCGTGACCTGCGGCTAGGTCGCAAGACGGCCCCGTAGTCCTCAAGACGGACCCGCCAGGATCCATACCTGTGCGGACGACCCCGCCCCCTCGCCCCCGTACCGTTCAACCTGTGACTGAGACGACCCGCAGCCCCGAATACCGCCTGGCCGTCGGGGTCCTCCAGGGCCTCCGGCAGGATCTCTTCCACGACGCCTTCGCGTACCGTCCGCTGGCGCCGTTGCGCACCGACGGGCCCCTGATGCGCAAGCTTCCCGAACGGATTCGGGAGCGTGCGCAGTGGGGGCTGCACGCGCTGATCGTCGGGGTGGCCGCCGTGATGTGCCTCAGTGCGGCGACCTTCATCGGCGGGGACTACGTACGGGTGCTGTCGCAGGCCCTGGTGCCCGCGGCGATCACCCTCATGCTGCTGGTGCGGCCCGTCGGCGCCTTCTGGGTCTCGCTGCTGGCCGCGCCCGTGCTGTCGTCGCTCGAATCGTGGGGGCTCTGGCCCTGGACCCCGGCCGCGTTCGCCGCGCACCTGCTGATCATGTTCGTGGTGACGATACGGACCCGGCCGCGCACCGCCGTGTGGATGTGGGTGCTCACCGCCTTCACGGGGCTGCTCGCCGACATCTTCATGGCGCGCTACTACGACAGCATCATTCCGCAGATGCTGCTGTTCTCCGCGCTGGTGCTGCTCGGTGCGACCGTGATCAACGTGCGGCGCTCCGCCGAGCAGGAAGTCCGCGCCGCCGAGCAGGAAGTGCAGGCCGAGCGGACCGTGACCGCCGTCGAGCGGGACAAGCGCACGCTGCTGGAGGAGCGCACCACCATCGCCCGCGAGCTGCACGACGTCGTCGCGCACCACATGTCCGTCGTCGCCATCCAGGCCGAAGCCGCGCCCTACCGGGTGGAGAACCCGCCGGAGGAGTTGGAGAAGGCGTTCGCGACGATCCGGGAGAACGCCGTCGCCGCCCTCACCGAGCTGCGGCGCATCCTCGGGGTCGTCCGCGCGGAGGACTACGAGGCGCCCGACGCGCCGCAGCCCGTGCTCGCCGACCTGGAGAACCTGCTGGCCAACGTCCGCGACGCCGGGCTCGACGTGACGAAGACCGGCACGGGCGCGGTCAGGCCGCTGCCGCCGGGGGTCGAGCTGTCCGCGTACCGGATCGTCCAGGAGGCGCTGAGCAACGCGCTGCGGCACGCCCCCGGGTCGTCGGCGAAGGTGGAGGTCTCGTACGTGCTCGGCGGGCTCGGGCTGCGGGTGGTCAACACCGCGCCCAGCGGGCTGGTCAAGCCGTCGCCGGGCGCCGGGCACGGCATCACCGGGATGCGGGAGCGGGTGAGCATGCTCAACGGCGAGCTGACCGCGGGGGCGACGGAGGACGGCGGGTACGAAGTGACCGCGTTCGTGCCCGTACCGCTCTCCGAGAGCACGCAGACGAACGACAAGGAGGGCACGGCGTGAGCGAGCGCACCATCCGCGTGATGATCGTCGACGACCAGATCATGGTCCGGGAGGGCTTCTCGGTCCTGCTGAACGCGATGCCGGACATCGAGGTCGTCGGCGAGGCGGTGAACGGCCGGGAGGCCGTCGCCAAGGTCGCCGAGCTGGTCCCGGACGTCGTCCTGATGGACATCCGCATGCCGGAGCTGAACGGCATCGAGGCCACCCGCGAGATCGTCGCCTCGAACGCCGAGTCCAAGGTGCTGGTGCTGACCACCTTCGACCTGGACGAGTACGTGTATCAGGCGCTGCGCGCCGGCGCCTCCGGCTTCCTCCTCAAGGACGCCTCCGCGCGCCAGCTCGCGGAGGGCGTACGGGTCGTCGCCGCCGGCGAGGCGCTGCTCGCGCCGACCGTGACGCGTCGGCTGATCACCGAGTTCTCCCGGCTCAACCAGGCGGCGCCCAAGGTGGGCGCGCCCGCGCAGGTCGGGGATCTGACGGAGCGCGAGACGGAGGTCCTGGTGCTGATCGCGCAGGGGCTGTCGAACGCGGAGATCGCCGCGCACCTGGTCGTCGCCGAGTCGACGATCAAGACGCACGTGAGCCGGGTGCTGGTGAAGCTGGGGCTGCGCGACCGCACGCAGGCCGCGGTCTTCGCGTACGAGGCGCGGCTCGTCACGCCGGCGTAGCTGCCGCGGGCGCTGCTGGCGAGCGCTGCTGGCGGGCGCGGTGACGCCGTGGTGGGTGCGCAGCGATGGTGCCCGCGGGCCCGGTGGGTGCGCAGCGATGGTGCCCGCGGGCCCGGTGGGTGCAGGGACCGACGCCCCCGCAGGGGCCACGGCGGGCGCGCCCCGAGGCGCGAGGAAGCGCGACCTGCAACAACGTCTGGCGCGTCACGCTCAGGTTGCAACCCTGGTCAGACGGGCATTTCGGAGGTTAGCGTCCGGATATGGACGCAACATTCGAGCCGTGGTCACCCGCTTTCGTCGCCGATCCCTACCCGGCGTACGACGCGCTGCGGGCCGCCGGGCGGGTGCACTGGTTCGAGCCGACCCGGCAGTGGCTCGTACCCCACTACGCGGACGTGTCGGCGCTGCTGCGCGACCGCCGCCTGGGGCGGACGTATCTGCACCGCTTCACGCACGAGGAGTTCGGGCGCACTCCCCCGCCGCCGGAGCACGAGCCCTTCCACACCCTCAACGACCACGGCATCCTCGATCTGGAGGCGCCGGACCACACCCGCATCCGACGGCTGGTGACGAAGGCGTTCACGCCGCGGACCGTCGCCGCGCTGGAGCCCACGGTGCGGCGGCTGGCCGCCGAGCTGGTGGCCGGGCTCGTCGAGCGCGGCGGCGGGGACCTGCTGGCGGACGTCGCCGAGCCGCTGCCGGTGGCGGTGATCGCGGAGATGCTGGGCGTCCCGGAGCCGGACCGGCACCTGCTGCGGCCGTGGTCCGCGGACATCTGCGGGATGTTCGAGTTGAACCCGTCGCGGGAGACGGCGCAGAAGGCCGTCACGGCGTCGCTGGAGTTCTCCGCGTACCTGCGGGAGCTGATCGCGAAGCGGCGCACCGACCCGGGGGACGACCTGATCTCGGCGCTGATCGCCGCGCACGACGAGGGCGACCGGCTGACCGAGCAGGAGATGGTCTCCACCTGCGTGCTGCTGCTGAACGCGGGGCACGAGGCGACCGTCAACACCACCGCGAACGGCTGGTGGACGCTCTTCCGCCACCCCGAGCAGCTCGCGGCGCTGCGCGCCGACCACGCGCTGCTGCCGACGGCGGTGGAGGAGCTGATGCGGTACGACACCCCGTTGCAGATGTTCGAGCGCTGGGTGCTGGACGACGTCGAGATCGACGGGACGGTCGTGCCGCGCGGCTCGGAGCTGGCGCTGCTGTTCGGCGCGGCGAACCGGGACCCGGCGCGGTTCGCCGCGCCGAACGCGTTGGACCTGGGGCGGCAGGACAATCCGCACGTCACCTTCGGGGCCGGCATCCACTTCTGCCTGGGCGCACCGCTGGCGCGGCTCGAACTGGTCGCGTCGTTCGGGGAGTTGCTGCGCGAGGCGCCGACGATGCGGATGGTCGGGGAGCCGGAGTGGAAGCCGGGGTACGTGATCCGGGGTGTGACGGAGTTGCGCGTGGAGCTGTGACGCACCGCGGATGACCGAACAGGTCCCGGGCCCTCGTGGGGCTCGGGACCTGTCCCGCTTCCCGAGGGGCGGACCTGTCCCGTTTTCGAGGGGCGGACCTGTCCCGCTTCCCGAGGGGCGGAGCGGCCTGTTTCGAGGTGCGGAGCGGTCTGCTCTTCCGCGGGGCGGAACGGCCTGCGCTATCCTCTAGTTGTTCTAGTCCTATACGAACAATGCTGAGCGTCGCGCTCCGCCGAGGAGGCAGCATGGACCGCCCCGACCGGACCTCTCACGCCCCGCCGCCCGCCCTGCCGTCCGCACCGCTGCGCTGGTCCGCCGGGCTGCCCTGCCTGCTGGCCGCCCTGGTGGTGGCCGTGGTGTTCGCCGCGTCGTGGTCGAACCTGCCGGACCCCATGGCCGTCCGCTTCGACGAGCGCGGCGACGTGAACCGCTCGGGGTCCCCGGCGCAACTCCTGCTCCTGTGCGAGGTGCTGCTGCTCGGCCTCGGTGCGGCGCTGGTGCGCGGCGCGCTGCTGCGGAAGGTCGACCTGCGGGCGCTGTACGCGGCGTCCGCGGCCACGGCCGTCGGCCTCGGGTACCTCTTCACGGTCGTGGTGCTGGTGAACGCCGACGCCGCCAGCGCGGACGAGGCGCGGCTGCCGCTGTGGCACCTGGCCGTGGCGGCGGGGGCGGCCGTGGTCGCCGCCGTCGGGGTGCGGGCGCTGGTTCCCGAGGGGCCGGCGGCCCGCGCCGACCGCTCCGACCGTCCGGTGGTCACGTCCTCCGTGGGGCTGCGGCAGGGCGAGCGGGCGGTGTGGGTGCGCAGCGTCGGCCCGCGGTGGTTGACCGCTTCCGCCGTCCTGGGCACGGTCGCCGCCGTGACGGCCGGCGCGCTCGGCTGGAGCCCCGGCTTCTGGCTGGCACCGCTGGGGCTGCTGGTCGGGGCGCTGCCCGGCTCCCGGGTGATCGTCGACGGCTCCGGTCTGACCGTACGGCCGCCGGTGCTGCCCGGACCGCGGATCCACGTGCCGCTGGACCGGATCGTCCGGGCGTGGACCGCGGAGGCCCGGCCGCTGGCGGACCTGGGGGGCTGGGGGTACCGGATCAAGCCGGGGCGGCGCGGGATCGCGCTGCGGTCCGGGGCCGCGGTGTGGCTGGAGTTGGCGGACGGCAAGGAGTTCGTCGTGGTCGTGGACGACGCCGCGACCGCGGCCGGGCTGCTGGCCGACCTGCTGGCCGGGGACACCGGGAACGCGCGACGGGACGACCGTTGACATGCTGATCCGCATCGACACCTGCTCCGCCGTGCCGCTGGCGGAGCAGGTCGCCTCCTCCGTGCGCCGGGCGCTGTCCGACGGCGCCCTCAACCCCGGCGACCGGCTGCCCGCCGCCCGGGAAGTGGCGCGGCTGCTGGACGTCAACGTGCACACCGTGCTGCGCGGCTACCAACAACTGCGCGAGGAGGGGCTGATCGACCTGCGGCGCGGCCGCGGCGCCGTCGTCGTCGCCGCCCCGGCGCAGGCACGGCTGCGCGAGGCCGCCCGTCAACTCGTGGCCGCTGCCCGCGAAGCCGGCTTCTCGCAGGACAAGACCGTCGACCTGCTGCGTACGAGTTGGTCGGAGGAGCCGTAGCCCCCGGGCCCTCTCTCAAGGACCCGGGCCGTGTCCGCGAAGTCCCGCGCGCGTCCCTGCGCCTTTGGACGCAGCCGCCGTTCCCCGGGGGAGCGTCGGTCTCCGCCGGCCGGCGGTGGGCCACAGGCGGGCCGTGGACGCCATGAGCGCACACCCGTCACGGTGCCACCGCGCGCGCCCGGTGCGACGACACGCAGAACTTCCGGGCACGAGACGGGCCCGTCACGTCGTCTCGATGTCGCGCCGGCGCAGACCGGCCAGCCCCGCGCCCACCATCACCGCCGCCAGCGCCGTGAGCACCAGCACCGGCGGCCAGCTCATCGCGGAGCCCGGCATCTTGGGCAGGTGGGCGTACGGCGACAGGTCCAGCACCGCGTCGGGGAGGTCCAGCGCCGGGCCGATCCAGCCGATGGCCAGGCACAGGCCGGCCAGGGCCCAGGCCGCGGTGGCGAAGCGCGGCAGCAGCCCGTACACCAGCACCGCGATCGCGCCCAGCAGCCAGACCGCCGGGATCAGCACCAGGGCGCCGCCGAGCACCGAGCCGAAGGACTCGCCGTGGCCGATCGCGAGGCCGAGGCCGCCGACCGCGAGGACGACCGCTGCGCCGCCGAAGGCGATCAGCAGGTGTCCGAACGCCCAGCCGGTGCGGCTGACCGCGTTCGCCAGGATCGGTTCGGCGCGCTGCGAGGTCTCCTCGCCGTGCAGCCGCAGCACCGCGGAGACGACGTACACCGCCGCGACCATGCCCAGCATGCCGACCATCGCGGCGAGGAACGCGTCCGTCATCCCGGCCTGGCCGCCCAGGCGCTCGATGATCTGCCGGGTGTCCTCGTTGTCGCCGATGAGGTCCGAAGCGCCGTCGGCCATGCCGCCGAAGACGATCCCGAGCGCCAGGAACGCGAGCGTCCAGGCGAGGAACGTGCCGCGCTGGAGCCGCCAGGCGAGGCCGGTGGCGGTGGTCAACCGGCCGACGGCCGGCCCCGGTCGGGTCGCCAGGAAGCTCATGCCGACGTCGCGCCGGCCGGCGAGGACGTACGCGACCAGGCCCTGCACCACCACGGCAGCGGCCAGCAGCAGGAGCAGCCACCAGCGTTCGCCGGCGAAGGGCCGCACCTGCGACGCCCAGCCGAGCGGGGACACCCAGGTCAGCACCGAGTTGCCGGCGGCCTCGGCGGAGTCGCCCGCGGCGCGGAGCGCGAACGCCAGGCCGAGGACGGCGCCGGCCAGGCCCCGGGCCAGCCGGGCGCTCTCGGTGAGCTGGGCCGTGATGCCCGCCGCGCCCGCGAAGAGCATGCCGACCGTGCCGACGGTCAGCCCGAGCGCGAGCGCACCGCTCGCCGAACCGGTCGGCCCGGCGGTCGCGACCACGACCAGCAGGGCGAGCGAGATGTTGGCGACGAGCGCGGTCAGCAGCGCGGCGGTGAGGGAGGCGCGCCGGCCCACGGCCATCGACGACAGCATCTCCTGCCGGCCGGTCTCCTCCTCCTCGCGGGTGTGCCGCACCACGATCAGCAGGCTCATCAGCCCTGCCATGGTGGCCGTGAACATCCCGAACCGCCACGCGACCAGACCGCCGAGGGAGTCGTCGAAGGCGGGGCCGGTGAGCGCGCGCAGCGAGCCGTTCGTCAACAGCGAGTCGAAGATGTCGGTGCGCTTGGCCGGGGTGTCGTACAGGCTCTCCAAAGAGCCGACTCCACCCACCACGACCATTCCGAGCACCAGCACCCACGCCGGGATCATCACCCGGTCCTGGCGCAGGGCGAGCCGGAAGAGGGGGCCGGTGCCGGCGAAGGGCTGCGGGCCGCGGTCGGCGACGGGGACGACGGGGGTGCCGGGGGGCGCGTACGAGGCGGTCACCAGGCCACCGCCGTCGAGTCGTGCGCGGCGGAGCCCGTGCCGTCACCGGCGGACAGGTTCTTGCCGTCGGCCGCGTAATGGCGCAGGAACAGCTCCTCCAGCGTGGGCGGGGTGCTGGTCAGGGACCGTACGCCGGAGTCGGTCAGGGCCCGCAGCACCGCGTCCAGCTTGTCCGTGTCGACCTGGAGCCTGACCCGGTGGCCGGTGACCACCAGGTCGTGCACGCCGGGCAGGCCGGAGATGCCGTTCGGCGGGCCGGCCAACTCGGCGCTGATGCTGGTGCGCGTGAGGTGGCGCAGGTCGGCGAGGGCGCCGGTCTCCACGGTGCGGCCCTTGCGGATGATGCTGACCCGGTCGCAGAGGGTCTCGACCTCGCTGAGGATGTGCGAGGAGAGCAGGACGGTGCGCCCGCGGTCGCGCTCCTCGGCGACGCAGCTCTGGAAGACCTCCTCCATCAGCGGATCGAGCCCGGACGTCGGTTCGTCGAGGATCAGCACGTCCGCCTGCGAGGCGAAGGCGGCCACCAGGGCGACCTTCTGCCGGTTGCCCTTGGAGTACGTCCGACCCTTCTTCGTCGGGTCCAGCTCGAAGCGTTCGATGAGCCGGGCGCGGCGCGCGGTGTCGAGGCGACCGCGCAGCCTGCCGTACAGGTCGATGACCTCCCCGCCGGAGAGATTGCGCCACAGGGTCACGTCGCCGGGGACGTACGCGATGTTGCGGTGCAGGTCGACGGCGTCCCGCCAGGGGTCCTTGCCGAGCAGCTGCGCCGCGCCGGCGTCGGCGCGCAGCAGTCCGAGCAGCACCCGGATGGTGGTCGACTTGCCGGAGCCGTTGGGCCCCAGGAAGCCGTGGACCTCGCCGGCTTCGACCGCGAGGTCGAGCCCGTCCAGCGCGTGCGTCCGTCCGAACGACTTGTGGAGCCCGGAGACGGTGATGGCCTTCGTCATGATTTCGAGCGTACGGTTTCTTCAGAAATTTGTGAAGTTAAGAAACCGTATAAAGTCGGGAGGCGACGGCATGGGGACGGCGACCAGGGGAGATGAGGCCGAGCCATGGAGCAGAAGCAGGGCGAGCAGCGCGACGAAGCGGCGGTCTCCGCGTTCGTCGAACGCTTCGCCGCGCAGTTGGTGGACGCCGGCATGGCCCGGATGCCCGCGCGCGTGTTCGCCGCGATCCTCGTCTCCGACGGGGGCGTGATGACCTCGACGGAGATCGGGCAGCAGCTACAGGTCAGCCCGGCCGCGGTGTCGGGCGCGGTGCGCTACCTCTCCCACGTCGCGATGCTCACGCGCGAGCGCGAGCCCGGCTCGCGGCGGGAGCGCTACCGGGTCCACTCGGACCAGTGGTACGAGGCGATCGCCAGCCGCGAGCAGATCATCAAGCGCTGGGAGGACACCATGCGCGACGGCGTGACGTCGCTGGGCCGGGACACCCCGGCCGGGCAGCGGCTGGCGGAGACGCTGGCGTTCTTCGAGTTCATCAAGACCGAACTGCCGTTGATGATGGACCGGTGGCGCGAGCGCCGGGAGGAACTCTTCGGGAATTGAGGTCTGCGGGGCGGATTCGCGGACGGCGGGGCGTGCCGGGGCGCAGGGGGTTCGGGAGACGTACGCAACGGGCGCGTGCGGCACCGAAGCGGACGTCGGCGCCGTGACCTTCGCCGCCTTGCCGTCGCGCATCGCCGACGCCGTCGCCGCCTTGCCGACGCCGCCTTCTGTTGCCGCCTTCTGTTGCCGCCTTCTGTTGCCGTCGCTCGTCGCCGTCAGAGGCTCTCCAGCGTCACCGTGAACGTGGTCCCCGCGCCGACCGTGCTCGTCACGTCCACCCACCCCCCGTGGTCCCGGACGATCTGCCGCACGATCGACAGCCCCAGCCCGCTCCCCCCGGTCCGCCGGCCGCGCGACGCGTCCCCGCGCCAGAACCGGTCGAAGAGGTGCGGCAGGTGCTCCTGGGGTATCCCGGCGCCCGTGTCCCGCACCCGCACCAGCGCGCGTTCCCCGTCCTCCGCGAGCTCCAGGGTGACCGCGCCGCCGGGCGGAGTGGCCCGTACGGCGTTGCTGACGAGGTTCCCCACCGCCTGCCGCAGCCGGTACGGGTCGGCGCAGACCGCGACCGCCCGGGCGCCGACCGACACCTCCAGCCGCACCCCCGCCTCCTCGGCGCGCGCCCGGTGCGCGACGCGACACGTCTCCAGCAACTCGCCCAGGTCCACGGCGGAGAAGTGGTACGTCAGGGCACCCGCCTCCGCGAGCGCCAGGTCCTGGAGGTCGTCCACGATGCGCTGTTGGAGCATCACCTCCTCGTGCAGGGAGGCCAACAGCTCCGGGGTGGGCTCCAGGTATCCGTCCTGGAACGCCTCCACGTATCCGCGGATGTTCGCGAGCGGGGTGCGTAACTCGTGCGCCACGTCCCCGGTGAGCCGGCGCTGTCGCTCCTCGCCGGCCTGGATGGAGCCGGCCATCCGGTTGAAGGCGCGGCCGAGCCGGGCGATCTCGTCCCGCCCTTCGACGGGCACCCGCCGTCCCAGGTCCCCCTGCCCCAGCGAACTCGTCGCGGCGGTGAGGGTGCGGACGGGACGCAGGACGGTCCTGGTGAGGAGGATGGCGGCGAGGGCGACGACGACGGCGACGCCGGCGGCGAGACCGGCGACCGGGGCGGTGGAGAGCCGGAACGGGGGCGTGTTGCCCTCGCCCACGTACACGTCGAGGCGCGGGGGTGCGACGTCCTGCACTCCCTTGCGGAACGCCTCTTGGAGACAGTCGTTGAGGCGCTCCCGGGCCTTGGGGTCCAAGCCGAGGCACTGGAACGCGACCTTGCGGTCCTTGGGCGACACCAAGGCGTCGGGCCGGGCCCGCATCCGCTCGACCGCCGTGTGGCACTTCTCCTCGTACACCCACCCTTCGAGGAGGACCGGATTGCCGAACTTGTCCGGTGCGGCCTTGAGCGGGTGCCCGATGGTGCTCAGGCACGTCAGCATGTGCACGGTCGTCTCGTAGTCGGCGATCTGGGCCAGGGTCCGATCGGCGCGAGCGATCGACGTCCTGTCGTAGGTCAGCACCATCCGGGGCATCGGATCGACGGTGGCCGCCGGCCGCGGGCTGATGCTCCGGGGCGAACGCCCCCTGAGCACGTCCGAGTCGGCGACCAGCACGTCCTTGCCGATGGAGACCCGGATGCGGTGGCCCGTGTCGTCGGAGAGCCTGAGCACCCGCGGGCCGACGCCCGTCCAGGTGCCGTGGGAGAAGGCGTAGTCCTTCAGGCTGTCGGCGATCGAGTCGATCAGGGCCATGTCCGCCGTGGTGTTCCGCTTGAACTCGTCCTTGGCCTGACGCCACGTCAGCGTCGCGCTGGAGGCCGCCGCCACCACCGCCACGACCACCAGCAGCCCCACGACCCGCAGCCGGAAGCTCACCGCTGCGGCATGGACACGTGCCGCACCGACAGGCGGTAGCCGCGTCCGTACACGGTCTCCACGAAGCGCCGCCGGCGGCCGTCCGCCTCCAACTTGCGCCGCAGGTTGACCACGTGGACGTCCACGGTCCGCTCCAGGACGCCCTCCTCCACGCTGAAGACCCGCTCGATGATCTCCCGCCGGGTGAACACCCGCCCCGGCTCCAGCGCGAGCACCTGGAGGATCGCGAACTCCTTGGCGGTGAGCGGCACCGCCTCCCCGGATATCTGCACCTCGAACCGGTGCGGGTCGATCACCATGTCGTCGCCGCCGACGATCCCGCCGGGGAGGTCCGCCGCGCTGCCGGAAGAGACCCGGGAGCGCCGCAGCAGCGCCCGGACCCGTGCCGCCAACTCCCGCGGGCTGTAGGGCTTCGTCATGTAGTCGTCGGCCCCGAGGTCCAGTCCGAGCAGGACGTCCTCCTCGGTGGTGCGCGCGGTGAGCAGCAGGATCGGGACCTGGGACTCGGCGCGCAGGACGCGGCAGACATCGAGCCCGTCCACGAGCGGCATCATCACGTCCAGCACGATGAGGTCGGGCCGGTGCGCGCGGGCGTGGTCGATGGCGGACCTGCCGTTGGAGACGAGGTGGACCTCGTTGCCTTCGCGTTCCAGATAGACGCGGATCAGCGACGCCTGTTTGGCGTCGTCCTCGGCGACCAGGATGCGAGGGCTCAAGGGAACTCCTTCGAGGTGAATTCCGTGCTCTCCCGGACCTTACGCCGAAATGACTTAAGGGTTCCTTTCATCGGGCATAGAACTTTGCTTCATATTCTCTTCATCATTTGGCCAGGTGGGAGCGGTTTTTGGCCAACGCGGCGGGTCGTCACCGGGGCACAGTGCGTGACCTCGACGACGAGCGGGGCGGGCCGGATTCACCGCCGGCTATCACGCCGTGATAGTCGGCCGGATCTTTCCCTCACCCACCCCGTTCACCGCCTACTGATCGCCACTCAGTTGCCGCTCGCCACCGCTCAACTGTTTGGCGCTCGGCCGTTTGGTACTCGGCTGTTTGGTTCTCGGCTGTTTGGCGCTCGCCTCCTCAGCCCTCAACTCTTCAACAGTTCAGGCGCGAAACGCGTCGGCGTGGTCGCGGGCCCATTCCGCGAAGGTGCGGGCGGGGCGGCCCGTCACCTGCTCGACGGTGGGGTTGACCGTACGGCCGACTTCGGGGGTGTCCCGGTAGACCTCCAACAGGAAGTCGACGACCTCGTCCGAGTGCCCGGCCGCCCGCCAGTCGGCCAGCGCCTCCGCCTCGCTCAACTCCACCAGGCCGATCGCCCGTCCGCGGGCCGCGGCGAGCGCGTCCACCTTGTCCCGCACGGTCAGCACCTCGGGCCCGCTCAACAGGTACGTCCGGCCGCCGTGCCCGTCCTCGGTGAGCGCGACCGCCGCGACGGCGCCGATGTCGCCCTCGTGGACCATCGCGCTGAGCCGGTCCACGAAGGGTTCGCGCACCTCGTCCCGTGCGCGGACGCCGTCGGCCCAGCCGAGCGCGTTCGCCATGAACTCCACCGGCATGACCACGGTCCAGGTCAGGTCGCTGGCGCGCACCGCGTTCTCCAACGGCGTCTCGCCGCCGCCGTTGAGCACGGTGACCCGCCGCACCCCGGCCGCCCGCGCCAACTCCACGATGCGGGGCCCGGTGTCCAGGGGCACCAGGTACTCCCCGCCGAAGGTGATCAGATGGAGCCCGGTCACGCCCTTGAGCGCGTCCACCAGCGTGTCGGGGTCGGTCAGGTCGCCCTCCACGACCTCGACGCCGTCGGGGAAGTCGGCCCGCGCCGCGTCCCTGGTCAGCGCGCGGACCGCGTGCCCGCGGCGCAACAACTCGGCGACGACCTGTCGTCCGACGGTACCGGTCGCTCCTGCCACAAGATTCGTCATGGCTTCACCGTAGGAAGCCTTGCGGACAACTGCGGTCCGCAAGCGGGCGCGGCACGACGACCTGCCCGCGGGTCACCAGGCCAGTTGGGCGAGCTCCTCCATGACCACCGCGCACGCATCCGTCGCCGGGTCGATCAACGGGAAGTGGCCGACGTCCTCCAGCAGCGTCAGTCCCACCGTCTCTCCCGCCTTCGCCGCGGCCGTGACGAAGGATTCCGAGACCGCGACCGGGACGACGATGTCGTCGCGACCGTGCACCACGGTCGTCGCCATGCCGGTCGGCAGCAGCAGCGCCGGGTCGACGGCGGCGGACCGCTGCGCGAAGTCCGCTGCGTCGCCCATGAGTTGGCCCACGGCGCCGCCGCACACGTCCAACTCCACGGAGAGCGCGAGGTCCGCGATGGGGGCCAGCGCCACCACGCCGCGCAGCACCGGCGGCCGCGCCAGTCGCCACGGCGAGTCCGCCGGCAGTACGTGCCGGGCCGCGGCCCACAGGGCGAGTTGGCCACCGGCCGAGTGACCGGTCACCACCGTGCGCCGCAGGTCGACGCCGGGCAGCGCGGGCGGGGCGAGGCGCGGCAGCGCGTCCATCGCGGCGGCGACGTCGTCGAACGTCTCCGGCCAGCGCCCCGCGACGGGGGCGGCCTGTCCCGCGGCCCGCTGCTGCGGGAGGGCGCCCTCCCGCCCCCTGCGGTACTCCACGTTCGCGACCGCGAAGCCGCGCCGCGCCAGGAAGTCCGCGAACGGACTCACGTGCACCCGGTCGTACGGCGTCCGCCACGCCCCGCCGTGCAGCAGCACGACGAGCGGCGCGCCCTCGGTCGGGACGTCGCGCGGCGCGTAGAAGTCGACGAGCTGGTCGGGGTGCTCGCCGTACGCCGCGGTCGCGTCCGGCGCGACGGCGGGGTGGGCGAACGCGGACGCCGACTCGACGGCGTCACGGGCCGCGGCGGCGGCGCTCGGGTCCGACGCGTTTGCCTCCGGCATGCGGGGCCCAACCTTCCGAAGGAGCCGCGGACTTACCGCGGAAACTATCTGACCAGCGGGGACGCTACCAGTCCCCTGCGGTGGCCCCACCCGCGAGCACGTCCCGGTGCGCCTCGGCCCGCGCGCGCCGCGTCCCTGCGGGTGCGTTCGCTCTCCGCGGGCTGTCCGTGATCGTTCACGCAGTCCCCCGCGCCCCAAAGCCCCCACCCGCTGTGACACGAAAGGCAGATTGTCGCCCGCGGGCCGGTGGTGGGCTGTTCGCAGGGACCAACGCACCCGCAGGGAAACGGCGAGCAAGTCACGGGCACCGAGGGGCGCCCCGTTGCCCGAAAGGCACAGGGGCGCCCCCCACAGCGCACCGCTCCCGTCAGGCGCGCAGCTCCGCCAGGACCTCCGCGAGGGTCGACGCCGCGCGTTCCGCGTCCGCGAACGAGACGTACAGCGGGGCGAAGCCGAAGCGCAGGAGGTCGGGGCGGCGCAGGTCGCCCACCACGCCGCGGGCGATCAGGCGCTCCATGACCACCGGCGCCTCCCCGCACCGCAGCGCGACCTGGCTGCCGCGGGCCGCGTGCTCCGCCGGCGTAACCGGCGTCACCTGCGCAACCGACGTCACCGACGCCCCGCCCGCGTACTCCGCCACGCACCGCAGGAAGAAGTCCGTCAGCGCCAGGCTCTTCGCCCGCACCTCCTCGATCGTGACGCCCTCCCACACGTCCAGCGCCGCCTCCAACGCCAGCATGGAGAGGATGTCGGGCGTGCCGACCCGGCCGCGGCGGGCACCGTCCACCGCCGCGTAGTCGCGGCTCATCGCGAACGGGTCGGCGTGGGAGTTCCAGCCGGGCAACGGCGAGTCGAACGCGGCCTGGTGGCGCTCGGCGACGTACAGGAACGCCGGGGAGCCGGGACCGCCGTTCAGGTACTTGTACGTGCAGCCGACCGCGAGGTCCACGCCGTGCGCGTCCAGCCCCACCGGCAGCGCGCCCGCGCTGTGGCACAGGTCCCAGACCGCGACCGCGCCGGCGTCGTGCACCGCCGCCGTCAGCGCCGGAAGGTCGTGCAGCCGGCCGGAGCGGAAGTCGACGTGGTTGAGGAGGACGACCGCGGTCGTCGGGCCGAGCTCGGCCCGCAGCGCGGCGGGGTCCGCGGGGTCCACCGGCACGATCCGGTGCCCGGTCAGCCGGGCCGCGGACTCGGCGACGTACCCGTCCGTGGGGAACGTCGTCGCGTCGACGACGACGTCCGTACGGCGCGGGTCCGCGGACGCCAGCCGCACGCCCGCCACCACCGCCTTGAAGACGTTCACGCTGGTCGAGTCGGCGACCACGACCTGCCCCGGCGCCGCGCCGACCAGCGGCGCGATCCGGTCCCCGATCCGCTCGGGCGCGGTCCACCAGCCGCTCTCCGTCCAGGAGCGGATGCGCAGTTCGCCCCACTGGCGCTGGACGACGTCCGCGACCCGGGCGGGCACGTGCGCGGGCAGGGCGCCCAGCGAGTTGCCGTCGAGGTAGACGACGTCGTCGTCGAGGGCGAACAGGTCGCGCTTCGCGGCGAGCGGGTCGACGGCGTCGAGCTCGACGGCGCGCTCCCGCAGCGGGCGAGTGCCTTCGTAGGCGGTCTCGGATGTGGTCTCGGATGTGGTCTCAGACATGGCTACGGGCCGTCCACAGCTCGGGGAACACGTTCTTGCGGGCCCGCTTCTCCAGCCAGGCCACACCGGCGGAACCGCCCGTGCCGGGCTTCGCGCCCATGGCGCGCCGGGTCGCCACGAGGTGGTCGTTGCGCCAGCGCCACACCAGTTCGCCGACGTCGGTGAGCGCTTCGCCGAGGCGGAGCAGTTCGCCCTCGGCGTCGGGGTTCGCGTAGATCTCCGCCCACACGGCCTCGACGCCGGCGTCCGCGTCGTACCGCTGCGAGAGGTCCCGCTCCAGCACGGCCTGCGGCACCGCCTTGCCGCGCCGGGCGAGTAGCCGGAGCACCTCGTCGTACAGGCTCGGCTGCGCGAGCGCCGCCGTCAGTTCGGCGTGCACCCGGGGCGCGCCCCTGTGCGGCACCAGCATGGACGCGGACTTCTCGCCGAGCAGGAACTCCATGCGCCGGTACATCGCCGACTGGAAGCCGGACCCCTCGCCGAGCGCGCTGCGGTACGCGTTGAACTGCGCGGGCGTGAGCTGTCCGAGGGGTCGCCAGGAGGCGTTCAGCGCCTCCAGTTCGCGCACGGAGCGCTTCAGGGCGTCTATCGCCACCGGGACGCGGTCCTCGCGCAGGGCGCCGGTCGCGGTCTCCCACTCGTGGACGATGACGGTGAACCACAGCTCCATCACCTGGGTGGTGACCAGGAAGACCATCTCTCCGGGGTCGTCGGAGAGGGTGCGCTGGAGGTGGGTGAGGACGTCGGCCTGGACGTAGTCCTCGTAAGGAGTCGTACCCGCGAAATCCAGGTGCGGGAGGGCGGTCGCGTCCCGCGCGTCATGCGCGGCGGCTGCTGCGGACTGGGACATCGCTGTCTCCTGACTGTCCGGGTAGCGGTCCGCTCCTTCCTGTTGGCTTGGGAGCCCCGGTCCCCTACGGCGCATATTAGGCGCTGACCCGTGCCCCCTCCAGGCATCTGCGTCCTGAAGATCGTCGGGCACGGGTCGGGCGCGGGGCCGTCCGGGTGACGGCGGCGGTCGTACGGGGTGCTACCCGGGCGCAAGGCGCGTACGACGCCCTACGGCGTCGTCCCGGCTCAGCCGGTCGGGCTCGCGTCGAGGGTGTCCGCGGCGAGCGGCGAGGAGTCCCGCAGGAACGTCGCGCAGCGCTCGTACTCCTCCTGCTCCCCGATCGCACCCGCGGCGCGCGCGAGCGCGTTCAGGGCCCGCAGGAAACCGCGGTTCGGCTCGTGCTCCCAGGGCACGGGCCCGTGCCCCTTCCAGCCGCTGCGCCGCAGCGCGTCCAGCCCGCGGTGGTACCCCGTCCGGGCGTACGCGTACGACTCGACGGCCCGCCCCTTCGCGAACGCGTCGTCCGCGAGCTGCGCCCAGGCCAGGGACGACGTCGGGTACTTCGCGGCGACCTCGGAGGGGTCGACCCCGGAGGCGAGCAGTTCGCGCGGCGCGGGGTCGTCGGGCAGGTGGGTCGGAGGGGGTCCCCCGAGCAGGTTCTCGTGAATGGCCATGCGTCCCAGTCTCGCGCATGCGGTGCGGGTGTTCCGCATGCGCGAGGAGCGACGGTGGAGTCGCCGTTCCGCCGCGCCCGTACGGAGCGGGCGCAATCCGGTCGTCGGCGCGACCGCCGGTCAGTCGCCGCCGGTGCGCAGGGGCTGCGGACCGGTCCGGGCCGCTACGCGTCCGCGCCGTACGTCCCGTACTCCGGGCGGCCCGACGACTCGAAGACGTGCACCGTCAGACCGCCGGGAGTCGTCTCGTGGCTGACGGGGCGGAGGCCGGCCGGGGCGCCGCCGGCGGGGAAGAGGCGGCGGCCCTGGCCGACCACGACCGGGGCGATCGCCAGGCGGAACGTGTCGACCAGGCCCGCGGCCAGCAGGGACTGGGCCAGGCGGGCGCTGCCGTGGATCTGGAGTTCCCGGCCGGGCTGCCGCTTCACTTCGGCCACCTGGGCGGGGACGTCGCCGGAGAGGATCGTGGTCGGGTTCCACTCGGCCTCGGTCAGGGTGCGGGAGGCCACGTACTTCGGCAGGCCGTTCAGGATGCTCGCGCCGGGGTGGTCGGTCATCTTCGGCCAGTCCCGGGCGAAGTTCTGGTACGTGCGCCGGCCGAACAGGAACGCGTCCGCCTCGCCGAGCCACCGGGTGGCCAGCCGCTCGAACTCCTCGTCCAAGTGCGGTACGAACCAGCCGCCCGCGGTGAATCCGTCGCTGGTGTCCTCGTCCGGGGACCCCGGACCTTGGGAGACGCCGTCGAGCGTCAGGAACTGCTGCACAACCAGCTTCATCGAGCACCACTCACTTCGGCCGCTGAAAGGACGCTTCTCCGAGGTTGGACCGTGCGGCGGGCACAAACTCATCGCCCGCCGCGGCGCTACCGCGAACGCGCCCGGGACCAGGACCAGGCCGCGATGCCCACGCGGTTCCGCGCTCCCAGTTTCGTCTGGACGTTCGCGACGTGCGTCTTCACCGTGCCCGCGGCGATGAACAGCGCCGCGCCGATCTCCGCGTTCGTCAGGCCCTCGGCCACCAGCCGGGCGATCTCCTCCTCCCGCGCCGTCAGCGGGGACGCCTCCCCCGGGCCGGCCGCCTCCTCGGGCCCGGCCCCGCTCAGCAGCCGCACCGTCAATTGCGGGCTGATCAACACGTCCCCCGCCATCGCCGCCCGCACCCCCTCGATCAGCAGCCCGGGGCCTGAGCGCTTCAGCAGGAAGCCGCACGCCCCGTCCCGCAGGGCCGTACGGACGTAGTCGTCGTGGTCGAACGTGGTCACCACCAGCACCCGCACCGGGTCCGCGACGCCGGGGCCGGCCAGTCGGCGGGTGACCTCCAGGCCGTCCAGGCCGGGCATGCGGATGTCCGCGACGACCAGGTCGGGCCGGAGTTCGCGGGCCGAATCGACCGCGGTGAGGCCGTCCGCAGCCTCGCCGACCACGGTCATGTCGGGCTGGGAGTCGAGGATCAGCCGGAAGCCGTGGCGGACGTCGTCCTGGTCGTCGGCGAGGAGGATTCGGGTGGTCACGGCGACTCTCTCGGGTGCGGGGCTTTCCGGTGCGGGTCCGTCGGGCGCGGGGGGAAGGCGTCGGGGAACGTGACGGCCAGCCGCCAACCCCCGTCCGCGGTCGGACCCGCGGCGAGGGCGCCGCCGGCGGCCGCGGCGTGTTCGGTGAGCGCGGGGATGCCGAGGCCGCCGCTGCCGCGCGCCCGGCGCGACGACAGCGGCCGCCGACCGCCCGCGCCCGGGCCGTTGACGACGCTGACCTCGACCGCTGCGGCCGTCCGGACGACCCGTACGTCCACCCGACGCGCGCCGGGCGCATGCCGGCGTACGTTCGTCAGTGCCTCCACCACCACGCGGTACGCGACCGTGCCCGTCTCCCGCGGCAGTGCGTCGGCCGCGGCCGGCGACACCTCAAGGCGGGCGTCCAGGCCGCCCGTCGCGCCGAACTCCGCAACCAGCGCGGGCAGCGCGTCGAGCCCGGGAAGCGCCCGCGACGCGGCGTCGGACTCGTCGGAGGCGTCGGAGTCGGAGGCATCAGAGTCGGAGGCGTCAGAGGCGTCGCCGAGCAGCGCGACCGTACGGTCCATCGCCGCCAGCGCGCTCAGCCCGGCGCGCTCGATGCGTTCCAGCGCGGGCACCGCCTGAGCCGGGTCGCTCGCCGCGACGAACAGCGCGGCCTGCGCCTGCACCACGATCCCGCTGACGTCGTGCGCCACGAAGTCGTGCAGGTCGCGCGAGAGCTGGAGCCGCTGGGCACGCCGAGCACGGGCGACCTCATCCGCGCGCCGCCGGGCCGCCAACCGCGGATACGTGCCCGTCGCCACCGCGCCCGCCACCGGCAGCAGCCAGAACGCCGCCGCGCCCACCCGCTCCAGGAACGCCCCCTCGATCAGGGCCGCGGGCCACACCACCACCGCCAACCCGGCGAGCGCGACCGCGTACCGCCGCTCCCGCGCCGGCGACCAGCGGACCACGGCCACGATCAACAGCAGCAGTACGCCGGCCTCCGCCAGGCTCCAGTACCCGCGGGTCTCCCCGGCGGTGCCCACGCCGCCCGCGGTCGCGCCGACGGCGACGGACGTGACGGTGGAGGTCAACGAGGCCAGGGCGCACACCGCGGTCGGGGCGGCGAGCCGGGCCCGTACGTCCGGGGCCTTGCGCACCCTCAGCAGCGCCCACACGACGACCGCCGCGCCGGCGACGGCGGGCAGGGCGACGACCGCGCTCCACGGCGGTGCGCCGGCAGCCAATTCCACGGGCCTCCCCCGATCCCCTGATCCGCTGGGATCCCCCGATCCCCTGTGCGTGATCGTCAGCGTACGGGGGCGGGCCGCGGCCGCCGCATCCCCCGATCGGCAGAGCGCATCCACCCAAGGCGCCCGTTCTTTCTACCGATCGGTGGATGGCCGTGGACGGGGGCGGACGACGAGGCTGGTGATCGTTCAAGCAGCGGTGCCAGCAAGCAGCTCTACGAGCACCGCGTCCACGAGCACCGCAGTCACCGGTACGCCCCTCGGCACAGGAGTCAGCCATGCGCTTCACCGCCACCACCCGCACCGTCGCCGCCCTCGGCGTCGCCACCGCGCTGCTCGACGGCATCGCCACCGCCACCACCGCGCACGCCGGCCCCGCGCAGCCGGCGAAGCTCCAGAAGTGGGAGCCGCAGAAGTGGGAGCCGCAGAAGGCGGCCGACGTCGCGAGCGTCCGCGGCTCCGCGCAGATCTACTTCTCGTACTCCGCCAACGACACCATCCGCTTCTCGGTCGACGCGAAGGCCACCCCCTTCACCGACCCGGTCCCCGGCGCCCCGAAGGGCCTGCCGACCGACGCCGACGGCACCCTCAAGTTCAGCCACTACGACCCGGACACCGACCGGACCGGGTGGGCGATAGCCGACGTGGACTGCCTGGTCACGGGCGGCAAGACGGCCACGCTCTCCGCGGTCGTCCGCAAGTCCAACACCGGCGAGGACGGCAAGCGCGTCGGCATCAGCATCCAGCAGGGCGAGCACGGCCGACCGGACCGGCTCGGCTTCAGCTGGGGCGTCGTCAACGTCGACGGCCGCCCCGACGGGGGCGTGGGGACCTGCCTCGCCCCCGCGCCCTTCGCCCCCGTGGTCAAGGGCGGCTACGAGGTCGCCCACACCGACCTGCCCCCTTTGCCGTCCGGCGCGATCCCGACGCCCAAGCGCTAGCCCATGCCGACGCATGCGCCTTCACCGCCGGAGGGCGGCCCCAGGCCCCAGGGCCCAAAGTGCCCTCGCCGTTTCCCTGTCGGACCATTGCCTCCTGCGACCCGGTGGTGGGCTTGTCGCGCAGTTCCCCGCGCCCCTAAAAACTCCCCCGCATCCCGGCGGCGTGATGGACAGGGCTCCCACGCATCCCCCCAGGAGCCCCCCCCCGGGCGGCAGGCAAGTGTCAGGGCAAGCGAAACAGGGGCGCTGGGGGTACCACCACGCCCTCGGCGTAGGTGGGGTCCCCCCGGAGGAACTGCGCGACCAGCCCACCACGAGGCCGCACAGACCAACACCCCCGCAAGGGAAACGGCGAGGGCATTTAGGGGCGCGGG
>NZ_JBIRGU010000005.1:187977-278381 GCF_044328175.1 Streptomyces sp. NPDC017979 | reverse complement strand
GGGGAACTGCGCGACCAGCCCACCACCAGGCCGCACAGACCAACACCCCCGCAAGGGAAACGGCGAGGGCATTTAGGGGCGCGGGGAACTGCGCGACCAGCCCACCACCAGGCCGCACAGACCAACACCCCCGCAAGGGAAACGGCGAGGGCATTTAGGGGCGCGGGGAACTGCGCGAACAGCCCACCACCAGGCCGCACAGACCAACACCCCCGCAGGGGAAACGGCGAGGGCATTTAGGGGAGATGCCCCCACGGGCAGCATCAGCACGGCCCTAGGGAGAATCCGCCGGCCCCGACTCCAGCGGCGGCGCGCCCACCCCGCAGTTCACCTTGCACTGCGGGTGCGCGCACGGCCGCGTCGGGCGGCGGATCCAGACCGCCGCCACGAAAGCGCCCACCACCAGCACCCCCGCACAGATCGGCATCGCCTTGTCGAAGGTCGTGTCGAACTCCGTCGCCGAGCGGTACGCCTCCGGCCCCATGCCCACCAGCAGCGGCAGCGCCGCCACCGCCAGCAGCCCGGCCGCGCGGGCCGCGGCGTTGTTGATGCCGCTGGCGATGCCCGCCCGGCTGGTCGGCACCGACGCCAGCACCGTCGCGGTCAGCGGCGCCACCAGCGTCACCATGCCCAGGCCCATCACCAGCAGCGCCGGCAGCACGTCCTGGACGTACGCGGCGTGCGGCCCGACCCGCAGCATCAGCAGCATGCCCGCGGCACACAGCAGCGGACCCACCGTCAGCGGGATCCGCGGGCCGATGCGCTGCGCCAGTTCCCCCGAGCGCGCGGAGAACAGCAGCATCAGCACCGTCGTCGGCAGCAGCGCGAGCCCGGCCTGGAGCGCCGAGTAGCCGGACACCACCTGGAGCTGGAGCGCGGTGAGGAAGAAGAAGCCGCCGAACGCCGCGTAGACGCACAGCGTCACCACGTTCACCACGGAGAACATCCGCGACTTGAAGACCGACAGCGGCATCATCGGGTCCGGGGTGCGCCGTTCCACCCGGACGAAGGCGAGCGCCACCAGCACGCCCAGCACCCCGGCCCACCACTCGGCCGCGATCAGCGCGTACGTCACCAGGGTGAGCGCCCCGGCGCCCAGCACCGCGCCGAGGACGTCGAAGCGCCCGCGGTCCAGGGCCTGCGGATCGCGGGACTCGGGCACGTGCCGCAGGGCGATCGGCACGCACAGCGCGGCGAGCGGCACGTTGATCAGGAACACCCAGCGCCAGCCGGGCCCGTCGACCAGCCAGCCGCCGACGAACGGCCCGATCGCCGCGCCCACGCCGCCGAAGCCGGACCAGAGGCCGACCGCGCGCGCCCGGTCGTCGGGGTGGAAGCTGGCCTGGATGATCGCCAACGAGCCGGGGGTCAGCAGCGCGCCGCCGACGCCCTGGAGGGCGCGCGCCACGATCAGCGAGATGCCGTTCGGCGCCAGCCCGCACAGCAGCGAGCCCAGCGCGAACCACACCACGCCGATGACGAAGACCTTGCGCCGCCCGTAGCGGTCGCCGAGCGCCCCGCCCAGCAGGATCAGGCCCGCGAGCGTGAGCATGTACGCGTTGACGGTCCACTGGAGGGCGGCCAGGTCGGTGTTCAGGTCGTCGCCGATGTGCGGCAGGGCGACGTTCACGACGGTGGAGTCCAGCAGCGCCATGGTGGAGCCGAGGACGGTCGTCAGGACCACCCAGCGGCCGGTGGGCGAGGCCAGCCTGATGCCGCCGGCTTCGCCCTCGCCCTCGCCCGCACCGGTGTCGGGGCCCGTCCCCGGACCCGTGCCCGTACTCGCGTCCGTGCCGGCGTCGTCCGCGCTCATGGAACGGATCATCCCAGCGTGCGGACGCGCGGGCGACCCCACGGACGCGCGAGGGCCCGGCGCCCTCCCGAAGGGGAGCACCGGGCCCTGACCCGTAAGAACCCGCACCAAGGAGTACGGAACGGTACGGAACTACTTCAGCTTCGTACCCGTGGAGCGCAGCGCCCCGCACGCCTCCACGACGCGCTGGGCCATGCCCGCCTCGGCCAGCTTGCCCCAGGTCCGCGGGTCGTACAGCTTCTTGTTGCCGACCTCGCCGTCGACCTTCAGGACGCCGTCGTAGTTCTGGAACATGTGCGCGGCGACCGGACGGGTGAAGGCGTACTGCGTGTCCGTGTCGAGGTTCATCTTCACGACGCCGTTGTCCAGCGCGGTGGCGATCTCCTCGGCCGTGGAGCCGGAGCCGCCGTGGAAGACGAAGTCGAACGGCGCGGCCTTGCCGTACTTCTCGCCGACGCCCTGCTGGAGGTCCTTCAGCAGCTCGGGACGGAGGACGACGTTGCCCGGCTTGTACACGCCGTGCACGTTGCCGAAGGACGCGGCGAGCAGGTAGCGGCCCTTCTCGCCCAGGCCGAGCGCCTCGGCGGTGCGCAGCGCGTCGTCGACGGTGGTGTACAGCTCGTCGTTGATCTCGTGCGTGACGCCGTCCTCCTCGCCGCCGGTCGGGGTGATCTCAACCTCAAGGATGATCTTGGCGGCGGCGGCCTGCGGCAGCAGCTCCTGCGCGATGGCCAGGTTGTCGGCCAGGTTCTCCGCGGAACCGTCCCACATGTGGGACTGGAAGAGCGGGTTCCGGCCGGCCGCGACGCGCTCGGCGGAGATCGCGACCAGCGGGCGGACGTAGGTGTCCAGCTTGTCCTTCGGGCAGTGGTCCGTGTGCAGCGCGATGTTCACGTCGTACTTCGCGGCGACGATGTGCGCGAACTCGGCGAGCGCGACCGCGCCCGTGACCATGTCCTTGTTGTGCTGACCGCCCAGGAACTCCGCACCGCCGGTGGAGATCTGGACGATGCCGTCGCTCTCGGCCTCCGCGAAGCCGCGCAGCGCGGCGTGGAGGGTCTGGGAGGAGGTCACGTTGATGGCCGGGTAGGCGAACTTGCCTGCCTTCGCCCGGTCGAGCATCTCGTTGTAGACCTCGGGGGTTGCGATGGGCATCTGTCCGCTCCTTGTGATCTGCGGTTCGGCGATTTCGGCGATATGCCAGGGCCCTGACCTTGGGGCGACGTCATCGTCGGCCCCCATCTTTCCAGACTCCGCGGGGGACGCGTCTGCCCGGTCTGGGGGCATACGTACGAGCTGGGCGGAGCGCAGAAGAGCGGCCCCGGCCGAGCCCGGGCGCCGGTGCGCGCCGGTGCGTCAGCTCAGGTCCGGCTCGTCGCCGGTGCGTCAGCTCAGGTCCGGCTCGTCGCCGGTGCGTCAGCTCAGGCCGAGCTCGTCCAGGGAGTACGCGTACAGGTACGGCACCCCGGCCGTCGAGCTGATCTTCTCGCCCGCGCCCGTCGCCCGGTCCACGATCGTCGCCACCGCGACCACCTCGCCGCCGGCCTCGCGCACCGCCTCCACCGCGGTCAGCGGGGAGCCGCCGGTGGTGGAGGTGTCCTCCACCACCAGGCAGCGCCGGCCCTTGATGTCCGGCCCTTCGACGCGCCGCTGCATGCCGTGCGCCTTGGCCGCCTTGCGCACGACGAAGGCGTCCACGCGCCGCCCGTCGGCCGCGGCGGCGTGCAGCACCGCGGCGGCGACCGGGTCGGCGCCGAGGGTGAGCCCGCCGACGCAGTCGAAGTCGAGCTCGGCGGTGAGGTCGGACATGACCCGGCCGACCAGCGGGGCCGCGGCGCCGTCGAGCGTGATCCGGCGAAGGTCCACGTAGTAGTCGGCCTCGATGCCCGAGGAGAGGGTCACCTTGCCGTGCACCACGGCCTTGTCCTTGATCTGCTGGAGCAGGTCAGCGCGTACGTCAGTCATGCTCACGAGCTTATGCCGTGCCCCGGGGTGCTCAGAGCGTGCGCCAGGTCCAGGTGGTGGAGACCTCCAGCGGGTCGATCGGGGTGACCAGCCGCGGGAGGGTGTTCAGCCCGTTCGGCGGCCCGGACTGCGGCTCGACGCAGACGGCCTCGGCCTGCTCGTCGTAGACCACGACCCACTCGGCGCGGCTGGTGACCTTCAGCTCCAACTGCCCGGGCCAGGTGAGGGTGACGTCCACCCCGTCGGGCATGCCGAAGCAGTCGTCCCAGGGCCCCGGCTTGGGGTCGATGCGCCGCCCGGTCGGCAGGTGGTCGTCGCCGCGCTCCTCCTGCCACGCCGCGGCGAAGTCGATCCGGACGTCGGCGCCGCCGACGGTGCGCAGGAACCAGGGGTGCCAGCCGGCCTGCGCCGGGAAGGAGTCCTCGTACGCCTCGACGCCCAGGGTGAGCGTGAGCGAGGACTCCGACAGCTCGAAGAGCTGGGTGACGCGGCCGGGGTACGGCCAGGGCGCCGCGAGCTCGTACGTGAACGCGGCCTCGCCGTCGCCGGCGCGCCGGGTCCGCCAGGCGGTGTCGCGGCCGGTGCCGTGGATGGCGTGCGGGGCGGCGTTGATCGGCAGCTCGTGCAGGTCGGCGCCGTTGCGGAAGCGCCCCTGGTCGACGCGCCCGCACCAGGGCACCATCGGGAACGAGCCGTAGCGCTCGCCCTGCCGGAGCACTTCGGTCCCACCGATGGTGAGACCGGCGATGCGGCAGCCGTTGCGGGGGTCGACGGTCAACTGGGCGTCGCCGGCGGTGAGCCGGACGTGATCTTCAGTGCGGGTCGCGTGGGAGGTCACGTGGGAGACAGTACGCCTGCGGGCGAACGGTGCGGACGCTCCGGCCCCGGAACGAAGGGCAGACGGGGCGGGGCTGCCTGAGTAGGCTCGGTTTCCATGGACCACGAGGTGTTCGTTCCGGTTCCGGTAGAGACCGTGCGTCAGGCGCTCGGGGACCCCGCACGGGTCGCCAGGTGCGTCCCCGGGCTCCAGCGGAGCGCCACCGACGGCCCGCTGGCCGGTCGGCTCAAGGTGCGGATCGGCAACCACAGCATCACCTACCGCGGCGCGCTGCGGATCTCCGAGGTCGACGGCGTGTTCACGGTCGACGCGGAGGGCACGGAGGTGCGGGGCACGGGCTCGGTGCAGATGGCGCTGACGATCCGCACCACCGCGGCCGAGGGCGGCACGACGCTGGGCTTCTCCGGCACGACGCACGGCACGGGACGCCTCACGGAGCTGCCGGAGCCCTCGACCGTGCAGGCCGCGCACCGCCTGCTGGACCGTTTCGCCGAGCAGTTGACCGAGGTGGCGGCGGAGCCGGGGGCGGGAGCGGGGGCGGGTCAGGAGGAGTCCTCCGGCGGCGTGTTCGACACGGTCGTGCCGCCGTCGTCCTTGGGCGGGGAGCTCGACGACGCCGAGGGCTTGGAGGGCCTCGACGAGATCGAGTCCCTGGGGGACTTCGACGACTTGGCGGACGCGTCCGACGAACCGCCGGCGGAGGCGGCCCACGCGCGCCGCACGATGATCGGCCGCAGCGCGGAGGAGGTCGACCACGCGCCACCGCGGGGCCGCTACGCCCCCCAGCCGGCCCCCGACGCCACCCCCGCGGCCCTCCCCCTCCGCTGGCTGGCCCCCGCGGCGGCCCTGGCGGTCGTCTCCGCGGTGGCGGTCTCCCGCGCCCTCCGCCGCCGCAAGTAGCCTCCCGCAGGGCCAGCCACCAACGACGCGTCCGCCCGACGGCGCCGACATGCCCGCCGTTCCCCTGCGGGTGCGTTGCTTTGTGCGGCCCGGTGGTGGTTGCTCGCGCAGTTCCTCGCGCCCCTGACACGTCCGCCGTTTCCCTGCGGGAGCGTTGGTCTCTGCGGCCCGGTGGGGGCTGTTCGCGCAGTTCCCCGCGCCCCCGACACGTCCGCCGATTCCCTGCGGGAGCGTTGGTCACTGCGGACCCGACACGTCCGCCGTTTCCCCGCGGGTGGGTTGGTCACTGCGGCCCGGTGGTGGGCTGTTCGCGCAGTTCCCCGCGCCCCTGTTTAGCTGCCCCCGTCATTCGCCCGCCGGCTGGGTGCGTTGGCTTAGGAGCGATGGGGTCCCCCTCGCTCCTCCAGGGCGTGTTGGTGGGGGTGCCCCCGTGCCCGCAGGGCACAGGGGGAGGAACTGCGCGACAAGCCCACCACCGAGCCGCGGACGGGCGAGGGTTTAGGGGCGCGGGGAACTGCGCGAACAGCCACGGACGGCCTGCACGGACCAGTCCACCCGCGGGGAAACGGCGGGCACGTCAGGGGCGCGGGGAACTGCGCGAACAGCCCCCACCGGGCCGCAGAGACCAACGCTCCCGCGGGGAAACGGCGGATGTGTCAGGGGCGCTGCGGGTCCCCTACGCCACTGGGCGTAGGGGGCGGAACAGCGCGACAAGCACACCACCAGGCCGCACAGACCAGCGCACCCGCAGGGGAAGCCGGCCGGCTCACTCGTAGCGCGGGTGGACCAGGGTCGACGGGCGGACGCCCGTCAGCCGCATGGCCTCCACCGCCTTCGCGTCCGCCGCCAGCGCCTCCCGCGTCAGCGACCTCAGCGACGGCACGTCCGACGGCAGGTCGAGACGGGGGGCCGAGACGGGGGCCGCCAGCAGGAGGCCCCAGTCCTCCGGCGCGGACTCCGCGCCCAACGCGTCGAAGTGCTCGTTCAGCCCGTCGGAGGAGAGGGAAGGCGACACCGGGCCCACCCGATACGGGCTCGTCCCGTAACCCGCCGCCCGCAACGTCGCGTCCACCGTCCAGTACGTCTCCCCGCGGCCCTCCAACGGGCCCGCGTGCACCACCAGTCGGCCTTCCGGCGCCAGGATGCCCGCGACGAGGCCGTAGGACTCCAGCGAGTAGAACTTCGCGCCCTCCGTCGCCCCGGGGTCCGGCAGGTCCGCGATCACCACGTCGTACGCGCCGGGGACCGCGCGCCCGGGGTCCCGCAGCCAGGCGAAGGCGTCCTCGTGCACCACCCGCACGCGCGGGTCGCCGTAAGCGTGGTCGTTCAGGTCGGACAGCGCGGGGTCGGTGCGGGCCAGGTCGACGACGCCGGGGTCCAGTTCGACGACGGTCACCGAGTCCACGTCCGCGTACCGCAGCACCTCGCGCGCCGCGAGCCCGTCGCCGCCGCCGAGGATCAGCACCCGCGCGTGCGGGCCGAGCATCGCGGGGTGCACCAGCGCTTCGTGGTAGCGGTACTCGTCGCGTCCGCTGACCCGCAGGCGGCCGTCGAGGAAGAGGTCGGGCGGCTCTGAGCTCTCGCCGGTCAGCACGACCTCTTGGACGTCGGTCTGCACGGCGACCCGGACCCGGTCGCCGTACACCGCCTCGCGCGCGGCCCGTTCGAAGTCGTCGACGAGCACGGCCGCCGCGCCCAGCAGGAGCAGCACCAGGCCGTTGGCGACCAGCAGCCAGCGGCGGGAGCGCGCGGTCAGCTCGCGGCGGAAGAGGCCGAGCACCAGCAGCCCGCCCGCGACCGCGTTCACCGCGCCCGTGAGCAGACCGCTGCTGATCTGCCCGAGCCAGGGCAACAGCAGGAAGGGGAAGGCCAGTCCGCCGACGAGCGCGCCCACGTAGTCCGCCGCGAACAGGTCCGCGACCGTGCCTTCCGCGTCGCGCCGGGAGATGCGTTGGATCAGGGACATCAGCAACGGGATCTCCGCGCCGATCAGCACGCCGATGGCGAGCGAGAACGCCACCAGGACCGTGTGCGACTCGCCGAGCCAGGCGAAGGACGCGTACAGCACCATCGCCGAGCAGCCGCCGATCGCCGCGAGCGCCAGCTCCAACACCCCGAAGCCGAAGGCCGCCCGGCAGCGCAGGTGTTTGGCGAGCAGGGACCCGATGCCCATCGCGAAGACCATCAGGGAGAGCACGACGGACGCCTGGGTCACCGAGTCCCCGATCAGGTACGAGGCGAGGGCGACCAGCTCCAACTCGTAGACCAAACCGCAGGCGGCGCAGATGAAGACCACCAGCAGCACCAGGAACCGGCCCGCGTCAGGGCGCACCGGCAGGGGCAGCGCGCCCGGTGGCGTAGACAGCAACGGCGGATGGTCGATCATGCAGTAACGCTACGTCACATTCTGAGCACATCCTGTCACCCACACGTGTGCACCTGGCGCACACACGGCGACGACCCCTTTCGCGCCCCCCGCGGGACGTGTATGGGGACGCGCGCGCCGCGCACGGGCGGCCCACGGACGCATCCCGAGCGCCGCAGCCGCGCGCCGTCGCGCGGGGCGAACACCAGCAAAGGCGTACGAAACGGCCGCACCCGGCGGCGACTTGGGCACACCGGCGCACACCACGGAGCGCGAAGCTGCGCAAGCGGCTGGGGGTGCGGCGCGGAGTCGAGCGCCGCCGCAAGCTGCGGGTTCAGCTACAACAGCAGCTACAGCAGCACCTGTTCGGGACAACAGGACACCGTCGAGCACCGGCCGACCGCGGCGACCGCGCCCACCCGGGTGCGCGTCACCACGAGGCGCCCCTCCTGCGGGTAGGCGTGCCAAGTGCGCCACAGCACCTGGCGCCCCTGGCGCTGGGCCATCATCGCGGTGAAGGCGTGCGGGTCCCCCGGAAACGTTCCGGCGAGGGAGTGCGGGTGGTCCGCCACCAGGGCCAGCAGCTCCTGGGCGCGGCCGGCGAACGAGCCCTGGGACAAGGTCTCCACGCGGGCGGCGAACTCGTACTCCCAGTCGCCGAGCTTCTTGGACACCCCGAGCGGAAGGGGCGTGCTGCTGCCGGGCATGCAGGCCACGGTCTCTGAGCAGGTGCCCTCCTCGTCCTCCAGCAGGACCTGGTGGGAGGCGCCGAGCAGTCTGAGTTGGAGCTTGGCTCCGGAGAGTTCGAGGTCGAGGACGGCGAGCGCGGGCAGGGGCTCCCTGTCGAGCGCCCACGCCAGGTCGTCTGCACGGGTGTCGGTGTAGGCGGTATGGAGGGTCGTGAGCATGGGTGGGCTCCGCAAACACACTTCGGGGTGGACACGTGGACCTGAAGGCGCCCCTGGGCGGCGGTGACGTACGGAAGGGGGGCGCCTGCTCGGGCTCCAGACCGCAGCCGGCCTGGGGCTTGTCGCCCGGGGTGGGACCGTTCCAACAGGTTCCGTCGTCAACGGAATCATGAAACACGCGGAGCTGACAGTGATTTTTACCCAAGTTGGAGGGGTTTCCATCTCCTGGGGTGCGTTGCGGTTCAACTGTTCAACAAAATCCGCACAAGATGTCGAAAAACGGGTCGCGCCAGATGGGTCTGCGCCCCCGTGACCGGCACCTGGCGGGTGTGGTGCGCCCCGCCAGGTGCCCCCAGCGCCGCGGATCGGCTGCCCCGTGTCAGCCGCTTCCGCCGCCCCCTGCGCCCTGCGGGCGCGGGGGGCACCCCCGTCGTCGCACCCCCGTCGTCGCGCCGGCGCACTACCGGCGCGGTGGATGAGTTAGCTGCCCCCTCCGCCGCAGCCGCCGCCACCACCACCGCCGCCGCCGCCGCAACTGCTGCTACCACCCCCGCAGCCGCCGCCGTCACCCGAACCCGACAGCCACGAGCCGCCGGAACCACCGCTGCGGCGCCGACCGGGCGTCCCGCCCGTGCGGCGCCGCGCCCCCACGATCGCCGCCGCCATCGCCCCCACCAACACGAACAGAGCGGCCGTGATGATCAGATCGGACGTCATGTTTCCCCCCGGGTTCTCCCCGTCCTGCGCGTCCCGGCCCTCGGCCGCCCCGGAAACTTCTTCGTCACCGGGCGGGACGCCTTGCGAGTGTGGAATGCCCCTCGCCACTCCCGGCGAAAGCAGACTTGAGCAACTCCAGAGGTTCCGCCCAGGATGTCGCCATGGCGACCATGGACGAAGGCACTGCCGCAGCGGCCGTCGACGGCGGAGGGCCACCGCGCCGACCGCACCGACCGCTGCTGAACCGCCGGCTCGCGGAGTTCGGCACCACGATCTTCGCCGAGATGTCGGCGCTGGCGACCGAGACCGGCGCGATCAACCTCGGCCAGGGCTTCCCCGACACCGACGGCCCCGAGTCGGTGCGCGAGGCCGCGGTGCGCGCGATCCGCGACGGCCGCGGCAACCAGTACCCGCCCGGCCCCGGCGTTCCCGAACTGCGCACCGCCATCGCCGACCACCAGCGCACCCGTTACGACCTGCACCACGACCCCGACACCGAGGTGCTGGTCACCGCGGGCGCCACGGAGGCCATCGCGGCGGCCCTGCTCGCGCTCGTCGAACCGGGCGACGAGGTCATCGCGTTGGAGCCGTACTACGACTCGTACGCGGCGTGCATCGCGATGGCGGGCGGCCGCCGCGTCCCGGTCACGCTGCGCCCCCGGGACGGCGCGTACCACCTCGACCTCGACGAGCTGCGGGACGCCGTCACGGAACGCACCCGGCTCATCCTCCTCAACACCCCCCACAACCCCACCGGCACGGTCCTCAGCCGCGCGGAACTCGCGGCGATCGCGGAGCTGGCGGTCGAACGCGACCTCCTCGTCGTCACCGACGAGGTGTACGAGCACCTCGTCTTCGACGGCGAACACGTCCCCATCGCCACGTTCCCCGGCATGCGCGAACGCACCCTCACCATCAGCAGCGCCGGCAAGACGTTCTCCTTGACGGGCTGGAAGGTCGGCTGGGTGACCGGCGCGCCGGCGCTGGTGAGCGCGGTGCGCTCGGCGAAGCAGTTCCTCACGTACGTCTCCGCCGGCCCCTTCCAGTACGCGATCGCCGAGGCACTGCGACTGCCGCCGGCCTACTTCGACTCCCTGCGCTCGCTACTACGGGCCCGCCGCGACCTCCTCGCGGACGGCCTCGCCGACGTCGGCTTCGAGGTGTACCGCCCGGCGGGCACGTACTTCGTGACGGCGGACATCAGCCCGCTGGGAGCGAGCGACGGCGTCGCGTTCTGCCGTGAGCTGCCGCGGAGGTGCGGGGTGGTGGCCGTCCCCAACGCGGTCTTCTACGACCACGCGGCCGAGGGCGCGCGCTTCATCCGCTACGCCTTCTGCAAGCAGGAGCCCGTACTCCGCGAAGCCGTCTCCCGCCTGAAGCGCCTCCGAACCGGTTGACCACGGCGGGGGTGCGCTGGCCTGTGCGCCCCGTCCGTGGTTGCTCGCGCAGTTCCTCGCGCCCCTGACACATCCGCCGTTTCCCTGACGGGTGCGTTGGCCTGTGCGGCCCGCCCGTGGTTGCTCGCGCCCCTGACGCGCGCACCGTTTCCCTGACCGGGTGTGTTGGTCTCCGCGGCCCGGTGGTGGGCTGGTCGCGCAGTTCCGCCCCCTGTGCCCTGCGGGCACGGGGGGGGACCCCAGCGCCCCTGACATGCTCGCCGTTTCCCCGGGGGCGGACTGGTCTGTGCAGGCCGTCCGTGGCTGTTCGCGCAGTTCCCCGCGCCCCTGACATACCCGCCGTTTCCCCGGAGGTGGACTGGTCTGTGCGGCTCATCGGTGGTTGTTCGCAGTTCCGCCCCCTGTGCCCAGAGGGCGTGGGGGGAACCCCAGCGCCCCTAAATGCTCCGCCCTCACGGGCGAGAGAAACGCCAGCCCCCGCCCCGGGAGCCCAGGGCCATCGCCTACGCCCGCAGGGCGAGGCAATGAGGGGCGCGAGGAACTGCGCGACAAGCCCACCACCGGCCGGTGGAGACCAACACACCCGCCAGGGAACGGCGGGCACGTCAGGGGCGCTGGGGGTCCCCCCAGGCCCCCTGGGGCCGAGGGGGCGGAACTGCGCGACAAGCCCACCACCGGGCCGCAGAGACCAACGCACCCGCCAGGGAAACGGCGCGCACGTCACCCCGCACCCCCGCACCCCGCACCCCGCACCCCGCACCCCGCGGAGCGCTACGCCGGATGGGTGGGAAGGGTGAGGACACCGGCCCCGTCAGCCCAGCGACACTCGCGCCGCGCACCCCCGCGACACATGTTGTGTGCGAGCACACGACCCGCGCCCGGAGGTGCCCCCTGCCCGCCGACACCACAGCCACCGCCGAAGCGCTCGCGGGCGACGGGGCCGCGGAGCCGACCCGCGCCGCACTAGCCCGCAGCGCGCTCGGGCGTGCCGCCCCCGCACTCGGGCTGTTCGTCGCGGCGCGGCTGACGGGGCTGTTGTTGATGTCCGGGTGGGCCTGGCACATCGGGCGCAGACCGCGCGCCATCCTGGGGCGGGCGTGGGACTCGGACTGGTACATGCTCATCGCGGAGCACGGCTACGGACGCATCCTGAC
The DNA here is from genome assembly GCF_044328175.1 of Streptomyces sp. NPDC017979. NCBI lineage: Bacteria > Bacillati > Actinomycetota > Actinomycetes > Kitasatosporales > Streptomycetaceae > Streptomyces > Streptomyces sp. NPDC017979. The sequence goes on along the minus strand of NZ_JBIRGU010000005.1, from coordinate 266,324 downwards.
CTGGCCCGGCGCCGTCCAGAGCGACCTCGCGTTCTTCCCGCTGTACCCGGGGCTGGTGCGGGCGCTGTCGTACGTCGTGCCCGGCGTCACCAGCGGCACGCTGGGGCTGCTGATCTCCTGGAGCGCCGCGCTCGTCGCCGCCGGCGGGATCTACGCGATCGGGGAGCGGCTGTACGGGCGGCGCGTCGCGACCGTCCTCGTACTGCTGTGGGGGCTGCTGCCGCACTCCATCGTGCTCACGATGGCGTACACGGAGCCGCTGCTCACCGCCTTCGCCGCGTGGTCGCTGTACGCGGTGCTGACCCGGCGCTGGGTGTGGGCGGGGGTGCTCGCCGCGCTCGCGGGGCTGTCGCGGCCGAACGGGATCGCGGTGGCCGCCGCCGTGGTCTGCGTCGCCGCCGTGGAACTCGTAAGGCTCGCCCGCCGCGAGCGGCGCACCGACTGGCGGCCGTGGTTCGCCGCCGCGCTCGCGCCGCTCGGCTGGTGCGGCTACGTGCTGTTCGTCGGCGTCCGCACCGGCGACCCGCTCGGCGGCTACTTCGCCGTGCAGCGCGGCTGGACGTCGCAGTTCGACTTCGGCACGGGCGCGCTGCGGGTGGTGCGGGACATCGTGCTGCGGCCCGCGGTGTTCTCGGTGACGATGGCGCTGCTGATCGTGCTCGCCTCGGTGGTGCTGGGCGCGCTGCTGGTGCTGGAGCGCCCGCCCGCGGCGCTGCTCGTCTACGCCGGCGTACTGCTGTTGATCACCCTCGGCGGCTCGGGCTTCTTCGAGTCGAAGCCGCGCTTCCTGCTGCCGGCGTTCCCGCTGCTCCTCCCGATCGCGCTGGGACTGACGAGAGCCCGGCCCAAGACGGCGGTCGCGGTGATCGCCGCCCTGGCCGGGCTCTCGTTCGGGTACGGCACGTACCTGCTGACGCTGTCGCCGATCGCCCTCTGAGGGCGGACCGGGTCCGCGGTCAGGCGCCCTCGGGCTCCGCGCCCGGCTGGCCGTCCTCCGGCGGGGCCTTGAAGCCCATCTCGATGGCGAACCAGTTGTCGAACTCCATCGACGCCTGCACCCAGCTCACGGTGGACGAGACGAAGTGGTCCAGGCTGACGCCCATCCCGATCAGCATCTGCGCTTCGCCGATGAGCCGGACGGACGCGCCGCCCTCCTCGTCCTCGTGCAGGTGCGTGTAGACCTTGGGCCACAGGGTGCGGCGGTTCCAGTCGTCGATCTTCTCCAGGATCTTCGTCCGGTCCTCGACGTCCAGCGGACGGTCGTAGAACGTGCGGACGGAGAAGACCTGCTGCTCCGCGTCGCCGCGGAACATGAAGTACGTGCGGAATTCCTCCCACGGGGCGGCGAGGTCGCCCTCGTCGTCGATGACGTACTTGAGCTCCATCTGCTCGAGGAGCTGCTTGACCAGGTCCTGATCGGGAACGACGGGTCCCGCCGGTCCTGCGGCCTGAGGCTGGGGCTGGCCCCCGAAATTCGGAATCGAGGACGGATCGATGGTCACCGTGGACTTCCCTTCGTACGGATGCCGCCATCCTCCCCCATGCCGAGGCGGACGTGGCAACCCCCACCCCACCGAGCGATCCGCGGGGCGGGGGCGTACGACGGTCGTGCTACAGCGCCTTCATGACGGGCTCCGCCGCGCCCCCTCCGGTCGCCGGGCCGACGATCAGCCCGTCCTCGAAGCGGTCCACCCGTACGGTGTCGCCGTCGGTGATCTCGCCGGCGAGGATCTCCCGGGCCAGCCGGTCGCCGATCGCGGTCTGCACCAGCCGGCGCAGCGGCCTGGCGCCGTACGCGGGGTCGTTGCCCTCGTCGGCCAGCCACTCCAGCGCGGCGGGCGTGACGTCCAGGGTGAGCCGGCGCTCGGCGAGGCGGCGGGCCAGCCGGTCGACCTGGAGGCGGGCGATCCGCGCCAACTCGTCGCGGTCGAGCGCGGAGAAGACGACCAGGTCGTCCAGCCGGTTCAGGAACTCCGGCTTGAAGGACGCCCGGACGACGTCCAGGACCTGCTGCTTCTTCTGCTCCTCGCTGGTCAGCGGATCCACCAGGTACTGGCTGCCGAGGTTGGAGGTGAGGATGAGGATGGTGTTGCGGAAGTCGACCGTACGGCCCTGGCCGTCGGTGAGCCGGCCGTCGTCGAGCACCTGGAGCAGCACGTCGAAGACCTCGGGGTGCGCCTTCTCCACCTCGTCGAGCAGGACGACGCTGTACGGGCGGCGGCGTACGGCTTCGGTGAGCTGGCCGCCCTCCTCGTACCCCACGTAGCCGGGGGGCGCGCCGACGAGCCGGGCGACGCTGTGCTTCTCGCCGTACTCGGACATGTCGATGCGGACCATGGCCCGCTCGTCGTCGAACAGGAAGTCGGCGAGGGCCTTCGCCAACTCGGTCTTGCCGACGCCGGTGGGGCCGAGGAAGAGGAAGGAGCCGGTGGGGCGGTCGGGGTCGGCGATGCCGGCGCGGGTGCGGCGCACCGCGTCGGAGACGGCCCGGACGGCTTCGCCCTGGCCGATCAGCCGCCGGCCCAGCTCGTCCTCCATCCGCAGCAGCTTCTGCGTCTCGCCCTCCAGCAGCCGGCCGGCGGGGATGCCGGTCCAGGACCCGACGACGTCCGCGATGTCGTCGGAGCCGACCTCCTCCTTGACCATGGTGGTGGTGCGGGCTTCGGCTTCGGCCTCGGACGCGGCCTCCAACTCCCGCTCCAGGGTCGGGATCTCCCCATACAGCAGCTTGGAGGCGGTGTCGAAGTCGCCGTCCCGCTGGGCGCGCTCGGCCCGGCCGCGGGCCTCGTCGAGCTGGCCCTTCAGCTCGCCGACCCGGTTCAGTCCCTGCTTCTCCTTCTCCCAGCGGGCGGTGAGTCCGCGTAGCTCCTCCTCCTTGTCGGCGAGGTCGCGGCGGAGCTTTTCCAGACGCTGGCGGGAGGCGGGGTCGGACTCGTTCTTCAGCGCCATCTCCTCCATCAGCAGCCGGTCGACGGCGCGCTGGAGCTCGTCGATCTCGACGGGCGAGGAGTCGATCTCCATCCGGAGCCGGGAGGCGGCCTCGTCGACGAGGTCGATGGCCTTGTCGGGCAGGAAGCGGGAGGTGATGTAGCGGTCGGAGAGGGTGGCGGCGGCGACCAGCGCGGAGTCCGCGATCTGCACCTTGTGGTGGGCCTCGTAGCGGCCCTTGAGGCCGCGCAGGATGGCGATGGTGTCCTCCACGGTGGGCTCCGCGACCAGCACCTGCTGGAAGCGGCGCTCCAGCGCCGGGTCCTTCTCGATCCGCTCGCGGTACTCGTCCAGGGTGGTGGCGCCGACCATGCGCAGCTCGCCGCGGGCCAGCATCGGCTTGAGCATGTTGCCCGCGTCCATGGCGGAGTCGCCGCCGGCGCCCGCGCCGACGACGGTGTGCAGCTCGTCGATGAAGGTGACGATCTGGCCCTCGCTCTCCTTGATCTCGGAGAGGACGGTCTTCAGTCGCTCCTCGAACTCGCCCCGGTACTTCGCACCTGCAACCATCGCGCCGAGGTCGAGGGAGACCAGCCGCTTGTTCTTCAGGGACTCGGGGACGTCGCCCTTGACGATGCGCTGGGCCAGCCCTTCGACGACGGCGGTCTTGCCGACGCCGGGTTCGCCGATGAGGACGGGGTTGTTCTTGGTGCGCCGGGACAGCACCTGGACGACCCGGCGGATCTCCTGGTCCCGGCCGATGACGGGGTCGAGCTTGCCGTCGCGGGCGGCGGCGGTGAAGTCGGTGCCGAACTTCTCCAGGGCCTTGTACTGGCCCTCGGGGTCGGCGGTGGTCACCCGGCGTCCGCCGCGGATCGCGGCGAAGGCGTCGAGCAGCTTCTTCGCGTTGGCGCCCTGGGCGGAGAGCACCTCGCCGGCCTGGCCGCCCTTGGCGGCGACGCCGATCAGCAGGTGCTCGGTGGAGAGGTACTCGTCGCCCAGCTCCTTGGCGCGCTCGGCGGCGTCCGCGATGACGGCCAGGAACTCGCGGTTCGGCTGGGGCGGTGCGACGGTGGAGCCGGTGACGCTGGGCTGGGCCCCGAGCACCCGCTCGGCCCCGGCCCGTACGGCCGCCTGGTCGACTTCCACGGCGGCCAGCAGGTCGACGATGTTCTCGTTCTCCTGGCCCGCGAGCAGGGCCAGCAGCAGGTGTGCCGGGGTCAGATCGGGATGACCGGCCGACACCGCCCGATTGGTGGCGGCGTTGATGGCATCCCGGCTCTTGTTGGTCAGCTCGGCGTCCACGTCCGGTCTCTCCTCCTCGCGGGCGGGTCGGGGCTCCACAGGTCACCCCGCATCAGTGCACTGACACTGACTCGGTCAACCTGCACAAAGTTGAGTCTATTCCACTCAACCAGGCTCTCGCCAGCGCTACCCCTCTGCAAACTGGGACGCCCCCGGCCCGCGCGCGCCTCCGCACGCCTGGACGCAGCCGCGGTTTCCCTGCGCAGCGGCGCAGGCGTCGGGAGCACGTCCGCAGGACATAAGGCCCGAACTGCACTAACGGCCCCAGACGGGTCGCAGACGCCGCACCACAGCCCGCCGCACGGCGAGACCGCGCTGTCGGGAGGGCCGCGGGACACCTCCCGACCCCACCTAGGCTGGCGGCATGGCCATCACCGATCTGCGCGACCTGACGCCCGAGTACCTCGCGTTCTGGCAGGCGCACCACCTGTGCACCCTGACCACGCTGCGGCCGGACGGCAGTCCGCACGTCGTCCCGGTGGGCGTGACCTTCGACCCCGAGGCGGGCATCGCGCGGGTGATCACCAACAAGAGCAGCCGCAAGGTCGCCCACGTGCTGGCCGCGGCGGGCGGGGACGGCGCCCGGGTCGCGGTCTGCCAGTTGCACGGCAGGCACTGGGCGACCCTGGAGGGCCGGGCGCGGGTGCGCACGGAGCCGGCCGAGGTCGCGGACGCCGTACGGCGGTACGCGGAGCGCTACGGGCGCACGCCCCGGCCCAACCCCGACCGCGTGGTGATCGAGATCGCCGTCGAGCGCGCCCTGGGCCGCGCCTGACCGACCCGCCGCGCACGGCCCCGACAGTCCCTTGCGCCTCATCCGTACCGTACGCAGACGCACAGCGGCGCCATCGCGTTTCAGGTCCGCGATGGCGCCGCTGTGTGGGGGAAGTGCCGGAGCGATTTGGAACGACGGGGGAATCGCTCAGGCACTGCGGGGGGTGGCGGTGGTGGTGTCGGGCTCGACCATTTCCTGATCGCGCTGATCCAGATTGACGAAGATCATGCCGTACCGGATCGCGCACCGGACGGGCTGCGGCGCCCCTCGCGGCCGCCGCAGGCACCGGTACGCTCGAACGTCCTCGTCCTCCTCGCGCGCCACGACGATGGGTTCGCCGAACAGGGTGACCATCAACGAGTCGCCGCGGTGGGGGATGGCCGTGACGAGGTCGATGAAGTGCCACCCCGAGCGGTAGGCCGTGGCCATCTCACGCCGGAAGGACCGGTCGTCCGGGGGAATGGTCATGCGTCCACACCTTCAATAGCGTGCGCAGGGGCGTCTTCCCAGGAGGGCTCGCCGGCCAGGGTCGCGTCAGGGCGGCCGGACTCCCACGAGGGCTCACCCGACGTCGCCGCCAGGGAGCTTGCGGGGACGCGTTCCCAGGAGGGCTCACCGACGGATGCCGCCGCACCCAGCGCGGCTGCCGCCAGGGCCAGAGCACAGAGAGCACGTAGCGTCCTAGACATGGGTGATCTCCACCTCATTTGATCATTCCTCCTCCCCCGCGCATTAGACGATGTCTCACTCCGAACGCTTGCACCAGCGACGGCAGGCATCATGTTCCTGTATTGCAGGAACATGAGGGGGTACACATGGCGTCTAATGGGGGCGAACTCGGACACCCTCACGCAGACGGAAAGTTGTGCGAGGCGGGAAAGGGTCTTTACATCACCGCCCTGCGCACCGGGCGCATCGCCCGCTCCGAAGCTGAGTCCGCGCCCTGTCTCTTCGACCTCGCCCTGCTCGATCCCGACCCGTACGACGCGCAGTGGCTGCGACCGGTTCCGCCCGCCTCCGCGCTCTCACAACTCATTCACCCCATCGAGCGGGAAATCCAGGAGCGCCGCCGCCGGGCCCTGGCCCTCACCGACGCCCTCGAACCGTTCATGGCGTACACCGCTCAGAATTCCACCGTCCCGCAGGGGATAACCGTCCTCGAAGGACTGAACCGCATCAACGCGACCCTCGACCAGGTGACCGCGGACTGCACACAGGAACTCCTCACCGTCCAACCGGGCAGCGGACGCCAACCCCACTCCCTGGAGAAGGCGTTGCGCCGGGTGGAGCCGCTGATCGAACGCGGGGTGCGGATGCGCACGCTCTACCAGCACACCGCACGCCACCACCCCGCCACGCTCTCCTACATGGAGAAGGTCGGCCCCGCCGGAGTGGAGGTGCGCACCCTGGAGGAGATCATCGACCGGCTCATCATCGTGGACCGCAAGGTGGCCTTCATCCCCGCCAGCAGCGACCGGCTCTTCGCCCTTGAGCTGCGGCACAAGGGGATCGTGGAGTACCTCGTCGGCGTCTTCGAGCAGTTCTGGCTGCACGGGCTGCCGTGGGAGGAGCCGATCTCCTACGGCCCCGACCTCGACGGGATCACCGGAATCCAGCGCTCCATCGCCAAGTTGCTGGTGGAGGGGCACGTGGACGAGGCGATCGCCCGCCGGCTCGGGATGAACGTACGGACCTGCCGGGCCCACATCGCCAAGCTGGGCTCGTCCCTGGGCAGCGGCAGCCGCACCCAACTCGGCTATCTGATCGCCCAGTCGGGGATCCTCGAACACGACGCCCAGAACGCGTGAAGAGGGCCATCACCCCGGGATGGGGTGATGGCCCTCGCACGACGCTTCGGCGCCCGGACGACGCAGGTGCGTCCTACTCGCCCCGCTTGGGGCGCCACACCACCAGCGCGGTCGCCTGCTGCACGTCCTGGTACGGCACGAGGTCGCGCCGGTAGGAGGCGTGCACCTGGGCCTCGCGCTGCTGCATCGCCACCGCCGCGCCCTCGACCGCGGCCGACAGCTCGGCGACCCGGGACTGGAGCGCCGCGACCTGGTTCTCCAGCTCGATGATGCGCTTGATGCCGGCCAGGTTGATGCCCTCGTCCTGGGAGAGCTGCTGCACGGTGCGCAGCAGCTCGATGTCCCGGGCGGAATAACGCCGGCCCCGCCCCGCCGTGCGGTCGGGGGAGACCAGGCCCAGCCGGTCGTACTGACGCAGGGTCTGCGGGTGCAGACCGGAGAGCTGGGCCGCCACCGAAATCACGTACACCGGTGACTCGTCGGTCAGTTCGTAGGGGTTGCGGCGCCTTCCGTCCATCGTCCTCATGCTCCCTTCGCGGCCTCGAACAGCGCGGCCCTCGGGTCCTCGCCCGTGGTGGCCTCGCGGTACGCCTCCAGCGCGCCCTTCGCCTCGTCGCTCAGATCCTTGGGAACCACGACCTCGACGGTGACCAGCAGGTCACCCCGGGTGCCGTCCTTGCGGACCGCGCCCTTGCCGCGGGCGCGCATCGTCCGCCCGTTGGGAGTGCCGGCCGGCAGCTTCAACGTGACCGGCGGCCCGCCGAGCGTGGGCACCTTGACCTCGCCGCCGAGCACCGCCTCCGCGTACGTCACGGGGACGGTGACGGTGAGGTTGTCGTCCTTGCGACCGAACACCGGGTGCGCGCCGACGTGGACGACGACGTACAGGTCGCCGGCCGGTCCGCCGCGCTCGCCCGGGGCGCCCTTGCCGCGCAGCCGGATCCGCTGGCCGTCGGAGACGCCCGGCGGGATCCGCACCTGCATGGTGCGCGAGGAGCGGGCACGCCCGCTGCCCTTGCAGACCTCGCAGGGGTCCTGCGCGATCAGCCCGCGGCCCTTGCAGTCCACGCAGGGGTCGGTGAGCGAGAAGGAGCCGCTGCCGCCGCGCGAGACCTGACCGGTGCCGACGCAGGTCGGGCACACGCGGGGCGTGCCGTTCTTGTCGCCGGTGCCCGAACACGCCTTGCACGGCGCGGAGCTGGACATCCGCAGCGGGACCGTGGCCCCGTCGACGGCCTCGGTGAAGCTGAGCGTCACCTCGGACTCGACGTCCTGGCCGCGGCGGGGCTGGACGCGGGTGCCCGCGCCCGCACCGCGGTTGAACAGGCCGCCGAAGACGTCACCGATCCCGCCGCCGAAGCCGCCGGCACCTCCGCCCCCGCCGGGGGCCCCGCCCTGGGCGCCTCCGAAGAGGTCGCCCAGGTCGAAGTTGAAGCTGCCGCCGGCGCCGCCCGGGCCGGCGCGGAAGCCGCCGTTGCCGAAGAGGGCGCGGGCGTCGTCGTACTCCTTGCGCCGCTTGGGGTCGCCGAGGACGTCGTTCGCCTCGGAGATCTCCTTGAAGCGCTCCTCCGCGCGGGCGTCGCCCTTGTTGGCGTCCGGGTGGTACTCGCGGGCGAGCTTCCGGTACGCCTTCTTGATCTCGGCCTCGGTGGCGTCCTTGGGGACGCCGAGGACCTTGTAGTAGTCCTTCTCGACGAAGTCCTTCGTGCTCATCGACGTCCCTCCTTCCGACCCGTCACCTTCATCGGCACCCGTGCGCTAGCCCTTGTCCGGGCCACCGCTCTCCTTGCCGTCAGCCTTCGCACCCTTAGCTCCCTCGGCGTCCGCCGCGCCGTCCTCGGCACCCTTGGCGTCCGAGGACTCCGCGGCCTCCTTGCCGGAGGTCGACGGGGCCGCGCCCGGCTGGGGCTCGGCCACGGCCACCCGCGCGGGGCGGATGGTCCGCTCGCCGATGCGATACCCCGGCTGGAGCACCGCGACGCACGTGGTCTCCGTGACGTCCGGCGCATAGCTGTGCATCAGCGCCTCGTGGATCGTCGGGTCGAAGGGCTCGCCCTCCTTGCCGAACTGCTGGAGGCCCATCTTCGCCGCGGCGGTCTCCAGGGACTCGGCGACGGACTTGAAGCCGCCCACCAACTCCCCGTGGTCCCGCGCGCGGCCGATGTCGTCGAGCACGGGCAGCAGTTCGGCCAGGAGGGTCGCCGTGGCGATCTCCTTGACCGACACCCGGTCGCGCTCGACGCGACGGCGGTAGTTCTGGTACTCGGCCTGGAGGCGCTGGAGGTCGCCGGTGCGCTCGGAGAGCGCCGTGCGCACCTGGTCCAGCTCCGCCGTCAGGCCGGCGTTCTTGGCTGCGTCCCCTGCCGGGGCCGCGCGGCCCTCCTTGTCGGAGGAGCCGGCGGTCTCGGCGGCGTCGTCAGAGGTGGCGCCGGAGGGAACGTCGGGCTTCTCCTCGAAGCCCGGGGTCTCCTCCGTCACGCGGCACCGCCCTTGGGCTTCTCGTCGTCGACGATCTCGGCGTCGACCACGTCGTCGTCGGCCTTGGCCTGGCCGGCGTCGCCCTGAGGCGCGTCACCGGTGGCGGCCTGCTGCGCCTGGGCGTCGGCGTACATGGCCTGGCCCAGCTTCTGCGAGACGGCGGCGACCTTCTCGGTGGCGGTGCGGATCTCCGCCGAGTCCTCGCCCTTGAGCTTCTCCTTCAGCTCGACGAGCGCGGTCTCGACCTCGGTCTTGACCTCACCGGGGACCTTGTCCTCGTTGTCCTTGAGGAACTTCTCCGTCTGGTAGACGAGCTGCTCGCCCTGGTTGCGCGTCTCGGCGGCCTCGCGGCGGCGGTGGTCCTCGTCCGCGTACTGCTCGGCCTCCTGGCGCATCCGGTCGACCTCGTCCTTCGGCAGCGAGGAGCCGCCGGTGACGGTCATCTTCTGCTCCTTGCCCGTGCCCAGGTCCTTGGCGGTCACGTGCATGATGCCGTTGGCGTCGATGTCGAAGGAGACCTCGATCTGCGGGACGCCGCGGGGCGCCGGCGGCAGACCGGTCAGCTCGAACATGCCCAGCTTCTTGTTGTACGCCGCGATCTCGCGCTCGCCCTGGTAGACCTGGATCTGCACGGACGGCTGGTTGTCCTCGGCCGTGGTGAAGATCTCGGAGCGCTTGGTCGGGATCGTGGTGTTGCGCTCGATGAGCTTGGTCATGATGCCGCCCTTGGTCTCGATGCCGAGGGACAGCGGGGTGACGTCGAGCAGCAGGACGTCCTTGACCTCGCCCTTGAGGACGCCGGCCTGGAGCGAGGCGCCGATGGCGACGACCTCGTCCGGGTTCACGCCCTTGTTGGCCTCCTTGCCGCCGGTCAGCTCCTTGACGAGCTCGGCGACGGCGGGCATCCGGGTGGAGCCGCCGACCAGGACGACGTGGTCGATCTCGGACAGGGCGATGCCCGCGTCCTTGATGACGTTGTTGAACGGGGTCTTGCAGCGCTCCAGCAGGTCCGAGGTGAGCTGCTGGAACTGGGCGCGGGTGAGCTTCTCGTCCAGGTGCAGCGGGCCTTCGGCGGAGGCCGTGATGTAGGGCAGGTTGATCGTCGTCTCGGTGGACGAGGACAGCTCGATCTTCGCCTTCTCGGCGGCCTCGCGGAGCCGCTGGAGGGCCATCTTGTCCTTGCCCAGGTCGACGCCGTGGCCGTTCTGGAACTGCTTGACCAGGTAGTCGACGACGCGCTGGTCCCAGTCGTCGCCACCGAGGTGGTTGTCGCCGTTGGTGGCCTTCACCTCGACGACGCCGTCGCCGATCTCCAGCAGGGACACGTCGAACGTGCCGCCGCCGAGGTCGAAGACGAGGATGGTCTGGTCGTCCTTGTCCAGGCCGTAGGCGAGGGCGGCGGCGGTGGGCTCGTTGACGATGCGCAGGACGTTCAGGCCCGCGATCTCGCCGGCCTCCTTGGTGGCCTGGCGCTCGGAGTCGTTGAAGTACGCCGGAACGGTGATCACCGCGTCGGTGACCTTCTCGCCCAGGTACGCCTCGGCGTCCCGCTTCAGCTTCTGCAGGATGAAGGCGCTCATCTGCTGCGGGTTGAAGTTCTTGCCGTCGAGCTCGATCTTCCAGTCCGTGCCCATGTGGCGCTTGACCGAACGGATCGTCCGGTCGACGTTCGTGACCGCCTGGCGCTTGGCGACCTCGCCGACCAGCACCTCGCCGTTCTTCGCAAAGGCGACGACGGACGGCGTGGTCCGGGCTCCCTCGGCGTTGGTGATGACGGTGGGCTCGCCGCCCTCCAGAACGCTGACGACGGAGTTAGTCGTGCCCAGGTCGATGCCGACCGCACGTGCCATGTCAATTCCTCCAGCTGAAACTACTTGAGTGGATCTGACTCATAGCATGCCCGACGGTCCGGGGAGAGTCAACAGACCTGAGTCCACCACGCTCAACTTTTAACCCACGCTTATCCGCAGCCTTGGCGCCCGCCCCGGCCCGCCGCCGTCGTCGCGCGTGGCGCAGCACCCCCGAGCCGGAGCGTCTGCGAAAGTCATGCCCCACGGAAGTCGACAAACACCCACACAGCAGCTCAAAGCCCTCACACCTCGGCAACAACACCAAGACGCAGCGAACCACTCCCACGGGAGACGCGGATGTCCACCTCCAAGCGAGCCGTCGACGTCGTGGGCGGCACCCTCCTGCTCCTGCTCCTGACCCCCGCGCTGTTGGCGCTCGCCGCCGCCGTCGCCGTCACCTCCCGCGGCCCGGCCCTCACCCCCCGCCGGCGCGCCGGCGCCGGCGGCCGCCCCTTCCCGATGCTGACCTTCCGCACCGCGCCCACCACCCGCACGGGCCGGCTGCTGCACCGCCACTACCTGGACCACCTGCCGCAACTGATCAACGTCGTACGGGGCGAGATGTCGCTGGTCGGCCCGCGCCCGCTGCCCGTCGACCACCCCCTGACGGGCACCGCCCGCGCCCGCACCGCGGTCCGCCCCGGCATCACCGGCCCCTGGCAGATCGGCGGCAGGTCCGGGCTGCCGTGGGAGGAGATGGCCGTCCAGGACCTGCACTACGTGCGCGAGCACTGGCTCGGGATGGACCTGGCGATCCTGGCGCGCACGGCCGCGATCGCCGCCCGCGGCCTCGGCCCGCGCCGGCTGCGCGGCAGGGCGCCCGCACCGGACCCGGAGCCGCGCGTACCGCGCCCGCAGGGGCTGAGGCAAGCCTGAGCGACACAGATCACCGGCCGCGCGGCTACAGTGCGGCCCCATAAGTGGGTAGTCTCGGCACGAACCCATTAAGTTACCGCTTAGTAGTCGCGACGGAGTCACCCGGGCTCCACCACCGCGGCTCGCCCGCAGTACGCCGGAAGTGCCGGAACGTCCCCCCTCGCAGGCCCGAGGAGTCCCGAAATGCAGCTCGCCGCGATCGTCGTGTCGCTGGTCCTGACCGTGGTCGCCGTCGCGCTCATCGCCCGAGCCGTGGCGCAGATCTACCGCTTCGTGAGGCTCGGCCAGGCCGTGCCCGCGGGCAGCCGCACCGACGCCCCCAAGCAGCGCACCATCACCCTGGCCAAGGAGTTCCTCGGCCACACCCGGATGAACCGCTGGGGCATCGTCGGATTCGCCCACTGGTTCGTCGCCATCGGCTTCCTGACCCTGCCGCCCACCCTGCTCCAGGCGTACGGCCAGCTCTTCCAGGCCGACTGGGTGCTGCCGGTCATCGGCACCTGGGTGCCGTTCGAGATGTACACCGAGTTCATCGGGCTGATGACCGTGGTGGGCATCGTCGCCCTGATCGTGATCCGACTGCTCAGCCTGCCCTCCCGGGCCGGCCGCAAGTCCCGCTTCGCCGGCTCCAAGGCGTGGCAGGCGTACTTCGTCGAGTACGTCATCCTCACCATCGGCCTGGCGATCCTGGCGCTGCGCGGGCTGGAGGGCGCGATCCACCACGTGGACGGCTACCAGGCGGGCTACTTCGTCTCGTACCCCCTCGTCGCCCTCTTCGACGGCCTGAGCGTCGCCACCCTGCAGAACCTGATCTACTTCACCGCCATGATCAAGATCGGCGTCTCGCTGGTCTGGGTGATCACGGTCTCGCTCAACACCAACATGGGCGTGGCCTGGCACCGCTTCCTCGGCTTCCCGAACATCTGGTTCAAGCGGAACGCCGACGGGGACACCGCCCTCGGCGCGCTCCAGCCGATGACGTCCGGCGGCAAGGAGATCGACTTCGAGGACCCGGGCGACGACGACGTCTACGGCGTCTCGCAGGTCGAGCACTTCTCCTGGAAGGGCATCCTCGACTTCTCCACCTGCACCGAGTGCGGTCGCTGCCAGTCGCAGTGCCCCGCCTGGAACACCGGCAAGCCGCTCTCCCCCAAGCTCCTGATCATGTCGCTGCGCGACCACGCGCACGCCAAGGCGCCGTACTTGCTGGCGGGCGGCGGGACAGGCGCGGGGGGCTCCGAGGGTGGGGCGAGGGCGTCGGAAGAGGCGTTGAAGGACGTGCCGGCGGCGGCGCTCGCCGAGGCCGAGCGGCCCCTGATCGGGACGCTGGCGGAGAACGGCGTCATCGACCCGGACGTGCTGTGGTCCTGCACCACCTGCGGTGCGTGCGTGGAGCAGTGCCCGGTCGACATCGAGCACGTCGACCACATCGTCGACATGCGCCGCTACCAGGTGATGATCGAGTCCGCGTTCCCCTCCGAGGCGGGCACGATGCTGAAGAACCTGGAGAAGAAGGGCAACCCCTGGGGCCTGGCGAAGAAGCAGCGCGTCGAGTGGACCAAGGAGGTCGACTTCGAGGTCCCGATCGTGGGCCGCGACGTCGAGGACCTGACCGAGGTCGACTACCTGTACTGGGTCGGCTGCGCCGGCGCCCTGGAGGACCGGGCGAAGAAGACCACGAAGGCGTTCGCCGAGCTGCTGCACATCGCGGGCGTGAAGTTCGCGATCATGGGCGGCGACGAGAAGTGCACCGGCGACTCCCCGCGCCGCCTGGGCAACGAGCCGCTGTTCCAGCAGCTCGGCCAGGAGAACGTGGCGATGTTGAACATGGCGTTCGGCGAGGATGACGACGAGCCGGCGACGAAGAAGCCGAAGTCGGCGAAGAAGATCGTCTCGACCTGTCCGCACTGCTTCAACACCATCGCGAACGAGTACCCGCAGCTCGGCGGCGAGTACGAGGTCATCCACCACACCCAGTTGCTCCAGCACCTCATCGACGAGGGCCGACTGGTCCCGATCACCCCGGTCGAGGGCCTGATCACCTACCACGACCCGTGCTACCTGGGTCGGCACAACAAGGTGTACACCCCGCCGCGCGAGATCATGTCCGCCGTCCCCGGCCTGCGCCAGCAGGAGATGCACCGCCACAAGGAGCGCGGCTTCTGCTGCGGCGCCGGCGGCGCGCGGATGTGGATGGAGGAGCGCATCGGCAAGCGCATCAACGAGGAGCGGGTCGACGAGGCGCTGTCGCTCAACCCGGACATCGTCTCCACCGCCTGCCCGTTCTGTCTGGTGATGCTCACCGACTCCGTCAACGGCAAGAAGAACAACGGGACGGCCAAGGAGTCGCTCCAGGTCGTGGACGTGGCGCAGCTCCTGCTCGACTCGGTGAAGACGCCACCGGCGGACGGCGAGCCGATGGAGGAGCCCGAGGGCGCGCCGGAGCCGGAGCCGGTGAAGTAGTTCCGTACGTCCGTACGTGGTGAGGGCCGGGTGCTCGGGCGCCCGGCCCTCGTCCGTTTCCCCCGGCTGTCCCCAGGGTGGGGATAACCCCCCGGGGCTCCCCTAGGGGATGTCACAGCTCAGCCGCAAAGCCCCTGCTCGCACCCGTGATGACACCGTGACACCCCGGAAGCGGGTACGTTCGAAGGCGTGGCTGGATTCAGGATCGGACGCGGCCGGGACAACCGCACGCAGCAGCAGCAACCGCAGCAGGCACCGCCGCCGTACGGGCAGCAGCAGCCGTACGGGCAGCAGCAGCCCTGGCCCCAGGCGGGCGGCGGCTACCAAGGCGGCGGCTACCAGGGCGGCCAGCCTCCGGCGTACGGCGAGCCGGAGTACTTCGGCGACCAGTACCAGCAGCAGGGCCGCCCCCAGCAGCCCCCGCAGCACCATCCCCACCAGCACCCGCAGCACCAGGACCCGTACGCCAACAACGCGGGCCACACCCAGGCGTTCTCCGTCGACGACCCCTACGGCCAGGGCTCGACCTACCAGGCGGGCAGCGCGCCCGCGGCCCCCGTCGGCCCCCGGCTGCACTGGAAGGAGCTGCTGACCGGCATCGTCACCCGACCGGCGCAGACCTTCCTGCAGATGCGGGACTACCCCGTGTGGGGCCCGGCGCTGGTCGTCACGTTCCTCTACGGCATGCTGGCGATCTTCGGCCTCGACGAGCCGCGGGACGAGGTCATCAACGCGACGCTGTCGGCGGCGATCCCGGCCGTACTGATCACGGGCGTCGCCTTCGTCATCGGCGGCACGATCCTGGGCGCGGTCACCCACACCCTGGCCCGCCAGTTCGGCGGCACCGGCTCCTGGCAGCCCACGGTCGGCCTCTCCATGCTGATCATGACCCTCACGGACGCCCCGCGCCTGCTCTTCGCCCTCTTCCTCGGCGGCCAGAACTCCTTCGTCCAGCTCCTGGGCTGGGCGACCTGGTTGGCGGCGGGCGCGCTGTTCACGGTGATGGTGAGCAAGTCGCACGACCTGCCGTGGCCGAAGGCGCTGGGGGCGTCGGCGATCCAGCTCATCGCGCTGCTGTCGATCATCAAGCTGGGCACGATCTGAGTCGTACGAAGGGGCGCCCCCGAGCGGGGGCGCCCCTTCGTCATGCGTACGACGGTGGCTCAGGCGTCGAGGATCTGCCCCTCGCGGCGCACCACGGGCTTCTCGACGGACCACGGGAAGTTGATCCAGTCGTCCGTGCGCTTCCACACGTACTCGCACTTCACCAGCGAGTGCGACTTCTCGTAGATGACCGCGGAGCGCACCTCGGCGACGTGGTCCAGGCAGAAGTCGTGCACCAGCTTCAGCGTCTTGCCGGTGTCGGCGACGTCGTCCGCGATCAGGACCTTCTTGTCGGAGAAGTCCACGACGTTCGGCACCGGCGCCAACATCACCGGCATCTCCAACGTCTCGCCGACGCCGGTGTAGAACTCGACGTTGACCAGGTGGATGTTCTTGCAGTCCAGCGCGTACGCCAGCCCGCCGGCGACGAAGACCCCGCCGCGGGCGATCGACAGCACTATGTCGGGTTCGAAGCCGTCGTCCGCGATGCTCTGCGCCAGCTCGCGGACCGCGGTCCCGAACCCCTCGTACGTCAGGTTCTCCCGTACGTCACTCATGTCACACCTGCGTCCGATGGAAGTTCTGGAACGAGCGGGAGGCCGTGGGCCCGCGCTGCCCCTGGTAGCGGGAGCCGTACCGCTCGCTGCCGTAGGGGTGCTCGGCCGGCGAGCTGAGCCGGAACATGCACAGCTGCCCGATCTTCATCCCCGGCCACAGCTTGATCGGCAGCGTCGCGAGGTTCGACAGCTCCAGCGTGACGTGCCCCGAGAAGCCGGGGTCGATGAAGCCCGCGGTGGAGTGCGTGACCAGGCCGAGCCGCCCCAGCGAGCTCTTGCCCTCCAGCCGGGAGGCGAGGTCGTCCGGGAGGCTGATGACCTCGTACGTGGACGCCAGCACGAACTCGCCCGGATGCAGGATGAACGCCTCGTCCCCCTCCGGCTCCACGCACCGCGTCAGGTCCGCCTGCTCGACGGCGGGGTCGATGTGCGGGTACCGGTGGTTCTCGAACACCCGGAAGTAGCGGTCGAGGCGCACGTCGATGCTGGACGGCTGCACCATGGATTCGTCGAACGGGTCGATGCGCACCCGCCCGGCGTCGATCTCGGCCCGGATGTCCTTGTCTGAGAGAAGCACCCCCCGAGGATACGCAGAGCGCACGGACCCCATCGAACCGGACGGCCCGACGGCCCGTGCGCGTCTGCGCCCGCCTACGTTCCCGCGGCTACTTCTTCACCGCCTCCACGGGCACCACGCTCCGCAACCGCGCACAACGCGGACACCGGACGAGCCTCGCCGGGCCGATCCGTCCCGCGCCGAGCTGCTGCATCGGAAACGAGCCGGTAGCGAAGACGTGCCCTTCGGCACAGCGGACGACGGTGCGTGCCATCAAGTCCATCAGGTCCCTTCCCCAACAAATGCGGACGAACGCCACATTAGGGTATGAACCATCTCCACTCGCGACCGGCACTCCGTCTCCCACGCTACGCCCCAACTCCCTTGCCCCGCAGCCACGTCCGACGCGACCGCCGACGTTCCGCAACGGAAAAGCCCCACGGCGCCGTTCGCCGGGGGGCTGGGATGGGGTACAGTGGGCGCCACGGTTGTCGATCATCGAGATCGGTTCCGTCGCGCGGGTGTAGTTTAATGGTAGAACATAAGCTTCCCAAGCTTAGAGCGCGAGTTCGATTCTCGTCACCCGCTCTGTGAATGAGGCCCAGGTCGAAGACCTGGGCCTCTCTCGTTGGCCTGCACCGCTCCGGCGCGTCGTAGGAATGCGCCGCCGGCACCCGGTGGAGAAGCCGCTCAAGCCGCGGGGCGTCCCAAGTCGACTCCGCCCGCGGTGGGTTGTCCTCCAGTCGTCGATGCGGCCCGACCGCCGGTGGGGCCCGGAGCGAACCTCCGGGGCGGATGCGGGCGGATCGGAGGGGCAAGCCACTCCCTCCGGGGCTGGAGACCTCGGTGGTCAGTGGCAGTCGAAGCGCCAGTCCCACGGAAGGCCGGTGCAGCGACGGCAGCGGAAGAAGTAGATGCCGCCGCAGTCGCCCAGCTGGATGTCTCCGGTGATGGTCAGCAGGTGCTCCATGCGGTGTCCGCCCGCGCAGTTCGGCCAGTCGGCCGGCTGCGTCCAGGCGGGCCAGCCGCCGACCTTGGTCGCGATGACGTTGGAGTCCGGCGGCCACAGGAAGCCGCCCGACGGCAGTTGGAGGCGGGGCTCCCAGGTTTCCCGCATGTCCTCGGGCAGGTCGAGTCGGCTCGGGAAGTCCTCCGCGGTGGTCGGGGACAGCGTGGACGGTTCCGGCATGTGGTCCTCGTCGTACTGGCCCGCGCTCGCCTCGGGGATCTCGGACAGCAGCCCGGCGGCCACGACCTCCGCCTCGTTGCGCCAGTACAGCCGTGGCACCACCGGTCCGGGGTCCTGCTCGTGCACCAGCGCGCACCACACCAACTGGAGCACGTCCTTGCCCTCCGGGAACTCCAACCCCGGTACGTCCCGGGCGAACAGTTGGAGGATCGGCACCATCGGGACCGCGCCCGGGACGGTCGGGGTGGTGTTGCGCCAGTCGGGCCCGTACGTCCAGTGGTCTTCCCGCGCGCAGTACGGCCACGGCTCGTCCGCGGGCCACAGCGGTCCGCCGCCCAGTGAGCTCTCCCGCACGTCGGGGTCGCCGGGCTCCGGGTTGAGGAGGATGGTCTCCCGGGCGAGGTCCGCGTACTCGGGTATCAGGGTGCGCAGGTCCTTCGCGGGCAGTTCGGGCGCGGATCCGGGCATCGTGGCTCCTCGGGAGGAAGCGGAGGTCTTCGGGACTGCCCGCACGTTGGTGGGACTAACGGCACGTTAGTTCGTGCCACCGACAGCGCCGGGAGAAAATCGGTGGGCCGGGGGTCGGAGCGGGGTGATCATGGGGCGGAAACCGAAAGCTACCGATGAGGAACCGCAGCCCATGCCCGTACCCGCCGATCCGACCGTCCTCCACCCCATGCCGGGGCAGCCGCGGGTCGTGCTGCTCAAGCCGTTGGTGACGTCGCCCCTGATCGAGGTCGGGGAGTACTCGTACTACGACGACCCGGACGACCCGACCGCGTTCGAGACGCGGAACGTGCTGTACCACTACGGCCCCGAGAAACTGGTCATCGGCAAGTTCTGCGCGCTGGGCACGGGGACGCGGTTCATCATGAACGGGGCCAACCACCGGATGGACGGGCCCTCCACGTTCCCCTTCCCCACCATGGGCGGCTCGTGGGCCGACCACTTCGACCTGCTGGGCGGTCTGCCGAGCCGCGGGGACACCGTGGTCGGGAACGACGTCTGGTTCGGGCACGGTTCGACCGTGCTGCCGGGGGTGCGGATCGGGCACGGCGCGATCATCGGGTCCGGGTCCGTGGTCACCGCGGACGTGCCGGACTACGGGATCGTCGGCGGCAACCCGGCCCGCCTCATCCGCACGCGGTACGACGCGGCGGACGTCGCCCGGCTGCTCGCGGTCGCCTGGTGGGACTGGCCCGCGGAGCACATCACCGAACACGTGCGGACGATCATGTCGGGGAGCATCGACGAACTCGAAGCCGTCGCCCCGAACTCCTGACTCCCGGAACCGAAGCGAGTGCATCAAGTGCCCAGTTCAACCCGTTCAACCCGTTCGACCCGCAGCCCGGCGCACATCGCCATGGTCGGGATCCCCGCCATCAGCCACGTCCTGCCCAGCCTCGAAGTGATCCGCGAGTTGGTCGCGCGCGGGCACCGGGTGACGTACGCCAACGACCCCGCGGTGGCCGACCTGGTCGAGAAGACCGGCGCCGAACTCGTCCCGCTCGCCTCCGGGCTGCCCGTCGCCGACAACGACTGGCCCAGCGACCCGATCGCCGCGGTGGGACTCTTCCTCGACGACGCGATCAGCACGCTCCCGCAGTTGCGGGCGGCGTACGACGCCGACCCGGCGGACCTGTACCTGTACGACATCTGCGCGTACGCGGCCCGCGCGCTGGCCGAGTCGCAGGGGCGGCCCGTCGTGCAGCTCTCGCCCACGTTCGTGGCGTGGGAGGGATACGAGGAGGAGGTCGCGGCCGCGGTGTGGCAACTGCCGGGGGCGGACGCGTACCGGGAGAAGTACGCGCGCTGGCTCGCCGGCAGCGGGGCGACGACGACCGACATCGACGTCTTCCAGGGGCGGCCTGAGCGGGCGTTGGCGCTGATCACACGGGCGTTGCAGCCGAACGCCGACCGCGTCGACACCGACGCCGTCACCTTCGTCGGCCCCTGCTTCGACACCCGCGCGGACATGGACGGCTGGTCCCGGCCGGCGGGCGCGGAGAAGGTGCTGCTGGTGTCGCTGGGGTCGGCGGACACCCGCCACCCGGAGTTCTACCGGCAGTGCGTGGCCGCCTTCGGCGGGCTGCCCGGCTGGCACGTCGTGCTCCAGATCGGCAAGCACACCGATCCGCAGGAGCTCGGGGACGTCCCGTCCAACGTCGAGGTGCACCCCTGGGTGCCGCAGCGGGCGGTCCTGGAGCACGCGGACGCGTTCGTCACGCACGCCGGCATGGGCGGCTGCGGCGAGGGCCTGCTGGCGGGCGTCCCGATGATCGCGGTGCCGCGCAGCTCCGAGCAGGGCATGAACGCCGACCAGCTCGTGGCGTTGGGCGTGGCGCGCCGCGTCGACCCCGAGGCGGCGACGGCCGACGCCCTGCGAACGGCTCTTGAGGAGCTGATCGCGGACGAGGAGGTCGCGGGCCGCTCGGCGCGGGCCCGGGCCGCGGCGCGGGCGGAGGGCGGGACTCCGCGGGCTGCGGACCTGATCGAGGACGCGCTGCCCGGGTGAGGCCGCTGCGGCGGGTGCCCGCGGGGCGCGCGCCGGTGCCGACGGCCCGTCCCCACCCCCGTGGAGGACGGGCCGCCGTTCGTCCCGCGGGGCCCGCCGGGACGTGTCCGTAACGTCCCGCGCGCGTCCCTGCGCGTCGCTACGGCGAGACCTGCCGCACCGTCTGGGCCCGCGCGACCGGCCTCCGCGTCGGCGACCGGGTCGTCCTGACCGTCCCCGGCCGACAGGACCAACACGTCGTAGCGGTGGCCCGCCGCGACGCGGACCGCTACCTGGTCACCCCGATGTCCGCCGCGATCGACCCCTCCGAGGCCCGCGTCTGCCTCCTCCCCGAGGGCGGCGGCGCGCAGGAGTGCCTGGGGCGGGAGCGGGGGGCGGTGGGGACGCCCGCGTCGTGACGGCGCGGTTACACGGCGCCTTGCGGTGCGCCGGTCTCGACGGCTTGCCCCAAAGCCGCGATCTCCACCGCGCGCTGCGGGACAATGCGCCCATGGCTGAGGGTGGGGATTTCAGGGGCGGCCTCGCGGAGCGCATCGCCCGTTTCGATCGGGAAGCCGCGGAGCAGGGCGCCGACCGGGCCGAGGAGGAACGGCAGCGGGTGCTGAAGGAGTTCCCGCTGGAGGACTGGCCGGAGCTGGCGCTGGAGCGGTACGCCCTGGGTCCGGCGGGCTACGGCAGGCGGCGGGTCTCCTTCTGCCGGCTGATGGAGTACGGCACCAACGCGATCGGCAGCATTCGCGGCGGCAGCGCGGCGAAGCACATCATCTTCCAGCACCGGACGGGCGAGTGGCGGGTTCCCGTCGCGCTGCGCGGGATCGACGTGCACGCGGCCTGGGAGCACGTGCGCGCCGACTTCAACACCGCGTTCGCAGCGGCCGCCGATGGCGCGTACGAGCACATCGACGAGTTGGTGTCGCTCTCGTACGGGCAGGCGCTGACCACCAAGGCACTGGCGGTCTACGCGCCCGGCGAGTTCCTGCCGGTGTTCTCCTCGTCGCACGTGCGGCACTTCACCGCGCTCTTGGGCGGACTGCCCCACCAGTACTCGTCGGGCGTACGCACATGGCGCGCGAACCGCGAACTGCTCGCCCTCGTACGACAGACGCCGGAGTTCGCCGGGTGGCGCCCGCACGTGGTGATGCAGTTCCTCTACGCCTTCCACGACCCGCGGCCGAAGAACCGCGAGGTCTGGAAGGTCGCACCGGGCGTGGGCGCCGCCCTGTGGGACGACTGTCTCGCGAACGGTCACATCCGCGTCGCCTGGGACGAAGTCGGCAGCCTCGGTCAGTACGAGAGCGACCGGGAACTGAAGGAAGCCCTGGACCAGCACCGGCCGCACAGCACCGGTGGAAACCTTCGGCTCGCCAGGCAACTGCTCGCCTACCGGGACCTGGAGTCCGGTGATCTGATCGTCGCCAACCGGGGCAAGTCGGAGGTGCTGGCGGTGGGCACCGTCACCGACGGCTACTCGTACAACGAGGACGTGGAGAAGCACCGGCACACCGTGGGGGTGGACTGGGACACCTCGTACGCCCAGCACTTCGACTCGCCCCGGCACGCCTGGCAGCCGACCCTGGCAGTGGTGAAGCCCAAGCTGTGGCGGGAGATCCGACAGGGCCGGAAGGCGGTGCTCGCCGAGGCCGTCGAGCCGGCGCCCACCGCCGACGCGGAGCTGCCCGACGACGTGCGCGCGGTGTGCGACCTGCTCGACCACAAGGGACAGGTGGTGTTGCAGGGGCCGCCCGGCACCGGCAAGACGAGGCTGGCACTCAGCGTCGCGCTCGCCCTGGCGGGAAGCGCGGACCAGATCGAGGCGGCTCCGGCGGAACGCGCCGCGGCCCTCGCCGAGTTGTCCAAGGTGCCCGACAAGGCAGCAGCGGCCCGCCTCACCGTGGTCACCTTCCACCCGTCCTACGGCTACGAGGACTTCGTCGAGGGCTTCAAGCCCGATACGGCCGCGGACGGAGCCGGGCTGAAGCTGACCATGACGGACGGGCTCTTCCGTCGCGTCTGCACGGCGGCCGAGGAAGCACCCGACGACACCTTCCTGATCGTCATCGACGAGATCAACCGGGGCGACCTGCCGCGGATCCTGGGCGAGCTGATCACCCTGCTGGAGATCGACAAGCGGGGCTCCGTCCACGTCACCCTGCCCAACAGCGGCCGTCAGCAGACCGTACCGGCGAACGTCCGCATCATCGGCACGATGAACTCCGCCGACCGCAGCGTGGGGCACATCGACGCGGCGATCCGGCGGCGGTTCGCCTTCCTCGACGTCCAGCCGGATCCGGACGTGCTGGACGGGGAGGTGGGCGGGCTGGGGCTGGCGTCCTTCCTGGAAGGGCTGAACGCCAAGCTCGACGCCGCCTTCGGCCCGGACCACCTCCTCGGCCAGGCGTATCTGCTCGCCGGGGACCGGCCCATCGCCACGGCGGAGCAGCTCTCCAACGCCTTCCACCACGAGATCGTGCCACTGGTGGCCGACTACTGCCTGGGCCAGCCCGACCTGCTGCGGAGCGTGCTGGGGGCGCTGGTGGACGACAAGACCGGTCGGGTCGTGCAGACCAACCCGCAGGACCTGCCGGGGGTGTTGGCGGACGAGTTCGTGGTCGTCGAGGCCGCAGGCGACGGACTCGGGGGCGACACGGACGGCACGGACGGCACGGACGGCACGGACGGCTGGGATGCCGCGTAACGGCCCGGTGCAGCACGGCACCGTCGGGAACGAAGTGACCCTTGAGGAGCACGCGTCCGTCACCGTCCCGCACTCCCGGCTCACCGCGAACGACCTCCGCGTGCTGAGGGCGACCAAGGCGGTGTCGGTCACCGACGGTCGCCACGGCTACGCGCTGAAGGCGCGGGCCACCAGCGGAGTGCTCCAGCTCGACCTGATCCGTCTGGTCCTGCGGCCCAAGTTCCCCGTGGAAGGGAAACGGCTGATCGACTGGCTCTGCTACGCCAACAACCGGCCGGAGCCGGACGAGACCCTGCGGAACTGGCCGATCGGCGCCGACGGATACGCGGGGCTGGTGCCGGCCGCACTGCTCCACGAATGCCGCTTGTTGCTCCGGCGCGGACTGCGCCGCGACTACGTGCGCCGCGAGCGCGTCGACACCACCCTGAGGGGACGGCTCGACGTGGAAGCGCAGGCGACCCGGTGCTTCGGCGCGGTCGACCGGCTCCACCTCCGGACGTTCGAGTACGAGGAGGGCGGCTGGGAGAACCTGGTGTGCGGAGCCGCGCTGACCGTCGCCGCCCGACGGTCCACCGACCCGCGCCTGACCCGGTGGCTACTCGACGCGGCGGCCGGCTTCCCCGCCCTCCGCCGGCCGGTGGACGCCCTGCCCCTGCTCGCCCGGGGTCAGTACACCCGGCTGAACGGCCACTACCGGGCCGCCCACTCCTGGGCCAGGGCCGTCCTCGGCGGCGGCGGGGTGTCCGACCTGCTGGATCCGTACGGCTTCGGCACCAAGGGCCTGCTGCTCAACCTGAACGTGCTGTGGGAGAGGGTGGTCAAACGGATGGCCTTCGACGCAGCGAACGACCTGGGCGGCAGGGCCGCGCGAAAGCAGGAAGGCGAAATCCACACCCGTGGAGGGCACGGGAGCGGGTACCGGCCTTTCGACCCGGACGTGCTGCTGGCCTTTCCCCGGCGGGCCCAACGGCCCGGGGACACGCGCTTCCTCATCGTGGACGCGAAGTACAAGAAGTACGAGGACAGGAGAGTCGGATCCGCGGACCGGCACCAACTCCTCACCTACATCGCCGGCTACACCGCCCCGGACTCAGCCCTGGCCCTGGTCGTCCACCCCTCGCCCCACGCCGCCACCCGACGCACCCTGAGGATCGAGGGCCCCCGCGGCCGGCTGGGCGTCATCGAGGTGTTGGGCCTGGACACCCGCGTCCCGCCCGGGGACGCGGCCGAACCGCTCCGCAAACGCATCGAGAAGTTCGCGGCTTCCGCGGTGGCCCAGGGCGCCGGCACGGGGTCGGCCGCTGCGGCGACTTGAGCGGGTGCGGCCGCACCACCGCCATCGGCCCCGCACGTCAAGAGCCGGCAGCAGCCGGAACCTCCCACAGCGACAGATCCGACAGGAACTCCTGGTACGAACGGTTCGTGCCCTCGGGCGCCGAAAGCAGTCCATGGGCCAGGGCCGTGGAAGCGATGTGGGGTCCGTCGCTCTCTCTGAAGCGTGGATTCGAGAAGAGTCCTTCGAGGTCCTCTTTGGGGGTCTGGCGACGCCCTGTGTCCTTTCCGCGCCATTTCTCCGGGATCTTCCACGAGGGCCGGTAGAGCGGGAAAGCCTTCGGGAAAAGCATCAGCCACGCTTCGGACTCCGCAGCGGCCAACGCATACACGGAGGATGAGGCGGTGGCGGCCTTCGCCAGGGCGTGGGAGACGGCCGTGCGGGCGGCGTCGTACGCGGGCCCCGGGCAGGTGTCCATGTCCTCGTGGACGGCAATTCCCACGAAATCACCGCGCTTCGCTAACGCTTTGCCGCGCGCCTTGCCCACCAGCGTGTCCGCTGCCGCGTGCAGATCCGCACCCGATTTCGCGCGCAGTCGCACCGGATCGTTGATCTCGGTCAGGGTGACGGCAGCCGCAAGCCTGGGATGAGCCGCCTTGATGAACTCGGCTAATATCCGGCGGTCATTGGCGCTCTCGCCGGCGAGCACCACCACGCCCCGGCCGCTGGGCTTGGATATGCCCCGACGACTCACAGCTCGTCCTCCGTCAAGTCGCCGCCTAGCACGCCGGAGAACCACAACTCACCGAGGGGCTGATCACCCGTCTCCGCAACGATCTCCTCGATCTCGGCCGTCGACAGTGCGGGGATCACGGACGCACCGTCGTCTTCCCGGTCGCAGACGATGAATTCGTTCGGCTTCAATCGGTCGACGAGCGCGGGCGAGTGGGTGGCGACGATGAATTGCGTGCGCTTGGACGCCTCCCTCATCCGCTCCACGATGAGTTCGAGGGCTTGTGGATGCAGACCGTGATCAATCTCCTCGACACACGTCAGCGCCGGCGGCTTGGGATCGTAGAGCATGGCCAACAATCCAAGAAGACGTACCGTTCCGAAAGAAGCGTCGGCAAGCGGGGTGGCCCTACGGAGACCGCGTTCATGGAGCACGACTGCGAGCCTGTCCGCCGAGTAACCGCCGACCTGCTCGAATTCGATCGATTCCAGTTGCGGCAGAATGTGACGGGCATCCTGCGTCAGGTGCTCCCAGCGTTTCTCGTCCGTACTCAGTTGGACGAGGAAAGCCGCCAGGTTCTCGGCATGGGAATCTAAACGGCCTGCCCTTATCGAGCGGAGACGCGTCGGCTGTCGAGCAGCGGTGACATCCACGTCGAAGACCCGGAAGGACGACAAGCGCTCGGCGACCCTCGCGACCTCCTCACCGCCGTCCGACCGCCCCAGCCTGGGCAGGGTGGAAAGACCACTGCTCAGCCGCTGAATTCCGAAGCTCCCGCCGTCGGACTCCCGACCGGCCCTCTCGTTCACCACGCGGGCCGCGTCGCCGGAGATCGTGATGCGCCGCCCTCGCCCCTGGGTCCGCTTGAACGTGAAACTCTCCTGCCGGGACAGCGTGTAGGAGTCACGCTTGCCCGGCACGGAACGCCGGCGAATCGTCAGCGAGTACTCGTCCGGTGCCTTGGCACTCGCGTGCGTCGTCCAGTCCGCCTTGAGCCGGATCACCATCGACGTGGGCGGCTTGTCACCGCCCCAGAAACCCACCTCGTCGAACCCGCCGCGCTCGTCGAGTGCGGGTTGGAGGTCCGTTCGGATGATCGCGGCGAGGAAGTCGAACACCTTGAGGACATTCGACTTGCCCACGCCGTTGGGGCCCACCAGGACGGTGAGCGGCCCCAAGGGGATGGTCACGTCCCGGAGGCTGCGGAAGTTCTCGACGTGTAGTTCCAGAAGACGGCCGGGCATGAGATGAACCTATCGGGTGGGAGATCACCTGGTGACGCATATGCCCGGAGCCGGGGCGGCAATTCTGACGCGCTCTCGTGTTCGCAGCGTAGGGGGTGCGACTGACACATTGCCCCGTACCCGATGACGAGTTCGTCTCCACCCCCGTGACACGGCCGGACACCGCCCTCACTGGTCCCGTCGGTGGACCGCGGTCGCCGCGATCGCGCAGGCGGCGCAGGCCCACGCCGCGTAGACCGTCCAGGCTCCGCCAGGCGAACGGACACCGGATTCGGCCTGGTCGGCATGCCGAGCGCGTCGCCCTGCTGGACGGCCGCTTCACCGCCGGGCCGCGTCCCGGGGCGGCTTCCGGGTGGCCGCACCCGACTGCCCCTGCCGACCGCGGCGGGCGGCGAACCCGCGGCGAAGGCCGGAGCCAGATGACCATCCGCGTGGTACTCGTCGACGATCAGCCCCTGGTCCGCGCCGCCCTGTGCATGGTCATCACCGACACCGCGGACGTCGAGGTCGTGGGCGAAGCCGGCGACGGCGCCGACGCGGTCAGGCTGACCGAAGAACTCGCCCCCGACGTCGTGGTGATGGACATCCGGATGCCCGGCACGGACGGCATCGAAGCGCCCCGTCTGATCACCGCGGGCACCGGGAACGGGACGGAGACCGGCACCGCCCGCGTCGTCGTGCTGACGACCTTCGACGGGAACGCGAAGTGCTGACGCTCGTCGGCAAGGGCCTGTCCAACGCCGAGATCGCCGAGCAGCTCTCCATCACCGTCGCCACGGCCAAGACCTATCTGACCCGGCTGCTCGCCAAACTCGACGCGCGCGACCGGGTGCAGCTCGTGATCCTGGCGTACGAGGCGGGGCTGGTGACGCGGTCCCACCAGAACGCCGGTGAGCTGGGACGCCCGTGATCTGGCGCGCCCGTGAGCTAGGACGCCGGCTGGCGGCGCGCCTTGAACGCCTCGTACACCGCGTAGTAGTTGCTCTGCCCGTGCCCGAGGTCCACGGCCGCCCGGGCGATGTCGTGCATCAGGCGCGGGTGGTCGGCCCGGACGCCCTGTTCTTCGCTGGTGCGGACGATGTGGTCGAGGGCGGTCAGGTTCATCTCCAGGGTGCCGAGGTCGCCGGGGTAGTCGCCGCCGTCGAGCGCGGGGGCCGACTCGTGCAGGGCGGCCGGGGAGAGGACCGTGGGCGCGAACCAGCCGAGCGCGAGGTCCGCGAAGTCCGCCGCGGGGACGCCGGCGGAGTCGACCAGGGCGGCGGCGTGGAGCCAGCCGTTCAGATTGGCGTACATCATCCCGAGCAGCGCGGTGTTGTAGACGACCGCGAGACCGGGCTCGGTGCCGAGGTGGCGGGGGTCGCCGAGGGACCGGAGGGCGGGCAGGTGCTCGTCGAAGGGGGCGCGGTGGCCGCTGTAGAGGAAGACCGCGCCGTCCTTGCCGACGAGGAACGGCGGCACCATGATCGCGCCGTCGAGGTACGCGTACCCCCGCTCGGCCGCCCACGCCGCCGCTTCCCGCGCCTCGCGCGGCGTACCGGAGTTGAGGTTCACGATCAGGCGCCCCGGCGCGGCGGGCGCCGCGGCCAGCGCCTCGTACATCGCGTCGTAGTCCTTGAGGCAGACGAGCGTGAGCGGCGCCGCGGCCAGCGCGTCCGCGGCGGTCCCGGCGCGGTGGGCGCCGCGGGCCACGACCGCGTCCGCCTTCTTCGGGGTGCGGTTCCAGACGGTCAGCGGGTGGCCGCGGTCGAGCAGGGCCTCGGCGAGCGCGAGGCCCATCGGTCCGAGTCCGAGCAGCGAAACGGGGGCCGGGGAAATGGGGTTCGGGGAGTGGGTTGTTGTCATGTGGCGGACGCTAGGCCCTCACATCGGTGTGAAGGTCAACCCGAACGACCAGCACGCACCCGCACGCGAAGCACGAGAACGGATGGTGACGCCCCCATGCACATCGGCGACTTGTCCCGGCGGACCGGAGTCAGCCAGCGCCTGCTGCGCTATTACGAGGAACAGGGCCTGCTCGCGCCGCGCCGCGGGTCCAGCGGGTACCGGGAGTACGACGAACAGGACGTGCACACCGTCCGCGCCATCCGCATGCTGCTGGCGGCGGGCCTCGGCACCCGCACCATCGCGGAGCTGCTGCCGTGCACCGTCGACGACGGCGAGCACCTGGTGCCCGCGTGCTCCGGGCTCCTGCCCGACCTGCACCGCGAACGCGAACGGATCGACCGCGCCGTGGCCGACCTGCTGACCGCGCGCACCGCGCTGGACGCGCTCATCGCCGTGACGCCCGAGGCCCGGTCGGACGGGGGCGTGGTCTGCGTCGCGACCTGAACGGCCCACATGACCGCCGTTCGAGCGAGAAGCCCCAATGGCGGATATCTATCCGGTTTGCTGTATTTCGCGGTGTTACGTTCGATTTCCCAGGGCTTCCCGCCCAGGTCTTCCCACCCAGGGCTTCATCTTCACCCGTCCCCGTGGAGGCGATCGCGTCATGGCAGCAGACCGACCCCAGAGCACCGCCGTACCGACGGCCACATCACGACGGCGCCTGCTGACCGTGGGCGCGCTGGCCCCGGTGCTGGCGGGGGCGGGCGGCGGCATCGCGTCCGCCCGGGCCAGGACCCCCACCGGGGGCGGGGCCGGACACGCGCTGCTCGACCCCGTGCCGACCACCGCGAAGGACTGGACCGGGGTCGCGAAGGAGCTGGGACGCGAAGGCAGCGTGCTGCGGAACGTCACGTACCACACCGCCTTCAACCGCTCCGACCTGCACGTGATCTCGCACGGCGTACGCGTCACCCCCGGGCTCGCGCTCGGTTCGCACGTCGCGTTCGCCCGCTACACCGACGGTTCCTCGATGGCGATGGGCGACATCGTCGTGACCGAGCGGGAGCTCCAGGCGGTCACCGACGCGTTCCACCAGCACGGCATCGCACAGACCGCGATCCACAAGCACCTGCTCGCCCACAACCCGGACATCTGGTGGACGCACGTCCACGCCCACGGCAAGGACCCGGTGGCCATCGCCCGCGGTCTGCGCGCGGGGCTGGACCAGACGGCGACGCCCCCGCCCGAGACGCTTCCGGCGGACCCGGTCGACCTCGACACGGCCGGCATCGACGCCGCGCTGGGCATCAAGGGCTCCAGCGTCGACGGCATCTACAAGGCGGCCTTCATCCGCGCCGAGAAGATCGTCGACGGCCATCTGGTGCTGCCGCCCGGCCTCGGCGCCACCACGGCGTTCGTCTTCCAGCCGCTGGGCGGCGGCCGGGCCGCACTGCACGGCGACTGCGCGGTGATCGCGGAAGAGGTCGACGACGTGATCGGCGCACTGCGGAAAGGGGGGATCAGCCTGGTGGAGCTGCACAACCACCACCTGCGGGACACGCCGCGACTGTTCTTCATCCACTTCTGGGCGGTGGACGACGCGGTACGGATCGCGCGGGCGCTGCGGCGTACGGTCGACGTCACGAACGTCATCGCCCCACCGCCGTCCGAGCGCGGACCGTCCTGACGCACGACTCGCCGCGCATGGCGGAGGGCCGGGGTGCTTTTCCCCCGGCCCTCCGGTCGTGCGAACGGGCGGTTCAGCCTTCGCGCTTGATCATCCCGACGAAGTCACCCCAGGCGGGTACGCCGAAGCTGAGGGCGGGCCCGGTGGGGTTCTTGGAATCGCGAACGGGGACGGTGCCGGGAACGTTGTCGGCGAACTCGACGCAGTTGTCCTCGTTCCCGCTGTAGCTGGACTTGCGCCAGACCGGTACGTCAGTGCGGTTCATCCTCGTAGTCCTCTGCGATATGGCGCAGTTGCTCCGCCATGACGTCCGGACCACCCACCACCCGTCGCAGCGCCGCCTCGTCCAGCAGCACCATGAAAACGGGCTCCACGGGGTTGGCGAAGATGCGAGCGCGGTCGCGTCGGGTGGTGACGGCTTCCTCGAAGTGCTCGGGAGCCGGCACGGCGGGAGTCGGCAAGACGTCACTGGCCCTGCACTGGGCTCATGCCGTACGCGAGCACTTCCCGGACGGGCAGCTGTACGCAGACCTGCATGGCTACGGGCCGCAGGCGCCGGCCCCGTACGAACGGGTCCTCGAAGGTTTCCTGCGGGCGCTCGGGGCGGGCGAGTTGCTCTCGGCGTTCACCGATCCGCGTGCGGCGCGGCTACGCGAAGGCGTCGCCCCGCGCGAGTGACCTGAGAACCTCGGTCGCGTCCGCAATGTCCGGTGCGCTTCGCTGCGCGTGTGGACGTGGCGAAGCGCACCGGACTTTGCGGGCACGGCTCAGCCCCGGTCGCAGCCCACGCCGTCGCCGTCGCGGTCCAGGTGGCGGGCGTAGCCCGGGTCGCCTCGTTTGACCGGGGTGGCGCCGGCTGCGCGGGCCGCGGCGCAGTTGGCGTAGTAGACGTTCGCGCCGGCGTCGCTGCGGTCTCCGGTGACGTCCGCGGGCGGGGCCGGGTCCGGAGCCTTCGCGGGCTTGGGGGGCTTCGCGGCGGTGACGTTCTTGGTGACGGTGACCGTGGGGGCCGGCTCGGGGGTCGCGGTGACGGTGGCGGTGGCCGTGGGGGCGACCGTCGTCGTGACCGTCGGCGCCGGGCTCGGCGCGGACGCGGCCGCGGGGGACTTGTCGTCCTGGGAGTCGCCCACGGCACCG
The DNA here is from genome assembly GCF_044328175.1 of Streptomyces sp. NPDC017979. NCBI lineage: Bacteria > Bacillati > Actinomycetota > Actinomycetes > Kitasatosporales > Streptomycetaceae > Streptomyces > Streptomyces sp. NPDC017979. Next base: position 235,327 of record NZ_JBIRGU010000005.1, on the reverse strand, counting down.
CAGCCGAAGCCGATGAACATCAGCAGGGCGCCGCCCGCCCAGATGCGCTTCATCTTCAGCAGGGGGCGGGGTGCCGGGGGCACGGGCGGTGGCGGCGGGGCGGGTGTGTACGGGTAGCTCAAGGTCCCCCCTTGGTGCGGATGTGCAGATTTCGTGAAGGGCCAACTTAGCGCTCAACCAAGGACCTTGCGGGCGAATCCAAGAACTTCGCGAAACCGGGGCCCCGCTGACCGTCCGAACGGCGACGCACCCATCGCACAGCCCGACCGAATGCACGGATCACCCGATTACGGCGTCTCCCTAGTTACCGACCACCGACCGACCACCGACCGACCACCGAGGGGAACAACCGTGTTCAACCGCACCACCGAGACGCGCCCGCCCGCCGACCACCGGCGTCTCCGTACTCGTCGGGCGGCGCGCATCGCCGCAGTGCTGACGGCCACCGCGGCTTGTGCGACCGCGACGACCGGGTCCGCCGGGGCGATCGTCGGCGGTCAGGACTCGACGCAGCGGTACGGGTTCATGGTGTCGATACCGATGGTGAACGACAACGGGCACTGCGGCGGCTCGTTGATCGCCCCGCAGTGGGTCGTCACCGCAGCGCACTGCGTCGTACCGGATCCGCAGGCGCCGGGGATCAAGCCCACCGGCAAGGTCCGCATCGGCAGCGAGCAGCGCACCTCCGGCGGGGCCGTGCGCAGCATCGCGCGGATCGTGGGCCACCCGAAGTACGACCCGCAGAGCGACGGGGCCGTGTACGACATCGCGCTCGTGAAGCTCGATCGGCCGGTCACGCAGAAGCCGGTGCGGATCGCGGACAAGGCCGGGCCCGCGGGCACCGCGACCCGGGCCGTCGGATGGGGGACGATCAAGGACGACGCGTTCGTGATGCCGATGCGGTTGCAGCAGGTCGGGCTGCGCACGGTGCCGGCGCGCGACTGCATGGGCATCAGCGCGAAGCGCGAGCTGTGCCAGCGGGGGCAGGTCGCCGGGACGATGGCGTGCGGGGGCGACTCGGGCGGGCCGCTGCTCCAGCGCGCCGGAAACGGCAAGCGTTGGGAGCTGATCGGCGCCACGTCCCGGGACGGGGACGACAGCGAGGTGTGCTCGACCGGACCGGGGATCTGGACGAACGTGCCGGCGTACCGGACGTGGATCGCGAAGCACACGTCCTGAGCCCGCCCTTCGGCCTCGGAGACCGCCGGCCCGGAGCACCCGCCTGCCGTAGCCGCCGTGCCGGCGAGGACACGTGACCTAGGACAAACTTTGGCCTAAATGGTCCTTAGGTTGCTGGCGAACGATGCCTTCGAAGGGACCGCGATGCCTGAGCAGACCGACACAGCGCCGCAGGGCCGCACCACCGTTGCGCCCTGGGTCGTCACCGACGACACAGGAGCGTTCCTCGACTTCGTCACCCGGGCGTTCGGCGGGCAGGAGCTGTCGCGGGTGACGACCGAGGACGGCTCGATCGGCCACGCCGAGATCCGGGTCGGCGACACCGTCGTGATGGCCTTCGACCGACGCGCGGACTGGCCCGCCACGCCGAGTCTGCTGAACGTGTACGTGGCCGACGCGGACAAGGCGGTCTCACGAGCCGTCGAGGCCGGCGGCCGGGTCGTCACTCCCCCGGCCGACGACGCGTTCGGGCAGCGGGGAGGACGCGTCAAAGACCCCGTCGGCAACATCTGGTGGGTGACCAGCCACGTGGAGGAACTCTCCGAGGACCAGATGTGGCAGCGGCTACAGGACCCCGAGTACGCGGAGGCCATGCGCGCGGCCCAAGAGACACTCGACGCCGAACTCAGCGGCCGACGCCACGGGCGCAGCAGCGCGCCCGTGAAGGGCACCGGCTGACCGCCGGGCCCTACGCCCGGGGCGGGGCGCACCTGACCCTGCGCGCCCGCCCCGGCGGCCACACCACCAGCAGCGCCCGGCCCTTCACCCGGTCGGTGCCGATGCAGCCGTACTCCCGGGAGTCGTGCGACGCCCTTCCGTTGTCGCCCAGCACGTAGAGCCCTCCCGGGGGTACGGCGACTTCGCGGCGGCGGGCGCCGAGTGCCGTGCCGCGGTCGGCGGGGACCGTGTCTCCGCCGACCGCGGCCACGCGCTTGACCAGCCGTCGACTCCGATCACCGGCCGCGGTGAAGACCACGACCTGCCCGCGGCGGGGAGAGCGCCGCGGCAGCACGGCCCGTCGGACCACCAGGAGCCGATCGCCGACGAGCAGCGTCGGCGCCATGGACTCCGTCGCCACGCGGACGAAGTACGTCGACGACAGGAGGGCGACGAGCACGAGTGCGAGCGCGAGGAGGGCGAGGGCCGCGAGGCGCACGGCTTCCGGCCTTACGGATCACGACTCACGGATCACGCGGGCAGCGCGAAGCGGAAGTCCGGGATGGCCCGGCTCGGGTCGTCCACCGGGAGCACCGCGGAGGCCCGCCGCACCTCGTACTTGACGTCGCCCAGCAGCACGTAGCCCGCGTCGTGCGAGGCGAACGGCTGCGGCAGCAGCGCTTCGTCGAAGTCCTCGGGGGTGACGACGTCCAGCTCCACGTACGACGCCGGCTCGGCGATGAAGCGCGTCAGCTCCAGCGGGAACCAGGCCGCGTCCGTCTTGAAGGAGTAGTGGACGCTGCCGCTGGGCGCGAAGTTCACGTACTCCGACGAGTCGTCCCGCGCGCTGTGGAAGTACGAGCGGAGGAACAGCTCCTCGCGCCCGCCGTTGTAGACGACCACGGCGCGCTGGAGCACCAGGCTGCACGCCACGTACGCGGCGGGCTCGGCGACGGCGGGGTGGTCGACCAGGGCCATGAAGATGGTGTTGCCCTTGCTCAGGTAGTCCTCGTACACGGCGAGTGCCTCGCGCTCCATCTCGATGCCGTGCCGCTCCTGCCAGCGCACCAGCTCTTCGGTGGTCCACGCCGTGCTCGCGTTGAACACATCGGACGCACGCAGGTTGTCGAGGTACTTCTTCGGGTACGCGGCGGGGATCCCCGGGCCCGTCACTTGCTCGACGCGCTCGAAGATCTCGCCGTTGCCCAGCTTCACCCGCGCTTCGGCGGGAGCGGGGCCGGACCAGGTGACGACGAGTCCGCCGTCGAAGTACATGGGCGCGTCGCCGCACTTCAGATCGGCGTACGCGGGACGGGCGAAGCCGATCCGCAGTCCCACGAGAACGAGTGCCGTGCACGTCACGGCGAGGGCGATGACTACGGCTGTGACGGTGAGCATGGTTCCTCCGCCTCCTGACGGTCGTGTCGTGACCCGAGGGAGACCGGAGACGTCAGGGACATCGGTGATGTCAGCGACCTCAGCGGCATGCATGACCTACATGACCTACATGGCATGGGTGACATGCGTGACATGCGTGACATCGATAGCGCCGGAAGCCCCGGAGAGACCGGGACACCGGAGACGTCTGAGAAGAGACCTGCCGCGAAGAAAGGAGGATCGGCACCGGCCTCTCTCGGTGTGCCAAACCCCTCCCGTTTCCAGCCTAGCCATGGTCACCGGGGTCCGCATGCGCCCCGCAGGGGCTCCCGCGGGCGGGCCGCCCGTGCGGTCCGTGGCGCCGGCGGACGATGGGCGGCGCTTCGGGCGGCCGGCCCGCTGTGACCCGTTGCACACCCGCTCTGACCTGGGCGTACGCCGTGTTCGACGGCTGCGGGCGAGAAGGTACGGTATAGGGCAGACCCGGGCAATGAGCCCTGCTTCCGCAGCCGCGCACGCGTAGCGCCCGCGCCCGGTCCCACCGACACCGCGTCGCCCCGAATGCCGGTCGTCACCCCATGGCGGTCGGCGCTCTCTGCGTGCGCGAGCCCTGCGCACAGGCAGCCACGCAGACACATGGACACGCAGAGAGGACCCGCCGCCGTGACCACCGCTTCCCGACGTCCGCCGACCGCGGCGACCGACGAGCGGCGCGACACCGGCGACACCGGCGGCACCGACGGCGGGCAGGGCGACGGCGGCGGGCTGCGGCGCGGGCTCGGCAAGCAGCAGATGGCGCTGCTCGGGCTCGGCTCCGCGCTCGGGACGGGGCTCTTCCTGGGCGCCGGCGCGGCGATCTCCACTGCCGGTCCCGCCGTGCTGATCAGCTACGCCGCCGGCGCGCTGATCGCCCTCGTCGTGGCGTACGCGCTCGGCGAGATGGTCAGCGCGCTGCCCGTGCAGGGCTCCTTCGGCACGCTCGCCGGGCGCTACCTCGGGCCGTTCGCCGGGTTCTCCGTCCGCTGGATCTACTGGGTCGCGCTGATCGTCGGCATCGGCAGCGAGGTGGTGGCCGCGGCGATCTACCTGCGCTTCTGGTGGCCCGACGTGCCGCTGTGGCTGGCCGTGCTGGTCTTCGCGGCGGCCGTGACCGGCGTCAACCTGACCGGGGTCGGCACCTTCGGCACCGCGGAGTCCGTGCTGAGCGCGATCAAGGCGTTCGCCGTCGTCGCGTTCGTCGTCATCGGCGTCGTACTGATCGTCTTCGGGCTGCCGGACCACCCGGCGACCGGGGTGGCCAACTGGACCGCGCACGGCGGCTTCGTCCCCGAAGGCGCGCTCTCGATCTGGCTGGTCATGGCGATCGTGCTGTTCAGCTTCGCGGGCATCGAACTCGTCGCCGTCACCGCGCCGGAGGCGAAGGAGCCCGGGTCCGCGCTGCGCACCGCGCTGCGCACGCTCGTTCTGCGACTGGCCCTCTTCTACCTGGGCGCGATCGCCGTGATGCTCGCGGTGCTGCCGTGGACCCGGTACGCGCCGGGGCACTCCGCCGATTCGAGTCCGTTCGTGACGATGTTCGCGGCGGCCGGCATCCCCGCGGCGGCGTCCGTCACCAACTTCGTCGTCCTGGTCACGGCGCTGTCGGCGGCGAACGCGAACCTGTACGCGGCCGGGCGGATGCTGCACTCGCTGGGCGACGACGGGCTCGCGCCGCGCGCGCTGGGCACCACGACCGGGCGGGGCGTGCCGCGTCGGGCCGTCCTCGTGACCTCGCTCGGCTTCCTGGCGACGGCCGGGCTCACCGCGGTGTTCGGGGCGCGGGTCTTCGCGGTGCTGATGTCACTGGGGACGTTCGGCGTGATCGCGGTGTGGATCGTCATCCTGCTCACCCTGCTGGCGTTCCGGAAGGACGCGGGGCGGCCGGCGTCCACGCTGCGGCTGCGCGGCGGGGCGCTGACGCCGCTGCTCGGGGTGGCGGCGCTGCTGTCCGTCTACGCGACGGGCGTCTTCGTGCCGGAAATGCGGTTGGCGTGCTACGTCGGGGGGCCGGCGCTGGTCGTGCTGGCGGTTGCGTACGGGGTGTTCGTACGGCGACGCCTGCGGCGGGCTGCGCGGAGCTAGGGGGTCTGGGAAGTTCCGCGTCCTTCCCTGTGCCTTGGACATGCTCGCCGTTTCCCTGCGGGCCCGTTGGTCTCTGCGGACATTCTGTGGCTTGTCGCGCAGTTCCGCCCCCTGCGCCCTGCGGGCGCGGTGGGACCCCCAGCGCCCCTGGCATGCTCGCCGTTTCCCCGCGGGTGCGTTGGTCTCTGCGGACATTCTGTGGCTTGTCGCGCAGTTCCCCGCGCCCCTAATTGCCTCGCCCTACGGGCGTAGGCATGGCCCCGGTCTCTCGCCCGTAAGGGCGGAGCTTTCAGGGGCGCTGGGGGTCCCCCCGTGCCCGCAGGGCGCAGGGGGCGGAACTGCGCGACGAGCCCACCACCGGGCCGCGGAGACCAACGCACCCGTCGGGGAAACGGCGGCTGCGTCCAACCCGCACGTACCCAAACCGCAGAGAGTTCTTTGCAGAGGAGTCTATGCAGAGGACTCTTTGCAACATACGCTTGCCGCATGTCCGACGAGACCGAACCCACGCCCAAGCCCACCCGTCGCGTCGACGCCCGTTCCCTGCGCGGGCTGGCGCATCCGCTGCGGGTGCAGATCCTCGAACTGCTCACGTTGGACGGACCCGCCAACGCCACCGGGCTCGCCGAGCGGCTCGGGGAGAGCACCGGGACCGTGAGCTGGCACCTGCGCCATCTCGCGGAGCACGGCTTCATCGAGGAGGACGCCGAGCGCGGGACCAGGCGGGAGCGCTGGTGGCGCCGGGCGGCCGTGGTCAATGAGTTGAACACCGCGGACTTCCGCGACGACCCCGCCGCCCGAGGTGCCTTCAACGTCTATCTGCACGAGCTGGTGCAGCAGCTCTCCAACCGCGTCATCACGTACGTCAACGAGGACTGGGACGACGCGTGGCGCGAGGCCGGCACCATCGCCGACTGGCTCGACCTGCGGCTCACCCCCGACCAGCTCAGGGCGCTCAATGCCGAGCTGGCGGCCGTCGTCGCCCGGCACACCCCCGGCCCGGACGCCGGGGCCGGGCCCGACGCGCTCCCCGTCGTGGTGCAGCTCCAGTCCTTCCCCCGCAAGGAGCGGAGCTCCAAGGAACGCGGCTCCACGGAACGCGGCGGGACGAAACGGGGCCCGGCGTGAGCGGCGGAGCCGTCCGCGGGGGGCTGCTGCGCCGCCACCGTGACTTCCGGCTGTTGTGGTGCGGCGAGACCGCCGGCAAGTTCGGCGCGTCCGTCACCGGCGTGGCAATGCCGCTGATCGCCGTGTCCGCGCTGGACGCCAGCACCTTCGAAGTCGGTCTGCTGAGCGCCAGCGCCTGGGCGCCCTGGCTGCTCATCGGGCTGCCCGTGGGCGTCTGGGTGGACCGCTGGCGGCGCCGGCCGATCATGCTGGGCGCCGCCGCCGTCTCCCTCGTGCTCTTCGCGTTCGTGCCCGTCGCCGCCCGGCTGGGCTGGCTGAGCATGGGGCTGCTGCTCGCGGTCGCCCTGCTGACGGGCGCCGCGGCCGTGTTCTTCCAGACCGCCTACACCGCCTACCTGCCGAGCATCCTGGCGCCCGAGGACCAGCCGGAGGGCAACGCCAAGCTGCACGGCAGCGCGTCCGCCGCGCAGATCGCCGGGCTCGGCTCCGGCGGGCTGATCGCCCAGCTCGCCGGGGCCGTGAACGGGCTGTTCGCGAACGCCGCCACGTTCCTCGTCTCCCTGCTGTGCCTGGCCGGCATCCGGCACCGCGAGCCGCGCGCCGCCTCGGCCGAGACCGGTCGGGGTGCCGGCGCCCTCGTCGACGACGTCCGCGCCGGGGTGCGGCTGATCGCCGGCGACCCCTGGTTCCGCACCCTCACCCTCTTCGGAGCCGCCTCCAACCTGGCCCTGATGGGGTACCAGTCCATCCAGGTCGACTTCCTGATCCGGGACGTGGGGCTGGCCCCCGGCGCCGTCGGCACGCTCGTCGCGGCCACCAGCGCGGGCGGCGTGGCCGGCGCGTTCGTCGCCCGCCGCGTCGCCGACCGGATCGGCACCGCCCGCGCCATGCTGCTGTTCGAACTCGGCCTGCCCGTCGCCGCGCTGCTCATCCCGCTGACCGTGCGCGGGGCCGGGGTCCTCTTCTTCGTCACGGGCGGCTTCTTCGTCTCCGCGGGCGTCGTCGCCGGCAACATCGTCAAGTCCAGCTTCCAGCAGCGCTACTGCCCGCCGGAGCTGCTCGGCCGGCTCACCGCCACCGGGGCCTTCCTCGGCTTCGGGACGATCCCGCTCGGCGCGCTGCTCGGCGGCGCGCTCGGCACCGTGCTCGGCACCCGCCCGGCGATCGCCGTCATGGCGGCCGGGGTCCCGCTCGCCGCGCTGATCCTCTTCTTCTCCCCCGTCCGTCGGGTACGGGACCTGCCGACGGAACGGCGGAAGCCGGACGGCCCCGCCGACGGCCCGGCGGACGCCCCGGCGGACGGCCCGGCAGACGGCCCCCGTCACCGAGACGGACGCGGCCAGCCTGCTCGACTCGGCCCCGATGCGGGAGCATGACGACCTGTACCGCCCCCGCGTCCCCCGCCCCACCCCGTCCCATCCCTCGGCAAAATCACCGCGCATTCGCCGATGAGTTCGAAACGCTCTCCCGGTCCAAGCATCGATCCGCCTTCGCACCCACCCGGAGAACCACATGCGGAAGATCCTCGCCAGCCTGTTCATCTCCCTCGACGGGGTCGTCGAAGCACCCGACCAATGGCACTTCCCCTACTTCGACGACGACATGGGCGCCGCCGTCGGCGCCCTCCTCGAACGCAGCGACACCCTCCTGATCGGCCGCAAGACGTACGACAGCTTCGCCGGCGCCTGGCCGGACCGCGAGGCCGCCGGCGGCGAGGACTACGCCTTCGCCAAGCTGCTCGGCGACTCCCGCAAGATCGTGCTCTCCCGCCAGGAGCTGGACTTCCACTGGCGCAACTCGGAGCAGCTCGAAGGCGACTTCGCGTCCTTCGTGACCGCGCTGAAGGAGGAGCCCGGCAAGGACATCAGCGTCAGCGGCTCCATCTCCGTGATCCGTCAGCTCATGGACGCCGGGCTGCTGGACGAGCTGCACCTGCTGGTGCACCCCATCGCGGTGCGCAAGGGGATGCGGCTCTTCGACGAGGCCGACACGACGATCCCGCTGAAGCTGCTGACGTCCCGGAGCTTCGACAGCGGCGTGGTGTACCTGGTGTACGGGCCCACCGGAACGGCCGGTGACGCCACCTACGAGGACGCCAAGCAGCACCTGCCGTAGTCACCCGGGCCGCCCGGCCGGGAAGAAGTTCTTCGACCGAGGCAACCCGACCCGCCTCCCGACCCGTTCCTCCTACGTGGACGGTGCAAAACGAGTGCGAGGACGGCGGGATGGGTTCCCTGGGCAGCAACGGCGACTTCGACACGTTCGTCGCCGCCCGCGGCCCGCGCCTGCTCAGGATCGCGTGGCTGCTGACCGGCGACGCCCACCTCGCGGAAGACCTGCTCCAGACGGTGCTGGCGAAGGTCTGGCCCAAGTGGGACAAGATCGCGCACGACCGGCCCGAGGCATACATCCGCGCCGCGCTGGTGAACACGCACACCTCCTGGTGGCGCCGGCGCTGGCGCGGCGAGGTCCCGCACGGCGAACTCCCCGACCAGCCCGGGCGCTGGTCGACGCCGGGGCACGACCCGTACGCCTCGGTCGACCTGGAGCAGTCCTTGGCCGCGGCGGTACGGGCGCTGCCGCCACGACAGCGGGCCGTGGTGGTGCTGCGCTACTTCGAGGACCTGAGCGTCGAGGAGACCGCGGCCACGCTCGGCTGCACCCCGGGCACGGTGAAGAGCCAGTCCGCCAAGGCGCTGCGCACCCTGCGGACGCTGCTGCCGTCCTCCGCGGTGGAGGAGGGCGGTGACTGCTATGCGCGGGCCTGACGAGGGCCGTTCGGACCCGGGCGGCGACGCGGCGGAGCAGGAGCTGCGCGTACTGCTGGAACGGATCACTCCGCACCCGGCCGCGCCGGACGGGCGCCTGGGGCAGGTGCGGGAGCGCATCCAGCGCCGCCGGCGCCGCCGGATCGCCGGGGTCGCGCTGCTCAGCGGCGCGCTGGTGGCGCTCTCGTCGACCCTGCTGCCCAACGTCGTACGGCCCGAGAACGTCGAGGCACGGCCGGCCGACCGAACCTCCCCGGAGCCGGCCGGCCCCGGCACCGGCACAACGGCACCGACGGCGCCCTCGGACCCGACCTCCCCCACGGCCGCGGACCGGATCAGCAAGAAGCGCTTCCCCGAGCTGTCCGGGCTGGTGCTCCAGGTGCCCGGCGGCTGGCACAGCCTGGCCCTGCCGGCACAGCCGAGGCTCGGCATGCGGGCCGAGGGCTTCGTGGCGAACGTGCCGATCACCAAGCCGCCGCGGCCGTGCGACGGCGCGGGCTGGACCCCGTGCCAGCCCGTCCAGAACCTGCCGGCCGACGGCGTCGTCGTCACCCTCGTGCGCTGGCAGGTCGACACCCTCTCCGACAAGGTGCTGCGCCACGGCGAGAAGCCCAGGGAGGACGAGGAGGTGGACATCGAGTGCCTGGCGTCCGGCGGCTCGGTCTCCTACTCGGCCTCGATCGGCAACGCACCCGAGCCCGACACCATCGTCAGCGCCAACATCTGCATGGGGGCCGACGTGCCGAAGAAGACCTTCGCGGAGACCATGAACCTCATCGAGAACGCCGCCTTCGCCGCGCCGGAACGCGCCAAGCAGCCCGGGGGCGCGAAGTGACCCGCACCCGCCCCCGAATACGTCGCTGCACACGTCCGGGCGGAGCGGTCGCCTTGGTCGCCGGGCTGCTGTTGGGCACGTCGTGCACCGCCGACGGGCCCGCGGACCCGGTCGCCAAGAGCCCGTCCGCGAAGGCCCCGGCGGGCGGCGCGCACCCCGATCCCGTGGAAGCGACCGCAGCGGCACCGGCCGCCCCTCCCGCCGAACTGCCCGGCCTCGGGCCGCGCACCCGGGCGACGATCGGGCCCGACACCCACCAGGTCGTCCTCGTCACCGGCGAGGGCGAGGACTCCAACCGCTCCCGGGTCAGGCTCTACGAGCGCCACCCCGAGCACGGTTGGCGCCCGGTCGCCGACGAGTGGGCGGCCCGCAACGGACACAAGGGCTGGGCCGAGCGCCACGTGCGGGGCGATCTGCGCACCCCGATCGGCACCTACCGCCTCACCGACGCGGGCGGCAAGCTCGCGAACCCGGGCACCGCGCTGCCCTACGACCGCAACCGCGGCGTCCTCTACACCGCCCGCGGCACGAACTTCGAGGACAAGCCCAAGGCGGGCGCCTTGGACTACGTCGTCGCGATCAACTACAACCGTGTCGCGGGGCGTCCGCCGTACGACTTCTCCCGACCGATGGGCGCCGGACGGGGCGGCGGGATCTGGTTCCACGTCAGCCACGACGGCGGCACCGAAGGCTGCGTCGGGCTCCCCCGGGGCCGGATGAAGGAACTCCTGCGCAAACTGAAGCCGGCCGCGCAGCCCGTGACGGTCATGGGTCCCGCGGAGGCCCTCGCCCGCTGACCGCGTCCCTGTTTCCCCTACGTCCTCATCAGTCGCAAAACCCTCCTGGAGGCTCCCCTTGCGCTCCTCGCGCACCCCGCGCCGAATATCCGTGCGCGCCGCCGCGGCCGTGGTCGCCGTACTCGTACCGCTGGCCCTCGCCGGCTGTTCCGCCGACGACTCCGACGGCAAGTCGGGCACCGTGAAGGCCGGCGGGAAGCCCGCCACCGTCGCCGTCACGCCGGGCGGCAGCGGCGTCAAGGCGGGCCAGCAGGTCCAGGTGAAGGCCAGCGGCGGCACGATCACCACCGTCACCGTCACCGACGGCACGGCGGCCAAGCCGCTCACCGGCACGCTGTCGAAGGACGGCACGGTCTGGACCTCGGACCGCAAGGCGCTGCCGGGGCGGACGTACCGGGTGACGGCCGAGACCAAGGGCACGGGCGGCGCCAAGGACACCCAGCAGGCGTCCTTCTCCACCGCGCAGGCCACGAAGAAGAACACGCTGGACCTGTGGCCGACGGCGAAGACCGTGGGCGTCGCCCATCCGATCTCGATCGTCTTCGACCGGCGCATCACCAACAAGGCTGATGTGGAACGGCAGTTGAAGGTCACCACCTCCAACAACACCGAAGGCTCCTGGGGCTGGGTGGAGCACTACGACGGACGCGACCGGGTCGACTGGCGGCCCCGGGAGTACTGGAAGCCCGGCACCCAGGTCCGCCTCCAGGCCCTGCTGAACGGCACCGACTCCGGCGCGAAGGGCGGCTTCTTCGCCAGGGACTACGACAAGTCCTTCACCGTCGGCGCCCACCAGGAGGTGAAGGTCGACCTCGATGCCAAGCGGCTCGACTTCGTGCGGGCCGGGAAGCCGACGCGCACGATCCCGATCTCCGGTGGCGATCCCACGCCGGGCGCCGACAAGCGCTCCTGGAGCGGCACCAGCGTGCTGATGGCGAAGGCGGGCACGGTCCGGATGACGTCGCAGTCCGTCGGCCTCGGCGACGCGTACGACAAGATGGTCGACTACTCGATGCACCTGACGTACTCGGGGGCGTACGCGCACGCCGCGCCCTGGAACGCGGCGTACTTCGGCAAGGCGAACAAGAGCTCCGGCTGCATCGGGATGAGCACCGCGAACGCCACCACCTTCTACCGGGACGTCCAGGTCGGCGATCCGTTCACGGTCACCGGCAAGGACGCCAAGGGCAAGGCGCCGCTGGGCAACGGGTACAGCAACTGGAACGTGTCGTGGCCCGAGTGGCAGAAGCTGAGCGCGCTGAGCTGAAGCCGAGTGCGCTTGGCTGAAGCCGAGCGCAGCGCACAACCAGCCTCGGCGGAGGAAAATCAGCCTCGCCGGCGTTTGAGGCGCTGGGGTCCCCCCATGCCCTCCGGGCGTAGGGGGCGGTCCGGGCAGAGCCCCGGCGGGTGCCAGCGCTTGTCCAGGCGCAGGTCGCAACGCCGGGGGGCTGATTGTGCGCTCGCCGAGCTTGAATTTGGCGCGCGGGCCGGGGGGCGGCCGACTCGACCGCCCCCGACCCACCGCACCGCACGCCTCAGACGCGGCCGGCCGCCACCATGTCCGCATCCGTGCGCGGGCGGACGACGAGCGCCGCCTTCTTGTCCGGGAAGACGACCTCGCCGGCCTCCCTGAAGCCGGCCGCCGCGAAGGCCCGTAGCGACGGGCCGTTCGTGACGTCCGGCTCGGCGACGACCCTGGTGCAGTCGGGGTCCACCGCGAGCAGGCCGTCCGCGAGGGCCCGCAACAGCGCGCGGCCGAGGCCCTTGCCCGTACGGTCGCGGTCGCCGATCGCGATGTGCAGGCCGAGGTCGTGCGGGCGGTACGGGTAGTGCTCGCCGAGCCGGTCCCGCAGCACCCGGTACACCTCGATGTACGCGAACTGCTCCCCGTCGAGCGCGACGAGGACGGGCAGGATCGCGTCGCCGGCGAGGTGCCCGGAGATCTCCTCCTGCCAGCGCTCCCTGGGCCACGCCTGGTGCCAGAAGGCGTCGACGTGGGGCGACTGCATCCAGCCGTGCACCAGGTCCAGGTCCGTGCCGTGGGAGCGGGCCACCCGGGCGCTCCACCCTCCGTCGAGGTGCGGCAGCGGCGGCCCGGGCACGCCCGCGGCGGAGTCGCCCTGGTGCGGGGACGTCATACGGCGGCCTCCTGGAGCGGGTTGGGGGCGTCGAGGTACACGGACTGGGCGTCGAGCGGGGCGAGCACCTCGTCGATGCCGTGCAGCCGGGTGAGCAGGTTGCCCTTGCAGGGCAGGGTGGACGCGGTCAGCCAGCGGCGGGCCAGCCGGTCGCCGTCGGGCGCCGCGGCCGCGAGCGCGGGCAGCGCCTGCCGCAGCCGGTCCGCGAGCACCGCGAGCAGGTCCCGTTCGGCCGCGAGGCCGTCGACGGCGAGGCAGCCGACGACGGACAGCGCCTGGTTGCGCAGCAGGTAGTACGAGAGCCGGTCGTCGACGAGGGCGTCCTCCACCACGGCGAGCGTGGACTCCCGCACCCCGAGCCGTTCGCGCAGCGCCGGCAGGTGGGACGCGGCCAGGTAGTAGCCCTGGTTGTCGCGGAACGCGGACCCGCAGACGCGGCCCTGGGCGTCCAGCCGCACGAGGGTGTTCTGCTGGTGCGCCTCCAGGCCGATGCCGGTGGTGGCGTACAGGTGCAGCATCGGCACGAGGACCCGGTCGACGTAGTCGGCGGTCCACTGCTCGGCAGCGCCGGGGCCCTGCGCCGCGACGAGTTCCCCGAGGGCGCTGCGGCCGAGGCCGGGCCGCGGGGCGACGAGCCCGACGAGGCAGCGCATCTGCGCGATGCCTTCGGGCGCTTCGCGCACGGCCACGTCCAGGCCGGTCACCTCGGGCCCGCCGGCGCGGCCGGGTTCGTCCACGGCGAGCCAGGCCGGGTCGCGGGTGATGGCGAAGCCGGGGTGGGCGCGGAAGGTGGCGTCCGCGTGGCCGGCGTCGAGCAGCCGGTTGATCTCCAGGCCGCGCAGCAGTTCCGTACGGGTCGACTCGCGGCGCGAGTTGGTGAGCCGGAGCCCCAGCGACAGCTTCAGCATCACCGAGGTGTCCGGCCGGTACAGGGTGCGCACGCTGGAGGTGGGCCACCACTCGGGGCCCAGCTCGCCGAGGGGTTCGAGGGCGCCGGAGGCCACCAGCGCGGCGATCCGCGGCCGGTGCAGGACGTCCCGGGCCTGCCAGGGGTGCGCGGGCACCAGGACCCGGCCGTCGACGTCGGGCCGGCCGGCGAGGTCGGCCAGCAGGTCGACGGTGTTCCGGCCGGCGAGCGAGGGCGCGCCGGCGACCGCGTCGTGGGAGATGACGGACGGGTCGGCGGCGAACCAGTGCAGCTTGAACGAGCCGCGGAGTTCGGGCGAGAAGGCGGCCGTGTCGTGGTCGGAGATGCCGTCGCGGCTCTTCGGCGCCGGATGGTTGAGGTGGCCCAGCAGCAGCGCCTGTTCCGCGTCGAGGAACGCGTCCGTGCCGGCCGGGGGCTCGGGGCGGGCCCGCCGGTCGGCGATGAACGTCGCCACCCGGCGTACGGACTCCGCGGTCCGCTCCACCAGGTCCGCCACTTCGGCGGTCGGGATGGTCCGGCCGGCGGCGACGGTGCGGGCGGCGGCCTCGGTGGACAGCAGCGCTACCGCGGTCACCGGGTCGGCGGTGGCGCCGAGCGGCCCGCCGGGGCCCTCCAGGCGGACCGGGGCGAAGCGGTGCCAGCCCGTCGGGGAGCGGTGGGTGACCTCGGTGACCAGCGCGAGCCCCGCGGTGGGCAGTTCGACGCGCAGCGGGCCGGCCTCGACCTCGCGGCCGGTCTCCCGCAGCCAGCAGCGCAGCAGCGCTTCGACGTGGGCGTGTTCGGCGGCGCCGCGCGGGTCGAGTGCGTGCAGCGGGTCGTGCGCCGGGTCCGCGGGGCCGACCGCGGTGTCCTGTTCGGTGGTGACGGTCATGCGCCGCCCTCCTCGGCGAGCGGGTTGGGGTGCGTGCCGTTGGGGTACAGCGCGTGCCGCAGCGCCCGGTCGCCGTAGCGGGTGACCACGATCCGGTCGCGGTTCAGCCCGTACCGGGGGATCTGCGGGCTGAGCAGGTCGTACTCCGTGAACCTGCCCTCCAGGTCGGGGAAGCGACGGCGGAAGTCCCGCTGGAAGTCCAGGATCGTCTGCCGCACGAGCTGCCAGAACCGCTTCTCCGGCACGCCCAACTGGGCTTCGCACAGCGGCGAGAGGTAGCGGAAGTGGCCGACGAAGACCTGGTCGACGACGTGCTGTCGGATGACGGAGGGGTGCTTGCGGGGCAGCACGTGGTCGTGGCCGTCGGGCTCGGGGCCGCGCTCGGGCACGTCGGTGTAGGAGACGCAGACGTCGTCGACGAAGTCCTTCAGGTACAGCCGGGTCGGGACGTCGTTCTCGTCGTAGCCGATGAGAGTGTTCTGTCCGTGCGGGTTGAAGGTGACGCCGTACCGGTACAGCACGTGCATCAGCGGCACCAAAAGCACATCAAAGAGCTTACGCAGCCACTCTTCGGGCTTCAGGCCGGAGGAGCGCACGAGTTCGGCGACGAAGGCGTCCCCGGTGGCGTCGACGTGCAGGAGGGAGGCGAAGGTGCGCACCCGCTCGCCGTCGTCCTTGCGGTCGGTGACCGACTCGCGCCAGATGCAGCCGAGGGTCTCCAGGTGCTGGTAGGGCGCCTGGTCGAGCTTGGAGAGGTAGGGGTGGTGCACGGTCACGGACGCGACTTCGCCGAGGAAGACGGTGCGGCACTCGCCGGTCAGGAAGGGGTCGCGCTCCACCAGGCCGCGCAGCCACTGGGTGACCACGGGGGCGCCCTTGGTGCAGTGCGGCGGTATGCCGCGCCACACCAGGGTGTTGAGGATCTTCAGCGGCAGTTTCACGTCGTACCGCTCGGGCGTTCCGACGTTCGCCATGGTGCGGATGGACTGGCCCGGCAGGTACTGGTCGGGGCTGTCGCCGAGCGGGACGATCCGGCGCTGCGCGACGTCAGCGGCGTGCAGGATCTGCACGGCGTGGTCCCACTGCCAGGGGTGGACGGGCATCCAGACGTACGCGTCGGGGTCGACGCCGGCGCCCTGGAGGACGGCGGTGAAGCGGGCCCGGGTGGCTTCGTCGAGTTCGCGCTCGACGATGGTGTGCTCGGACAGCTCGGAGGTGCCGCGGAACTCGGCGAGGCCGCGGTGCACGGCGACCCATCTGAGGGCGAGCGGCTGGGCGGCCTCGGGGGCGTACTTGCGCACGTCGGAGGCGGAGAAACCGATCCGGCCCTTGTTGGCGACGAGCAGGTTGTGGCCGGTCATCCGGCACTCCAGCTCGGTGTGGCCGAGGGCGCGCAGTTCGGCGACGCTCTCGCCGCCGTGGGTGATGCGGGCGGCGTCGACGGCGAGGGTGGCGGCGAGTTCGGTGAAGTAGGTGGCGACGGTGGAGGGGTCCGTGCCGAGGGTGGAGGCCGCTTCGAAGAGGAACTGCTGGGCGTCCCAGGCGGGTTCTGCGACGGAGTTGCCGAGCATGCTGGTGGCGGTGCGGGTGATGGACGCGGGGTCCACGCGCAGCCAGCCGAAGGCGCCGACCCGGGCGGTGAAGGCGTACGTCGTACCGCTGTCGAGGTCGACGCGGTAGCCGCCGTCGCCGGTCTCGACCGTTTTGAGCATGTCCTCGAAGCACCATTCGCCGATCGCCTTGGCGAGGAGCTGGCGGTTGGCCTCGCGCCAGGCGGCGGGGTCGGTGTCGGGGAGGTCGGGTACGGGGTGGTCGGGCATCGAGCGGCTCCGGGGTCGGGGTGATCACTGGTCACTACACAGAGACGGGAGCAAGCCTTAGGTAAGCCTTGCCTAATGTGCAAGCACTACTTTCAGCCACCGCGTCTATCTGACGTCGCGTCAGATAATAATTGAGGTTAGCCTATCCAAACTTGCCTGCTTGTGGTCTTGTCGTGGTGGCCGTTCCGCTCCTGTCCCCGTCCTGTCCCCGTGCGTCTCTGTGAGGTGTAGCCAGCAGTGGTGTCAACCGTGCCGTCGAACGCCTCGCCAGCCCCGAAGTCCCCGGATGCCAGCGAATTTTCGGCCACCCCGGCCGCAGTGGGCGCACTGAGCACACCGGGCTCACCGGCGAAGGCGCCGTCCCGCCCCCGCGCGCCCTGGTGGACGTTCCTGCTCGTCAGCGCCGCGGGCGTGGTCATGACGCTCGACGTGACCGTGGTGAACATCGCACTCTTCGACATCGCGCGCGACCTCGACACCGGCCTCGGCAAGGTGCAGTGGGTCATCTCCGCGTACTCCCTCGCCTTCGGCGCCCTGCTGCTGACCGGCGGCGCGCTCTCGGACCGGGTGGGCCGACGGGCCGTCTTCGTCACCGGTACGACGCTGTTCACCCTCGCCTCCGCGGCGTGCGGGCTCGCCCCCGACGCGGCCACCCTGATCGTCGCCCGCGCCGTCCAAGGGCTGGGCGGCGCGTTGATGTTCGCGCCCGCGCTGGCGCTGCTCGCGACGGTGTACGAGGACGAGGCCCGGCGGCGCGCGGCGATCGCGGCCTTCGCGGCGATCTCCTCCGGCGCGGGCGCGCTCGGCCCGGTCGTCGGCGGCGTCTTCGTCCAGGGCCCGGGCTGGCGGTGGATCTTCCTCGTCAACATCCCCATCGGGGTGCTGATCGTGGTCGGCGCGCTGGCCCGGATGCCCGAGTCCTCGGCGCGCGGCGCGACCGCGCGACGGGTCGACGTGCCCGGGGCGCTGCTCGCCGTCGGCGCGCTGCTCGCCCTCCACTACCCCCTGGTCGCCGGGACCGAGCACGGCTGGACCACGCCGGGCGTCATCGGCTCCACCGTCCTCGGCCTCGCCCTCGTCGTCGCCCTGGTCCGCAGCCAGCGCCGCGGCGACGGCCTGCTCGACCTCGCGCTGCTGCGCATCCGCGCCTTCTCGGGCGCCGCGGTGCTGGGCTTCCTGGCCCGGGTGGCGGGGCTCGGCTCGCTGGCGTTCATCACCCTGTGGTTGGCCACGGCGTACGCGTACTCCCCGTTGGAAACCGGGCTGCACCTGCTGCCGCTGACCGGGAGCCTGCTGGTCGTCGGCGTCTTCGTCGCCCGGCTGCAACGCGCCTTCCCGCCGCACTCCCTGGTCGCCGCCGGCTTCGCCCTCAAGGCGGTGGGCCTGCTCGGCCTCGCGGCCGCGGGCGCCGGCGCGCCGCGCGCGGTCACCGTCGCCGGGCTGCTGCTGCTCGGCGCGGGCGGCGCCGTGGTCTTCCCGCCCCTGATGGGCGTCGCGGTCGGTGCGGTCCCCGCGGACCGCACCGGCATGGCGTCCGGGCTGACGAACGCCTGCCTGCCGCTGGGCACGGCCGCGGGCGTCGCGGTCTTCGGCGCGGTGTTCTCCGCGCACCTCGCGGCCCGGCTCGGCGCGGACGAGGAGCTGCGCGCCGCGGTCGCCACGGCCCGCTTCGACCTGGTGCCCGAGGGGTCGCGGGCGGCGGCACGGGACGCGTTCACCGACGCGTTCACCACGGTCTGCCTGACGGCGGCGGTGGTGTGCGCGCTCGGAGTGCTGGCGGCGCGCACCCTGCGCCCGACGCCCGAAACGAACTGAACTCCGGCCGCCGAACGGACTGAACTCCGGCCGGGGAACCCCTACTCGCCGGCCCGGGCACCCCTAAATGCGGCCCGACCGTCCGGGTGCCCCCGTCGCCGTCTGCTGCGTCGCTGGTCGCTGCCATAAAGTGACGTCTCCAGACCAATTCAGGCGACAGAGCATCTGTGAGGTACTTCCGAGCTATGCCGACCGAAACGTTTGAGTTCCAGGTTGAAGCGCGTCAGCTCCTCCAGCTGGTGATCCACTCGGTCTACTCGAACAAGGACGTGTTCCTGCGGGAGCTCGTCTCCAACTCCTCCGACGCGCTGGACAAGTTGCGCTTGGAGGCGCTGCGGGACGACGCGCTCGACGTCGACGCGTCCGACCTGCACATCGAGATCGAGACCGACGAGGACGCCCGCACCGTCACGGTCCGGGACAACGGCATCGGCATGTCGTACGACGAGGTCACCCAACTCATCGGCACCATCGCGAACTCGGGCACGGCCAAGTTCCTCAAGGAGCTGCGCGAGGCGCAGGACGCGGCCGGGACGGACGGGCTCATCGGCCAGTTCGGCGTCGGCTTCTACGCCAGCTTCATGGTCGCGGACGAGGTGACCTTGCTGACCCGGCGGGCCGGCGAGGCGCAGGGCACCCGCTGGACCTCGCGCGGCGAGAGCACGTACACCCTGGAATCCGTCGACGACGCGCCCCAGGGCACCTCCGTCACCCTCCACTTGAAGCCCGCGGACCCGGAGAACCAGCTCCACGACTACACCGCGCCGTGGAAGGTCCGGGAGATCGTCAAGCGGTACTCGGACTTCATCACCTGGCCGATCCGGATGACGCCGAAGCCGGCGCCGGTCGCCGAAGACGCCGACGCCACCGCCGAAGGGCAGCCGGCCGAAGCCGAGGCGGCACCGGAGCCCGAGACGCTGAACTCGATGAAGGCGCTGTGGGCACGCCCGCGGGACGAGGTGTCCGACGACGAGTACCACGAGCTGTACAAGCACATCAGCCACGACTGGCGCGACCCGCTGGAGATCGTCCGCCTCCAGGCCGAGGGCACCTTCGAGTACCAGGCCCTCCTCTTCGTCCCCTCGCACGCCCCGCACGACCTGTTCACCCGGGACTACCAGGGCGGCCTCCAGCTCTACGTGAAGCGCGTCTTCGTGATGGACGGCTGCAAGGAGCTGCTGCCGTCCTACCTGCGCTTCGTGAAGGGCATCGTCGACGCCCAGGACCTCTCACTGAACGTCTCGCGCGAGATCCTCCAGCAGGACCGCCAGATCCGGATGATGCAGCGCCGGCTGACGAAGAAGGTCCTCGCCACGGTGAAGGACCTGCGCACCAAGGCGCCCGACGACTACGCCACGTTCTGGCGCGAGTTCGGCACGGTCCTCAAGGAGGGCCTGGTCACCGACGCCGACAACCGGGACGCGGTCCTCGCCGCCTGCTCCTTCGCGACCACGCACGACGCCGACGAGCCGACGACGCTCGCGGCGTACGTGGAGCGGATGAAGGACGGCCAGGACGACGTCTACTACATGACGGGCGAGTCCCGGCAGGCCATCGAGAACTCCCCGCACATGGAGGCGTTCCGCGCCAAGGGCATCGAAGTCCTGCTGCTGACCGACCCGGTGGACGAGGTGTGGGTCGACGCCGTCGGCCCGTACGAGGGCAAGCAGCTCCGCTCGATCGCCAAGGGCCAGATCGACCTCGGCGACGACGAGCAGTCCGCCACCGACGAGGAGAAGGAGAAGAAGGAGAAGCAGGGCGAGGAGTACGCCGGCCTGCTGGGCTGGATGAGCGAGCACCTCGCCGAGGACGTCAAGGAAGTCCGCCTCTCCGCCCGCCTCACCGTCTCCCCGGCCTGCGTGGTCGCCGACGCGAGCGATCTGACGCCCGCGCTGGAGAACATGTACCGGGCGATGGGCCAGGAGGTCCCCAAGACCAAGCGCATCCTGGAACTCAACCCGGAACACCAACTGGTCCGGGCCCTCAAGCAGGCCCACGGCGACCGCGACGACCACACCGCCCTGACCGAGACCGCCGAACTCCTGCACGCCCTCGCGGTCCTGGCGGAAGGCGGCCAGCCGAAGGACGCGGGCCGGTTCGTGAAGCTGGTGGCGGACCGGATGGAGCGGACGCTGTAGCGGTCCGCGGACGCCTCGACGACGGGCGGCGGCGCCCTGGGGGTGCCGCCGCCCGCTCGTGCCCGGGTCTCGGACGACGGCGGGTCGATTCCGGTCGGTCCGCCCCGATCGGCGGTCGCGCCGGGGTGCGGGCCCTCTACCGTGACGATCACGAACGTGTCCGTGCTGACGGACGTACGGGCCACCGAGCGAGGGCGTGGAAGCGTGGAGTTGGGCACTGATTGGCAGCAGCGGTCCGTGGTCGTGACGGGTGCGACGCGGGGGATCGGGCGGGGGATCGCGGAGTTGTTCGCGGCCCGGGGTGCGGCCGTGGCCATCACCGGGCGGAGCGACGAGACCGCCCGGCGGGCGGCCGAGGAGATGGCCGCCGCCACCGGTGGGCGGGTGATCGGGCTGGGGCTGGACCTGCGGGATCCGGAGTCGATCGAGACGGTGGCCGCGGAGGTCCTGCGGCGGCACGGGCACGTGGACGTGGTGTGCCCGAACGCCGGGATCTTCCCCGCCAAGCGGCTGCGGGAGATGACCGCGGACGACGTCGACGACATGATGGCCGTGAACGTGCGCGGGTCGATCCTGGTGACGAAGGCGTTCCTGCCCGGCATGGAGCGCGCCGGGCACGGCCGGATCGTGCTGACCTCCTCCATCACCGGCCCCCTCACCGGCTACGTCGGCTGGTCCCACTACGGCGCGAGCAAGGCCGGTCAGCTCGGCTTCATCCGCAGCGCGGCCCTGGAGTTGGCGTCGGCCGGGATCACCGTCAACGCGGTACTGCCGGGCAACGTGCGCACCGAGAGCCTGACCGAGTTGGGCGGGGAGTACGAGCGGGAGATGACCGCGTCGATTCCGGTGGGCCGGATGGGCGTGCCGGCCGACATCGCGCACGCGGTGGCGTTCCTCGCCTCCGACGAGGCCGCGTTCATCACCGGCCAGACCCTCACCGTCGACGGCGGCCAAACCCTCCCCGAGTCCCTCGCGTCCTTCGCCTGAGCCGCGGTTCCGCCGCGCGACGGGCTGCGCTTCCGCCGTGGGGCGGGCTGCGCTGTGGCGCCTGCGGCCCGTCTGTGGCTTGTCGCGCGGTTCCTCCCCCCTACGCCCAGAGGGCGTGGGGAACCTTCAGCGGCCCTGGCATCCCCACCGTTTCGCTTCGGAAGCATCGGTCCCCGCGGGCCGGTGGCGGGTTGCTCGCGCAGTTCCCCGCGCCCCTAAACACCTCCGCCGCCAACCCGCAGTTGAACGACGGGGCAGCGAAACAGGGGCGCTGGGGGTCCCCCCGGTGCCCGCAGGGCACAAAGGGCCTAGCCGCGCAGGGCTTCGGCGATCTGGCGGGTGGTTTGCGCGGCGACGCGGGGGTTGGTCGCGGCGTGGGCGGTGTACGCGTTCAGGCCGGTGGTCAGGGCCCAGCCGCGGCCGCGGGTCCAGGTGGCGTCGTCGACGCCGAGGGCGGTGCGGAACGCGGTGCGGCTGGTGGCGGACATCAGGGTGAAGGCGATGATCAAGTCGCGGGCCGGATCGCCGGTGCCCAGTTCGCCGAAGTCGATGACGGCGCTGAGGCGGCCGTCGACGGTCAGCAGGTTGCCGGTGTGGAAGTCGCCGTGGAACCAGACCGAAGGGCGGTCCCAGGCGGGGGCGTCGAGCGCCGCGTCCCACAGCGCGGTCATCGCGGCGGCGTCGAAGCCGCCGTCGACCTGCGAGACCTGTGCGCGCTGCGAGACCTGCGCGATCGCGGCGCGGGTCGCACGGTCCCGCTCGGCGAGCGAACCGCCGTTCACCGGGGCGTCGGAGGCGTCCGCTCCCGGCGCGTTCTGGAGGGCGGTGAGGAACCGCGCCAACTGGACGGCCGCCGGCGTCGATTCGGCCAGCGCGTCGACGGTCGCCACCTCGCCGGGCAGCCAGCGGGAGACCGCCCACCGCCACGGGTAGCCGAAGTCGGGCTCACCGACCCCGAGCAGTACGGGCACGGCCAGCGGCAGGTGCGGGGCGAGCGCCGGCAGCCACCGGGACTCCTTCGCCGCCTGGTCGATCGCACCGTCGTGGCGGGGCAGGCGTACGGAGAGTTCGTCGCCCAACCGGTAGATCACGTGGTCCGAGCCGGCCGGGTCGAACCGGGTGAGGGGCAGTTCGGCCCACTGCGGGAACTGGGTGTCGACCAGACGCCTGGCCAGTGCGGCATCGATTGCGGAGCTCCTCGGGGCGGCGGGCGGTCGCGACCATCACAGTGGTCCCGCGCGCCGCTGTCGAGCGGATTTCCGCGCCCCGCGACAAAGCGCGGAGGTCCGCAGGGCGTTGTGCCCTACGGACCTCCGACCCGCTTCGACGCGTGGGTCAGCCGCGCAGCACGCGACCGTCCTTGTCGGTGCGGTCGTTGCTGGTGAGGAACATGATCCCGTCGATGAGGGACCAGATGCCACAGCCGCCGAGGGTCAGGAGCTGCGCGACGCCCATGCCGACGTTGCCGACGTAGAAGCGACCGATGCCCAGGGTGCCGATGAAGATCTGCAGGACGCCGGCGACGATCTTCGACTTGTCGGAGTACGGGCGACCCTGCGGGTCGAAGCCGTAGGGAGCGTCGGGGGTGGGGACGGTCATGGAAGTTCTCCTGGGTCAAACAGATGGAACCGTAGGCGCGAGCGGCAACGGTGCGAGCGGTCGTGCAGATGGAGCAGGTGCCGTCACCCGGAGCGCACTCCCGGTGTCAACACGGGAGGAAGCGCCGAAACGCGCGTCGCGAGAACCACGCCAAGACGTCGCCGAATCGCCCCCCTGCGACGCACGCAGCGTAAAGAGCCGGGCCCGAACAACGGAAGTCAGATGGGGTGATCGTGCTCTTACCGTGATAAATCACTGCGCGTTCAGGCAACCCGTACGGCCCGTCAGGCGTCTTCCTCACACCAGATTTCGGGCTACTCCCCAGGTCAACGTCGCCGAGGCGGCCAAAACCTGGAGCGCCAGGGGCCACTTCGGACGCCATCGACGGCCGCGCAGCCCTTCGAATGCCCAACGTGCCAGCACCGCGAGGCCGATGGGGGCGACGAGGAAGAGGGCGCGGTTGTCGTACCAGGCCGCGGCGACATCGCCGTGCATCAGGTCGTAGACCATGCGCGTGCCGCCGCACACGGGGCACAGCAGCCCGGTCGTCCATCGCAGCGGGCACTGCGGCAGCCACTGGCCGCCCTCGTGCGGATCGGTGCCGTACAGGTAGACCGCGGCCGACGCCCCGGCGACGAACACCGCGATCGGTGCCGTCGCCGGGTTGCGTCGGATCCGGGTCAGCCGGCGCGGGCGCGCCGGCTGGGCGTCAGCCACGCAGCGGTCGTCCCTGGGAGTCCGTCTGGTTGGAGCCGGCGAGGATGAGGATGCCGTCGATCAGGCTCCAGATGCCGCAGCCGCCGAGGGTCAGGAGCTGCGCGACGCCCATGCCGACGTTGCCCATGTAGAACCGGCCGACGCCGAAGGTGCCGAGGGTGAGCGAGAGGACGCCGGCGACGATCTTCGACTTGTCGGAGTACGGCCGGCCGTGGATGTCGTAGCCGTACGGGGCGTTCGGGTCGCCCGTGTACGTGCCCGGCGGGACGTACCCGACGGGCGGCGCCGTCGGGTAACCGCCGGGGCCGGGCTGCGGCGCGCCGAAGCCGGGCTGTCCGGGGTGCCCGCCCGGGGCACCGGCCGCGGGCCCCGGGCCCGGGTAGCCGTAGCCGGGCGGCGGGGGCGGGGTGTTGGGTGCCTGGGGCTGGGACGGGTGCTGCGGCTGCTGCGGCTGGGACGGCTGCTCGGTCACGTTCCTGCTTCCGGTGAGCGGTGGCATCGGACTGGGGGACGCCCCCGTGGGACGCGAGGCGGGCCACAGAGAGCGCGGGGACACCCCGTTCGTCATCTTGCAGGATGGAATGCGCATGACGAAATCGTTTGGCCATATGTCACGGCCCGGATGCGGATCCCTGTCCGCCTGGGCGGAGCCACCGTTTCCCTGCGGGTGCGCGGGCGTCTGCGGCCCGTCCGTGGCTTGTCGCGCAGTTCCGCCCCCTACGCCCAGAGGGCATGGGGCGGACTGCGCCCCCAAAGCCCCGTCCGTCACCCGCAGGCATACGACGGGGGCAGACCATCAGGGGCGCGGGGAACTGCGCGACAAGCCACAGACGGGCCGCGTTTGCTCGCCGCACGGCGCAACCGCAGGGCGCCCCGTCCCGCCCCACCGCCTGCGCCCGCACCCCCGCCGACACCAGCGGCGAAATTCCGGTGACGCGGTGGTCGGTTGTCTGGCATAAAGAGCCGGAAACTCAACCCGATCCCGTGAGGCTCCCCGTGACGATCACATGGCGAAGGCTCGGTGAGCACGACTTCCCCCGGCTGAGGCAGTGGCTCCTTCAGCCACACGTCGCACGGTGGTGGAATCACGACACCTCGCCCGAGGCAGTCGCACGGGACTTCGGGCCGGCGGCCCGGGGGGAGGAGCCGTCGGAGGACCTTCTTGTCGCTGTGGACGGGGAGCCGGTCGCGTTGGTGCAGAGATGCTGGATCGCGGACTATCCGCAGTACATCGGAAATCTGGCGGAACAGGCCGAGGTGCCCGAACGGGCGATGACGCTCGACTATCTGATCGGTGATGCCCAGCTGACCGGTCAGGGGCTCGGAACGCGCGTTGTCCAGGCGGTTGTCGCGACCACCTGGACCGACCATCCGGATGCGGGGAGCATCGTCGTTCCCGTGCACTCCGCGAACCGTGCTTCGTGGCGGGTGTTGGAGAAGTCGGGGTTCCGACGTTATGCCGAGGCCCTTCTGGAGCCCGACAACCCCGTCGACGACCGTCTGCACTTCGTCTACCGAATCGACCGCCCGGCCCTCTGAGCCGCCACGACGGACCACGAGCTTCGCAACGCGGCCGAGGACGGCGTCGGCGACGTGCGGATCGTCCCGGTGGAGCCCGGCGAGTAGGCGCAGCCGCAGGATCAGCCGGGGTCGCCGCCGGCACCCCCGGCCACCTCCTCGTCACGCCGCCCGGCCCCTGTGGGCGCCCTGACCGTCATCACCGACCGTCACCCGCATCGGAGACGAACACCGCTGGCCTTCAGGAACAAGTTCTGGAACCCCGTCCGTGACGCGCAGACGAAATGCAGGGGCAGCACATCAGGGGCGCTGGGGTCCCCCCACGCCCTAGGCGCGGCCACACAGCGCGCCGCACGGCGAACCCCCGCCCACACAGCGCGCCGCACGGCGAACCCTCACTCCGCCGCGCCCCGCGTCCGCCGCAGCAGCCACACCAGGTACGGCGCGCCGACCAGCGCGGTCACGATCCCCACCGGGATCTCCGTCGGCGCCAGCAGCGAACGCCCGATCGCGTCGGACGCGACGACGAGCACCGCCCCCAGCACCGCCGCCATCGGGATCATCCGGCGGCTGTTGCCTCCCACCAACCGGCGCGCCAAGTGCGGCGCCACCAGCCCGACGAAGCCGACCGCACCGACCGCCGCCGCCGTGCCCGCCGCGAGCACCGCGCCCGCGCCCAGCACCAACAGCCGGGCGCGGCTCAGCTCCAGGCCCAGCGCGCGCGGCAGTTCCTCGCCGAGCGCCAGCAGGTTCACCGGGCGGGCCGCCAGCACCAGCAGGACCGCGACCACCGCGGGCACCACCAGCCAGCCGAGCGCCGTGTAGTCCCGGGCGTACGTGCTGCCCGCCAGCCAGCTCAGCGACGCCGCGATGTTCATCTGCGCGCTGACGACCATGATGTTGACCAGGGCCATCGAGGTCGCCGCCGCGCCGATGCCGACGAGGACGACCCGCGTCGGGTCGAGCCCGGCGCGTCCGCCGCCGGAGCCGCGGGCGACCAGCATCACGAGCACCAGCATCAGCACGCCGCCGACCCCCGCCGCCGCCGGCAGCGCGATCGCCGGCGCGGAGGGCACGGCCACGATCAGGGTGACCGCGCCCAGCGACGCACCGCCCGTGACGCCCACGAGGTTCGGCTCCGCCAGCGGATTGCGGACCACGGACTGCACGGCCGCACCCGCGACGGCCAGACACGCACCGGCGAGCGCCGCCACCAGGATCCGCGGGATCCGGTACGACACGACCGCCTCGGTCACCTCGTTCGCGGAGCCGGTGAGCGCCGCGCCGATCTGGCTCCAGCTCACCGACACGTCCCCGACCCGCAGCGACAGCGCCATGGAGACGCCGAGGGCGATCAGACCGCCGCCGATCGCGAGGGCGTACGTGGGGGTGCGCCGCTGGCCGGCGACCGCGACGGCGGCGCCGGTGTCCGCGTCCCCGGTGCTCACCTTGCGGGCGAGCAGCATGAAGATGGGCCCGCCGATCAGCGCGGTGACCACGCCGACGGGGAGTTCGGAGGCGTACACCGCCGACGGCGGCACCACCACCTGGCCCGCGGCGTCGGCGCCCAGCAGCACCGCGCAGGCCAGCAGCCCGGCCAGCGGCATCAGCAACACGTGCTTGCGCACGCCGAGTTGGCGCACGATGACGGGGGCGATGAGCCCGACGAAGCCGATCGGTCCGGCCAGGGACACCGCGGTCGCCGACAGCAGCACGGCCACCAGGAACGCGGCGGGCCGGATGCGTTCCACCCGTACGCCCATGGCCTGCGCGGTCTCGTCGCCGAGCGCCAGCAGGTCCAGCGGCCGGGCCAGCAGCGGCGCCGCGCACGCGATGACGAGCACCACGGCGCCCGTGATCAGGGGCTTGTCCAACTCGGCCTGCATCAGGGTGCCGTTGCCCCAGAAGAACAGGCCGCGGGTCTTCTCCACGTCCATCATCTGGAGGAACTCGGCCCCGGCGGTCGCGGCGAGCGCGACCGTGGCGCCGGCGAGCAGCGTCCGCCCCGGCGTGAGGACCCCGCCGCTGCTCAGCAGGTAGACGACGCCGATGGCGAGCAGCCCGCCGATGAAGGCCGCGGCGCCGGAGGGCAGCGGCCCGAGGTCGAGGCCGACGTACGCGACGAGGACGACGGCGAAGTACGCGCCCGCGTTCACGCCGAGCGTGTCGGGCGCCGCCAGCGGATTGCGGGTGGCGCCCTGCACGAGCACGCCGGAGACCCCGACGGCGATGCCGACGACGAGCCCGGTGACGGTGCGCGGCAGCCGGCTGCCGAGGAGCACGTCCTCGGTGTGCTGGGTGCCGTCGCCGACGAGGTAGGCGAGGATGTCGCCGATGCCGACCCCGGACGACCCGAGCCCGAGGTGGACCACGGCGACCACGGCGAGGAGGACCCCGAGGCCGCCGCCCACCAGGGCGGCGGACGGCCGGCGCGGGCCGCGCGGACGGTCTTCCTTCGGGCTGGCGGGGAGCCGTACGGAGAGGGACATCAGACCTTCAGGGCCTTGCCGGTCTCGTCGAGGACGTGGAGCGCGGACAGCGGTCCGCCGAAGAGCCAGGTGCCCGGGTCGAGCGGGTTCACCCGGTCGTTCTTCACGAAGTCCAGGTTCTTCCACACCGGGTTCTTCGCGAAGACGCCGGTGAACGGGTTGTCGTTGGTGGCGGCGACGTAGAGGAAGGTGGCGCCCTTCGGCGCGGCGGTCAGCCCCTCGACGCCGACGGTGGTCATGCCCCAGGTGTCGCCCTTGTCCGTCCAGCCGTTCTTCAGGCCGGCGAGGTTGAGGACCTGGGCCGCGATGGCGTCGTTGTTGAGCATGCGGACGGACGCGGTGCCGTTGGCGGTGAAGCCCTGGCCGATCGTGTACGTCGTGCCGGCCTTGCCGGCCTTCTCCAGCCGGCCCTTGAGGTCGGCGGCGGCGGTGTCGATGCGCTTGATGACCTCGCCGGCCTCGTTCGTCTTGCCGACGGCCTTCGCCAGCTCGGTGAAGTTCTTCTTCATCGTGTCGAGCTGGGGCTGGGTGGTGTACGTGAACGACAGCACCGGCGCGATGTCCTGGAGCTGCTTGAGGTTCGACTTCGAGCGGTCGTTGTCGATGACGATCAGATCGGGCTTGAGGGCCCGGATCTTCTCCAGGCTGGGCTCGTTGCGGTTGCCGACGTCGGTCACGCCGGACGGCAGCTTCGCGCCCTTGGCGGTGATCCAGGTCTCGTACTGCTTGTTGTCGGCGTTGCCGGCCGGGGTGACGCCGAGGGCGATCAGCTCTTCGGTGTACGTCCACTCCAGGGCGACGACCTTGGTGGCCGGCTTCTCCAGCTTCACCTCGCCCTGCGCGGTCGCGATGCTTATCGCGCCGCTGCCGGTGTCCTTCTTGCCGTCCTTGTCGCCGCCCGCGGCGTCGCCGACCGACCCGGACTCGCCGCAACCGGCCACGACCAGGGTGAGGGCCACGGCGGCACTGCCCGTCGCGAGGGTGCGCACCAAATTCCGCATGGGGGTAACTCTCCTTGTGTGCAGGGTTGTTCGTGAGCTTCAGGAGGCGTGCTGGGGTTCTTCCGCGCGCTCAGGAGGTGTGCTGGGGTTCTTCCGTGCGCTGCGGGAAGCAGGCGAGGTAGCCCGTAGCCGGGTCGCGCACGACGTTCACCCGCAGTCCGAACGCCCGGTGGATGACCTCCGGCGTCAGCACCTCCTCGGGCGTGCCCGCGGCGGTGATCCCGCCGTCCGCCACGACCACGACGTCATCGGCGTACGCGGCGGCCTGCATCAGGTCGTGCAGCACGACCCCGCAGGCGATGTCGTGCTCCCGGGCCAGCCGGCGCACCACGTCCAGCACCTCGAACTGGTGCCGCATGTCCAGGTACGTGGTGGGCTCGTCGAGCAGCAGGACACCGGCGCGCTGCGCCAGCACCATCGCCAGCCAGGCGCGCTGCCGCTCGCCCCCGGACAGCTCGTCCAACCGCCGCTCCACCAGCGGCGCGGCGTCCGTGACGGTCAGCGCCCAGTCGATCGCCTCGGTGTCCTCCGGGGTGTGCCGGGCGAGCGCGCCCCGGTGGGCGTACCGCCCGTGCCGCACGAGTTCGCGCACGGTCACCCCGGCGGGCGAGTGCGACGACTGCGGCAGGAACGCGAGCCGCTGCGACAGGGTGCGCCGCGAGAAGGACGCGAGCGGGGCGCCGTCCACGCTGACCTCGCCCCGCATCGGGGGCAGCAGTCCGGCCACCGTGCGCAGCAAGGTGGACTTGCCGCAGCCGTTGGGCCCGACGAGGACGGTGATGCCGCCGGGCCGCAGCTCAAGACCCACCTGCGTGAGCACGGGGCGGCCCGCGTGCCCCACGTCCAGGTCCTTCGCCACCAGACGGGCATCGCCCATGGACACCACGTTCCTTCCGCATGGACGGTCTGACCGCGCCACCATACAACTTAGGCAAGCCACACCTAACGGCCTTGGTGGATCCTCTACTGCGTCGTGACCATGTCGTTCATCACGCCCGCCCCCGCCCGGACCGTGACGGCCCCCACACCACCCGCCCGCGGGCGCCCCGCCCCTGCGTGCTTCAGCGCCGCCCGCCGAACTCCCAGGCGCGCACCTCGACTTCCGCGTAGCGCTCCGCCGTCAGGACGGCCCGCGCCTCGTCCGCACCCTCCGCCCTGAGCAGCGCAGCCGTGCCCAACCACGCCTCCCCGTCGTCGGACAGCAGCGGCCCGTACGCGATCAGATCGTCCCGACGCGGCGGATCGAGATCCACGGCCCGCCCCTCGCCGAACCCGAGCACCAAGTACCGGTTGCCACCACTGCGACCACCGGGAAAGTCCCACATCGTCCGCCCCAGCACATTGCGCCACCGACGCAGCAGCACGTCCCGGTACGCACCGGCCTGATAGTTCGGCTCGTCGAACGCGAACGCACGGGCGGCGGCGGCATCGGGCAGCCGGACCGCGTGCACGCTCCCCGTCGGCGTCTCACCGTCATCGGCGAACGTCGGCCCTCGCGCTATCAGCTCCTTCGCATAACGGTCCATATAGGACCAGTGTCGCTCCAACAACTCCTCCCGAATCGGGAGGGAACCCAACCGGTCGCGGTGGTAGCAGAAGAACTCCATGCCCCGGACCCTTCCGCACCACGAGCGCCGCCTCAACCATGGCGGAGCGTCGCCCTACGCGGTGACGGTCGTGGGCTTCGTGCTGCGGACGGCGGAGCTGCCGGTGTGCCGCGAGGGGAATCAACTGGCGGGAGCAGCCAGCCGAGGGCCTGGCCTGGTCGCGGACCCTTCCGCGCGGCGGACGGGAATCGTTAGCCTGTGGCTCCACCGAGCACGGTCCGATACGGGGGGTTACAGCCGTGACCGATGAGGTACCAGGGGTTCCGCTCGCAACGTGGATCCAGGCGTTACGCACCGAACTGCAAAATGCACAACAGGCCGGTGCGAACGCCGCCTTGAACTTCCGCGTGGGCGACGTCGAGCTGGAACTCGACCTCGCCACCACCGAAGGGCGGGACGGCAAGGCGGGGGTGAGGTTCTGGGTCCTCGACGTCGGTGCCGCAGCCACCCGGCAGTCCGTCGCCACGCAGCGCGTCCGCATCACCCTCACCCCGCTCGGGACGCCCGACGCGCGCGGTGACCGCTCCGTCGAAGTCGGCGAGGGCCAACGCGCCAGGTTGGAGAGCTGACGGCGGAACGCAGACGTGAACCACGACAGCGGTCTGGCAGAACAACAGGTTGTCGAGATCTACGCCATCCCGTCGGCCGCGTCCGCGGACGGCGACACAGGAGGCACCCGCCCAGAGCGTTGCTGCTACGGATCCGGATACCTGGTCGCCGAGCGCCTCGTCCTCACCGCCGGCCACGTCCTCGGCGCACACGACGACCACCTCGCGGGCCCCGACACCTACTCCGTCCGGTTCGGTGCGACCGGGGTCGCGGATTCCCACCGGGCCAAAGTCGTCTGGCGCTCCTCCGGCTTCGACCTCGCCGTGTTGGAGCTGACGAACTCCTCTGGTTCCAGGGGCGCCCCCACCGCAGCCCGCGTGGGGAAGCTGTCCTCGGGCTTCGGCAGTCTCCCCGTCACTGCAGCCTGCTATCCCCTGCACGCCGTGCGCACGGTCGCTCCCGGCAGCGGGCGACCGCCTGACCGGGTGCGCGAGTGCACCCGCATCGTCGGGGACGTCAAAGACGAGGCCGCCAAGACCGGTCGACTGGAATTCAGCCACGACCGCCTCGCCACCGGACGGGACTGGAGCGGTGCCTCCGGCGGCCCGGTGTTCTGCGGCGACCACCTCATCGGCGTCATCGTCCAGTCCAAGGACAATGATGCGGGCCTCTACCTGGAACGCCTGGACGTTGCCCTCGGCGAACACCCGGAGTTCCTGCACGGCCCACACGGCCACCACGCCGAGGCAAAGGCGTTGTTCAATCTGCTCAAGGCCGCGGGGCTTGGCCGTGCCGACCCGGTCCTACCCGAGGGACTCGGCTCCTACCTTGCTGCCGCATCCAAGCTGGCGGACTTCCACCCCTACCGGCTGCCCGGCAACGGCGACGCCCCGCCCCTGTCTCAGGTCTACATTCGCCAACACACCCGCACTGACACCGCCCTGAAGCCGGAGAGCTCCGAATCGGACCCGGGCGGTACGGCGGGCCGGCCTGAAGACGCCGAACCGGACCCGGGCGGCACGACGGGCCAGCCTGAAGACGCCGAGCGGGACCCACAGGCCGGAACGGGACCGGATCCAGGCGATTCAGCCGAGGACAACGGCCCGACGGTGCTCGGGCCCCGTCTGAAGGCCGAGGTGCTCCTGAACGTTCCGGGCCACAGTGTGGTGCTGGCCGGTCCCGGCGGCGGCAAGTCCACTCTGCTCCGCCACCTCCTGGACGACGGCGTCAAGAAGTGGCGGGAAGCGCCGGGAAGCGTCGCGCTTCCGGTCCTGGTCCGCGCCTCCGACCTGAGCATCAAAGGTGTTGCCAGCGCCGCAGCCGCCGTTCTCGACGACATTGGCCAGACCGGGGCCGTCCGCCCGCAGCTGTTCGCCACCCGCCCGCACCCTCGTCAGCCGTGGCTGCTGCTGGTCGACGCGCTCGACGAGGCCCCCGACGCCGTTCGCGTCGAGGCAGCCCTGAAGAAGTTCAGCAACGAGGGCACGTTCAGGATCATCGTCGCAACTCGCCCCCTGATTGGCAGCGAGATCCAAAGGCTGCTTCCCAGAGCACACCGCCATCAGCTTCAACCCCTCACGCGAAAGGAACTTCCGGAATTCGCCGAAGCATGGTTCCGGGCGAGCGAGGTCGGCAATCCAGGTGAGATGGCCACCAGGTTCACCGAGGCGATCAAGCGTGCCAAGCTGGCCCGAATAGCACGCACGCCACTCATGGCAGCCATGCTGTGCCAGCTTCGCGTGTTGAACCCCGACGGCCCGCTGCCGCTAGCTCGCGGCGAGTTGTACCGGCAGTTCACCAACCTCCTCATCGACCGCTCCGAACCGGAGCCGTACCAGCCGATGGACACTGAGTCGTGCATCCGCCTCATCGAGGAGATCGCCCACGGCTGCCTCGGCAATGCCCGCTTGCGGGCATTGCCCCTGCTCGCTGCCGTTCCCGGTAAGAGCCACCGCCACAGCAACGCCGAATGGGCCCACCGCGTTGCCGACCAGCTCGCCCGCACCGGTCTGCTCCGAGTCAACGGCATGGACCAGAAGAAGCCAGGGCGCTTTGAATTCCGCCACCAGACCGTCCTGGAATTCCTCGCCGCCCGCCACGCCGTCCGCACGCCCGATGTTCTTCACGACGATGTCAGGGATGTCCTGCCGCTACGTCGCACCGACGGCACATACAGAATACCGAAGAAGAAAAGGCACTCCTACGCGGGATTCCTCATCGAGGCAGCAGAGTTTGCCGCCAACAGCACCGCGAACCAGAGACCCCACCTGACCCGCGTGTGCGTTGATCAACTCCACGAGATCGCCGACCGGGACGTTGCCATCGACTGGCTGCCTCCGCTTCTCGAACTCGGCACTCCCGTCCCCAAGAAGACCCTGAAGGTCTTCACGCGCTACGCCACCACCCAAGCGAAACAGGCCGAGCGTGGTTCGGATCGCATCAGGGCAGCAGCAGCGTTACTCGGCCACGCGCCGAAAACCGGCAAGCAGCTCCTCCGCCGGTATACCCGCGACAGCGGTCGATCGCCTGCCCGCCGGATCGACGCGGCCCAAGCCCTACTGGACCACGACACGCAGTACGCGCTCGAATTTCTTACGAAAGCAGTCTCCGACACCACCCGCCGCTTCAAGAAGTTCAAGGCCCACGATCGACTACGGGCAGTACGCATCGCCCACGGTCACAGCGTGGACATCGGTTCGTCCCTCGCCCTCAGACTGGCCGAGGACGACACCCTCGCTCCCGCCACCCGCATGGACGCCGCAGAACTTGTCATCGAGAACGGTCCCGCTAGCGCGATCAAGCTCCTCTCAGCATGGGCTTCCTCCCGCACTCCTGGCTTCGAAGCGCACGATCAACTACGGGCAGTACGCATCGTCCACGGTCACAGCGTGGACATCGGTTCGTCCCTCGCCCTCAGACTGGCCGAGGACGACACCCTCGCTTCATCCACCCGCATAGCCGCCGCGAGACTCGTCATCGACCACGACATGCGCACCGGATCGCCTCTCGTCGCCCATCTGGCCCGGAGTGGGTCTCTCAATAGCTTCGCCCGGATAGAAGCCGCGGAACTCCTGATCGATCACGACGCAGAAACCGCCGTCGAGGTCCTCACAGAATTCGTCTCATCCCCGAAGCACGACCGCGTCCGGGAGGTGGGAGCGCTCCTCCTGGTGGGCGTGAGCACCGACCCAGAGTCCGCGCTCACTTTCCTCGTGGAACTCGTCTCGGACAACTCGTCCCCCGCTCTGCTGATGGACTGGTCCCGGCGCCGGTGGCACAGAAGGAACCCACTGGGTTGGGTGCTGCGGGCCATCTCCCATGTAGTACCCACGAACCCGAATCTCGCCCTCCGCGTCCTCAACATCCCGGCTCTTGCCGCCTTGAACGCGGGCGAACCGCCTTACGAGTGGAGGTACACGAACTGGGAAATGCAATGGCTACGCGAACGGGCGCAAGAAGTGCTGAGGAAGGAACAGAAGAACTAGCGACGGCGGTGTCTGGATTTCCGCACGGCGTACGCTCGGTCCGACGTCGTCCCCGTCCGCGACTTCAAGGCCCCGACCGGTGCCGCCCTCCGCATCTCCGCCACCGTCTTCACCGGCATCAAGGAGGACCTCACCGAAGGTGATCCGAGGCGGCCGTTGTCGATCCGGGTGGCGACCTCAGTGGTGGCGTCCTTGACCGGGCCGAGTCAGACCGGTCGGCGGGCCAGCAAGTGGGCGTCGAGGAAGCCTCGCTCGGAGGCCGGGTCGTGGAGCAGCCGGGCGAACACGTCCAGGCCCGCCCCGGCCAGCAGTTCTGCGAACCGGTCCGCCGGCCAACTGTAGGCAGGAGCCACCTTGTGGTCGAAGGGGACGAGTTCCGGGCCGTCGGTCCCGTAGAACGAAACCAGGATGAGACCTCCTGGCGCCAGGACGCGCACCTGCTCGGCAAGCAGCGCAGGCAACTCATCGGGCGGGGTGTGAATCATCGAGTAGTGGGCCAGCACGCCGCCGAGCGTGCCGTCGTCGATCGGCAGGGCTTCCATCCGCGCCTCGTCGAACCGCAGCGACGGATGGGCGCCCCGGGCGTGGTCGATCATTCCCGGGGAGAGGTCGAGCCCGAAGGCGTCCAACCCCAGCTCGTTCAGCACGGCCGTGAGGTGTCCGGGTCCGCACCCGACATCGGCCGTCCGTGCGTTCCCCGTCGCGCGCACCAACTCGGCGAACGTGGCGATCATGTTCCTCGCGAACGGCTGTGACTCCAGCCGATCGGCGAACAGCGATGCGTACAGCTC
The DNA here is from genome assembly GCF_044328175.1 of Streptomyces sp. NPDC017979. Taxonomy (NCBI): domain Bacteria; kingdom Bacillati; phylum Actinomycetota; class Actinomycetes; order Kitasatosporales; family Streptomycetaceae; genus Streptomyces; species Streptomyces sp. NPDC017979. Next base: position 200,012 of record NZ_JBIRGU010000005.1, on the reverse strand, counting down.
GACGACCCCGTTGTAGGCCGCCTTGGTCTCGTCCTGGTGCCCCGTCACGGGAAAGGAAACTAGCATCCGCGCGCGGGCACGACACCCCCTTGGTCCGCGCGGTGGCGACGGCCTCCAGTGCGTCACCAACGCCCTCACCGAGGGCTCCCGCGACCCGGGTCACGAACCGCACCACCAAGCCACCGCGTCCCGGAGGGACACCGCGTCCGGGTGGGCGCTCGCCCACGCCGCGTAGGCGTCGGGGCGGATCAGGAGGCACAGGTCGCGGTGGGAGGCGTCGGGCCAGTGGGTGTGGATCAGGGAGGGGTGGTGCACCGGCGGGACGTGCGGGGGCGTCACCAGGACGAAGCCGCCTGCGCGCAGGAGTTCGTAGAGGCGGCCGTCCGCCAGGGCCAGGTCCGGGACGCGGCGGCCCTCCAGGGTGTGGGCGCCCGGGCGGCGCGGGTAGGCGATGCCGAGGCCGGTCACCTGGGCCACCGCCCGGCGCGTCAACGGCGGCAGTGCCGCGACGCCCGCCACCGCGACCCGTGCCGCCCGCTGCGGACGGGTGTGGGCCATCGCCAGCCTTATGATCGCGCCGCTGCTGCGGATCACCGCCCGGCCCACCGGGTACCGCTCCCGCTGGTAGCCGTCGAGCAGCGCCTGCGGATCGCCCGCGCGGCCCCGCAGCGCCGCCGCCAGCTTCCACGACAGGTTCGCCGCGTCCTGGATGCCGGTGTTCAGGCCCATCCCGCCCGCGGGCGAGTGGACGTGCGCGGCGTCGCCCGCCAGGAACACCCGGCCCCTGCGGTACGACGGCACCTGCCGCTCGTCGCAGTGGAACCGGGAGATCCAACGCGGCTCGCCCATCCCGTAGTCCGTCCCCAGCGCGCGCCGCGCGAGCGAACGGATCTCTTCGAGGTCCACGGGCTCGTCGTCCGGCGGCTGGTGCGTCCGGTCCCAGCCCATCACCCGGTACCAGCCGTCGCCGAAGGGCAGCACCAGCGCGATGGTGTCGCCGTCGGTGTTCACCGCCAGCATCCCTTCCGGCGCCTCGTCGAGCCGTACGTCCGCGAGCACCATCGAGCGGATCACCGAGCCGCCGGGGAAGGGCAGTCCGAGCGCCCGGCGGACGGTGCTGCGGGCGCCGTCCGCGCCGACGAGGTAGCGGGCCGTCAGCTCAGCGCCGTCGGCGGTGCGGGCGACGACCGCGCCCCGCCCGTCGTGGCGCAGCTCCACCACCTCCGTGCCGTACCGGACGTCCGCGCCCGCGTCCCGCGCCCGCCGCTCCAGCACGCGTTCCACCTCGTACTGCGGGGTGATCAGCAGGTACGGGAAGCGGGTCCGCAGCCGCGAGAGGTCCACGCTCAACCAGCGGAAGGGGCGGAAGCCGGTCACCCGGTGCCCGGTCGCGACCAGTTCGTCCGCGACGCCGCGCGCGTCCAGCAGTTCCAGGGTGCGGGCGTGCACGCCGAAGGCGCGGGTCAGATTGCTCAGGCCGGGCGGGCGGCGCTCGACGAGGACGGTCCGTACGCCCGCGGCGGCGAGGTCGCCCGCGAGCATCAGCCCGGTCGGTCCGGCACCGACCACGACGACCTCGGCGTCGAGGTCGTGTTCGAGGTCTTCGGCGATGGGGTGACTCGTCGTCATGTACGGCCTCCGGTACGCGCACTGGTACGGGCATCGGCACTGACACTGGCAGGCGCGAGTCTGCCAGCCGGCGCCCGCCGGGGCCCGGAGGTAGCATCGGGCGACGCGCCGACGGCGTGGCGGACGCCGGAGCGGACGGGCTCCGGGAGGCGCGGGGACTGGGGGACGGGGAGTGCGGCTGAGGGCCTGTCTTACGGATCAGGCTGGATAAGTGAGCGGGGGCTGGTGTCGTGGATCTCAAGGCGGAGGATGGGGGTACCACCCGGGCCGCCAGGCCCAGGGGGAGAGTCGAAGCGGTGGGGGTACCACCGTGCCCTCAGGGCACAGGGTGGGGGTACCTCCCGTGCCCTCAGGGCACAGGGTGGGGGTACCTCCCGTGCCCTCAGGGCACAGGGTGGGGGTACCTCCCGTGCCCTCAGGGCACAGGGGGCCTTCGGCGACCGACGACAACGCGGAGTGGGGGCACCTCCCGGGCCGCAGGCCCAGGGGGAGCGGCACCAGGGCACGCGAGCCCAGCAAGATCCATAAGACAGGCCCTGAGGGTCCCGGTGGGCGCCGACGCGGACCGGTGGATCTCGCGCGAGGGCTGCCGCCGCGTCCTCCTCGTCGTGCACAACGTCACCGCGGCGACCCGCCTGCTGGACGTCCTCCCGCTCTTCGACGGCGATCCGCGGGTGCAGCTCCTGGTCACGTGCACGGGGTCCTCGCCCTTCCAGGGCGGGGTGCCGGAGCTGCTCGCCGGGACGGAACTGCCGGTGCTCCCGTGGGAGCAGGCCGTGGACACCCCCGTGGACCTGGCCATCTCGGCGAGCTACGGCGGCGAACTGCACTTGCTGCGAGGGCACTTGGCCGTCCTGTCGCACGGCGTTGGATACAATAAGAGGCTGGCCACGCCAGGACGCCAGGACGCCAGGACGCCAGGACGCCAGGACGCCAGGACGCCAGGACGCCAGGACGCCGCAGCCGCACCGGCGACCGCGACCTCGGTCACGACCGCGACCGCCCCGCCCGTGTTCGGGCTCGCACCCGAGTGGCTGCTACACCAGGGCCGTCCGCTCGCCGCCGCGACCGTGCTGTCCCACCCCGAGCAGCTAGCCCGGCTGACCGCCGCCTGCCCCGAGGCCGCACCCACCGCCGCCATCGCCGGTGACCCCTGCTACGACCGCATCCTCGCCGCGCTCCCGCACCGGGACCGCTTCCGCCGCGCCCTCGGCGTCGGCCCGCACCAAAGGCTCGTCGTCCTCAACTCGACGTGGTCCACCCGCGGGCTCCTCAACGACGCCCTGCCCCGACTGCTGCCGCGGCTCGCCTCCGAACTGCCCGCCGACGAGTACCGCACGGCCGCCGTCCTGCACCCCAACATCTGGTACGGCCACGGCCCCGGCCAGGTGCGGGCCTGGCTGGACCGGGCGCGCCGCGCCGGGCTGGTCACCGTCTCGCCGCTGGACGCCTGGCGGCAGGCGATCGTCGCGGCGGACTGCGTCATCGGCGACCACGGCAGCGTCACGTACTACGCCGCCGCCGTCGGCACCCCCGTCCTCCTCGGCGCCTTCCCGTCCGACGACGACCACGGCGCGGACTCCGTGCTCGACCCCGCGTCGCCGGTCGCCGCGCTCGGCCGCGCCGCGCCCGCGCTGCGCCGCCCCGGCCGCGCCGGCGACCTGCGGGCCCAGATCGACCGGGCGATCGACACCCACGCACCGGACCGGTACGCCCGACTCGCCGCGCTCACCAGCTCCGTGCCCGGCGAGTCCGCGGCCCTGCTGCGCCGCCTCTTCTACGGCCTGCTGGGGCTGCCCGAGCCCGGACACGGGCCCGCGCTGCTCGACCCGCTTCCGCTGCCCGCGTACGAGCCGGCCGAACGCACCGCGCCGGTACGGGTGTTGACCCGGATCCTCGGCACGGACCCGGCGCGGGTCGCCGTCGTCCGGCACTCGGAGACCGGCCCGGACGACCCGGTCGGCGACGCCGCCGACGACGCGGACGCCGCGCACACCGCGGTGCACGAGGACACCCGGGACCCGGGCCGGCTGCGGGTGGCGGACGTCATCGTGCGGCACGGCCCGCCCGACGACCCTCGCGTCGGCCCGCCCGCCGCGTGGACGGCGGAGGTGCTGGCGCGGCACCCGTACTGCCGGCTCGCGGTCTGGGTCGACGGCCCCGACCGCTGCGTCGTACGGACCAGGTCCGGCCGGCTCGTCCGACTGCGGGCACAGCCGGGCGCGGACGGCCGCACCGACCTCACGGACCCGGCGGCGTACGCGTCCGCGCTGCACGGCTGGCTGGTGATGCAGGGCGCCTCGTCCCTCCCGACGTGGCTGGTCGTGGTGACGGGCCGCGCCCACCACCAGGTCTCGGTGGAGCACGCTCCGCGCTAGGTCGCGCGGGTTTCCTGGTGCGGCTGGGCTGATCCACCGTTTCCCCGCGAGTGCGGTTTCGCCGTGCGGCGAGCTGCGTTACGGCGTCTGCGGCCCGGTGGGGGCTTGTCCCGCTGTTCCGCCCCCTACGCCCAGAGGGCGTTGGGACCCCCACCTGACACACCCGCCGTAGCCCCCGCGGGCGAGTTTGGTCTCTACCGGCCGGTGGGTGGTTGCTCGCGCAGTTCCCCGCGCCCCTAAATGCCTCCGCCTCCAGCCCGCAGACGAATGACGGGGGCAGCGAAACAGGGGCGCGGGGAACTGCGCGAACAACCCCCACCGGACCGCAGGGGAAACTGATCCCGCAAGGAGACGGCGGGGTCTTGGGGGCGCCGGGGGCCCTGGGCGCAGGGACGCATAGGGACGCGCGGGGTTCCCCGGGCGCGGCCTAAAGCGGGTCTCGCAGGTCCACCAGGCGGGCGCGGATCGCCGCGAGGGAGCCGAACGAGCCGTAGTCGTCGGCCTGCTCGTACAGCCGCTCCGCGGTCGTCAGGTCGGCGCGCTCGGCGGTCGGGTCGTCGAGGCGGCGTGCACAGCGGGCGCGCAGGTAGGCGGCGTCGGCGAGTTGGAGGGCGGCGCCCTCCTGCGTCATCACGTCGACGGCGCGGTCCAGGCAGACGCGCGCCAACTCCGGTTCGTCCGCCTCCAGGTGGGTTTCCCCGAGGCTCATGTAGACGCGGCCCTCGTTGTAGCGGTCGCGGGCGTCCAGGTCGCGGAAGGCGGCGAGTGCGGTGTGCAGACGGCGTACGGCCTCGGCGTGCCGGCCCTGGCCGCGCAGGGCGCGCCCGACGTGGTGGGCCAGGATGGCGCTGGCGCGCGGCACGTCCTGTTCGCCGTCGTCGCCGGGCCGGATGTCGGCGAGGGCGCCCAGCGCGGCCTCGAAGCACGCTTCCGCCTCGGGCCAGCGCCAGGTGCGCAGTCGCAGCAGGCCCGTCACCTCCAGCGCGGTGGCGCGCCCCCGGTGGTGGCCGGCCCGCTCCTCCGCGGCGAGTGCCTGCGCGAGGTCGTCCTCGGCGTCCTCCTGCCGCCCCAGGCCCATGTGGGCGAAGGCGAGTTGCACGAGGACGCGGCCCTCGGCGCGGGGGTCACCGGCGCCGTCCTCGGCGGCGCGGCGGGCCGCGGCGACGCCCAGCAGGTGGGTGTCGACCCACTGTTCGTGGAAGCCGAGCCGCAGGTGCATGGCCCACGTCGCCTCGCAGAGCTGCCACACGAGGTCGTCCAGGCCCCAGTGGTCGGCGGCGCGCACGGCGGCGGCGAGGTTGTCGCGCTCGCGCGCCAGGGCTGCGAGCGCGTCCCGGGCGCCGCCCGGCGCCGCCTCTTCACGGGCCGGGCGCAGGTACGCCGGGCCCAGGTGCCAGCGCGCCGGGATGACCCGGTGGTCGGCGGCGACGGCGAACCCCAGCCAGTGGCGGACCGTGCGGCCCACCGCGGCGGCGACGGCGCGGTGGCCGTCGACGTCCTCCGCCTTGCGGCGGGCGTGGTCGCGCACGAGGTCGTGGTAGCGGTAGCGCTCCTCGGCGACCTCTTCGACCAGGTGCAGCCGGGCGAGGCGGTCGAGGAGGGCGCGGGCCGTGGGCTCGTCGACGTCGGCGGCGCGGGCCGCGAGCGGCACCGTGACCGCGGGCCAGGGCCAGAGCGCGGCGAGCCGGTACAGGCGGGCCGCGGCCGGGTCGAGTTCCGCGTAGCTGACGTCGTGGGCGCGGTGGACGGCGCCGCGGGGCGTGCCGTCGTTCCCGTCTTCGCCCATCGTTTCCCCTCCCCTACCCGTGGCCAGTTGGCGGGCGACCGTCTCCCACGTCAGATGGGTGCGGGCGGCGACGTGCGCGCCCGTGGTGCACAGGGCGAGCGGTACGCCGCCGCAGTCCGCGGCGACCGCCCGGGTGCTGGTCTCGCTGCCCGCCATCCGGTCGGCGCCGACGATCCGGGCCAACAGCCGCAGGGAGTCGGCGGCGTCGAGCGGCGGGAGGGTGCGGGCGACGGCGCCCAGGTCGCGGACGAGGCCGTGCGGGCGCAGCCGGCTGGTGACCAGCACCAGGGCGTGCGGGGACGCCGGCAGCAGGGGTTCGACCTGGGCGTCGGAGTGGGCGTTGTCGAGGACGACGAGCAGCCGGCGGTCTGCGGTGCGGTCGCGGTACAGCGCGGTCTGCCCGTGTTCGTCGGCGGGCGTCCGCTCCGGGGGCGTGCCGAGCGCGGCCAGGAAGCGGACGAGGGCGTCGGAGGGCCGGAGCGCGCCGGTGCCGGAAGCGCCGGCGAGGTCCACGTACAGCTGCCCGTCGGGGAAGCGGTCCTTGAGCAGGTGGGCGCAGTGCACGGTGGTGGCGCTCTTGCCGATGCCGCCGGGGCCGGACAGGACGACGACCTTGGGCGCGCCGCCGCCCGCGGTGGCGTCGGCTGCTTCCGCGAGCCGGGTGACGTCCGCGATCAGCTCTTCGCGGTCGGTGAAGACGGCGGTGGACGGGGGGAGCATCTGCGGCCGTACGGCGTCGAAGCCGCCGCTCGCCGACCGACGGGCGGCCGCCAGGTGCTCGGCCTCGGCGACCCACTCGCGGACCTCGCGGGCGAACTCGGGCGAGCGCCGCGCGTGCGCGTCGAGGTCGGCGGCGAGCGCGCGCCGTTCCTCTTCGGTGCCGGGCAGCGCACCGTCGCCGCCTTCCGCCGCGGGTTCCGCACCGCGCGCCCGGCGCCAGAGTCCGGCCAGCGCCTCCGCGCTGCGCCGGCCCACCTCGCCGCCCGCGCCCGCGACCACGCCGGACGTGACCGTGCCGACGGCCGCCAGCACCACCGACCCGAACGGTTCCACCGGTCCACCACCCCCCATGCGCCGTGCCGCACACGATAGCGGCGCCGTCGGGACGCCCCGGGGCCGCGCGCGGGCCGGTGCCGTCGTTGGCGTGATATCACGGCCCGGTCGTCCCGTTCCTGCGGTGTAGACCAATTAAGGTTTCAACATACGGTGGAACGACGGGAGTTGATGCATGGCACACGGCGAGCAGGCGGGTGGGCAGGCGCCCGGCCGCATCGACACGAGTCGCGCCCACCCGGCGCGGATCTACGACTACGTGATCGGCGGCAAGGATCACTACCAAGTGGACGTCGACGCCGGCGAGGCGATGATGGAGGGGTGGCCGTCGCTGCGGGTGAGCATGCGGCAGAACCGGCTCTTCATGCAGCGGGTCGTCCGCCATCTGGCGCGGGAGGCGGGCGTGCGCCAGTTCCTGGACGTCGGTACCGGCCTGCCGACGTCGCCCAATCTGCACGAGGTGGTCCAGCGGGAGCAGCCGGACGCGTCGGTGGTGTACGTCGACAACGACCCGATCGTGCTGGCGCACGCGGAGGCGCTGTTGACCAGCGCGCCGCCGGGCCGCACCGCGTACCTCGACGCCGACATGCGCGAGCCCGACGCGATCCTCGAATCGCCGGTGTTCAAGGAGTTGCTGGACCTGAAGCAGCCCGTCGCGCTGACGGCCATCGCCGTGCTGCACTTCATCCGGCCGCCGGCGGACGGCGTGCTGCTGCGGCGGCTGCTCGACCCGCTGCCGTCGGGCAGCTTCCTGGCCGTGTCGACCGCCACCGACGTGTACGCGCCGGCCGAGATAGGGCGGGTGAAGGAGCAGTACGAGAGCCGGGGCATCCCCATGGTGACCCGCACCGAGGCCGAGGTCGGCGCGTTCTTCGACGGGTTGGAACTGGTGGCGCCCGGGCTCACCCCGGTGCACCGCTGGCGGCCGACGGAGGAGCAGGCGGGGGTGGCCGACGAGCAGGTGGCGATGTTGGGGGCGGTGGCCCGCAAGCCGTAGGACCTCCGTCGGCCTCAGCCGACTTCAGCCGACGCGGGTGCCGGCACGGTCCGCGAGGTGCGGACCTTCACGGACGCCTGACTCCCGCTGCCCCGGCGCCGTGACAGCGGTGGGCGCGGTGTCGTGCGGGCCGGGTGGACCGGACCCGTACGGCACCGCGCCCGAGGGTGGCGGGGTCAGCCCGCCTTCCACGCCGGGGCCGACGCCGCGGCCTGCGCGGTCCGGCCCCGCAGTCGGTAGCTGTCGCCCTTGAGCGTGATCACGTCCGCGTGGTGGGCGAGCCGGTCGAGGAGTGCGAAGGTGACGGGGCCGTCCCCGAAGGTCGCCGGCCACTGCCCCAGCGGGCGGCTGCCGGTGACGACCACCGACGCCCGCTCGTAGCGGTGCGCGATCAGCCGGAAGAGCAGACCGGTGGCGTCGGCGTCGAAGGGCACGTAACCGATCTCGTCGATCACCAGCAGTTCGTGCCGGTCGAGCCGGGCCAGCTCTTCGGTGAGCCGCCCCGCGGACTGCGCCGCGGCGAGCCGGGCGACCCACTCGGTGGCGGTGGCGAACCGCACTTCGTGGCCGGCCTGGCAGGCGCGGACGCCGAGGGCGACCGCGAGGTGCGTCTTGCCGGTGCCGGGCGGGCCGAGGAAGACGACGTTGCGGCGCGCGCGGACGAAGTCGAGTTCGCCGAGCCGGGCGACGGCCTCCCGGTCGAAGGAGCGCAGGTGTTCGTCGTCGAACTCCTCCAGCGTCTTGCGGGCCGGCAGCCCGGCGGCCCGGACCCGGGCGTCGGCGGACGCGTGGTCCCGCTGCTCGACGTCGACCGCCGTCGCCTTCGGCTGCACGGGCACGCTCTCCAACCGCGGCGCGACGGACGCGGCCGGAGCCGGCACGGCCACGGGAACGGGCCCGGGGGCCGCGGCTGCCGTCGGGGACGCCGGCGCGGGCGCGGGCGGCGCGGGCGTCGGCCGGGGCGCGGGGTCGTGGTGCGGGTGGTGCGCACCGCGGCGCTCCATCGGCCCCGACATGTACGCCAGGATCGCCGCCGACAGGATGAACGCCATGTGGATGACCGTCCCCCACAGCAGCGCGTGGTGCGAGGTGTGCGCGACGTCCACGAACATCTGGAGCAGGTGTACGGACGAGATGCCCACGATCGCCGTCGCCAGCTTCACCTTCAGCACGTTCGAGTTGACGTGCGACAGCCACTCGGGCTGGTCCCGGTGCCCCTGGAGGCCGATCCGGGAGACGAAGGTCTCGTAGCCCCCCACGATCGTCATGATCAGCAGATTCGCGATCATGACGACGTCGACCAGTTTGAGCACCGCGAGCATGACCATGGTCTCGTCGGCCTGCCCGGTGATCACGTGCTGCACCAGGTGCCACAGCTCGTTGAAGAACTTGTATACGTACACCCCCTGGGCCGCGACCAGCCCGAAGTACAGCGGGGCCTGGAGCCAACGGGTGGCGAAGAGCGCGTACCCGAGGGACGAGGCCGCGTACCCCTTCAGATCGGGCCTGTTGCGATGGGGGGTGTGGGGTGGATGGGGGTGGGACGCGGGCGGGACGTGGCCGTGCAACGGCATCTCCAAACATGGCGTGGCGGTGTTCGGGCGCAGTCGGGGCGCGTCCGCGTACACGCTGACAACGGCCGACGAAGGCAGCCGTCACGGACGCCACCGGCGCACGGACGTACGCCACGGCGCGTACGGCGGGCACGTGCCGGGGCGCACAACGGGGGCGCGTACCAGGGCGGTTGAGGCACGCCCGGCCGTCGCCCGGCGGTCCCCGGCGGTACGCCGCCTGGCGCAACGACACCGCCCGCGCGGCGGAGCCGCGGACCCCCGCCGTCCCTGGCACGGGCAGTGCTGGCGCCGTGCGCTCTAACGGCCCACCGGCCGACGGGACACGAGCACCCGAGCACCCGGACGGCGTCCGCGGCGGAACCCGCACCGCTCGCGCCCTCGGGCGAAGGACACCGCACCCGATGGGCCCCGCGGAGGGCCGAACTCCCCTTTCCACCACCGCCGGTTGCATCATCGACGCGTACACCGGGACGTCACGAGGGGGAACATGGTCACGCTGCCGCACCAGCAGGACGCGGAGTCGGGCGACGGCGGGCACATGGTGGTCTGCGGGGACGACGCGCTCGCGCAGCGGGTCGCCGTCGAACTGCGGGACGTGTACCGGCAGCGGGTCGTGCTGCTGGTGCCCGCGGAGGACGCGGATCCGGGCGGGCCGGGCGTGCAGGTCGTCACCGCCGCCGCGCCGACGCAGGAGGCGCTGGTGCGGGCGGACGCCGCACGGGCCACCGCGCTGGCGCTCGTGTACGAGGACGACGAGACGAACCTGCGCGCCGCGCTCGCCGCGCGACGGCTCAGCCCGGGGCTGCGGCTCGTGGTGCGGATGTACAACCGCAAGTTGGGGCAGCACCTGGAGGAACTCCTCGACCAGGCGGCGCTGGTGGCGGTGCCGGGGATGGACCGGGCCAGTCTGGACGCGTCCACGACCGTGCTGTCCGACGCGGACACCGCGGCGCCCGCGCTGGTGGCGACCGCCGTCGCGGACACCAACAAGGTGGTGCAGGCCGACGGACTGCTGCTGAGGGCCGCCGAACGGCCCGCGCCCGGGCGGGGGGAGGTGCCCGACGGGGGTCTGTGCACGCTCGCACTGCTGTCGTCGACCGCCGCCGACCCCGCCGGCGCCGAGGGCTCGGACGGCAGCGGCGCGCAGGGGCCGCAACTGCTGCCCGACGACCGGACCGTGCGCGAGGGCGCCGGGCGGGGCACCGTCGTGCTGGAGGCCGTGCGGCACGAGGGGCCGGCGCTCGGCGCGCGGCGGCTCGCCCGGCGCGGGGTGCCGCTGCGGGAGTTGGTCTCCTCCCAGCTCCGGTGGGCGCTCGCCGGCATCCTCGGCGCCGTGGTCGCGCTGACCGCGACCACCACCTGGCTCACCGACGCCGCGCCCGTCAGCGCCGCGTACCTCACCCTGCTCGACCTGTTCTCCATCAACGAACCCGCGATCGAAGAGCCGACCGCCCGGCAGGTGCTGCAACTCCTGTCCGGGCTCGCCGGGCTGGCGCTGCTGCCGCTGCTGGTCGCGGGGGTGCTGGAGGCGCTGGGCACCTTCCGCAGCACCGGCGCGCTGCGCCGCCCGCCGCGCGGACTGTCGGACCACATCGTGCTGCTCGGCCTCGGCAAGGTCGGCGCGCGGGTGCTGACCCGGCTGCGCGAGCTGGACATCCCCGTCGTCTGCGTCGAGCAGGACGCCGACGCGCGGGGCATCGCGCTCGCCCGCGACCTGGGGGTGCCCGTGGTCCTCGGCGACGTCACCGAGGACGGCGTCCTGGAGTCCGCCAAGGCGCACCGCGCCGAGGCCCTGCTGGCGCTCACCAGCTCCGACACCACCAACCTGGAGGCCACGCTCGCCGCCCGGTCGCTCGGCAACGACCTGCGGGTGGTGCTGCGGCTGGACGACGACGACTTCGCCACCGCGGTGTACCGGACCCTGCGCTCCGCGCACCCCACCGCCGTCACCCGCAGCCGCAGCGTCGCCCATCTGGCGGCGCCCGCCTTCGCCAGCGCGATGATGGGGCGGCAGGTGCTGGGGGCGATCTTCGTGGAGCGGCGGATCCTGCTCTTCGCCGTGGTGCCCGTCGCCGGCCATCCGCACTTCGAGGGCCGCACCGTCGCCGAAGCCTTCCGCCCCGGCGTGTGGCGGGTCATCGCCCTGGACACGGCGCGGCCGGACTCCCGTTCGCTCGACCTCGCGCACGGCCAGCACGAACAGGAACCGTCCCTGCTGTGGGGCCTCCACCCCGGGCACCTGCTGGACGCCGAGGACCGCGTCGTCGTCGCCACGACCCGGCAGGGCCTCGCGGACCTGCTGACGCCCGCGGACCGGTCCGATTCCCCGGCCGCGCCTTAGGTCGTGACCGTGCGTCCCCCGTCGGCGGGCGCGGTTCCGCCGTGCGGCGAGCTGCGGTTACGGCGTCTGCGGCCCGTCGTGGCTTGTCGCGCAGTTCCGCCCCCTGTGCCCAGACGGCTTGGGGGGGGACCCCCAGCGCCACCTGACACACCCGCCGTGGGGGGGGGGGGGCGGGGGGGGGGGGGGGGGCCCCGCGGGGGCCCCCCCCCCCCCCGCCCCCCCCCCGCGCCGACCCCCCCACCCCCCCCGCCCCGCCGCCGCCACCGACCCCACCCCC
>NZ_JBIRGU010000005.1:0-187967 GCF_044328175.1 Streptomyces sp. NPDC017979 | reverse complement strand
CCCCGCGGGTGGGGGGGGCCCCCCCCCCCCCCCGCCCCCCCCCGGGGGGGGCGGGGGGGGGGGGGGGGCCCCCCCGGGCGGGGGCCCCCCAACGCTCCCGCAGAGCAACGGCGGCTGCGTCCCGAGGCACAGGAAGCGCACGCGGGCCGTCACCCGTTCCCCGCGCACCGCGTGCCCGGGGCGCCCGGGACGTCTTGAATGCGAAGTGTGCTGCGAACGATCGGAGAGTGGTGCGCGCGGCGGGCCGTGTTCGTCGTGGTGGCGTGGCTGGTGGTGCTGGGCGGGCTCCAGGTGCTCCACCAGGCGTACGGAGGCCAGTACTCCGACGACTTCACGTTGCCCGGCACCCAGTCGCAGCAGGGCGTCGACGTGCTCGCCGCGCACGACCCCGCGGCCGGCGCGTACAGCAGTCAGGTGGTGCTGCACGACGACCGGCCGCTGACGCAGTACGCCAGCCAGCTCACCGAGGTCGTCGGCAACCTGCGCAAGCTTCCCGACGTCATCGCGGTGCAGGACCCGCTCGCGGTGCCGTCGTCGAACGTGGGGCCGCTGGCGCCGGACGGGAAGACCGCGTACGTCACCGTCCAGTTCGACGTGCAGCCCTACCGGCTCGACGGGGACTACCTGCACGGCGTGGACGCGGCCGTCGAACCGCTGCGGGCGGTCGGCGTGCAGGTCGAGTACGGCGGCTCGCTCGGGGAGCTGGCCAGGCCCGAGCCGAACGACCGGCTCAGCGAGGCGATCGGCTTCGGCGTCGCGGTGATCGTGTTGCTGATCGGCTTCGGGAGCGTGATCGCGGCGGTGCTGCCGCTGCTCACCGCGCTGATCTGCGTGGTGTGCGGGCTCGCGCTGCTGGGGCTGCTGGCCGCCGCGTTCACCTTCGCCACCGTGTCGCCGACGCTCGCGACCATGATCGGACTCGGCGTCGGGATCGACTACGCGCTCTTCCTGGTCACCCGGCACCGGCAGAACCTGATGAACGGGGATCCGCCGGTCACCGCGGCCGGGAAGGCGACCGCGACCAGCGGGCACGCCGTGCTGCTCTCCGGCTGCACCGTCATCATCGCGCTGTGCGGGCTGTGGGTGTCCGGCATCGGCTTCATCGGCAAGCTGGGGCTCGCCGCGGCCGTCACGGTCGTCACCGCGGTGCTCGGCGCGCTGACCCTCGTACCGGCGCTGCTGGGGCTGATCGGACGGCGGATCGACGCGCTGCGGGTGCGCAAACCGATCGCGGAGGCGGACGTGCAGCCGGGCGGCGCGCCGACCGAGGAGGCGGCGCACGGCGGCTGGCACCGGTACGCGCGGCGCGTGGAGCGGCGGCCCTGGTGGTACCTGACGGGCGGGGTGGTGGTGCTGCTGGTCCTCGCGTACCCGCTGCTCTTCATCCAGCTCGGACACATCGGCGACGGCGCCGACCCCACGTCGTTCACGGACCGGCGCGCCTTCGACCTGATGTCGGCGGCCTTCGGGCCCGGGTCGAACGGGCCGCTGACGCTGGTGGTGGACCAGGGCGCGGTGCCGCCGACCGAGCGGCCCGCGCTGGAGGCGACGATCCAGCGGGCGCTGTCGCACGTGCCGGACCTGGCGGCGGTGAGCCCGTTCCAGACCACGGCCGACGGGGACGTGCTCGTCGGCACCGCGTACTCCGTCGCCTCCCCGCAGGACGCGACGACGACCGCGCTGGTCAACCAGCTCTCCGACACGACGCTGCCGGACGCGGTCGCGGGCAGCGGCGCGCACACCTACGTCACCGGGACGACCGCCGCCCAGGTCGACTTCCTCGACATCGTCGCCGAGCGGCTGCCGTTCATCATCGCGGCCGTCGTCGGGCTCGCCTTCCTCGTCATCCTCGCGGTCTTCCGCGGGCTGCTGGTGGCGGTGAAGGCGGCGGTGCTGAACGTGCTGTCGATCGCCGCTTCGTACGGGGTGGTGGTCGCCGTCTTCCAGTGGGGGTGGGGCGGGCCGGCGCTCGGGGTGTCGGGAAAGGTGCCGGTGGAGAGCTACGTGCCGATGATGATGTTCGCCATCGTCTTCGGTCTGAGCATGGACTACGAGATCTTCCTGCTGTCCCGGATCCACGAGGCGTGGCTGCGGACGGGCGACGCGCACGGCAGCGTGGCGCACGCCCTGGAGATCACCGCCCGGGTCATCACCTGCGCCGCGCTGATCATGGTGAGCGTGTTCGCGGCGTTCGTCATCAGCGACCAGATCGTGGTGAAGATGCTGGGGATCGGGCTCGCGGTGAGCGTGCTGATCGACGCGACGGTGGTGCGGCTGCTGCTGGTGCCGGCGGTGATGACGCTGCTGGGCGCGCGGGCGTGGTGGACCCCGCGGTGGCTGGACCGGATCCTGCCCCGGCTGCACCCCGAAGGGCAGCCGTGAGGCAGCGGGAACGGGGGCGCGGCGTCACCCGGATGGCAGACCTCCGCATGCGGCTGCCGGCCGGTGCTCCTTCACTGGGCCTGTGGACCGGCAGGTCCGCCCCGCCCCGGGGGAAGGAGGCGTAGGAAATGACCACCCCCTGGAAGCGCCCCGTCGTCAGCGCGGCAGTCGCCGCCCTGACGGCCACCGCCCTGGCCGCCGGCGCTGCGGCCTGTTCCAGCAGCCCTTCGGAGTCCGCCTCCAGCGCCGCCTCCAAGGCCATCTCCGCGGCGTCGTCCGCCGTGGCGTCCGTCGGCTCGGAGGCGACCGGTGCGATCGCGTCGGCCACGGCGTCCGCGCAGAAGAAGCTGGACGAGATCAAGGGCAGCGTGAACGCGGCGGACGACGTCGCCCTCGCCGACCAGGCCACCAAGGACGGATACGCCACGGTCAAGGTCACCGCGCGCAACACCGCGGACTCGACGAAGTCCTTCGCGGTCCAGGTCAACTACCGCGACGCGAGCGGCAACCTGCTCGACGCGGTGGTGGCGACCGTCTCGGACGTCCCCGCCGGACAGTCGAAGGACGTCACCGCGCAGAGCAACCGCAAGCTCTCCGGCGAGGTGAAGACCGAGGTGGGCACGGCCGTGCGGTACTGAACGGCCGCGCGGGAGCACCCCGCGCGCCGACCGCCCGGCCCCGCCCCCTCGACCCCCGCCGCCTCCCACCGCACGCGAACGGAGCACCACCGTGGACGATTACCCCCTCCTCAACCTGTTCTGGACCATGCTCTGGTTCTTCCTCTGGATCATGTGGCTGTTCCTGCTCTTCAAGGTCATCACGGACCTGTTCCGCGACCACGAGCTGAACGGCTGGGCCAAGGCCGGCTGGCTGATCCTGGTGATCGTGCTGCCGTTCGTCGGCGTGCTGCTGTACGTGATCTTCCGCGGCCGCTCGATGGGCAAGCGGGAGGTCGCCGCGGCACAGGAACGCGAGGCCGCGTTCAAGTCCTACATCCAGCAGACGGCGAGCGAGGGCGGGGCGGCGGGCGGGGCCGACGTGGACCAACTCGCCCGGCTGCACGAGCTGAAGGAGAAGGGCGCGATCAGCGAGGAGGAGTACCAGAAGGCGAAGGGGAAGATCCTGGCGTGACGCGCGCGGGTCCGGGGCCCGGTCCCGATCCGGGTCCCGGGCCCGGTCCCGGCTTCGGGAGCGGCGCCAGGGTGAGCAGTCCGCAGCCGTACGCCTTCGAGGGGCCGATGCCGCGCAGCAGCCGGGTGGCGAACGCGGCCGGGTCGACGACCTTCAACCGCCCCTCGAAGGTGGCGCTGTGGAAGACGACGTGCGGCCCGCGGCCGCCCTTGGCGAAGGAGTGCCGGCTGCGGCCGGTGATCCGCACCTCCCGCGCCGGGCCCGGGCGATGCGCCCGATCGACGGCCTCGGCCGCCTCGGGGGGCTCGGCGGGCTCGATGACGAGGCCCGGCGCCGCCGGCTCCGTACGGGCGGCCGGGACCTCGAACCCCCACTTCCCGGTCCTGGTCAGGAACCACTCCAACTGCGTGGCGGCGGTGCGGTGCGCGTGCCGGAAGCCGCGGATGCGCTCCCCGGGCGCCGCGGCGTCCCGCCGCTTGACCTGGGCGGGCGAGGGGGCGAGCGGGGTACGGGTGGTCTGCACCGGGTTCGCCGTCAGCCGGAAGGCGAACTCCCGGCCGGCGCTGACCTGGGCGAGCAGCGGCGCGTAGTCCCGTACGAGCGCGTGGTCCCCGTCGGCGTCGGGCCAGCCGGCGCGTTCGACGACGTGGGTCCAGTCGGGCTTGCCGGGGGTGAGGACGTACACGAAGGGGCGGTGGGAGTCGTCGGCGTCCAGCCGCCACAGCACCCGGTCGTCGTCGCCGACGTCGGGCACGCCGCCCATCACGGCGCCGTGCATGGCCCGGGGGTTGGAGAGCAGGCGCCGGCTCTCGGCGCGCAGGGGGTTGATGCGGATGCGGGACAGGAAGGTCATGGCGATCACCAGAGCAGGGTGAAGGGGTCGTGTCCGGTCGGGGCGTCGTAAGGCCCGGAGCCGGTCTCGGACGAGGCGTCTATAGCGGTGTCTGTAGCCGTCTCCGTGGCGGTGCCGGTGGCGGTGGCCGTGTCGTGGGGCGGGGACTCGGCCGGGGACTCGACCGGCGGGAAGCCCGTGGGGATCTCGTACCAGTCGCGGGTGATCCACCGCTCCGTGAAGGCGCGGCCGAGCGGGTCGAAGGAGAGCGGGACGTCCTTGACGACGTCCGTGCCGTACGGGTCCTCGATGGTGACGGGGCGCGGAACGCGCGCCGGGCGGTACGGCCCCTCGGCCTCCGTCGCCCGGCCCACCCGGTCGAGGTGGCGCTCCCGGGCCCGTACGGACGCCTGCCAGGGGTGTTCCCGCAGCACGTCCTCCACGCTGCCCCCGTGCACCCCGAGGCTCAGCGGCTGCGTCGGCGGGCAGGAGCGGCGCCCCAGCGCCAGCGGGTACACCGGCGCCCGCACCGCGCGGTCCAGGCGTTCCAGTACGGCGCGGGGGCCGGCGAGCGCCGCCACGAAGACGGCGTCCTGGAGGTAGTAGCGGGCGGTGACGTGGGTGTGCTTCGCCGGCGACGTGGGGCGCTGCACGCCCTTCGCGGACACCCCGGCCTGGAGCAGCGGCCGGCCCCGGTAGTCGCTGACGGTGTGGTAGTCCCGCATCAGGGTGCCGGCCGCGTCGACGCGGACGCCCAGCCGCAGCGCCGTCAGCTCGTCGAGGAGGTCGGCGCGGGCGAGTCCGCAGGCGGCGGCGAGCAGCCCGACGACACCGGACTTGGTGGGCTCGGCGCCGGTCTCCCGCTGGTTGACGACCGTACGGGACCCCCAGGCTTGCAGCGGGCCCGCCAGCCGCAGCAGCAGTACGGCGTCCCCGGCGGCGGGCACGGATTCAGCCCCGGGCGCGGGAGGCGTCACCGCACCGCCCCGGCCTCGGCCACCCGCCCCGACAGGTGCTCGCGCAGACCGGACAGCAGCCCGGGGAACGACACGGGCGCGCCGAACGCCCCGGTCAGCTCCGCCCCGGCCGCGGACTCCGCGTCGAAGGAGTGGCACGCCCCGGCCCAGGACGGCACGTCGCCCCAGGTGCTGACCGAGACTGCGTGCTCGCGCGCCAGCCGCTGCGCCGAGCGGGTCGCGATCCCGGACGACGCGGCGACCGGCTCCTCGAACGCGGAGACCAGGTTGACCGGTTGGTCGCCGCGGACGACGACGGCCACCAGGCTCGGCAGGGTGCGGTGCGCGAAGGAGTTCTTGTACCCGGAGGGCACGGAGCGGGCGAAGGACGTCACGAACTCCGCCACGCCCTGCACGGCGGCCCCGTCGTGGTCGGCGCCGGTCGCGTCCGTCGCGTCCGTCGCGTCGCCGCGGAGGTTGTGCCGGAGCTGGTGCAGGCCGACGGTGGCGTAGCGGTAGAGCGTGGCGGAGTTGAAGCCGATGGTGCCGATCATGCCGGCGCCGCTCTCCTGGTCCTTCTCCACCCGGTCGTCGACGGCGGTGAAGTAGTCGAACTCCAGCTCGACGGCGTGCGTGGACAGGGCGTGGGCGACCTGCGTGGCGGCGTCCACCCGCAGCGCGGGGATGTCGGCGACCATCCGCCCGAACAGCGCGATGTCCAGCGGCTGACCGGAGCGGAAGTGCTGCTGCGCGTCCAACTCCTCGATCTGCTTCTTGAGTTCCTTGTCGGGGAGCGCGTCCAGCTCGGCCGCCCGGTCGGCCACCAGCTCGGCGACGGCGTCGAGCTGGCGGTGGCCGTAGAAGAAGAGGTACGCGGTGTCTCCCTGCTTCTTGCCCGGGGTGATCCCGAGCGCGGTGACGAGCGCGTTCGCCAGCCGGTCCGCGGACTTCTCGGGCAGCCCGGTGCGCCGGCGCAGCCGCGCCGCGAGGTCCCCGCTGAAGCGCCGGGTGCGGGTCGCCAGGTCGTCGGCGGCCATCCGCTCGGTGAAGTGCATGCGGGTGGCGCGCTTCCACGCCTGCGACGAGACGCGGGAGCGGCGCACCCCGCCGAAGTACGCCTCCTTGGGGTTGCCCTGGTCGTCGCGGTTGAGGTTGGCGGGCGGCACGGTCTGCAGGACGTGCACGTCCACGAAGAGGCGGGGGTGGGGCAGTTCCACGGGTTCTCCAGAGCGGGTGGTCACGCGGGTGGTCACGCGGTCGGGGCGGCGGGGTCGGCGGGGGCCGCCCGCTCCCAGGGGTAGTAGCCGGCACCCCAGGAGCGTCGGACGCGCGGGCGCTTCGCGGGGTGGGCCCAGTCCATGAGGTCCCCGCACAGCAGGTCGTAGTCGAAGGCGATGGACCGGCCGCGCAGCAGGGGGACCAGACCGCGCAGCCGGTGCAGGAACGCCGGTACGGAGGTGGCGTTCACGGCCGCGGCGACCCGGCGGTCCATCGCGTCCCGGGTGAACTGGTTGGTGCCGCGCAGCTCCCGCAGGGCGCGGGCGGCGCCGACGCCCTTGCGGTGCATGGGCGTGGACTGGCCCTGCTGGTGCAGCCCGTACAGCGCCAACGCGCCGTGCTCCGCCTCCAGTTCGGGGGTGACCAGGCCGTCGACCTCGCTGGTGTAGTGCTTCCAGAGGGCGGGGACGCTGCCGGCGGGGCGGCCGAGGCCGGCGCGCAGGTCGGCCAGGTCCTCGCCGGGCGGCCCGACGGGCGGGGCACCCGGCCACGGGGCGCTCCAGGTGCCGTCCCGGCCCAGGTGCTTGTGCCAGAAGCGTTCGACGGGCGCGCGGCCCCGGGCGGGCCGGGGCGTCGGGCGGGTGTCCGGTGCGGGGGTGGTCAATGGTCGCCTTCTTCCTTCGGCGGGGTCTGCTCAGCCTTTCTTGCGGCGGCCCTTCTTTCGACGGCCCTTCTTTCGGCGGCCTTCTCCTCGCGACGGGCCGTGCGGCGCGGCAGGACGTCGTCGACCGCGTACCGGAACGCCTTCTCCGCCTGGCTGAGCCGGTACCGCCGGCTCACCCCGCCCTGGGTCACCTTCCGGCCGTGGAACGCGCCCGGCGCCGGCTGGACGAGCAACTGTTCCGCCGTCCGCCAGGCGTCCGCCCCGGCCCGCACCTCCCAGTCCCCGAGCAGCCGGTCGCACCACCCGACGTCGTCACCGGCCTCGCGCAACTCCACCAGCAGCCGGCGCACCGACGGGTCCAGCGCGTGCAGCAGGGCCTCGCCCGGCTCCTGCCAGCTCCCGCGGGGCGGCGGGGCCGCAGCGCCCACCGAGCGCCGCAGGTCGTCGGCGAGCCGGTTGACGGCCTTCGCCAGGGCTTCGGCCTGGTCGACCGCGCCGAGCAGACCGCCGTGGGCCGGCCCGTGCGGGTCGAGCGCGGCCACGGGGAGCGGCACCTCGTCGTGGCAGACGTCCTCGACGTTGCCGAGCTTCTGCCCGTACGCCAGCCCGGTCAGCTCCAGGCGGAGACGGAAGCGGTCGCCCAGTTCGTGGTGGGCGGCGCCGATGTTGCGCAGCAGTTCGCTGGTGGAGAAGCCGTCCGTGGTGGCGGTGACGAGGGTCTCCTCGCCGACGCGGCCGACGGCGAGCAGCGCGTTGAAGCCGCGCCAGGCCGCGCGCCCCGGGGCGTGTCGAACGGGCCGCTGGGGCGGCGGTTCGCGCCGTGCGCCGGCGTCCGAAGCGCCGGCCCCGGTCTTGGGCGCCGTGCGCTTGGCGCGGCGCTCCGGGCTCTCGATGCGCCAGGCGGTGTGCGTCTCGTGCTCGGCGAGCACCGTCAGCCGGTCGCCGGCCGCCACGACGACCCGGGCGACCCGCACCCCCTCGTCGGTCTCCTCGGGCACCAGCCGGATGCGTCGGCTCTGCCACGTCCACGCGTCCAGCACGCCCCGCGCGGCCCGCTCGCCCCACTCGGGGGTGCCGCTGGGGTACGCGTCCTGCGGGCCGCGGCGCCGCCACTGGGGGCGGTCGTCCGCCAGCCGGGTGCGGCCGTACGGCACGTTCAGCATCAGGGTCTCGTACAGCGTCTCGCCGCGGGGCACGACGATCCCCAACTGGCCCAGGGACCCGGTCGGGTTCCCCATCGTCTTGCCCTGCTTGGCCCGCGGGTCGCCCACCACGCCGGTCTTGATGGCGCCGGTGTCCCAGCAGTGCGCGTGCAGCAGCCAGCGGGCGGCCTCGGCCGGGGTCAGCGCCAGTCGGTCGCCCTCGGTGCGGGCGGCGAAGATCGGGACGTTGTTCCCGGCTGCGGCGGTGGTGACCAGCAGGGCGGACGACTTCGTCTCGTCGCGGTCCGTGCGCGCCCCGGCGACCTGTGCGAACGGGTCGACCGGGTGGAAGAGGTCGAAGCGGTGTCGGTTGGCGTCGAGGTACTCGTTCAGCTTCTCGGCCCGCTCCCCGCCGAAGCCGGCGGCGCGGACGTGCGCGGACCACTCGGCGGCGTCGGCGGGGAAGCCGAGGGCGTCCACGACGACGGGGAGGACCACCTGTCGCAGGATCGCCGGTTTCTGCGTGGGCAGTTCGACGACGAGGTCCCGTAACTCATGTGCCTTCAGCAGCAGTTGCCGCAGGCTGAGCACGGGGGCGGGGTCGAGGCTCCCCCCGGTGCCCGCGGGCGGCCGCAGCCGGTGCACCCGCAGCCAGGGCTGGTCGATCAAATCCACAACTGGCGCCCCCTGCGAACCGTTTACGTCTGCGCCGGCCGACCTGCAGCAGCCTGGCACAGGAGGTCCCCTCCCACGGACCGAATCCAAGAATGCGCGGCCGCGCCCTCCCGGGGCACACCGTTTCCCCGGCGTGTCCCGGGGATCCTTCGCGTTTCGTCCCCGCGCGGGGTCGCCCCCGCGAGGTCCCGTGCGGTTGCTTGTGCGTGTGGACGCGGCCGTGGTTTCCCTGCGGGAGCGTTGGTCCCTACCGGCCGGTGGTGGGCTGCTCGCGCAGTTCCTCGCGCCCCTAGACACACCCGCCGTCGCCCCGCAGGAGCGTTGGTCTCCACCGGCCGGTGGGTGGTTGCTCGCGCAGTTCCGCCCCCTACGCCCAGAGGGTGTGGAGGGACCCCCAGCGCCCCTAAGAACCCCTGCCCCAGCCCGCAGACGAATGCCGGGGGCAGCGAAACAGGGGCGCGGGGAACTGCGCGAGCAACCACCCACCGGCCGGTGGAGACCAGCGCTCCCGCAGGGAAACCGCGGGTATGTCAGGTGGCGCTGGGGTCCCCCCACGCCCTCCCGGGCGTAGGGGCGCGGGGAACTGCGCGAGCAACCATCCACCGGCCGGTAGAGACCAGCGCTCCCGCAGGGAAACCGCGGCTACGTCCACACGCGCAGGGACGCGCACGGGACTTCGCGAGGACGAAGGGGGCGCGGCCCGGCCCCCTCAGACCGCCGCGCCCTCGTCCAGCAGGCCCAACTCGTCGTCGTAGCGGAGCAGTCGACCGGCCAGGCGGGTCGTCCGGGCTTCCCCGTCCAGGACGAGCGCCCGGCCGCCGATCGGCCTGCGGTGCTTGCGGTCCGGGCGCCAGTGCCAGCCCGGCAGCCGCGCGAGCGCGCCGCCCGCGGCGGCGCGGCAGCTCTCGGGGAGCTCGACCGTGTCCCCGTACAGTTCGTCGCGCAGGGCGGGCGTCGTGACCTCGCCGTCCGCGCCGAGGGCCGAGCCGCCGAGGGTGACGTACCGGTCGCCGTCGCGCAGCACCACGACCGCCTCCCGCAGCGTGCGGTCCGCCACCAGGGCCGTCGGGCCCTCGTCGAGTCGGTGGGCGGCGACCGCGGTGGCGTGCACACCGGCCAGCGTCGCGGTCTCGCCGGTGCCGCGCCGGGTCAGCAGGTACGGCACGGCTTCGTCGGCCAACTCGGCCCGGCGCCGGCGCCACTCGGCGGTGGCGGCTGCCGCGTCCTGCCGCCATCCGTCGGGCACCTCGTCGCCCTCGCCGTACACGGCCGCCGTCAGCTCGGGCACGTCGTCCGGCACGCGCCAACCCCGGTCCGGTCCGGCGGCGGCGAAGACGAGGGCGGCGGTGCGCAGGAGGGGGCCGCGGCCGTAGCGGCGTTCGGCCGCGGCCGGGAAGCGCGGCGCGCGGCCGGCCGGCCCCGGTGCGTACCCCGTGACGACGACGCGCGGCGCGGCCAGGGACGCGGGACGGGGCAGGGCTCCCCCGGCGCGGTGGAGCCGGCCGATGCGCTGCACCAGCAGGTCGATCGGGGCGAGGTCGGTGACCAGCAGGTCCACGTCGGCGTCGAAGGACTGCTCCGCGACCTGCGTGGCGACGACGACCAACCGGCCCGGCCCGCGGTCCGTCCCGAGCCGGCGCAGGCACTCGGCGGTGCGGCCGGCCCGGGCCCGCGCGGTCAGTTGTTCGTGCAGGACGACGACTTCGTCCGCGGCGAACCGGCCCCGCAGCGCGGCGGCGAGGGCCTGGGCGCGTTCGACGGTGTTGCGGACGACCAGGGCCCGCCCTCCGTCGACGAGGTCGCGCGCCAGCAGGTCGACGACGGAGGTGCAGTCCCCGGGCTCGTCCGGTTCGGGCCGCAGCTCGACGGCGACTCGGCGGCCCTGCTGCCACGACGGGCAGGCCGTCGTGGTGGACCGCGGCCCGCTGCCGTCGGGCTCCTGCCACACGAGCGTGACCGCGGGCCGACCGGTGCTCGCCGAGAGCTCCGGGTACGTGCACTCCTCGCGGCCGGCCGCGCCCGCGAGGTACGCCTCCGCGAGCCGTTGCCGCTGCTCGGCGGTCAGGGTCGCCGACAGCAGCACGACCGGCACGCCGGCCTGGCCGAACCAGCGCAGCCCCTCGTGCAGGAAGGGCGCGCCCTGGACGTCGACGGCGTGCACCTCGTCCAGGACGACGACCTTGCCGAGCAGTCCGGCGGCGCGCATCATCACGTGGCCGGTGCGGGTCATCGCGGACAGGAGCTGGTCGACGGGGGCGACGACGAAGGGGCAGAGCAGTCCGCGCTGGTCGCCGAAGAACCACTCGGCGGGGGTCTGGCTCCGGGCACTGTCGCCGTTCTCGTCCCCGTCCCCGTCGCCGTCCCCGTCGCCGTCTTCGGCGCCGTCTTCGGCGCAGTCGCCCGCGGCGGCCAGTTGCTCGTGCAGCGGCGCCGTCACCAACGCGCTCCACGCCTCGTTGAGGTGGCGCCGTGCGTCGAGCAGGGCGACGTGCGGGGCGAGTTCCGCGTCGATGGCCCGCACCCACTGCCTGACCTGAGCGAACGTCGGGCCGATGGTGGCCTTCGGCGGCATGCCGACGAAGACGCCGTCCGCGCCGTGCGCCGCGGCGAACTCCTCCGCGGCCGTCAGCCCGGCCCACGTCTTGCCCTCGCCGGTGGGCGCCTCCACGATCAGCAGCCCCGGCGCCGGGGAGGTACGGGCCACCCGCGCCGCCAACTCCTGTACGGGCCGGGGAGGATGGCCGAATCTCTCCGTAAAGGCTCCGTCAGCGGGTTTCCGGAGTTTGCCCCAGCCGCCGCGCAGCCCGAGCTTCTTCCAGAGCTTCTCGGTGCGGGTGCGGGCGTCGGCGTAGCTGAGGTCGGCCAGCTCGTCGACGCCGTCGAGGTCCGGTGCGCTGGCGATCCAGTCCGCCATCACCACGAGCCCGCTGATCAGGAGTTGCAGCGCGCGGGACGGCACGCGCGCCGGCACCCGGGCGGCGAGGTCGGCGCCGGGCTCCAGCTCCGCGGTGAGCCGGCGCAGCAGCTCGCCGCGGACCAGGTCCCAGTTCCCGTCGCCGACCGGCTGCCCCAGCCCCCTCGACGGGGGCGCGATGGAGTTGCCCGGCACGAAGTGGCCGTGGTGCGCGGCGACCTGCGGCCACACCCAGTCGACGTGCTCCGCGGGCCAGCCGGCCTCCCGCAGCATCGGCTGAAGCAGGTGCGCACCGGCCCGCTCGTGGCGCCAGGGGTGCCGCTTGGCGATGTCGTCGTGCCAGGTGAGACCGGCCTCCCGGACCTCGTGCCGGTGGTCCTTCAGGCGCAGTTGGAAGGCGGGCGTCGCCTTCCCCAGGTCGTGGACGCCGCAGATCCACTTCAGGAGTTCACGGCCGCGGCCCGGGCCGCCCGCGACCTCGTCGAGCGCGGTGCGCAGGGACGGCGCGAGGTAGTGCTCCCAGAGCAGTTCGGCGACGGCGGCGGTGTCCAGGAGGTGGGTCAACAGCAGGCTCATGACCTCGTTGGCCGTCCGGTCCCGGGTCTTGCCGACCAGGGCCCCGAGCGCCCGTTCCACGTCCAGGTCGTGCCCCGAGTCGTCGTTCCCCGTACTGCTGCTGCCCACGCCCGCCGCCCTCGCCGCTCGTGCCCGTGCCCGTATCCGGGTGTCATCATGCCGGGGTGACGCCCGCCGAAGCCCCGTCGTACGAGGCGCTCCGCGCGGCTTTCGGCCAGGACTTGGCGACGGACTGGATCCCCGACGCCGTCGGGGCGGTGGACGTCGCGCCGTTCCTGCTCGACGGCGCACCCTCCGGGATCGACGCGGCCCGGCTGCGGGTCCCGCTCGGCAGCCGCACCGAGGACGTGCCCGTCGTCCCGGTCGACGTCCGCGCCCGGCTGCACGGGCTCGTCGAACGGGCGCTGTGCGGCCATCGCGTACGCCCCGAAGTCCTCGCGTACGACCGCGTCGACTGGGACTACCGCCGCGCCTTCCGCACCCGGCAGCAGCGCCTGACGGAGCTGGCCGCGCGCCCCGAACTGCCGCTGGTGCTGGCGCTGGACGTGCACCGGCTCTCCCGCTCGCTGCCGCTGCGCGCCCTGCACGACGCGCCCTGGGCGACCCCGGAACTGTCCGCCGCGCTCGCCGCGTTGGACCGCGCCGCCGGACGCCCCCTCCTGCCCGGCCACCGTTGGGCCAACCGCCTGGCCGCGGCCGCGCTCTCCCCCGTCGACACCGTCGTGGCCCGTCTCGCGCCCGGCCGCTGGCTGCGCTGGGGCGACGACTGGCACGTCTTCGTCCACGCCCCGGCCGAGGCCGACGAGGTGCGGGAAGCCGTCGGCCGCGCCCTCGCGCCGCTGGGCCTCGCCCCGTCCGAGCACAAGACCCGCACGCTGCCAGCGACCGCCGTGCTCTCCGGTACCGCCCGCGACGTCCGGGGCGACCCGGGCGACGCGTGGCGGCGCGGCCTGGAGCAGGGCGACGCACGCGCACTGCGGTACGCCCTGCCGCGCGCCGCACCCACCCCGCAGATCAGCCGGAGCCTGCCCGGCGCCGTACGGCACCGGCCCGAACTCCTCCCGCGTGCCGTGCAGTACCTGGCCCGCGCCGTCGACACCCCCGAGGGCCGGGCCGCCGTCCGCGCCCTGCTGCCCGCCGCGTCCCCCTTCACCTGCGCCCGCCTGCTCGCCCTCGCGGCGACCCACCGCGCGCTGGCCGCGGACGTCCCGGACGAACTGCTGACGCGTTCGTACGCCTCCGGGGCCGTGGCCCTGCGTTCCCTGGCCACCCGGGTCGCCGCCCTCACCACCCGGCTGCGCCTGACGCCCGACCCACCGCCCCGACTCCGCCCCTGGCTCGCCCTGGGCGCGGATCCGAACCGCTGGCCGCCACTGCTGACGACGCTCCTGTGACGCCCGCCTCGACGATGGAGCCCCACCTGGCCGGGTCTTTCCGCCCCTTGGGTCGCGTTGGGGCGGGCCTTGGTCCACGCCAGGTCCACTGGCTGTGCGAGGCCAGGGGAGCCCCGTCGATCAGCCCAGGGCCTTCTCGATGGCCTCGAAGACGTCGGCGTCGGTCTCCTGCTGCCACGCGGAAAGCTCGGGCCAGTCGGCCACGTACCCCGGCTTCGGATCCTCGAACTGCTTGAACATCTGGGCGGTCCAGCAGGTGGCGACGAAGCGGCTCTTCTGCTCGCGGGACAGCCGGGTCGCATGCCCGCCGCTGATCTCGACGAAGTGGCGGACCTGCTCGTACACGGAGCCCGCGGCCTGACGCTCCCACTCCGGGGTGTCCTCCCACGGGGTGACGTACCCGGCCTTCGGTTCGCCGGGGAAGTGCCGGCGCACACCCGCGATCCACGCTTCCCGGAACAGTCGTGCGCCTTCGGTCTGCGACATGCCAACCCCTCTCGTCACGGCGTCCTCAGCGCGGCGATCTCCGCCCTCAGCCCCGCCACGCGGTGGTCGCGGCTCACGGGCCCGAACTCGTCGCACAGGGATCGGAGTCTACGGACGACGTATCCGGAGGATGAGGCCCGGGCCAGTTCCAGAGCCTCCCTGCCGTAAGCCGTGACCTGCTCGGCGTTATGCCGCTTCGCTCCGATGGCCGCCAGGTCGGTCAGCACCGCGCCCCTCCTCCGGTAGGAGCGTCCGGAGGCAAGAGCGCCATGCTTCAGCACACCTTTCAAGGTCTCCTCGGCCAGGTCCAGGCGTCCCAGACGCGTGTACCGAGCTCCGCGTTCCTCCGCCAGCCGGGTGCCGTCGAACCGGAGCCAGCCGCCGTTGACGCCGTCCGGAGACAGACCGCTGACCTCCTCGGCCCGATCGAGCGCGCGCTCACACGCCGCCAGGTCGCCGAGGCCGGCATACGCCTCGGCCTGGACGGACGCCACCCAGTAGCGGGTGGCCAGAGCGCTGTCCCCGCGGCCTGCCAACTCCGCCGCCAGGGCGAGGATCTGAGCCGCGTGGCGATGTCGGTCATCGGACATGTCCACATAGGCATGGCGAGCAAGGGAGCAAGCCCAGAGGTCGAAGTGCCCGGCGTCCTTGCTCAGTGAGGCGGCGATCGAGTACGAAGCGGCGGCATCGGCGTACCGACTGCCGTCGAACGCGACTTCCCCCGCCAACTGGAAGAGGTCGGCCGCCGCGTCCAGGAGTGGCCGGGAGTTGCCTCGTCGTGCTTCCAGTGCCTCGCTCAGGGTCCTGAGCTGGTCCCGGACGACGGGATGGACCGACCCCTTGGAGCGGGCCATTTGGTACACCTGCCACAGATGGCTGTTCATCCGGGCGAAGTCGGCCGGCACGCCCTTCCGCACCCCGTCCGCCAACGCTTCGGCCTCGTCCACCGACATGGTCGTCAACGCTCCGCTGACCGTGAGTATGCGGAGGAACTCGCGTCGGATCATTTCGTCGTTGTCTCCCGCGCTCGGACGGTACCCGGACTCGTACCCCGTGGGCTCCTCCCGACCTACGGCTTTTGGCGCCGGCAGGAGGGCGTCGAGCTGCTGAAGATCGGCTTCGAGAGCGCTGGCCAAGCTTCGTCGCTGGAGTGGCTGAGGTTTGCTCCTGCCGCTCTCCCAACGCCCGATCGTGGTGCGGTCCACCCCGAGCAACTCGGCTAATTCCTCCTGACTGTAGCCCAGCGCCTTTCGCCGCTCCGCAAGTCCCATGACGCCCCTTTTCCCCGGCCTGCGCCCACCACGCGCCCGCGCACGGATCTGCGTCAAGACTGCCGCATCGATGCAGTGGAGCACTGAGCGCAGCAGGGCTTTCCTTGACGTTGTCGCAAACAGCCCCCGGCTACGGCTGACGTCAGCAGTTCGCCGCCCTCATACGTCGTCGCCGTCGGCGTCCTGTTGGTCGCCCTGGCCGTGGCCGGAGAGACCCCCGGGAGCCGGCCCGTGGAATTCCCGCCGGGACCCCGGCGGGACCCGTCGAGATCAGGAAGGAGTACGGGATGAACGAGAACGCTCCCACCGAGCCGACCAGCGACCTGCTGATCGGTGTCCGCCGCATCGCCGCGGCCCGCTCGCGTGCCGAGGAAGCCTCGGACAACACCGGCGGCAAGTCGGACATGAACGACACCTGATCCAACGAGGAGCCCCACGGTGATTGATTCCGCATCGTGGGCCGAGCGTCTGGGCGGGGACACGTTCCTCGCCCGGACGTGCTGCCGGGGCCCACAAAGTGATCCGCTCCGACGGCAACGGCCGCCCTTCGCTGCTGGCCTGGGACGACCTCAACGAGATCGTGGCCGCTCACCGACTCCAACCGCCTCGGATGCGGCTCTCCCGCGCCGGGGAGGCCGTCCCGGCGGCGGCGTACTCGATCCTCCGGACGAACCGCCGCGGAACGTCGTGGTACCAGCCGCAGCCGGTCGAGTTCCACGCCCGGCTCGCCGAGGGAGCGTCCCTGGTCATCGATGCCATCGACCAGATCCACCCGCCCGTCCGGGAAGCCGCGACCGGCCTCGAACGGTTCTTCCGCACCCCCGTACAGGTCAACGCGTACGCCTCGTGGACCGCCGAGGAAGGCTTCGGCACCCACTGGGACGACCACGACGTGGTGGTGCTCCAACTCGAAGGCTCCAAGCGGTGGAAGATCTACGGCGCCACCAGGCAGGCCCCCGCCTGGCGCGACGTGGAAGCCCCTGCGGCCCCGAC
Source organism: Streptomyces sp. NPDC017979 (assembly GCF_044328175.1). Taxonomy (NCBI): domain Bacteria; kingdom Bacillati; phylum Actinomycetota; class Actinomycetes; order Kitasatosporales; family Streptomycetaceae; genus Streptomyces; species Streptomyces sp. NPDC017979. The sequence continues at coordinate 171,333 of NZ_JBIRGU010000005.1, read as the reverse complement.
GGGGGACCCGATCTCGGACGTCGTCCTGACGCCCGGCGACGTGCTCTATCTGCCGCGCGGCTGGTGGCACGCCGTGAGCGCCGATCAGGGCACCGCATCCCTCCACCTCACCTTCGGACTCGCCACGCAGACCGGCGCCGAGTTCCTGGGATGGCTGTGCGACGACCTCCGGGCGAGCGTGAACGTCCGGGCGGACGTACCGCGCTTCGGCACCCCGGAGGAGCGGACGGACTACCTGGCTGCCGTACGGAAGGACGTACTGGCAACCTTGGACGACCCTGCGGTTCTGGACCGCTGGGAAAGGTCTCTGGACGCGACGCACCCCGGGCGCCCGCGCCTGTCGCTGCCGCACCTCACCGCCGTTCCCGCCGAACCGGGCATCACCGTGCGGGCCACGGCGCCCCGTGCCCGGATCGACCAGGGCGACCAGGGCGTAACCTTCGCCGGGGCGGGGAACGAGTGGACCTTCGCCCTCCCCGTCGCCCCTGTCCTCCGCCTCCTCGCTGGTGGAACACCGGCCACCCTCGCGAACCTGGCAGCCGAGTCCGGTCTCACCCTCGTCGAGGTGGCCGAGGTCGTCTCCGCACTGTTTGCCGGTCAAGCAGTCGCCGTGGTCGGGAACGCTTCGTGACCGCTTCCCTGGGACTGGGGACGCACCGGGTGCGCGCCGTCGAACAGGCGGCCCGCACCGCGTGCGCCGACGGGCTCGTGTGGATCGACACCGCCCCCAACTACGGCAGCGCCCACCAGGCGCTCGGCCCCGTCATCGCCGACCACCCACGTGCGACGGTGGCGACGAAGACGGGCTTCTTCACCCCGGACGAAGGGGCAGTTGCGCTTCGCTCCGGGATCCTCACCGCGGCCCAGGTCCGGGCCGGACACAGCCTCGACCCCGACTTCGTCCGCTGGCAGACGGAAAGGTCCCTGGCCGCCCTCGGCCGGATCGACCTCGTGTTCGTCCACAACCCGGAACGCGCCGGGCTCCTTCCCGCGGAGCTCCGTCCTGCGCTTCGTGAGGTGTTCGCGGTGTTGGAAGAGTTCGCCTGCGCTGGCAGGATCGCCGGATACGGCGTGGCCACCTGGTCGGGGTTCCAACGCGACGCCTTCTCCGTGCCCGAACTCCTGGGCCTGGCCATCGAGGCCGCCGGCTCGGGAGGGCATCATCTGCGGGCCGTCCAACAGCCGGTCAGTCTCGTCACGGCACGGCCGATAGCCCTCGCCCTCGACGGCAGGGGCCCCCTCGTCCTCGCCCGCGCGGCGGGCCTGATCACCTTCGGCTCCTCGCCCCTGCACGGCGGCGAACTGCCCGGCCTCGTCACGCCCGAACTCGCCGAGTTCATCCGCCCGGGAGCCGCGCCTGGCATCGTCTGTCTGCTCGTCGCGGCCTCCTGTCCGAGCCTGGACGTGGTACTGCTGTCTGCCGGCACCGCCGCCCATTGGGCCGCCGCGAAAGCCGCCGTCGCCGCCCCGCTCGATCCGGGCCACCTCAGGAAGGTCACCGATGTACTCGCCCAAGGATGAGATCACCAGGGCACGCATGGAGGACGCTCTCGCCCACGCCGCTTCCCGCCTGTCCACGGCGACGACGGGCACGCCGGCTTGGGGATGGCTCGGCCGCACCATCGGCAGCCGCACCGCGGGAGGCCACTGGCTCCGCGTCCACTGCGGCGAAGCCGCCAAGACCCCCGCTACCCGGAACGAGGGAATCGCCCTCGCCGAGGAACGGGTGTCCCACAAGGTGTCCCGTCCGCATCTGTACGACCTGTACCGCTGGGACGGCGGCGAGTACGTCTTCGAAGCGGAGCTGATCGACTACGTCGCCCAGCCCGTCGTCTCGCCGGAAACACCCGACCTCGCCGAGGATCCGGGGCTGCCTGACTCCTGGTGGGCGACCCTGCGGGAGAGCCTGGACGCCCTCAGCAACGCGGAACCACCCCGCGAGACCATCCGCCAGTCCTGGGCCGACCGGGTCTTCCCCGAGTTCCTGGGGATCCCTGCCCCGGTCATCACCGAACGCGTCACCGGGCACGCCGATCTTCAGTGGGCCAACCTCACCCACGCCCCCCTCGTGATCCTGGACTGGGAGCGCTGGGGCGCCGTCCCCGTCGGCTACGACCCCGCGATGCTCTACGTGAACAGCCTCCGAGTCCCCGCCGTCGCCGACCGCATCCGCGCCGAGTTCGCGCACGTCCTCGACACCCCCGCGGGCCGCATCGGCGAACGGATCGCCCTCGCCGAGATGCTCCAGGCCGTGGGCCGTGGCTGGTACGTCGAGTTGGCGCCGCTCCTGCGCCGACGCGCAGAGGAGCTGACGGGGGTCCGTCCTCCGGCCCCCTCCCCCGCACGCCCGATCACCTGACCGGCACGTCTCACACGAGCCCCAGTGGGTTCCCACCACGCCCCTGGGCATAGGACCGGTGTGCCCCGTGTCCGAGGGCACTGGGGGAGGAGCTATGCCAACGTCCATCGCGGGCCACCGCCCGCCGCCGGCGCTGGATACGCTCCTGGTGAGCGTGGGCGGGCGAGGAAGGGCGCGGTGGGCGCGGTGTCGGGGGCTTGGGGCGGCGGCCAATTCGCAGGGCTGGGCGCGTTGGACCGGCAGCGGATCGACGTCGTCGCGGCCGTGCTCGACGGCGTCGGTCGGGTGCTGCCGGCGCAGGGGTGGCACCTGAAGGGGTCCGCGGCGCTCCTGGGGTGGCTCGGGCCCGCGGCGCGGTTGCCGAATGACGTGGATCTTTGTTTGGCCTCAGGCATGGCCCCGCGGCTGCTGTCCCCGGTGGCGCTGCCCAGGGCGCAGGGCGGTGCGTGCGTGCGGCTGCTGCGGGCCGAGCCGATCGTGTTCAGTTCGCCGGACCGGGCCACTGCGCACCGGGTGCTGGCCGAAGTCGCGGACCGTCCGGGCGGGGTCGTGGTGGGGCGCGTCCTGCTGAACGTCCTGCTGGTTCCCGACGTCCGCGCGGCCGCGGACGCCAGGACCGCGCCCCTGCACTTCCCGAGTTCCGCCGGCGCCGTCACGGTGCCCGCGGGCACCCTCAGCCGGCTCGTGGCGCAGAAGTTGCTGCGCTACACGCGGCTGCGCGACGGCAAGGTCAACACCCGTTGGGCCGACCTCATGGACGTCCTTCTGGTGGCCGCGTCCCACCGCGCGCCGGCACTGCACCTCGGCGAGTTGCGCCACGACATCGCGGTCGAGTTCACCGAGATGCGCCGCCCCTGGCCGGCCCGCCTGCCCGCGCCGCCCGCGGAGTGGCTGGACTTCTGGGACAACGCGACCTTCCTCCACGCCCTCCCGTTCGGGCGACTGCCCGATGCAGTAGGGCAGTTGGAACGCTTCCTGCTGCCGGTGCTGGAGGGTTCGGAGCAGCCGGCTCCGGCGCGGGCGTGGTCGCCCGGGGCGTGGGAGTGGGCCATCCGGGAGTGAGCCCGGCGCTCACCCCACCACCAGCTCCATCAGGCCGTCGAAGCGGGCCGTCGCCGTCGGCGGCAAGTGTCGGCGCCAGTGGTCGCGGTGGCGCACGGCGTGCGCGAGGTGGTGCCCGCCGCGGGCGCCGGGGCCCCGCTCGTACAGTTCCCGGAGGAACGCCACTGCTGTCTCCCCGGCGGCCGCGTCCAGCGGACGGCCGAACTCCTGGTACGCGCGGGCCTCGTGGGTGCTGGCCTTGAGGGTCTTGGTGACGTGCAGCGCGAACTGGGCGCGGCCGGCCGCTGCCCGCAGCTCCGCGGCACCGAAGGCGCCGGTGACTTCGGCGACGCCGGCGCCGCTGTGCAACTGGCCCGCGGTGCGCGCGTTGGCCGCGTACACCGCCGTCCGGAGCGCGTCGGGGTCGGTGACCAGCCCGCACAGCCCGTCGCCGAGGGCCGCGAAGAGCCGTCCGCCCGCGGCGCCGCCACCGTCGCCGAGCGCCCGTAGGTGCTCCACCAGCAGGGATTCGCGCCGGATGCGCAGCCCGTGAGCGCGGCGCAGTACGACGGGCGTCGGCAGGGTGCCGGAGCGCCAGGCCGCGGCGAGCGGGAGCAGCAGGTGCGCGTTGCCGGCCGTCCGGCGGCCGTCGATGCCCGGGCGGGGGCTCGGGCTTGGGCGGGGGCTCGGGTGGCGTACGACCGTGCCCCACTCGATGTCGTGGACGTCGGTGACGACGTAGTGGGCGGGGCCGCGGCCGGCGAACTTCCCGTGCTGCCCGTACTGCTGGGCGTACGCGGGCCAGGCGTCGGCCGACGGCACGCCCGGCAACCGCGGGTCCTCCCCCGGCCCGGCGCCCCGCACCGCGCGCGAGCCGCCCGACGGGCGGACCAGGACGCCCGCCAGGAGCGCGGCGCACCCCTCGTCGGAGAGCCGTCCGGGCACCGCTGCGAGGACGTCCGCGGCTCGGCCGCGCCCCCTCGACTCCGGCCGGTCGCGCACGGCGCGGGCCGCCATCGACACGGCGTAGCAGGCCCGCAGCAGCGCGGCGAGGCGTGCTTCCGCGCCGGCCGGGAGGGGCACGTGTTCCCAGGCGGAGCCGTGCCGTATGCCCGAGGTGGGCGCGTGGGCGTCCACCGGGCCGTGTTCGCCGGGGCGGACGAGGACGAGGTCCTTGCCGTAGTACGAGGGGTGCCAGGGCGCGCCCGCGGCCCGCCCCAGTTCGGCGAGGCTGCGACGTACCCGTACGAGCCCCTGCTCGTGGTCACCGCTCTGCTCGACGGTGGCGCGGAGCGCGCTGGTGACGACGGCCAGGGTCACGGAGGCGTGCCGGGTGCGGGCGAGGTGCGCGAGGACGTCCCCGGCGTCGGCGCACCCGGCGGGGAAGCCGGGCGCGTGCCGCGGGGGCCAGCGGAAGGCGCGGGTCACCGGTCGCCGTCCCGGCGCAGCCCGCTCCGCCGCCCGCCGCGTCGTCGTCCGCCACGCAGCCCACCGCGCCCTCCGCCGCGTCGGAACAGGTCCACGAACAGCCGCCGCAGCCCGGGGAAGAACGTCACCAGCACGGCCGTGGCCACCGCCGTGACGGCCAGCATCCGCGCCAACGACGCCGCGCCCGCGTCGGGCAGCCCCTGCCACACCGCGAGCCCCACGGTGAGCGGCAGGCCGACGGCGGCCAGCAGCCCGAGGATCGCGTTCGTCGTCTCCGTCTCCGCGGCCTGCACCTGGCGCGACAGCTCGGCGAGGTCGTCGACGAGCCCCTGCACGGCCTCCGGCAGTCCCGCGTCCTGACACCACAGCCGGGTGACCGCGTCCGCGGGACGCTGCCGGCCGAAGCCGGCGGACCAGTAGCTGCGGCGGAAGACCAACAGGTCGCGCTCCAGTTGGGCGACCTTCCGCCGGTGGGGCTCGTGCGCGCCGATGCGGGCGACCTCGTCGTCGAAGGCGGCCAGCACGATCTGCTGGAGCCGGGCCAGGGCCAGGGCGTCCGTGTGCAGGGTGGCGAGTTGGTAGCTGGTGCCGTCGTAGTAGTTGTCCGACGTTCCGGGCCCCGCGTCCGGGTGCGTGGCGACGAGGGTCAGCCCGCGCAGCCCGGCGACCCCGCGGACCTTGCCGGACAGCGGCAGCCGGCGCCCCTGGAGTTGATCCAGGGCATCGGCGAGCGGCGGGTAGCAGGTGGCGTGCTGCATCGCCCACAGCCACTGGTCGGCGGGCTCCCACCCGTCGTGCTCGTCGCCGTCGAAACGCGTCGGCAGCCCGTCGCGGCCCGCCGTGACCAGGGTTCCGTGGACCGCTTCCCGTTCCGATGCGGCGATGCGGCAGCCGGGCGGCAGCACCTGGGAGACCCAGGTGCGCTGATCGCCGTCACCGTGGTGGGGGTCGACGTCCGCGCACTCCTCCAGGGTCTTCGGCAGCCGCCCGGGCGGGTCCGGCGGCAGCGAGCCGTGCAGGACCGCCACGCCGTCGGCGTCCGGCGGCGCGCCCATGTCCCACAGCGCGGCGCGGGCGGCCTCGTCGAGCCGTACCAACTCGATCGCGGACAGCTCGAACCGGGCGGGGGACGGCGGGAGCGAGGCGTTCCCGTCCAACTCGCGGTGCCAGCGCACCCCCTCGCCCCACAGCAGGGGGTCGAGCCGGGTGCTGGTGTAAGCGGCGCGGCGCGCGGCGTTGGAGGCCACCTCCCTCGGCCCTCCGGTCCGCCAGCGGCGCTCCAACGGCCCCGGTCGGAACGGCTCGTCGGGCGGCCCGGCCATGAGCACGGCCACGATCAGGACGACGTCCCGACGGACCAGGCCCGGAGGGCCGCAGTCAGAGCCGGAGCCGACATCGGAGCCGGAGCCAGCACCGGGGCCGGGGCCGGGATCGGGGTCCGGTGGAGCGGGGGCGTCGGGAGTGCTCATCGCGCCGGGCCGGCCACGATCGCGTACGCCTCGTCCAAGTGCCGGCGGCGCTCGGCCGCGTCCACCGCACGCCACGCCGTCGGCCGCTCGGACAGCGGCCCGCGCGTCAGGACCCGGGCGTGGTCGCGCAGCGGAGCGCCGCGGGCGATGAGGGTGACGGTGCCGGGTAGCGCACGGGCGTGGTGCAGGGCACTGGCGGTCATCCGGTAGCGGGCGCCGGCGGTGAGGGCTTCCGTACGGCGGGAGGTGACGACGACGCCGTGGCCTGCGCCGTCGCCGGCCGGGGCGAAGCGGTAGCCGCCCGGGCGGGGCCGGTAGTGGACGACGCGGTAGCCGTCCGCATCCCGCTGGTTCTGCGGTGCGATGTCGACGACGGTGTTGTCGAGCGCACCGCGCAGCACGGTGGAGGCGAAGTCCCAACGGTGGTCGTGGATCTCGGCGTCCTCCGCGCCCTCGGCCCAGATGTGCAGGAACAGTCGCCGGCCGTCGCGCGCGACCCGGGCGAGCGGCAGCTTCACGAAGCCGTTCGGGTGCGCGACGGGGACGGCGGTGGCGGGCGGGAGGAGGCCGTGGGCGCCGGTCCCGGTGCCGTCGTCAGCGCCGTCGTACGTGTTGTGGAGCGCGGCGGCGATGGCTGCGCGGGCGAGCACCGGGGTGATGTGCTCGATGTCCGCGACGGCACCCTGCCGCACGTCGTCCACTGGCATCCGGCACCCCCTGAGCTCGGCAGTCAGGAGCAGTCAACCAGCAGCCCGGGCGTCGGCGGTAGCCGCCGTCGGGTCCGCTGGGCCCTCGTCCCGCGGGTCCCGCGCTACTGCCAGTCGAAGGTGCGGACGGTGTCGCAGAGTTCGACGACGAGTTCACCGGCGTCCAGGCCGGATTCCGCCACGGGACGGACGCGTGCGCCGACCCACACCAGGTGGGGCGCGGCGCCGACGACCCGGCAGCGGAACATGAAGCCCTCCGGGAAGCGGACGAGGGATTCGTTGCGGGCCACGCGCGTGTAGCGGTGGACCACGGACGAGCGGATCACGACTCCTTCGCCCGTGCTGCGCCGCGGCTCCAGATCGCTGGACGCGCAGACCGGGCAGAGCAGTTTGCGGAACGAAGCGGTGCCGCACCAGCGGCAGCTCTGGTAGGTGAGATAGGTCGAACCGGAGTCCTCGGCCGACGCGTTGGGCGCGGCGAGACTGTCGGTTCCGGGCTGGGACATGGCACGACCCCCTGCACTCGGCTCGGATGCGCCACCGCGCCGTGGGCGGCTCGCACTGGCGCCTTCGCACCATATGGCACTCAGTGTCTCGATGTATAGGTACTGGGTGCCAGTTTTCTGGCCAACGGGCTGTCTCGCCGGCGCCGTTACGCGCCTGCCGTCAGGAGCCCCCGAGCGCGGTCTCGATGCCCTGGACCACCCGCCACACGGGCGTGCCCTTGCGCGCCACCATGATCACGACCTCCTCGCCGTCGCCGTCGGTGCCGCCGCTGACGTCGACGGGGTGGCGGGCTGCGGTGCGGGCGGCGCCGCGCCCCTCGGGGGCCCCGCCCCACACCTCGCGGACGAGCCCGAGCGCATGGACCGCCGCGGCCTCCGCGTCGCCCACGCCGCCCGACCGCAACCACGAGCGCAGGGCGTTGTTGTGCGCCGCGACCACGGCCGAGGCGATCACCTCGGCGCGCAGGGCGCCGTCCGCGTCGTCCGCGCAGTGGGCGCGCAGGTGGTTGGCGAGGGTGCGCTCGTAGCGCCGCACGACGGAGAGCTCGTACGTCCGCAGCCCCGGCACCTCGCGGGTGAGCCGGTAGCGCTGCACGGAGAAGTCGGGCTTGGCCGCGTACATCCGCATGACGATCCGGGCGGCGTCGCACACCGTGTCGACGGGGTCCTCCGAGGCGCCGTCGGCCGTGCTGGCCTCCAGGTAGCGGGTCATCTCGGCCAGGCACCCCTCGTGGTCCGGGAAGACCACGTCCTCCTTCGAGGGGAAGTAGCGGAAGAACGAGCGCCGCCCGACGCCCGCGCGCGCGACGATCTCGTCCACCGTGGTCCGCTCGAACCCCCGCTCCATGAAGAGCTCGAACGCGGCCTTGGCCAGCGCCTCCCGCATGGGCACTTCGGCATTGCGTCGCTTGCGCACCTCAGTCATGGCGGGAACGTAACACCGGAAGGGCCATTTTGGCACTGGGTACCTTTACAGAGGGTACTTGGTGCCATAGCCTCGGACCCAACTACATAGCCCTCCGTCCATCGGAATCCCTCGCTAGGAGTCGGCGTGAGCTTGAAGATCGTTGTGTGTGTGAAGTACGTGCCTGACGCGAGTGGTGACCGGGGTTTCGGTGCGGATTTGACGGTGGATCGTGAGGGTGTGGACGGTCTGTTGTCGGAGTTGGATGAGTATGCGGTGGAGCAGGCGTTGCGGGTTGCTGAGGCGTCGGGTGGTGATGCTGAGGTGACGGTGGTGACGGTGGGGCCTGAGGATGCGCGGGATGCGGTGCGTAAGGCGTTGTCGATGGGTGCGGATCGTGGGGTGCACGTTGAGGATGACGGGATTCATGGTTCGGATGTGATGGGGACGTCGTTGGTGTTGGCGGCGGCGGTGGAGAAGGTCGGGTTCGATTTGGTGGTGTGTGGGATGGCGTCGACGGATGGTGTGGCGGGTGTGGTGCCGGCGCTGTTGGCGGAGCGGTTGGGGGTGGCGCAGGCGACGTTGCTGTCCGAGGTGTCGGTGGACGGCTCGGTGGTGAGGGGCCGGCGTGACGGTGAGGGCGCGGTGGAGGTGCTGGAGGCGGCGTTGCCGGCGGTGGTGTCGGTGACGGACCAGTCCGGCGAGGCCCGTTACCCCTCCTTCAAGGGGATCATGGCGGCGAAGAAGAAGCCGGTGGAGTCCTGGGACCTGGACGACCTCGACCTCGATGGTGACCAGGTCGGTCTGGAGGGTGCTTGGACCCTGGTCGACGAGGCGGTGGAGCGTCCGGCGCGGACGGCGGGGACGATCGTGACCGACGAGGGCGAGGGCGGGAAGCAACTCGCCGCGTTCCTCGCGTCGCAGAAGTTCATCTAGCCCCACCCGGCATGTCCTGCCGACCGTCGTTCACATCTTCGTCTGCGTCTTCGTCTTCTTTGTTCTCGTTGGGAGTGTTGGGTCATGGCTGATGTTCTGGTGGTTGTGGATCACGTCGAGGGCGCGGTGCGCAAGCCGACGCTTGAGGTGCTGACCCTGGCGCGGCGGTTGGGTACGCCGGTGGCTCTGGCGTTGGGGCCGGGTGCGGGTGGCACGGCGGAGGTGGTGGGTGGTCATGGTGTGGAGCGGGTGTTGGTGAACGAGGGGGACGAGTTCGCTGACTTCTCGGTTGCTCCTCGGGTGGATGCGGTTCAGGCGGCGGTGGATGTGGTGTCCCCGGTTGCGGTGTTGTTCGTGTCGTCGGGGGAGAACAAGGAGATTGCTGCCCGTCTTGCGTTGCGGGTGGGGTCGGGTGTGATCGTGGATGCGGTTGACGTCGAGCCGGATGCCGAGGGTCCGGTGGTGGTGCAGTCGGTGTTCGCCGCTGCTTATACGACGCGTTCGCGGGTCACCCGTGGGGTGCCGGTGATCACGGTGAAGCCGAACAGTGCTCCGGTCGAGCCGGTGGCGGGTGCGGGCGTGGTGGAGGAGTTGCCGGTCCGGTTCGGTGATGTGTCGCGGGTGGCGCGGGTGGTGGAGCGCACGGCGCGGGTGTCGTCGGGTCGTCCGGAGTTGACGGAGGCGGCGATCGTGGTCTCCGGTGGTCGTGGGTTGGGTAGTGGTGAGGGTTTCGCGTTGATCGAGGGGTTGGCGGACGCGCTGGGGGCTGCGGTGGGTGCGTCGCGTGCTGCGGTGGACGCGGGTTGGTATCCGCATGCGCATCAGGTGGGTCAGACGGGTAAGAGCGTGTCGCCGCAGTTGTACATCGCGTCGGGCATCTCGGGTGCGATCCAGCACCGTGCGGGGATGCAGACGTCGAAGACGATCGTGGCGATCAACAAGGATCCCGAGGCCCCGATCTTCGACCTCGTGGACTACGGCGTCGTGGGCGACCTCCACACCGTCGTCCCCCAACTCACCGACGACATCAACACCCGCAAGAACTGAAGAACTGACCGACCCGCACGGCAGGGGGGCTCCACCGTCACGTACGGGTGGAGCCCCCCCTGCGTCACCACATACGTCCACGGGCGCGGGGCCGCCCGCCCGGCACCACATACGTCCACGGGCGCGGGGCCGCCCGCCCGGCACGGAACTGCGCCGGCCGCTCCGGGCCGGGGCCCGCTGCCGCGCGACGCACTCCGCAGGCACGACGCGGCCCAGGCCCGGGAGTCGGCGGTTACGTTCCCGTCATCAACCCATCGACCCGCCACCACCTGAACCCACCACAGTGACGCGCATGAATCCCAACATGCGCACGCACCAGGGCCCTTGGACGAGACGGCGGGGGCTCCCCGGACTGCTCGCGCTCTCCGCTGCCTCCGCCGTCCTCTCCACCCTCGCCGTGCCCGGGGCCGCCGGCGCGCAGGAAGCGAGTGCGAAGAACCCGGCCATCACTTGGGGAGCCTGCACCAAGGCCCAGCCCGAGTTCCCCGATCCCAGCCCGAACGCGGAGTGCGGGACCGTGCAGGTCCCGGTGGACTGGGCCAAGCCGAACGGGGCGAAGACCGAGGTGCACCTCGTGCGGCACCGGGCCACCGACCCGAAGAAGCGGATCGGGGCGCTGCTCGTCAACCCGGGCGGGCCGGGGGCGTCCGGGGTCGAGAGCGTCATGTACTCGGGCACGGTGTTCGGCACCTACTCCCCCAAGCTGCTCCAGCGGTTCGACCTGATCGGGTTCGACCCGCGCGGCATCGACCGGAGCGGCCGCGTGCAGTGCGACGAGACCATCGCCGCCAAGGCGCCGAAGCGGCCCCGCAACGCGGCCGAGTTCGAGAAGCTGCGCACCCTCAACGCGAAGCTGGCGAAGAGCTGCCTCGCCAAGGGCGGGCAGCTCGCCGCGCACATGGACGGGGAGAGCGTCGCACGGGACATGGACGCGATCCGGGCCGCGCTCGGGGAACGGAAGATCAGCTTCCTGGGGCACTCGTACGGCACGGTGCTCGGGGAGCGGTACGCGCGGCTGTTCCCGGATCGGCTGCGGGCGCTGGCGCTCGACAGCACCGTGGACACGGTCCGGCCGACCGCCGAGCAGCTCCTCACGGACGGCGCCGTCACCCTCAACGACATCGCGAAGAAGCTCGCGGCCTGGTGCAAGACGGACGCGTCGTGCGCACTGAAGGGTCAGGACGTCACGGCCGTCATCGACGAGTTGTACGCCCGCGCCGACGCCGGCACCCTCCGCGTCCCCGGGCCCGACGGCCCGACGCGGACCGAGGTCAGCTCCGACAAGTTCGCCGCCCTCCTCACCCGGATGCTCTCCGACTTCGCCCCGGAGGCGGCGGCCCGGGACCTGGCCGCGCTCCAGTCCGGAAGGGGCGAGGTGTACTTCGCCGAGGAACACCCCGACCCGGTCAAGCAACTCGTGCTCTGCCGCGACTTCGACTTCCGCATCCGGGACTACGCCGAGTACCGGGCGATCAGCGAGCGCGTCGCGAAGGCCGCACCGCACGTCCGCTACGACGACCAGGCCCTCGATTTCGCCCTCGGCTGCCAGGGCTGGCCCATGGCGCCGAAGCCCCGGCCCACCCAGGCGAAGGGCACCCTCCCGCCCGTGCTCGTCGTGAACGCGACGCACGACGCGGCGACCCCGCTCCCGGGCGCCCGGCGCACCGCGCGCGCCTTCCCCAACGCGTCGCTGCTGGTCGTGGACGCCGTGACGCACGTCCTCTACGGCGACCTGGCCACCCGCCCGGCGATCGAGAAGTACCTGATCAACCCGAAGGGCTGAGGGCATCGCCCCGACGGGCTGGTCAGCGGTAGCCGGCCAGCCCGTCGGCGAGTTCCGCCGCGTCGCCGTCGCGCTCGGCGTACAGCGCCTGTTGGAGGGCGAAGGTGCCGCGGATCGCCGCGATGCGCCCGGTCGTCGCGTCGTCGTCCCAGCCGCCGAGCGCGAGGACGCGGCCCAGCAGGGCGTCCCCGTAGCTCGCCCCGACCGCGGCGAGGTCCTCGGCCGGATCGCCCGGGCCGGCCTCGTCCCAGTCGATGACCCCGCTCAGCCGCGGCAGGCCCGCTACGGTCTCCCACAGCACGTTCTCGCCGCCGAGGTCGCCGTGGACCACGGCGGACGTGACGCGGGGCAGGGCGTCGAGCGCGGTGAGTTCGCGTTCGGCCCGTTCCCGGCCGGCCTCGGACATCAGCGGGTACAACCGGGCGCGCACGTCCGCCGCGAACCGCTGCCACTCCCCCTCCGGCGCGGCCGGCAGCGCACCGCGCACGCCCTCGTCGGCGCCCGCCGCGGCGAGGGCCCGCAGGAGGTCGACGTACTGCCGCGCCACCGCCTCCGCGACCGCGGGGTCCCGCAGCGCCGCCGCGGTCAGGGGCGCGCCGGGGACCCGGCTCAGCACCACGTACGACGCCTCCTGCGCCAGCAGCCGCGGGGTGCGGAAGCCGAGCTCCACCCCGTCGAGCACCCGCAGCACCGCGGCCCGCTCGGGCAGGCGCTCCGCGGCGGCCGCCGTCCGCGCGAAGCACACCACCCGCTGCGCACCGACCACGACCCGGTGGAACTGTCCTTCGTGGACGACGAGTCGATCCGGTGCGTCGTGCGGGAGCAGTTCGTTCAGCAGGGAGCGGTGCGGCGCCAGGGCGTCCGGGGCGGGGGAGTCCATGGCGCCCATGGGACCGCACGGGCGACCCTCCCGGCCACCGGATTCCCGCCCCGCACGGAACCGCCGGCCAGCCGCCGCACGTCGCCCCCGGTGTCCCACGAGAACGCCTGCACAACCGACCCCTTGGACACCTCATGCCGCTGAGCTTCACCGATTGCTCGTACGCCTACCGAGCGGGGCATCCCGTACTCGACCGCCTCACCCTGGAGTTACCGGCCGGGTGCACCGTCCTCTTAGGCCCCAACGGGGCCGGCAAGTCCACCCTGCTCGCCCTCGGCGCCTCCGTGCTCGAACCGACCGCCGGACAGGTCCGGGTCGGACGGCTCAGCAGCACCGGACGCGACGACCGCAACGAGTACCGGTGCCAGGTCGGCTGGCTGCCGCAGCAGGTGAATCCGGTGCCGTCGCTGACCGTCCGCGAACAGGTCGCGTACGCGGGCTGGCTGAAGGGCCTGTCGAAGTCCGCGGCGTGGCAGCGGTCGGCCCGCGCCCTGGAACGCGTCGGGCTCACCGAGTTGGCCGGCCGCCGCAGCCACCAGCTCTCCGGCGGGCAGTTGCGCCGCATGGGCATCGCGCAGTCCCTGATCCACGACGCCCACGTGGTGCTGCTGGACGAGCCGACCGCCGGCCTCGACCCCGTCCAGCGCGGCGTCTTCCGCGACCTCGTCGCCGAACTCGCCGGGTCCGTCAGCTTCGTGATCTCCACCCACCAGACGGAGGACCTGGTCGAGACGTACGAGTCCGTCGTCGTCCTCGACCGCGGCAGACCCGTCTTCCAGGGCGGCGTACCCGACTTCCTGGCCCTGGCGTCCGACGGGGTGCCGGTCGAGCGCCGGGCCGAGAGCGCCTACCGCGGCCTGGTCCGCGGGGAGGTCTGAGCCGTGCGCACCACCACCCTGCTCCGCTCCGGCCCGGTCCTGTGGGTCGCCGTCGTCCTGTTGCCGCTGCTGCTGTGGACCGGTGAGCAGAACACCCGCGACACGATGCAGTCCTGGACCGCGGCGACCGCGGCGTCACTGATGCTGCTGGGCTTCGTGAGCGCCGCGTGCGGCGCCTGCGCCGCCTGGGAGTCCGCGCGGCTGCACCGCGCCCGGGTGGCGGACTGGGCGCCGGTCCGCGGCCCCCTGAGCGTGGCGGCCCTGCACCTGGCGCCCGTCGCCGCGCTCGGCCTGCTGGGCGTCCTCACCAATCTCGCGGTGTTCGCGCCCGAATCCCTGGACGCCCCAGGCCACCCCGACCCGTCCGTGCTGCTGACCGCGTACGCGGTGGTGCTGGCGCACATCGGCGTCGGCTGGCTCGTGGGGCCGCTGATGCCCGGCTACCTGGGCGCGGCGGCCATGCTCGTCGGTGGCTACCTGTGGGGGTTCTGGCCCGCCGCCCTCGAAAGTCCGGCCTTCCTACGACACCTCAACGGGCAGGGGTTCGAAGCCTGCTGCGGTCTCGACCAGACGACGGCCCCGCGCAGCACCGCCGCCACCCTCCTGTTCTCCGTCGGCCTGATCGCCGCCGCGGTCGTCTGCACCGCGCTGGGCCGCAAGGTGCGCTCCGCGCACCTGCGGTACGCCGCGCTCCCGCTCGCCCTCACCACCGCCGGCGCCGTCGCCCTCGCGCTGCCGCTCGGCTTCGGCGGCGGGGTCCAGGCCCGCGACCGCGCCGAGCGCAACTGCACGGACGGGCCCGTCGCGTACTGCCTGTGGCCGGAACAGGAAGAGCGGCGGGCGGACGTGCTGCGCTGGGCGAAGGACGCGGAACGGCGGCTGCGCGCCGTCGGCGTCACGCCGGCCGCGGAGGTCGAGTTCGGCGCGGTCGCCCCGACCGAGGACCAGGTGCGGTGGATCGTCGGCGCCGGCCCGCTGCCCCTGAGCACGCCCACCTGCCCGTCGGACACCACCGCGGCCCCCGATGCGCACGACGCGTACTCCACCGTCTACGCCTGGCTGTCGTTGACGGCCGGCGAGCCGAAGGACCACCTCGCGCGGCGCACGGTCCCGGCGTACGTCGACGCGGCCGACCGGGTCCGGCAGTCGCCGGTGGCGCAGCAGCGCGCCTGGTACGCGCACAACCTGCGGGCGGTACGGGACTGTTCGGTGCGCCCGAGCCTGGACCCCGCGTCGTTCGGTACGGCCGGGGCGGCGCCGTGACGTGGTGGCTGCGGGTGCACCTGGTGCCGGGCGCCTGTGCCGGCGTCCTGGCCTGCCTCGTCCTCGCGCCGCTGCTGGCCGGTTCCGCGCTGCCCGTGCCGTCCCTGCTCGGCGGCCTGGGCACCGGCATCCCGGTGCCGCTGGTGCTGCCCGCCGTGCCCGCCGGGTTCCTGCTGTACGCCCTGAGCCGCGGGCCCTTCGAGCACGAAGCCACGGCCGTGCGCCCGGTGCGCGGCTACCGGGCCGGGCTGTTCGCGGGCGCCGCCGTCGTCGCCGCGGCGCTGGGGCTGGCGGAGGCGCAGTGGCTGGACTTCGACCTCGGGCCCGCGGTGGCGCGCAACCTCGTCGGCTATCTCGGCGTCGGCCTGATCGTCCAATCCCTCGCCGGCGCCGCGTACGGTCCCGTCGCCGTCGCCGCGGTGCCCGTGGGGTGCGCGCTGGTGGGGCTCCCCGCCGGGGGCCGGCCGTACCCGTGGGCGTGGCCGCTGCACGAGGGCGCGTCCCCGTCGGCGTCGGCCGCCGCGCTCGGGCTCTTCGCCGTGGGGCTTCTCCTGCGCCGGCGGGCGCGGGGGGCGCACACCTGACCGGCCGTTCGCAACCGAGCAACAGGCGCACGATCTGCGTACCGCTCGACGGACAATGGAGCGGAAGGCGCACGGGCTCCGGCGCCGCCCGTGGGGGTGCCGGGGTCGACACGAGAGGAAGAGCGCATGCCTGAGCGCGTCGGGTGGGAAGGGCTTCCCGCCGGCTTAAGGGAGCAGGTCGAGGAGCGCACGGGGCGCGTGGTGGAGGCGACCACCGTCGACGAAGGGCGCTCCGGCAGCGAAGGACGCTCCGACGGCGAAGGGCTCGGCGGCTCCCTCGCGACGGTCGTCCGCACCGAGCGGCAGGGCCGGCTCTTCCTCAAAGGCGTACGGAACGACGGCGACGGCGCGGGCGGCGGCGGGCGGGCCGCGGCGCTGGCGTACGAGCAGGCCGTCAACCGGGCCGTCGCCGGGGTGGGTCCGAGCGTGCGGCACGCCGTGCGGGGCTCGGGATGGCTGGTGCTGGCGTTCATCCACGTCGACGGGCGGCACGCCGACTTCCGGCCGGGTACGCACGACCTGGCCGCGGTGGACTCCGTGGTCAAGCGCATGGCCCGGTTGAAGGCGCCGCGCGGGGTCCGCGTACCGGCGTTCGCGGAGCGGTACGCGGACCGGCTCGCGCCCCGGGACGCCGAACTGCTGGCCGGAGAAACGCTGCTGCACACCGACGTGCGGCCGCGGAACGTGCTCATCGGGCACGCCGG
Source organism: Streptomyces sp. NPDC017979 (assembly GCF_044328175.1). Taxonomy (NCBI): domain Bacteria; kingdom Bacillati; phylum Actinomycetota; class Actinomycetes; order Kitasatosporales; family Streptomycetaceae; genus Streptomyces; species Streptomyces sp. NPDC017979. The sequence goes on along the minus strand of NZ_JBIRGU010000005.1, from coordinate 154,844 downwards.
CGGGCACGCGTACGTCGTCGACTGGGCGCGGGCCGCGACCGGGCCCGCCTGGGTGGACCCGGCGCGGACCGCGGTGGCGCTGATGGCGGCGGGGCAGCCCGTGGACGACGCGCTCGGCTGGCTCGCCACCTTCCCGGCCTGGCGCCGGGCGGATCCGGCGGCGGTGCGCGCCTTCGTTTCCGCCGCCGACGACGACCACCACCGGTGTTTGTTGGAGGGGTAGTTCACAGCTCCTGTTCCGGCCAGTCCAACAGCCGGGCGCCGATCACCGCGGTCTGGAGGGTGTAGCGGTGCACCGGGTCGCTCGGGTCCGCGCCGGTCAGTTTGCGGATCCGGTCCAGGCGGTACGTCATGGCCCGCACGCTCAGCGACAGCCGGCGCGCCGCCTCCGCCGAGACGCAGCCGGTGTCGAAGTACGCGGTGAGCGTGTCCAGCAGCGGACGGGCGCCGCCGCGGGCCGCCTTCAGCGGGCCGAGCACCGAGCGGACGAGGTCCGCCATCGCCTGCCGGTCACGGGTGAGCACGGGATAGACCAGCAGGTCCGCGGCGAGCAGCACGGGGTCGTCGAGGTCCATGCGGGCCGCCAGCTCCAGGGCGTTCAGGGCCTCCTCGTACGAGTGGACGACGCCGCCGGCGCCGGGGTGGGCGCGGCCGATGGCGACCTGGCCGCCGTCCATCGCCGCGTACGCCTGCTTGGCGAAGAACCGCAGCACCTCGCCCCGGTCGCCGGGGGCGATGCAGATCACCCGGCCGTCCTTGGTGGTGAGCAGGATGTGACGGTCCCCGAACCGGGTCAACAGCGACGTCTCGATGCCGCGGGTCACGGGGTAGCCGTCGTCGTACGGCTCGGCGCCCTGCGCCACGGCGACCGCGTGCGACTGGGAGAGCAGCAGGCCGAAGCGTTCGGCCCGCTCCGCGACCCGGCCGAGGTCGCTGCGGCCGTACAGCAGGTCGTCGATGAACTCGCGGCGGGCCGCCTCCTGCTGGCGCACGGCGAGGCGCTGGGCCCGCTCGTGGCCCTCGGCGAGGGCGTCGACGGCCTCCTCGACGGTGGCGAGGAGGTCGGCTGCGGCGGCCCGGGGCAGTTCGGGGACGACGGTGCGGGCGAGCGCGAGTTGGGCGCGGACCACGGCGCGCAGCCCGAGGCCGGCCTCCGCTGCGCGTTCGCCCCGGTCCCGCAGCAGGGCGCGTTCGTCGCGGCTCAGCCGGCGCCCGGTCGCGCAGGCGTCGGCCAGGATTCCGGTGTATCCGTCGAGGTGCTCTTCCGGCAGTTGCATGATCGTTTCCCCCGCTCTGTGCCCATCCGGCATTAAGAAAGCGTAAAGACTGCCGGTGACCGGCAATGCAGGCGGGGGGCGCACCGGGGCAAGATGGATCTCGTTGGCCGGGTACGGGAAGCGGCCCGGGAGCCGACGCGGAGACCGCGGGAGGGCCGGCCGGGAAACCGGCGGGCGAGGGACGAAGGGGGAGACGACATGGATGCGTTCGTGGCAGCGGCCGTCGGGTTCCCCACGCTCTTCCTGACCGCCGCCCTCGTCGTCGTCATCGGCTTCTGGCTGCTGGTGCTGGCCGGCGCACTCGAACACGACGGCTTCGACGTCGACATCGACGCGCACGCGCTGCACCTCGGCGGGGAGCCGGTCGCCGTCTCGGGCTCCCTGCTGATCGCCGTCGCCTGGTTCCTGAGCCTGACGAGCGGCGTGCTGCTCTTCGACGCCGACGAGGGCGGCACGGACGCCGTCCTGCCGCTCGGGTTCGCCGCCCTCGGCTGGTCCCTGGTCGGCGCGTGGGCGCTGGTGCGGCTGCTCGTACGGCCGCTGGCGAAGCTCTTCCCCGACGAACCCGGGCCGTCCCGACAGGACTTCATCGGGCTGACCTGCACCATCCGCACGGGACGGGTGGACGGGGACTTCGGCCAGGCGGAAGTCACCGCGCGGGACGGCTCCACGGCGCTCGTCCAGGTCCGGCAGACCGACGCGTACGCGCTCGTGAGCGGCAGCACCGGGCTGCTGTACGCGTACGACGAGGCCGGCGAGTTCTTCTGGGTCGCGCCCTACTGAGGCTTCCCTCCTGCGGGGAGCCGCCGTGCCCCGCCTCCTTCTGAATTCACACGTGAGGTACCCCAACATGGACGCCATCACCCTGGGCGTCGGCGTGCTGATCGCCGTCGTCCTCGTCATCGCCGTCGTCGTCGTGCTCGTCGTCAGCCGGCTCTTCCGCAAGGTCGAGCAGGGCAAGGCGCTCATCGTCTCCAAGATGCGGACCGTCAACGTCACCTTCACCGGGCAGGTCGTGCTGCCCGTGCTGCACAAGGCCGAGGTCATGGACATCTCGGTGAAGACCATCGACATCTCCCGCACCGGCCGGGACGGACTGATCTGCCGGGACAACATCCGCGCCGACATCCGCATCTCGTTCTTCGTCCGGGTCAACAAGACCGTCGAGGACGTGGTGAAGGTCGCCCAGGCCATCGGCACCGCCCGGGCCAGCGACCAGGGCACCCTCCAGGACCTCTTCAACGCGAAGTTCTCCGAGGCGCTGAAGACCGTCGGCAAGCAGCTCGACTTCACCGACCTGTACACCAAGCGGGACGAGTTCCGGGACCGGATCATCCAGGTCATCGGCACCGATCTGAACGGCTACAGCCTGGAGGACGCGGCGATCGACTACCTGGAGCAGACGCCGCTCGCCCAACTCGACAAGGACAACATCCTCGACGCGCAGGGCATCCGCAAGATCACCGAGCTGACGGCCGTGGAGCACGTGCGCACCAACGAGTTCCAGCGGCACGAGGAGAAGGAGATCACCCGCCAGAACGTCGACGCGCGGGAAGCGATCCTGGAGCTGGAGCGGCGGCAGGCCGACGCCGAGATCAAGCAGCGCCGCGAGATCGAGACCGTGCGGGCCCGGGAGGAGGCCGAGACGGCGAAGGTCGTCGAGGAGGAGCGGATGCGGGCGCAGGCCGCGTTCCTCAAGACCGAGGAAGTGCTCGGCGTACAGCGGGAGAACCAGGCCCGGGAGGTCGCCGTCGCCGCGAAGAACCGCGAGCGGGTGATCGCGATCGAGAGCGAGCGGATCGAGAAGGACCGGCTCCTCGAAGTCATCGCCCGGGACCGGGAGACCGAACTGACCCGGATCTCCGCGGAGAAGGAGGTCGAGGCCGAGCGCCGCGAGATCGCCGAGGTGATCCGGGAGCGCGTCGCGGTGGACCGCACGGTGGCCGAGCAGGAGGAGTCCATCAAGCGGCTGCGCGCGGTCGAGGAGGCCGAGCGGGAGCGGCAGGCCGTGGTCATCGCGGCGGAGGCCGAGGCGCAGGAGCGGCTGGTCAAGGACATCAAGGCGGCGGAGGCGGCGGAGCAGGCCGCGGTGCACCGCGCCGCGGAGGAGATGACGCTCGCCGAGGCCCGCACCAAGGCGGCGGACCTCGACGCCCGCGCCAAGATCCGCCTCGCGGAGGGCGTGCGCGCCGAAGCGGCGGCGGCCGGGCTCGCGGCGGTCGCCGTCCGCGAGAAGGAGGCCGACGCGATCGAGAAGGCGGGCCGCGCGGAGGCCGCGGCGCTCGCGGAGCGCCTGAAGGCGGAGGCGACCGGCATCACCGAGAAGGCCGCGGCGATGGCCGCGCTGGACGAGGCGTCCCGGGCGCACGAGGAGTACCGGCTCCGGCTGGAGGCCGAGAAGGACGTCCGCATCGCGGGCCTCGAAGTGCAGCGGGAGATCGCGCAGGCGCAGGCGCAGGTGCTGGCGGCGGGCCTGGAGAACGCGGACATCGACATCGTCGGCGGCGAGTCCGTCTTCCTCGACCGGCTGGTCGGAGCGGTGTCGCTGGGCAAGGGCGTGGACGCCTTCGTCGACGGCTCCGCGACGGCGCGGACGCTGGCCGAGCCCTGGCTCGACGGCTCGCGCTCCTTCGCGCAGGACGCGACGTCCGTCCTCGGCTCGGTCTCCACGTCCGACGTCCAGAACCTGACGGTCTCCGCGCTCCTGACGAAGCTGATGCGGTCGGGTGGCGCGGCGGGTGTGGAGGCGCAGCTGGGCGAACTCCTGAACGCTGCGCGCACCAACGCGAACCCGAACACCAACGGCAACGGCAACGGTTCGGGGTGACCCGTCCATCGACTCCGTCGCTGCCGCGCGGGGGGCGGCAGCGGCGGGCACTTGGCGGGGCGCGCCCGCGGCGTGCCCCGCCGGGTCTCTGGGCCCCGGGACGTACCCGCGGTTCCCCTGCGGGAGCGTTGGTCTCCACGGCCGGGAGGCGGGCTTGTCGCGCAACCCGCGCCCCTAAGGCCCACCCGCCGTTGCCCGTGCGGGAGCGTCGCCTCCCGCGGCCCGGCGGCGGGCTTGTCGCGCAGTTCCCCGCGCCCCTGTTGTGCTCCCTCCGTCGGGCACCTGCGGGTTGTGCATGGGTTCCCCCACGCCCGTAGGGCGTAGGCAATCAGGGGCGCGGGGAACTGCGCGACAAGCCACCCACCGGCCCGCGGATACCAACGTGCATCACGCCCTATGGCGCGGAGGTTCAGGGGCGCGAGGAACTGCGCGAACAACCCACCACCGGCCCGCGGAGACCAACGCTCCCGCAGGGAAACGGCGGGATGGTCACGAACGCGAGGGCCCGACGCCGGGCCGCACGCAGCGCACGCGAACCCGCACAAACACACCGCACCGGAGTGCGAGACAGGAGGGGTCATGGGGAGCAACACCGGGCACACGGAGGACGCCGGGAACTACGACGTGCTGCGCGCACGGCTACAGCGCGCCGCAGGCGAGCTACAGCAGCGCGCAGACGCGCTCAACGACAAGCGCACCGAAGCGTTCGGCGCCGCCCGGCTCCAGCTCGCGCGGACCGTGCAGCTCCGTGCCGGCGCCCCCGCCACCCCCCGTGACGCCGTCGCCGTCGGGGGCGCGCTGCTCGTCGGGTGGGACCCGATCGCCGCGCTGTCGCCGGAGAGCCGCGTGGGGGACGTGTTCGCGCTGTACGACCGGGAGTTGCGGCCGCTGCCCGAGGACGCCGTGCCGGGCCTGCTCGACGACCCCGCGTTCCAGGCGGAGTTCGCCGCGCTGTGCCGGTACTTCCGCGGCGCCCGCCTGGAGCAACTGCGCGTCACGGGCGAGAAGCTGCTCGCCGTGTTCCGGACCGGCGAGAAGGACGTGCGGGTGCTGCGCTGGTCGCTGACGCCCCGCGCGTTCCTGGACGCGCGCGGCGAACGCGACCTCGCCGGTGCGCCGCCCGCGCAGGACGTGACGTGGACGGAGACCAGCCGGGACGACCACGTGCCCGGCCGCCATCCGCACGTGCGCGTCACGGACGGGGTGTACGTCGCCGTCACCGGCGGCGCGCTGACCGTGAAGGCGGTCGACGACACGGACTCGCCGGACGGCGTGCACGCCGAGCCCGTGGAGGACCCCTCGCAGGCCCTCGCGGACGCGGAGGTCGCGTGGGCGCGCGTGGGCACGCTGGTGCTGCTGCGGGTGCGCCCGTACAACGAGGACGTCGTGCGCCACCTCGTCGTCGACACCCTCACCTCCTCCGTGGTGCGCGTCGACGGCGTCGGGGAGTCCTGCCGCCGCCTCCCCGACGACCAGGGCGTGGTGTTCCCCGGCGGCTACTGCCTGACCGACGGCACGGTCCGCACGTTCGAGCCCGCGGACGCCAAGAGCACGCACGGGCCGATGGAGTTCGAGCGCACGGTGCAGTCGCCGGGCGGCGAGAACGTGCTGTACGTGTTCCGCGGCGACGGCCGGCGCCGGCTGCTGCCGTACGACACCGTCCGCGAGGCCGTCGCGGCGCCGCTGACCTGCGACGCGTACGCCCTCTTCGACGACGGGTCGCTGCTCGCCCTGCACGGCGCCGACGAGCCGTCCCGGGTCCACCAGGTGCGGCTGTGGGAGAGCCCGTACGTCGCCGAGACGCATCCGCTGCCCGCCGTCGACGGCCCGCTCGCCCGCATCGGCAACGCGGACCTGGTGCGGGGCGTCGCGGACGCGTTCGCGCTGGCGCGCCGTGCCGCCGCCGTCGGGGACGACGGGGACGTCAAAGGGGCGCCCACGGTCGAGCTGTACGAGGCGCTGGTCGCGGACTGCGAGCGGACCGCGGACCGCTACCCGTGGCTGGGCGACGTCGAGGCGGGCGATCTGCGCACCCCGCTGGTCGAGCTGCGCGGGACCGCGGCACGGGCGCTGGAGGAGTTCGCGACCGTGCGGGAGCTGACCCGGTCGGCCGCGGAGGCGCTCGCCGACGCCGCGGCGACCGTGGCGCGCCTGGTGCGCCGCATCCGCGGCGAGGCGCCGGCGTCCGCCGAGGAGTGGATCGCGCGGATCGCCGAACTGCGGGCGGCCCGCGGTCGGTTGGTGACGCTGAAGGAGATGCGGTACGCGGACGCCGCGGCGATCGACGCGCTCGCCGGGGACGTCGAGGCGGACACCGCGTCCGCCGCGCGCCGGGCGGTGGCGTTCCTCCAGCGGGAGGAGGCGTTCGCCGGCTATGCCGAGGAGGTCGCGGCGCTCGCGGACCGGGCCGCCGCGCTGACGACCGCGGCCGAGGCGGCCGAGGTCGTGGCCCGGCTGGACGAACGTGCGGCGGGGCTGCGCACGTTGACGGAGGTCGTGACGGGCCTTGAGGTCGCGGACGCGACCGTGCGCACCGGCATCCTGGAGCGCGTCGCCGGCGTCGTCGGCGCGGTGAACCGGGCCCGGGCCACGCTGGTGAACCGCCGTCGGGAGCTGGCCGAGCAGGAGGGCCGGGCCGAGTTCACCGCCGAGTTCGCCCTGCTGGCGCAGTCGGTGACGGGTGCGCTGGCCGCCGCGGCGACGCCCGAGGAGTGCGACGCGCAGCTCACCCGGCTGCTGCTGCACCTGGAGGACTTGGAGTCCCGGTTCGCCGACCACGACGGCTTCCTCGCACAGATCGCCGAGCAGCGCTCGGAGGTGTACGAGGCGTTCTCGGCCCGCCGCCAGGCGCTCCAGGACGAGCGGGCGCGGCGCGCGGAGCGGCTGGCGCAGTCCGCCGAGCGGGCGGTGGAGACGGTCGCGCGGCGGGCCGCGGCGCTGCCGGACGCGGACGCCGTGCACACGTACTTCGGCTCCGACCCGATGGTGGCCCGCATCCGGCGCACCGCGGACGAGTTGCGGGCGCTCGGGGACGCGGTGCGCGCGGAGGAGTTGGCGGGGCGGCTGAAGGCGGCCCGGCAAGAGGCGGGGCGGGCGCTGCGGGACCGCCGGGAGCTGTTCGCGGACGGCGGGGACACGATCCGGCTGGGTCGGCACCGCTTCGCGGTGACCGCGCAGGAGCCGGAGCTGACCCTCGTGCCGCGCGGCGACGACATGGCGTTCGCGCTGACCGGCACGGACTTCCGGGCGCCGGTGGAGGGCGCGGAGTTCGCGGCGGCCCGACCGTATTGGACCCGGTCACTGCCGTCGGAGTCGCCGGAGGTGTACCGGGCCGAGCACTTGGCGGCGCGGCTGCTACCGGCCGCCGTGGCGGGCGGGGACCCGGGTGAACTGGTGGCGCGGGCGGTGGCCGACGCGTACGACGAGGGCTACGAGCGCGGGGTGCACGACCACGACGCTCAGGCGCTGCTGCGGGCCGTGGCGGGGCTGTGGCACACGGCCGGGCTGCTGCGCTTCCCGGGCCGGGAGCGGGCCCGGGCGCAGCTCTTTTGGGCCGGGCTCGCCGACGCGGCCGTACGGGAGCGGTGGGCGCGGCAGGCGCGGTCGCTGGTCGCGGCGCGGGAGCGGTTCGGCCCGTCGTCGGCGCTGGCCGCGCTGCACGCCGAACTCGCGGACGCGGTGGGCTCGTCGGTCGCCGCGGAGTACCTGGTGGAGGAGTTGGCGACGGGCGAGTCCTTCGCAACGGGCGGCGCGGCGCGGGAGTTGCTGGCCGGCTTCCACGAGGCGGTGGACGACTCGTACGACGTACGGGACGTGCCGGACGCCCTGGACGTGGCGGAGGCGCGGCGGCTGGTGGAGGGCTGGCTCGGCGCGTACGCGACGGACGCCGGGCCGGACGTGGTCGCGGAGGCGGTGGCGCTGGAGCTGTGCCCGAAGCTGGCGCGGTACGACGTGGCGGGGGCGCAGTCGGTGACGGTGACCGGGCTGCTCGGCGACCACCCCCGGGTGCGGCAGGGCGCCTTGACGACGCGCCTGGACGAGTTCCTGACCCGCACCGCCGACTTCGCCGCCCGGGAGGTGCCGGGCTTCAGGGCGTACCAGAAGCTGCGCACCGCGCTGGTGGCTGCGGAGCGGGAGCGGCTGCGGCTGGCCGAGCACCGGCCGCGGGTGATGAGTGCGTTCGTCCGCAACCGGCTGGTGGACGAGGTGTACCTGCCGCTGGTCGGCGACAGCCTGGCCCGGCAGATCGGCGCGGCCGGCGACGCCAAGCGCACCGACAGCGGCGGGCTGCTGCTCCTGCTGTCACCGCCGGGCTACGGCAAGACGACGCTGGTGGAGTACGTCGCGCAGCGGCTCGGGCTGCTGCTGGTGAAGGTCGACGGGCCGGCGCTGGGCCGGGACACGGTCTCGCTCGACCCGGCGCAGGCGCCGAACGCCGCGGCGCGCGCCGAGTTGGCGAAGGTGGAGTTCGCGTTGGCGGCGGGGAACAACGTGCTGCTGTACCTGGACGACATCCAGCACACCTCGCCGGAGCTGTTGCAGCGCTTCATCCCGCTGTGCGACGCGAGCCGCCGGCTGGGCGGCCGGGACCTGCGGGGCAAGCGGTTCGCGGTGTGCATGGCGGGCAATCCGTACACCGAGTCCGGGGAGCGCTTCCGGCTGCCGGACATGTTGGCGAACCGGGCGGACGTGTGGGACCTGAGCGACGTGCTGACGGGGCGCGAGGAGGCGTTCGAGCTGAGCTTCGTCGAGAACGCGCTGACCTCGCACCCGCTGCTGGCGCCGCTCGCCGGGCGGGAGCGCAGCGACGTGGAGCTGCTGGTGCGGCTGGCGGCGGGCGATGCGACGGCGGACCGCGGCGCGCTGGTGCACCCTTACGAGCCGGGCGAGTTGACGCAGGTCGTGGACGTGTTGCGGCACGTGCTGGCGGCGCGGCGCACGGTCCTCGCGGTGAACGCGGCGTACATCGCTTCGGCGGGCGTTTCGGAGGCGGCCCGCACCGAGCCGCCGTTCCGGCTCCAGGGTTCGTACCGGGACATGAACCGGATCGTGCAGCGGCTGAGTCCGGCGATGAACGAGGCGGAGCTCGCGGCCGTGGTCACCGACCACTACACGGCGGAGGCGCGGGCGCTGCCGGGCGACACCGAGGCGAACTTGTTGAAGCTGGCGGAGCTGCGGGGCGCGTTGGACGGGCCGGGCGAGGCGCGCTGGACGGCGGTGAAGGAGGCGTACGGGCGGGCGAGGGCGCGGGAGCGGGACCCGTTCGGGGAGTTGGCGGAGCGGATCGCGGCGGTGGAGGCGGCGATCGTACGGGCGACGCAGCGGCCTTCGTGAACGGAGCTTGACCTGAAGCTTGGTTGATGTTTGAGGCTCTTGGTGCGGCGTCGGCCGCAGCCGGGCGCGGCCCGGCACCGCTCGCGCACCCCGAGGAGTCCGCCGTGTCCGATCGCCAGACCGCCCCACTCGTGCCGTACGCGCGGGACGTCGTCCAGTGGATCGAGGGCCGGGCCCATCGCCTGGCCACGTACGACCCGTTGGCGCCGCTGGCCGACCTCCGCCCGTTGGTGCCGCTGGTCGGCGACGCCCAGGTGGTGGCGCTCGGCGTCGCCTCCCGGCAGACGCACGAACTGTCCGCGCTCGTGCACCGGTCCATCCGGCTGCTCGTCGAGGAAGCGGGGTTCCGCGCCGTCACGCTGGAGGGGGACGACCCGGCGCGGATCGGGCTCGACGCGTACGTCGGCACCGGCGCGGGCGACCCGCGGGAGTTGTTGGCGGGGGCCCGGCCGTTCTGGCGGACGGGGGAAGTGCTCGGCCTCGTCGAGTGGATGCGCTCGTACAACGTGCGGCACCCCGACGACCCGGTCCGGTTCACCGCGACCGTGCCCGGCACGGAGCCGTCCCCGCCGGCGGACGGCATGGCCGGGATCGAACGGGACCTGGCGCAGCACGTGATCCGTTGGCACGAGCAGCCCGGAAGCCCCGGGGCCCCCGGGAAACTCGGGAAGCCCGGGACCCCCGGGACCCCCGGGAACAAGGACGTCAAGGTCGTCTACTGGGGCGGGCTCGTGCACACCGCGAACCGCGCGCCGCGGACGCCCGCGCCGACCTCGCCACCGCCGACCCACCTGAGCGCGGGCGGCCATCTGCGCCGTCACTACGGGCCCGGTTACGTCTCCATCGGCCTCACCTTCCACCACGGCACCGCCGCCGCCCCCGACCCCGCGGCCGGCACCGCCCCCGTCCCCGCGCCGCCGGCGGACTTCGCCGAGGCGGTCCTGGGCGGCGCGCAGCCCGCCGCGTACCTGCTGGACCTACGGGGCGACGCGCCCGCGCCGGTGTCGAGTTGGCTCGACGCCGCCACCAGGACGCGGTTCGTCGGCCCCGGCTTCACCGCCGCCGACCACGCCGAACACCACATCGCCGACGGAGCGCTACGGGACTGGTTCGACGCGGTCGTCCACGTCCGGGAGGTCACCCCGAACCGGCCCCTCACCGGCTGACGCGGGCGGGCGCGGAAGGCGGCCCTCGCTAGATAGAACGCTCACTCTAGTGCGTGCTACAGTCGCGTCAGCGCTCTAGATAGAGCGCTCGTTCTAGAGCTTGTTCTAGGGCTGTCACGGGCGTCGGAGTTCCGACGCCGGAGATGAGGAGACCCATGTCCGCCAACGCCGCCACCGCTTCGCCCCGTCGCCCTGTCACCGTCATCGGGCTCGGCCCCATGGGCCAGGCCATGGTCCGCGTCTTCCTCGCCCAGGGCCACGAGGTGACCGTCTGGAACAGGACCCCGTCCCGCGCCGAACCCCTCGTCGAGCAGGGCGCCGTACTCGCCACGAGCGTCACGGACGCGCTGCGCGCCAACGAACTGGTGGTGCTGAGCCTGACCGACTACGACGCGATGTACGCGATCCTTGAGCCGGCCGCCGACGCACTCGCCGGCCGGATCGTCGTCAACTTGAGCTCCGACACCCCCGAGAAGGCCCGCGAGGGCGCCCGCTGGATCGCCGGCCACGGCGCGACGATGCTCACCGGCGGGGTCGCCAGCCCGCCTTACGGCATCGGCGACACCGAGAACATGAACACCTTCTACAGCGGGCCGAGCGCCGCCTTCGAGCGGCACCGGGACACCCTGGGCGTGCTCACCCGCACCGACTACCTGGGCGAAGAGCCCGGCCTCGCCGCGCTGATGTACCAGCTCGGCATGGGCATGTTCTGGACGTCGATGCTCAGCATGCTCCAGTCCGTCGCGCTCGCGAACGCCAGCGGCCTCAAGGCCGCCGACGTCCTCGACCACGCCACGTCCACCTTCGGCAGCCTGGGGACCTTCACCTCCTTCTACGCGGAGCGGATCGACGCCGGAAACCACGAGGGGGACGTGGACCGGCTGGCCATGGGCGTCGCCAGCGCCGAACACGTGCTGCACACGATGGCCGACGCCGGCGTGGACACCACCCTGCCGGCGACCGTCGTGGAGGTCTTCCGGCGCGGCATGGACGCCGGCCACGCGGCGGACAGCTTCTCCAGCCTGCTGGAGGTCCTGAAGGCGGACCGCACCGCCGCGTGACCCGTGCCCGGCAGGCCGGCCGTGACCGTGGCCGCCGGCCTGCGTCGCCGAGTGGCCGCCGCGGGACCGCCGCCCGCCCGCGCGGCGCGACCGCCTCGCCGCGAGCCGCGAGCCCCGTGACCGCGAGCCCGGCCGTGACCGTGGCCGCCACCCGGCCGCCCTGCGCCGCCGAGTGACCGCGCCACCGCATACCTCGCCGCATGACCGTCCCGCCGCATGACCGTCCCGCCGCGCGAGCGGGCAGTCAGCCAGCCGTGGCAACCACCCAGTGCGCAGGGGCGGTCAGCCCGGGCAGGAGACGTCCCGCTCGGGCCGCTTCCCCGTCTTCAGGAACTCGGTCACCGTACGGTCGCCGCAGGCGTTCCCCGTCCCCAGGTACGCCCTGTGCCCACCGCTCTCGACGGTGACCATCCGGGCCCGGTCCCCCAGCACCCGACGCAACTCCAGCGCGCCGAAGTGCGGCGTCGCGGGGTCGCGGCGGTTCTGGATCATCAGGATGTTGGAGGGCCCGTCCGACGTTATTCGGGTGGGCTCCTCCCGCTGGTCGTTCTTCCAGAAGGCGCACGGAGTGATGTTCTGCGGCAGGCCGCCGGTGAGCGGATAGCGCGCCCGGTCGGCGGTCACGGCCCGCTGGTAACCGGCCAACGACGTCGGCCAGTTCGACACGTCGTTGCAGACGACGCCGATCGACACGGCGACGTCGGCGTCCGGCAGCGGCTGCGTCTGGACCGGGTCCAGCGTCGGCACGCCGGCCGGGTCGTGCGCCGCCTTGATCAGCTTCGCGAGGCCGGGGAACCGCGCGTCGTCGTAGAGCGCGTCCAGCACCGACTGGCGCAGACCGTTTCCGGTGAGCTTGAGCTTCGGATCGACCGTCGGCTTCGGCTGCCGGTCCAGCCGCGCCATCAGGTCGATGACCAGCTTCCGCACCTCCCCGGGGCTCTCGCCGAGCCGCAGCTCGGCCCCGCGCGCCGGGTCCGACGCCCAAGCGGCGAAGTCGGGGAACCGGTCCTCCACGGCACGGGCCTGATTCGCCAGCCAGCCGCGCGCCACCTTCCGGTGGTCGGGGTCACCGTTGCTGTCGAACACCACGCGATCGCTGCGGTGCGGGAACTTCTGCCCGTACACCGCCGTGACGTACACCCCGTACGAGCTGGACCAGAACGACAGCTTGCGCTCGCCGAGCGCCTGCCGCAGCCGTTCGATGTCGCGCGCCTCGTTCGCGCTGCTCAAACTGCGCAGCAACGCACCGCCGTTGCGCGCGCACAGCTCGGCCGTGCGCCGGGACCGCTCCACGCTCTCCCCGATGGAGCCGTCCGCGCCGGGCCAGAAGCGCACGGTCGTCATATAGCGGTCCTCGACGGGGAGCCCGCACCCGGTCTTGGTGCTGCCACCGACCCCGCGCGGATCGAGACTCACCAGGTCGTACGCGTCCCCCAACTGCTGACGTAAGGCCGCGGCCTGCTCCGTCAGCCGCTGCACCCCGGAGGAGCCCGGCCCGCCGGGGACGATCAAGAGCGTGCCGCGTCGCTCGCCCGGGTCTTCGCTGCGCACCCGGGACACGGCGACGGACACCTTCGGGCCGCCCGGATCGCGGTAGTCCAACGGCACTTCCAACGAGGCGCACTCCTGCGTCGCCGGACCGCCGGGCTTGGTGCACGCCTTCCAATCGAGGGCGGGCGCGGACGCCCCGGCGGGCGCGCGGGGCGTGTTCGCACCGGCGACCCCGGTGGCACCGGTGAGGGTCGTGACGCCGGTGACGAAGGACAGGGTCAGAGCTGCTGCCTTGTAGTGATTGACCATGTTCCAAGAGTGATCGACCGCACCGCCCCGGCCCATCCGGCGACCCGGTGTTCATCAAGGGGGGCTACCCCCACCCCGGTCAACGCCCAACACCCCACGCCGGAGTGATCAGCAACACACTTGATCTCAACCGCAGTTGAGGTTCTACGGTGCGGGAAGGACCCGCCAAAACGGCGGGCGGGATCAGCGCAGGGGATGCAGGAGAGGTGGGGCTGATGGAGTACTCGCACGAGGACGCGGACCTGGTCAACCAGCCGGCCGGGTACTGGACGTGGGCGGCGAACAAGACGCTGCTGGCGTACGCCAGGGGCCGGCTCGCGGCGATCGGGGTCACCCAGCCGCAGTGGTGGGTGCTCAACCAGGTGCTGCACGGCGAGGACGGCGCCGCCCGGGCCGACGTGATCGCCGCCCAGCAGGCCAACCTCGACGTCGGCGCCGGCGGCCTCGCCCCCGACATCGACCTCCTGGTGGAGCGGAAGCTCCTCCTCCAGGACGCGGACGCCCGCCTCCGCATCACCGACGAGGGCCGCGCACTGCACCGGCACGCCGCCGAGACCCAACGCGCCAACCGGGAGCGGGTGCACGCGGGCATCTCCGACGAGGAGTACCTGATCACGCTGAAGGTGCTCCAGCGGATGATCCACAACGCGGGCGGGAACGTGCCACGGCCCTGACCGCCAACCGCCAACCGCCAACCGGCACCCGGCACCCGGCACCCGGCACCCGGCATCCAACGACCGTCAACAGGCGCGCCGGTCCGGGGCGGCCCGGGGCAATCCGAGGCCGTCCGATCTCGTTCCGACCGCGGTTGCGTCACGCGTGTGCGCGAATCCGCACACGCGTGTCACGGGACGTCGACAGACCCGACTGAGCAGGCGAAATTCCTCCTCCCGCGGCACAGACTGGCAATCCGCCCGCCACCCCCGCCAGTCGAGGAGACAGCCGCCATGACCGAGACTTCGCCTTCTGCGCCCCGACGTCTTCGCGGGCGCGCCACGGGCCTCGTCGTGGCCGGTACGGCCCTGGTCCTCGCCGCCCCGGTGCCGGCGATGGCCCTCACCGCCCAAGCGGACGCCACCGCCACCGCCACCGCGGCGAACCCCGTCTCCGTCCTCACGTACTCCGCCAAGGAGCGCCGCGAAGCCCTCGCCTACTGGACGCCCGCCCGCATCAAGGCCGTCGGCAAGTCCGTCGACCTCGGCCCGACCGGCCCGGTGGCGAAGCCGTGGCAGGGCACCGAGCTGAAGTCCGTGGGCCGGCTCTTCTTCGTCAACGCGAGGGGCGCCGACACCTGGTGCACGGCCACGGCCGTCACGAGCGCCAACAAGTCCGCCGTCATGACCGCCGCGCACTGCGTGCGCCGGGGCGCCTCCCCCGTCAACACCAACACCACGATGGTGTTCGTCCCCGGCTACGCGAAGGGCAAGTCGCCGTACGGCGCGTTCGCGGTCAACACCGTCGCGACGCCGCGCACCTGGGAGGAGGATTCCGTCAACGACGTCGCCGCGCTCACCGTCGACGTCAACAAGGACGGCCGCAAGCTCACCGACGCCGTGGGCGGCCTGCCCGTCTCCTTCGACCGCCCCGTCGGCGGCACCGTCACCTCCTTCGGCTACTCCGCCACCCGCCCGCAACGCGGCGAGCAGCTCCTCCAGTGCACCGGCCGGACGAAGAAGGAGCACGGCACCCAGTTCATCCCCTGCGACATGACCGGCGGCTCCAGCGGCGGCCCGTGGCTGGCCGACTTCGACGCCGCCACCGGCAAGGGCGTCCTCGTCTCCGTCAACGGATCGTTGGACTCCATGACCCCGACCAAGATGTACGGGGAGGTGCTCGGCGCCACCGCCAAGAAGGTGTACGACCGTGCGGCCCGGAGCTCGCCCAAGGACGTCATCAAGGACCGGCCCCAAACCGGCGTGAAGCGCGACATGTGGGAGCGTTTGATCGGCTCGTGGTGGTCAAAGCTGGTGTGACCGTCCGACGCCACACCGTCGGCACTTCGACCGCACCTGGAGGACGGCATGTCCCTCGACCTCTTCGCCGGCATCCCCGTCACCGACTTCACCACGGCGCTGTCCTGGTACGAAGGGCTCATCGGCACCCAGCCGTCGTTCCTGCCGAACGACGACGAAGCGGTGTGGGAGCTGGCCGAACACCGCTACGTCTACATCGTCAAGGACCCCGAACGGGCCGGGAACGCCCTGGTCCTGTCGTTCGTCACCGACCTCGACGCCCGGGTCGCCGCAGCCGCCGCCCGGGGCGTCGCACCCGCGCGGCGCGAGACGTACGAAGGCGGCGTGACCAAG
This sequence comes from Streptomyces sp. NPDC017979, assembly GCF_044328175.1. Classification (NCBI taxonomy): domain Bacteria; kingdom Bacillati; phylum Actinomycetota; class Actinomycetes; order Kitasatosporales; family Streptomycetaceae; genus Streptomyces; species Streptomyces sp. NPDC017979. Next base: position 139,073 of record NZ_JBIRGU010000005.1, on the reverse strand, counting down.
GTCGTCTACCGGGACCCCGACGGCAACGAGATCAGCCTCGGCGGCACCCCCACGAGCTGACGCCACCGCCAACGGACTGCGGGCCCGCCCCCCTGCGGAGGGGGCGGGCCCGCCCGTACGGGTGCCCAACGGTGCGGCGGGGCCCCTGGCCCGCGCTCACGGCCGCGGACCGCCCACGGCCCTCACGCGACCATCACGCGGAGAGGTCGGCGGCGCAGGGACACTCCCGGTACTCCAGCCCGAGCTCCCGGTCGACGGGGACGCTGGTACGGGTCGCGGCCGCGGTGACCGCGGGCCAGGAGCCGTACTTGGCGTGGAGCTGGTCCGCGGTCGGGCCCAGCGGATTGCCGTACTTGGCGATGTTCCGCTCCTCCAGCCGGCGGACCTCCTCCGGGCTCATGCCGGCGCGGGTGATCTCCTTCGCGTCGTTGCGGAGTTGCACCATGCGACGGGCGATCTCCTCCTCCGACGCCCCCGCGGCCCGCATCCCGCACTCCTCGCGGTCCATGTCCATCAGCAGCCCGTGGTACATCATCCGGATGACGCGGGACTCCTCGCGCTGCTCCGGGGTCTGCTCCCGGATCTGGCACACCACCGGCTCCGGGCTGGTGCACGGCCCCGCGCTCGGCGGCTCCTGCGACACCGGCCCGACGACCACGGACCCGCAGGCCCCGGTGGACGGCGCACAGACGGCGGCCCCGGCGGTGCCGGCGCCGGAGAACAAGACGGCCTGCCCGACGAGGACGGCGGAGACCACGGAGACGGCGGCGGTGCGGACGGGGCGACGGAGGAAACGGACGCGCATGATCGACATGCCCGCATCCTGGGCCCGCGCGCCCTGCGCAGCCGCCCGGAACGCGGGGGATTCCCCCGTCCGGATGACGCCCCGCCGCGCCGCCCCGCATCGCGGAACCCGTCGACCGTGGGCGGGCGTTCGAAAGGGTGTCACCGCGAGACGTCGTCGACTCCGGCACGCGGCACGGCGATCGACCCGTCAAGCCGTAGGCCGTACGTCGTAAGTCCCTGCAACTCTGGCTCTTCGACGCCCAGATCCAGCAGTACGCGGGTGGCCGCGCCGCTGCCCGCCACCGCGCGGCTGCGCACGTCGGCGAACCGGCGGTGGGAAGCCAGGTGGTGGACCAGTGCCTCGTCCGCGTGCTTGTCGCCGGCGGCGGCCCGGTCCGTGAGTTCGGCGATGCGGCCCTTGCGGACGAGGAGGTCGGCGAGGATGCGGGCCTCGCGCTTGCCGAGCCGGCGGTCCAGGGAGGTCAGCAGGTCCAGGAGGTCGTCGACGCGGTCGTGCTCGTGCAGGAGGTCGACGAGGCCGAGGTGGGCGTACTCCCGGCGGAGCGCCACCGTGCCGCACCACACCTCGGCGGCGCCCGCGAAGTCGCCGCGCTCCGCCAGCAACTCGCTGACCCGGCGACAGGCCGGGAGCTCCCCCCGTTCGGCCCGCCGCATCACCTCGTCGATCCGGCCTTGCTCAAGCAGTCGACGTGCGACGGCTTCCTGGGCCCGGGTGTCACCGCGGTCGGCGCGGGCGGCGACGTCGTCCCACCGTCCGAGGTCCATCAGCATGTCGGTGACGACGGCGTTGATGTCGTCGTTGCCTTCGTGGTCGCGCTCCCAGGCGTTCACGACGTCCACGGCCTGCGCCAACCGGTCCGTCTCCCGTAGGAGATGCAGCGCAGACCAGGGCCCGTCGTCTGATTCCGCGTCCCACCGCGCACAGATCACGACCGCCCGGTCCACGACGGCCGGATCGTGCTCGCCCTCGGTGGCCCAGGTGTCGATCATCCGGCTCCGCGCCGCACGGGAGCCGGCCGTCGCCAGGGACTCCAGCTCCTCCAACCGGTCGAAGGTGCGGAGGAATTCGACGAGGTCGAACTCCGTCAGTCCGTCGGTGGACGAGCGGGCCACGTCGCGGCGGAGCAACTGCTCCGCCTCCGCGGTGTCCTCGGGCGCCCCCGTCTTCAGCAGCAGGTCGAAGAGCGTGCGCCGGACCGGAGGGCTGGTCGGGGCGTGGCGGCGCAGGAGTTCGAGGGCGTCGGCGCCACGGCCGGCCTCGGCCAGCAACTCGGCGGCGCGGACGGCGGACTTCCCGTCCCCCTTCTCGGCCAGGCCCGTCCACTGCTCCACGGCGTCGCCGTGCCGGCCGATCGCAGCCAGCTCCCGGGCGAGGGCGCGGGCCGCCTCGTCGTGGGCGGGCGCGTACCGCGCGAGCTGGGCCAGCCGCTGATCGTCGTCGGAGATGCTCCGCACCCAGGTGACCAGGAGCTGCACCGCCTCGTCGTGCCCCCGCTCCGCCAGGGACGTGACCAGCCGCCACGCCTCGGCCGACCGCCCGCGGGCAACCAGCAGCTTGGCCCGCGGCAGTACGCCTTCGGTGCCGGCGGCCAGATAGAGCTCCTCGGCGAGTTCGTACAGCAGCCGCCACTGGGCGCTCCACCCGATCCGCACCAGGACGCGCGGGTCGTCCGTGGTCGTCAGGAACGTGCGCCAGGTGCGTTCGGGCACGGCTTCGAAGAGCCGTTGGGACCGTCCGAGGTGGAGGAGGTAGTCGGCGACGGCGTAGCCGACGACGCTGCCCGGCTCGTCGCCGGCGCACGGCGAGAGCGCGCTCGTCGTGCCTGCCGTGCCGTTCGCTCGGGCCGTGCCCTCCACAGGGCGGGTGGCGTAGCCGATGGCCCGTTCCCACCAGCCGTCGTCCGCCCGTGCCCATTGGGCTGAGGTCAGGTATCCGGGAGCGGCTGCCCGCAGGAACGCGGAGGGCGTGACCTCGGGGCCGCCCAGCCGGCGGGCGTCGACGGCGGCGGTGAGCACGGCGCGTCCGTACGGGTCGCCCGTGCGCCAGCACCGCTCCAGGGCCGGTGCGCCCGCGAGGGTCTGGACGATGCCGAAGTTCGAGATCCAGTACGCGGCCGAGAGGCGCGGGTCCCTCCAGCCGACGTCTTGGGTGCGTTCCCGTTCGGACGCGCTGAACTCGTCGGGCACCACGACGGTCGTCGCCAGGTCCAGCACCTCGCGGACGGCGGCAACGGAGGCGGATGCGTGGCGGTCGTACTGCTCGGGCCACAGCGTGCCGATGACCACCGTCGGGCGCTGCGGATCGCACAGCTCGACGAGGGCCGCCGCCAGCGGGGCGGGGGCGTCGGCTAAGGGGGCGTCGGCTAAGGGGGCGTCGAGCAGCCGGTCGACGCCGTCGAGCCAGAGGATCAGCGGGGCCGGGTCCGGGGGCGTCCCGCCCCGTTCCGCCAGGGCGGCCACTTCGGCGGCGTCCTTCGGTCGCACCAGCCACCGGCCGGGCAGTTCGGCGCGCACCGCTTCGTACGCCGAGCGCGTCTTGCCGGTCGACGGGTTGCCGATGAGGAGCAGTACGCCGCCGCCCGATGTCGCCATGGTGCGCAGCGCCGAACGCAGTTCTCGGTCGTGGTCGCGGACGACGTAGCCGGGGAGGTCGTCTCCGCCCGGTGCCGTGACGGACGGCTTGACGCCGAGCAGCCGCGGGTGCCAGTCCTCGACGCGACGGGCGCCGGGGACGGACGGGGTTACGGAGGGGGTCACCGACGCGAGTGCGGCCGGGAGTGCGGCGCCGGTGGCACCCGCGCCGGCGAGGGCCGTCTCCAGGGCCGCCCGCCCCTGGGCCCGTACGACGCCGTCGCTGACGACGCCCGCCCGCCGCGCGGCCTCCGCGGCGTGCGCCTGCCGCCAGCCCTGCTCCGCCAGCCGCTCCTCGACGCCGGGCGTCGCCGCTCCGAGCGCCCGTGCGGTGTCGAGCAGTTCGCGGACGACGACCAGGAAGGTGTCCACGTCCTGCGGGAAGCGCTCACCGCGCAGCCAGACGCCCACGGTCGTCTGCGACACCCGCGCCCGCCGGGCGAGGTGCCGATCGGACGGCCGGCCCGAGAGCTGTTGCCGCCTCAGGACGCCCAACGCCTTCATGCGGGCGAGGAAGCCGTCCTCGCCGTCGCCGTCCACCACGCCGTACCCCCCGAGCGCCGTCCAACTGCCCCGTCCAGCCCGTCCACCGCGGGGTGGACGCATCGAAGCGTACGGCCGTGACGAGCGGCGACGGGGTGGGTGTGTCCAAGCCGAGACGGAAGGTGGCTGGACACCGGCCCGAACGCCGATCGTCGAGTTGCGCGCAGCAGTCGGGTGCGCCCTCCCGACGGTCGGGAGCTGGACCAAGAGCCGGAGGAACCGCTGTGAACCAGTTGGAGTTGCTGTCGCTGCTGACCGCGCTGTCGGTGGCGCTCAACATCGCTTTCGGGGCGGGGTGGGTCGCCCAGCGAGCCGGTGGCGGGCTGTACAACGCGACGTTGGTCGGGGGCGGCGCCGCGGGCACCGTCCTGGTCATCTTCTTCGCCGGCGTGTCCGCGTTCCGTTGACCCGCCGCGACCGCCCGGGCCGGCGACCGGGGGCCGACTCTCCCTAGAGCGCCCCCGGCCGCGGCCCGTAGCGGAAGCGGCGGCCCATCAAGTTGCGCGGGGGCGGGGTGTGCGCGGACAGGAGGTGGCGTACGACCCGGGGCGACACGTCCAGTTCGGCGAGGGCCACGCACGCGCGGGACGAGGGGTCCGCGAGGAGGACCGCGAGCAGGTGGTGGGTGGCGGCGGTCACCGGGGTGCCCTCCGGGGTGGTCTCCACGGCGTGCATCTCCGCCGCCGCGACCGCGGTCCTGGCGGGCGCCGAGTAGCCCTGGAGCACCGTCTTCCGGGGCCTGGGGTCGGCCGTGCGCAGCCATGCCGTACGCACCCGTTCGCGCGTCACGCCCAGTGCGTTCAGCACCGCGGCCGCGGTGCCGTCGACCCTCAGCAGGCCCTCCAGCAGGTGATCGGTGTCCACGTCGGGGCCGCGGCCCTCGACCGTCGCCCGGTGCGCCGCGACCAGGGCGGACGTCAGCTCCGCGCTCCGGGTCACGCCGGGCGCGGGGTCCTGGAGGAAGACCTCGCCGCGGCCGTACTCGTGGCGCGCCTGCTGCTCGGTGAGGCCGAGGCGTTCGCCGATCTCCGCCCAGGGGTGGTCGGCGTGGACGGCGTCCTGCACCGCCTTGTGGAAGGCCGCCTCCATCTGCACGGTCAGGTCCCACGTGGTGCTGATGACGACGTCGAGCCGGTCGAGGGCGTCCAGCCCGGCGATGAGCTCTCCGTCTGCGTCGTCGCCGCCCAACGCCTCGTCGATCCAGTTCCCCGGGTGCTCGTCGGCGTCGAAGGGGTCCGGGAGGTCCGGGTCGCTGCTGTCCACGGCGTCACCGTAAGGTCGTGGGCCGGCGCCGCCAAGGCACCAGGAGCGACCGATCCGTTCGGGACGGGACGATCCTGGCCGGGGCGGGTCGGCGCGGGAAGGCGCGGCGTCACCGGGCGCCGTGCCGCGCACGCCGGTCGCGTGCCGCGTACACCGGGCCCGACCTGGGCACAACTCCCCCACCAGTCGGCCGTCAGTGGGAGACTGGCACGTCCCGAAGGAGCCCACCGTGCCGATGATCCGGACGCTTCGGCGCGCGATGCGCCGTGCGCACCGCCGCCGTCCCGTCGACCTCTCCCACCCCGCGCGCTCGCCGCTCGGCAGCGCCGTGGTGAACTGCGTCGTGTACGCGGACGGGGTGCGCCAGCGGTGCGACGGCGACGCCCGCGAGGCGCTGCGGCAGGTCCGCAAGAAGGGCCGCGGCTTCGTGTGGATCGGGCTGCACGAGCCGACCGAGTTGGAGTTCGCGGTGTTCACCGAGGTGTTCGGGCTGCATCCGCTCGCCGTCGAGGACGCCGTCCACGCCCATCAGCGCCCCAAGGTCGAGCGGTACGGGGACACCCTGTTCGCGGTCCTCAAGCCCTGTGTGTACGTGGCGCACGCCGAACTCACCGCGACCAGCGAGGTCGTGGACACCGGCGAGTTGATGGTCTTCGCCGGACCGGACTTCGTGATCACCGTCCGGCACGGGCGGCACGGCTCGCTCGGGCCGCTGCGCGAGTCCCTGGAGGAGCACCCCGCGCAGCTCGCCAAGGGGCCGGCCGCGGTGCTGCACGCCATCGCCGACCAGGTCGTGGACGACTACCTGGCCGTGGTGGACGCCGTCCAGGACGACGTGGACGCGGTCGAGAACGCCGTCTTCAGCGCGTCCGCCGGGCGCGCCGACGCGGGCCGGATCTACCAGCTCAAGCGGGAACTCCTGGAGCTGAAGCGGGCGTCGGGCCCGCTGGAGCGCCCGCTGCTCGCGCTCGCCACCGCGCAGCCGCCCGCCGCGCCGGTCAGCGCCGCGATGCAGCCGTACTTCCGGGACGTCGTCGACCACCTGGCGCGGGTGGGTGAGCAGATCTCCGCGTACGACGGGCTGTTGGACTCCATCCTCCAGGCGCACCTGGCGCAGGTGACCGTCGCCCAGAACGAGGACATGCGCAAGATCACGGCGTGGGCGGCGATCATCGCCGTGCCCACGATGGTCTGCGGCGTCTACGGGATGAACTTCGACCACATGCCGGAGCTGCGGTGGACGTACGGGTATCCGCTGGTGCTCGGCGTCATGGCGACGGCGTGCTTCGTGATCCACCGGGCCTTCCGCCGCAACGGCTGGCTGTAGCCGCACGCCGTCGCGCCCTCGCGCTAAAGCGTCCCGCGCTCCGCCGTCGCGCTATATCACCGTGACGAACAGGCTCAGCGAGACGACGGCCGCCCCGCACCCGTACAGCGCCAGCGTCAGCGAACGCGCCTCGTCGGACGGGTCCGTACGGCCCGCGGTCGACAGCCGGAGCGCGGCGACTCCCAGCAGCAGCAGCGCCACGACGGTGAGCGCGGCGACGGTCATGCCGGCGCCCGCCTGCACCGCGGCGATCAAGGATTCCCTCACCCGGCGAACGTCTCACGGCCCGTCGGGGCCCGCATGCCGGCTTAGTCCGTACCGGTGGGGCCGTCCCTCAGGCGCGGGGGAAGCCGTGCGCACGGGCCGCGCCGACGACCGCCAGCACCGGCACCAGCAGTACGGCCACGCTCCACGGCAGCGCGGCGGTGCCGGCCCGTGCGAGCAGGACGCCGCCGAGCACGCCGCCCGCGGCCATCGCCGCGTTCCACAACGTCACCAGCAGTGCCTGCGCCGCGTCCCCCGCGTCGCCGGCCGCGTCCGCCGCCGCCGTCTGGAGCAGCGTCGGCACCCCGCCCCAGCCCAGGCCCCACAGCACCGCCGCCGCGTACACCAGCGGCGGACTGTCGCCGACGACGGCGAGCACCGCCGCGGCCACCGCGACGAGCAGGGTGCTCGCGAGGGTCAGGGTGCGCAACCGGCCGTGGACGTATGCGCCGACGGCCCACAGCGACACCAGCGACGCCCCGCCGAACACCAGCAGCACCGGGCCCGTCGCGCCGCCCATGCCCAGCCGCTCCAGGTAGGCGGCGACGTACGCGTACAGGGCGGTGTGCGCGAGGACGAAGACGGCGGTGACGGCGAGGACGGCGGCGACGCCGGGGACGCGCAGCACCGCGAACATCGGGGCCCGGCCCTCGGCGCTCTCGCGTCCTGCGGCCGGGGTTCCCGGAACGTCCGGTACGGCCGCGGCCAGCCACCCCAGCAGGCCCACGGTCACCGCCGTCACGCCCCAGAACGCGGCCCGCCACCCGACCGCCTCCCCCAGGAACGTCCCCGCCGGCACGCCCAGCGAGAGGGCCACCGGGATGCCGGCCATGGCGACGGCGACCGCCCGGCCCTGGAGGTGGGCGGGGGCGATGCGGCGGGCGTAGCCGGCGAGCAGCGCCCAGGCGAGCCCGGCCGCCACGCCGGCTGCGAAGCGGGCGACCATCGTCAGCGGGTAGCTGGTGGACACGGCGGTGACGGTGTTGGCGACGGCGAAGCCGGCCATGGCCGCGGCGAGCAGCCGCTTGCGGGACAGGGCGGCGGTGGCCGCGGTGAGGGGGACGGCGGTGAGCGCGGTGCCCGCGGCGTACGCCGTCACGGTCTGGCCGACGGCCGCCTCCCCGACGCCCAGGTCGGCGCTCATGCCGGGCAGCAGCCCGGCGGGCAGGGTCTCGGTGAGGCTGGTGACGAACACGGCGGTGGCGAGCGCCAACAGGGCGCCGAGTGGGAGTCGTTGACCGCCGGCGTACGAGCTCTGCGGGGCGGTCTCGGACCTCTGCTGACTCTTCATGCCGGCTAGGGTCAAACCTTCACACTGATGTGAAGGTCAACATCGGCATTCAAAGGGACGGACCACCATGCGGATCGGAGAGCTGTCGCAACGCACCGGCACCGCAAGCCGACTGCTGCGCTACTACGAGGAACAGGGCCTGATCGTCGCGGAGCGCTGCGCCAACGGCTACCGCTCGTACGACGAGGCGACCGTCGACCGCGTCGTCCAGATCCGCGGTCTGCTCGACGCCGGACTGCCGACCCGGATCATCAAGCAGATCCTGCCCTGTCTGAACAAGCCCCGGGTCATCCACTTCGAGGACGCGACCCCGGAGATGCTGTCCACCCTGGAGCGCGAGCGGGACAGCATGACGCGTCGCATCAACTGCCTTGTACGGAACAGGAATGCGGTCGACGAGTACCTCAGCGCGGTGCGGGGGAACCGGCGTACGCAGGGGGCTCCGCGGGGCGGTTGACGGGACGATGGCACCCCTGTCCGGCAGTGATGCGCCTGTGGGTGAACGATCAGACAAACGTCTCATTTATCAGTCCAAGTGATAGTGCTACCTGTGTCCTGGCTTGCGCCCATAACGTGCTGATGTGGCCCGATGGGAGCAGTTGAGCGCACTGGTGGCCGCGACGGTCATCCTGAGTGCGCAAGGGGTGGGTGTGGCCGTCGCTACGGGTGGGGATCCGGGGGGAGGTGGGGGGCGTGAGCGTGAGTCCGTAACGGGGGGCGAGGTGTCCACGGCGCCGCGGAAGCAGTCGTTCCGGCCGGCGTCTTCGGTGTCGCCGTCTGCGTCGCCTTCTGCGTTGCCTGCTGCGTCAACAGCCGTACGGTCAGAGGCCGTACGGTCCGACGTCGTAGGGTCCGACGTCGTACGGCCGTACTCGGTGGATCGGCCGTGGCCGGTGCCGTCGTTCCACGTGTCCGTCGACGCGCGCGTGGACGTGCCGGGCGTCGTGTGCGTCTCGGCCGGGGTCTCCGCGTCCGGGCCGCGTCCGGTGCAGGTGTCCGTGAAGGTGTCGGTGCACGTGCTGCACGGGTGCCCGACGAAGCCGCCGAAGCCCACGCCGTCCCCGACGCCGACGCCGTCGCCCACACCGACTCCCAGCCCGACGCCGACGCCTAGTCCTACGCCCACGCCGAGTCCCAGCCCTACGCCGACGCCCACCCCCAAGCCTTCGCCGACGCCGACGCCGCCTCCTTCGTCGAGCCCGCCGCCGGCGGCCCCGGGCCCCGACGTCGCGCCCGCCCCCGTGCCGGTGCCGGTCGTCGTCCCACCCAGCACGACGCCCCGTACGACGCCCCGTCCCGCGCCCGCGCCGCCGCGCGTACAGCCGGTCACCCGCACCGTGCAGCCCGTACGGGCCCACCGGCCGCTGCCGGCGAAGCCGCGGCAGGACGGGATGTCCATCGTCGTCCTGATGCTCGTCACCACCACGCCGGCCGTGCTCGCCGCGGCGCTGCTCAAGCCCCGCCGGGGCCGCTGACCGCCCGGGCGCCGCCCGCCCCCTGAAGTACGGAGACACCCATGTCCGAATGGCTGGTCCTGGCCATCGTGATGGCCGCGGCGAGCGCCGTCGTGCTCGCCGTCACCCTGCTCAACCACCGCAGACGCCGCACCAGTACCGCACTCGCCGGCGACGGCGACCGCGCCGGGGTGGAGACCCCGGACGTGCTGGAGTACATGACGATGATGGTCGGCGTCGTGTACGCGATCGTCCTCGGCCTGGCCATCGCCGGCGTCTGGGAGGCGCGCAGCGTCGCGCAGGACGACGCCCGGCGGGAGGCGCAGGCGCTGCACGAGGTGGTCCAGCGCGCGGAGGTCTACCCCTCCGACTTCCGCGCCGCGCTCCGCGACGACGTGGACGCGTACGTCACGCACGTCGTGCACCAGGAGTGGCCCCGGATGGTGGAGGGCCGCGAGGTGAACGGCCGCGGCGCGGAACTGCTCGCGGAGGTCCGCTCCGACGTGGCCCAGCACACCCCCGCGAACGAGTTGGAGGCACACGCCTACCAGCCCATGCTGGACCAGGTCGCGATCGCGGACGCGGCGCGCAACTCCCGGGTGGCGAGCGCGGGGGCGACGCTGCCGGGGGTGGTGTGGTTCGGCCTGATCATCGGCGCGCTGGTGACGGTCGGCCTGATCTTCACCATGAACATCGGCCGCAGCTACCAAGAACTGCTGCTGGCCGGCTTCTTCACCGCACTGATCGCGTTCCTGCTGTTCCTGGTCTGGGACTTCGACGCACCCTTCGGCCGCTCGGGCACGGACTCCGCGGACGTCTTCCGCGCGCTGTTCCCGTCGGTCTCGACGCCACGGGCTGGTTGATTGAAGGGCCCCGGTCACCGTGGGTGTGAGTGAGCAGGTGACCGGGGCCGGGAAGCGGGGCGACCAAGCACGCTTCCCCGTCCCTCCGGGCCGACCGGGGGCAGGGTTGGGCCCTTTCGACCGGGAGGGGAATCAACGGGTTCTCTCTCCTACTGCCGGGCCAGGCTCAGGATCATCAACCCCATGCACGCACCGACGACCCCGAAGAACACCGAGACGGCGATACGGGTCATGTGCGCGTGATTCCGGTCTCGGGGTGCGGGGTGGGTGGCCCCCAGCGAACGGGCTCACGGTGAATCTCGGTGAACAGGTCGTGACCGGTGAGACGGAGATGGAACTCCATCCACTCGTCCACGTCATCGTGCCCGTGCCGCTGGCCGCTCTCCGGAGACGGCATCTGCACACCACACTCCGGCTTCCCCGTGATGCACACGGCGGACACCACAATGTCCTCATCCAGGGCGCGGATGGACCGCCAGCCCTTGTACCGACCTCGCTCGATCACGATTCCTCCTACGGAGGGTGGGGTGAAGGTTGTTCGGTCCCGGCCACCTAGGGACAGGGGCATGCCCCAAGGGCGACCGGGACCAGGAGAAAGGGACCACCGTCCCCATCCCCCTGCCGCTCCCGCGCATAGCACTTCAGCGCTAGGGCAACGCTGATACGCGAGAACGGAGTTCAGGGTCTTGCGGCTGGGTTGGGTTACGGCGCGCCTCTGCTGCTGAACGCGTTGAGCTCAGCGAGTACGGGCCTCAGCCGGTCGTCCACCGTCGCTGCCCGCACGTTCTCCCGACGCGCATCCCACTCAATCCCGCCACCACGCGGACGCAGCGCGACGAGTGATCCGTAGACCTCCATGACCACGCCGCACCGCATCTGCACGATGTCGTACGCGAGCGCGCCGACTGCGAGTTCACCAGCCATGGCGACTCCTCTCCGTAGCGGTTTCACTACCAAGCGATGTCAGGTTGGCCTAGAGTCGAGAAGCAGTTCAACTTGCGCAGACTGGTTGATTGGTGGGTTCCGGAGATGGTGAACCGAAAGACGTTGGACCCCAAGCAGTCCCCCCGCGCGGCCTTTGGCCAGCGACTGCGTGCCCTAAGGGACGAACATGGGTGGACGCAGGACGAGCTAGCAGACCGGATCGGCTGCACGGGATCCCATATCTCGGCCGTCGAAACTGGTCGACGCCCACCAACTCAACGTTTCGCATCAATCGCGGACAGGGTGCTCGGAACCGGCGACCGACTCGAACGTCAGAGCCGATCAGTTCGACGTACAGCGTTGCTGGAGGGGTTTGAGGAGTACGTGAGGTACGAGGCCCGGGCCGAGGAAGTGCGCTTGTTCGAGGTCGGCTTGATCCCTGGTCCACTTCAGACGCGCGAGTACGCAGCGGCGATCGAGTCAGGTCACGTACGCCGGGGCGCCATCACCACCGAGCAGGCCGAGGAGCGCGTCCATATCTTGCTTTCGCGCCAGGAAGCCCTGGCTCGGGACCTTTCCCCCCTGGTGTTTGTCGTGCTGGACGAGAGTTGCATCCGTCGCGTAGTCGGAGGCACCGACGTCATGGGACGGCAGCTAGCCAGGTTGATCGAGTTCGCGGAGCAACCCAACACGGCACTACAGATCGCGCCCTACTCCATGGGCGAGCGCCGCCCGTTCAACAGGTCGGTGAACTTGCTGACGCTGACGGACCGTTCCGTGTGTGGCTACGTGGAGTCCCAAACACAGGGGTACTTGGACCGTGAGATCACTTCGGTGATGCCGCTGATGAGGGCCTACCATCAGCTTCAGACAGAGGCGTCGTCGCAAGCGGAGTCTGTGTTCCTGATTGATCAGGTACGAAAGGGCATCTCGTGATAACCGAACCCCTCAACTGGATCAAGTCCTCGTACAGCGGCAGCGGTGGTACTTGTGTCGAGTGGGCCCCCGCACACGCGTCCACCACCGGCGTCGTGCCCGTCCGCGACTCCAAGGTCCCGGCCGGCCCGGTCCTGCACGTCCCCGCCACCGCCTTCGCCGCCTTCGTGGCCGGCGTCAAGGACGGCACGGTCTGACGACCGCCCCCGCACCAACGCAAGGGTGCCCCGTCGAGCCCGCTTCCCGGCTCGTCGGGGCACCCTCGTCTTTGCGCCTCGCGCGAGCCGATCCCGCCCTCTGACGCAACGCGCAGAGCTACCCTCGGCTGAACGTGGAGGCGCCGCCTCAGCCGGCCCTTTGCGCCGTCAACAGGCAGCTACGAAAGGGCATCTCATGACGTCCGACTCCCCCCGCTGGTTCAAGTCCTCCTACAGCAACAACGGTGGCGCGTGCGTGGAGGTATCCGCAGACCTCCTCCCGTCCGACGTCGTCCCCGTCCGCGACTCCAAGACCCCGACCGGCCCGGTCCTGCACGTCCCCGCCACCGCCTTCACCACCTTCATCGCCGCCATCAAGGGCGGCACGGTCTGACGACGGCCGCGAGGCAGCAGCACGCGCCCCGGTCGCGGCAGTGACAGCAGGTCCAGTGGCGAGTCGGACCGGGGCGCCGCGGTCGGTGGCGGGGTGCGCGGGCCGTCGGGCCGAGCCCGGCTCCCGCTCGCCGACCCCCCGCACACCGCGGCTTCGAGGGCGCGGCGGACCGAGCACGGTCGCACCCCGTGGCGGGGCCGTGGCGGAGGGCGTACGTCCCTTCGGCGGCCCCGCTGGGCGCGGCTTGCGTCACGCACGGCCTGACCTGCGAGGACGGCGATCAGGCGGGCCGGCCGACAGGCGATGGAACGGCCCCGGGCACACCCTGGAATAGACGCGAGGGGGTCCCCGTTGTAGGGTTTAGTTCAAAGTTCAACTACTGATTTCCGGGGCAGCCCGGAGGCTGCACGCGAGAGGTGAGCTTCATGCAGTTCGGCATCTTCACCGTCGGCGACGTCACGACCGACCCGACCAACGGCCGCACGCCGAGCGAGCACGAGCGGATCAAGGCGACCCTGGCCATCGCGCAGAAGGTCGAGGAGGTCGGACTGGACGTCTTCGCGACCGGCGAGCACCACAACCCGCCGTTCGTGCCCTCGTCCCCCACGACCCTGCTGGGCTACATCGCGGCCCGGACCGAGAACCTGATCCTGTCCACCTCGACCACCCTGATCACCACCAACGACCCGGTGAAGATCGCCGAGGACTACGCGTACCTCCAGCACCTCGCGGACGGACGCGTGGACCTGATGATGGGCCGCGGCAACACCGGGCCGGTCTACCCCTGGTTCGGCCAGGACATCCGGCAGGGCATCCCGCTGGCCATCGAGAACTACGCACTCCTCCACAAGCTCTGGAGGGAGGACGTGGTCAACTGGGAAGGCAAGTTCCGCACGCCGCTCCAGTCCTTCACGTCGACCCCGCGCCCGCTGGACGGCGTCCCGCCGTTCGTCTGGCACGGCTCCATCCGCTCCCCGGAGATCGCCGAACAGGCCGCGTACTACGGCGACGGCTTCTTCCACAACAACATCTTCTGGCCCATGAGCCACACCAAGAAGATGGTCGAGCTGTACCGCAAGCGGTACGCGCACTACGGGCACGGCACCCCGGAACAGGCGATCGTCGGGCTCGGCGGGCACGTGTTCATGCGGAAGAACTCGCAGGACGCGGTGAAGGAGTTCCGTCCGTACTTCGACAACGCGCCGGTGTACGGGCACGGCCCTTCGCTGGAGGACTTCAGCGAGCAGACGCCGCTGACGGTGGGCTCCCCGCAGCAGGTGATCGAGCGGACGCTGTCCTTCCGCGACTCCGTCGGGGACTACCAGCGCCAGCTCTTCCTGATGGACCACGCCGGACTGCCGCTGAAGACGGTGCTGGAGCAGTTGGACATCCTCGGCGAGGAGGTCGTGCCGGTGCTGCGCAAGGAGTTCGCGGCCCTGCGGCCGGCGGGCGTACCGGAGGCGGCGCCGCTGCACCCGGCGGTGCGGGGCGCGGGCGAGCCCGCGAAGGCGTGACGGCGTGACCGCGCCCGATCCCGTACGAGAAACCTGAGGAGAGTAGAGAGTCATGACCTTGAAGCTGGTGGCCGTATCGGCCGGTCTGAGCGTGCCGTCCTCGACGCGTCTGCTCGCCGACCGGTTGACCGAGTCCGTACGCGGCTTCCTGGGCGAACTCCCGGGTGCCGGGGATGCCGTGCACAACGGCGACACCGTGAACGGCGGCGACGCCGTGGCCGCCCCGGACGTCGAGGTCCGCGTCGTCGAACTGCGCGAGCTGGCCGTGGCGATCGCGAACCACCTGGTCACCGGCTTCCCGTCGGCGGACCTGGAGGAGGCGATCGACGCGGTCACGGAGGCGGACGGCCTGATCGCCGTGACGCCCGTCTTCTCCGCGTCGTACAGCGGGCTCTTCAAGTCGTTCTTCGACCTGATCGACCCCGACGCGCTCACCGGCAAGCCGGTGCTGGCGGGCGCGACGGGCGGCACGCCCCGCCACTCGCTGGTGCTGGAGCACGCGTTGCGCCCGCTCTTCGCCTACCTGCGGGCGGAGGTCGTCCCGACGGCCGTGTACGCGGCGTCGGAGGACTGGGGCGGCAACGGCGACCCGCTGACGGACACCCTCCCCACCCGCATCACCCGCGCCGGCCGCCAGCTCGCACAGGCGATGCTCGCCAACGCGAAGTCCCCGACCGCGGCCACCCCCGCGGAACCGGACCTGAGCGCCCTGCTCGGCGCGGTCTCCCCGCGCCGCGCCACGGGCCCGGACAACGCACCGCTGGACCCGCTGCCGTCGGCCTGACGGCGGCGGGGACGTCGACCCCGGTCTTCAACGGCCCTCGCCGGCCCTCGAAGACCGGGGTTTCGGCTGCGGTCGACTGCGGTTCCGCCGACGGTTCGGCGATTCGGCGGGTTCGGCGGGTTCGGCGATTCGGCGGGTTCGGCTGCGGGTGAACGCCTACCTCCGGCCGCCCCGGTTCGCCTATCGTCCGACCATGGCTGATCAACGCTCGGTCGACGTCGGCGGCATCCGGCTCTCGTACCGGACGTCCGGCCCACCGGACGCACCACCGCTCGTCCTGCTGCACGCGCTGGGAGAGGACGCCGCCGACTGGGACGCGGTCCTCCCCGCCCTCGCCCGGAGCCACCGGACGTACGCCGTCGACCTCCGCGGCCACGGCCGCAGCGACTGGCCGAGTGCGTACTCGCTCGAACTCATGCAGGCCGACGTGCTCGGCTTCCTGGACGCCCTGGGGCTCGCCCGGGTGGATCTGATCGGGCACTCCATGGGCGGGGTCGTGTCCTACCTGCTGGCCCAGGACCACCCCCACCGGATCCACCGCCTCGTCCTGGAGGACGCCCCGCTGCCGCGCCCCCGCGAACCCAGCACCCCCACCAGACCGGACGGCGCCCTCACCTTCGACTGGACCATGGTGCTGGCCGTCAGGAGCCAACTCGACCGGCCCGACCCGCGATGGCTGCCCCGCCTCGCCCGCATCACCGCCGAGACCCTGGTCATCGCCGGCGGCCCGGCCAGCCACGTCCCCCAGGACGGCATCGCCGAACTCGCCCGCCGCATCCCCGACGGCCGCATGACCACCATCCCGGCCGGCCACCTGATCCACCGCGCGGCGCCGGAGGAGTTCACGGAGGCGGTCTCGGCGTTCCTGGCGGACGTCTGACCGAGGTGGGCGCTCCAGGGCCGTGACCGGGATGGTTCGCCGTGATCGGAAGGCGGCTCGTGGGACGAGTGCACGCGAAACGGCTGGTATTACTGGGGCATGCAGGAAGAGACCGCACGCTCCGCGATCGACATGTTCATCTCTGCGTTCAACGCCTCGGACGACGGCTATGTGACCGCCCTGCTCTCCCAGTCCCTGACCTCGGACGTGGTCTTCTGGGGACCTTTGGGTCGCAGCGAAGGAATCGCGGCGGTCGAGCGGTTCGTGCTGGACATCCGGCGCCACCCGGCGGGGACCGGCACGATGGTGCGCTGCTCAGCGGTGGACATGCCCGACGAATGGGCCCGGTACCAGTGGGTCTTCACCACGCCTGATGGAGGCCCCCTCCTGGCGGGAACGGACGTCGTCCATCTGCGACGGAGCCTCATCGACCAGGTCATCGTCTTCGCGGGGGAGATCGAGCCGTCCGCCTCCTGACCGGCACCCGGTTCCCGGCTGCCGCGGCGAGCAGCATCATCGCGCGCCGGTAGCGCACCGAACTCGTGCCGCCCGGGCGCACGACCTGCTCCAGCTGCTGCCCGTCCTGGTCGGTCAGTCTGTGGACACGGACAGGCTCAGCCACCGCACATCAGCAGCCGGGGCGCGATCGCCCGTCGTACGGCGAGGAGCCCGGTGTCCACCCGGTGCTCGCGGCGTTCGTCACGCCGACGCCGTCCTCCGATCGCGCAGCGGGCCCGGTCCGGGCACCGGCAGCCGGACCGTCACCCGCGGCAGGAAGAAGCCGACGAGCGGCCCCGTGCCCAGGACGACGAGCACGGTTCCGAACCCGACGGTGCCGCCCAGGAGCCAGCCGGCGCTGGCCACGGACACCTCGATGCCGGTGCGGACGGCGGCGACGGGGAGGCGGGTGAGGCGCACGAGCCCGGTCATGATGCCGTCGCGCGGGCCCGAGCCGAACTGCGCACCGAGGTAGAGCGCGTCGAAGAACGCCAGGGCGACGAGGCCGAGCAGCAGATAGCCGAGTTGTGCGGGGGCGCCCTGCGGGGCGGGGAGCACGGCGGCGGTGGCGTCCGCGGCGAAGCCGACGACGGCGACGTTGAGCAGCGTGCCGAGCCCCGGCAACTCCCGCAGCGGGATCCACGCGAGGAGCACCAGCACGGAGATCAGGTTCGTCGCCCAGCCGAACGAGATCCCCAGGGTGCCGGCGGTCCCCTCGGTGAGCACGTTCCAGCCCGCGGCGCCGAGCCCGGACTGGACGAGCACCATCACCGCCGCCCCGTACCCCACCAGGCCGACCAGCAGCTGAGGGATCCGGCGGGCCTTCCGCCCGGCCCGGACCTGCGCGGATGCGGTCATGCGCAGCAGCACGGGCCGGTCGGGAGGGGGCGGGGTGCAGGAGCGTCCGGGGCGCGCGGGAAGTGACATGGAGCAACCCTGCGGACGATCTGGTCATCGATTCCATAGCCAGATCGCCTACCCTGGCCTTGTGAAGATCAGTTCGCACGCGGTGGCCCGCATGCTGGGGAGCTGGCAGGAAGGGGCCGGGCCGGCGCATCAGCGCCTCTCCGACCGGCTCCGGCTGCTGATCCTGGACGGCCGCCTCTCCCTCGGCGCTGCCCTTCCCAGCGAGCGCGACCTGGCCGCGGCGCTCGGCACCAGCAGGACGACCGTCGGCGCTGCGTACCGCACCCTGGTCGACCACGGGTACCTCGCCACCCGGGCGCGGGCCAGGGCGACCGTACGGCTGCCCGACGACCCGCCGCCGGAGCGCCGGGCCGGTGCAGCGCCGTCCACGATCAACCCGTCCTTCGCCGCGCCGCCCACGATCGACCTGTCCTTCGCCGCACCGCCCGCGCCGAACGAGATCCTGCACGCCGCGTTCGCGACGGCCCTCGAACGGCTGCCGCGGCACTTCGCACGCCACGGCTACGACCGGTACGGCACCGCCGAGCTGCGCGCAGCGGTCGCCGACTGGTACGGGCGCCGGGGGCTGCCCACCCGGCCCGACCACGTCCTGATCACCAACGGCGCCCAACACGCGCTGGCCCTGCTCGCGCGCACGCTCCTGTCGCCGCGCGACAAGGTCCTGATCGACCACCCGACCTATCCGCACGCCATCAGGGCGTTCACCGACGTACGGGCCCGGCTGCTGCCCGTCGCCGTGACGCCGTCCGGCTGGGACGCCGCACAACTGCGCGCCGCGGGACGGGCCGCGCACCTGGCGTACCTGATCCCCGACTTCCACAACCCGACCGGGCTGTGCATGTCCGCGAGCGTGCGCCGCGGCCTCAAGCTGGCGTGCCCCACCGTCGTCGACGAGACGATGACCGACCTGGCGCTGGACGGGACGGAACCGGAGCCCTTCGCGCTGCACGCACCCGCCGCCATCAGCGTCGGCTCGGTCTCCAAGAGCATCTGGGGCGGTCTGCGCATCGGCTGGATCCGCGCCGCGCCCGCCGTCCTGGAGCGCGTCGAACAGGCCCGCTCCGCAACGGACCTCGGCACACCCGTCGTCGAACAGCTCGCCACCGCCGTCCTGCTGGACCAACGGCAGACCCGCCGACCCGACGCACTCGACCGGTTGAGGGCGCAACGGGACGCGCTGCGGCAGGCGGTCGCCGCGCACCTGCCCGACGTGGACGCGCCGGAGCCGCCCGGCGGGCTGACGGTCTGGGCCGCGTTCCCCGAGCCCGTCAGCTCACGGCTGGCGGCCCTCGCGCCCGATCACGGTGTGACGATCGCGGCCGGCCCGCGCTTCGGCGTCGGCGGCGCCTTCGAACGGTACGTACGCCTCCCGTACACGCTGCCCGAGGAGCAACTCACCCGTGCCGTACGCGGACTCGCCCGGGCACGGCAGGCGCTCGTCGAGGGTGCGACCGGACGGCACACGCCCGCGCCCGTCGCGTGACGGCAGCGGGCCGCGGCGAGCGGCCTGACAGGAGCGGGCCGTGGCGGGCGACCGGACGGAGGAGGCGGCGGGGAAAAGCAGCACCGGGGCTCGTCCCGCCGTGCCGGAAATACCACCGCAACGATCGATTCCGGACCCGAATCGATCGTTGCGGCGATCACAAGCGGCCCCGTAAGGTGATTCACACGTGTCATTCATGAATTCCCCGGGGGGCTACGACCGATGAATCCGACAGCGGACAAGCGCATGGCGCGACCAGAACCGCACAGCGCCATGCACGCCTTCTGCAAGTCTGCGAAATTCTCCCGGAACGTGGAAAAGGGGTCGACCCGGAAGTCCTTATTATTCGCAGCGCCGGCAGTTAATGCCTCCTGCACGGATCAACCCGTCGCGGAATGGGCGAGTGCGACCGCAGGCCGAATGGCCTGTTCGCCCGGCAGCGTCCACGCACCATGAACGGCGTACCGATCTACCACCCGTACATCCTGCCGACCGTCCTCCTCATCGCCGGCCTTTCGCTCAAGTCGCCGACGATCATCCGTTCCTGGAAGGACCCGAACTCCAGGGCCACCTGGCTCGTCCTGCTGTTCGCATCGGCCGTCTTCGTCTCCGTGACGCCGCCGAACATCCAGAACATCAACGCGTTCACCGGAGTGCCGAACATCGCGGCACCGTGGACGTACAGCATGATCAACGCCTTCTGCGGGGCGTGCCTCACGATGCTCATCACCTGGCGCGAGGAGCCTTCCAAGCGGCGGGACACCAGGATCCGGCAGGTCTGGATCACCTACGGCGGCATCGTGGCCACGCTGTGGGCGACGTTCCTGATGGCCGACGTGCCCCAGTCGCGCGCCCGCGACCTGGACACCTTCTACGCCAACACGCCCTGGATGCGCGAGCACATCGTCCTGTACCTCCTCGGCTACCTGATATCCACCGTCGTCTCCGCCTGGATGATCTGGACGTGGATCTCGAAGGTGCGCGAAGGCTGGCTCAGGGCGGGACTCGTCTCCCTCCAACTCGGCCACGCCTGCGGCATCGTCTTCGTCACCGCGAAGTTCCTCGCCATCGGCGCGCGGTGGACCGGCACGGACTGGGACGACCTGAACGTCCTCATCGCGCCGCCCTTCGCCATCCTCGGCGGCACCCTGGTGGCCCTGGGCTTCATCCTCCCCGTCGTGGGCCCCTTCCTCCAGCAGTGGCCGCGGGACCAACTCACCTACTGGACGCTGAAGCCGCTCGTCCGCGCCGTCCAACGGGTGACCCCGTCCCCGGCGACCGCCCCCGTCGGCCGCTTCGCCCCGCTGGACCTGCGCCTCCTGCAACGCCAGACGCAGATCCTGGACGGCCTCTTACAACTCGCGCCGCACTACGACAGGTCCCTTTACCAACGGGCGTACGAAACCGCTCTCGCCCAGGAGGAGGAACGCACGGCCCGCGGCCTCGCAGGCGCCGTCGCCATCAGCTCCGCCATCGAATCCCACGGCGGGCAGGGCGAAAACGACCATTCGATCGAGATCGGATCGGAAATAATTGACCACATGGAATCAATCTCCCGGATGCTGAACAACCCCCAAAGGCTCAAAGAATTCCATGAGAGCCTGTTCGGATCAGAAAAGACGACTCCCCATGCCTGACAGGACCGGAGCGCGGACCAGAGTGAGACAGCCAACCGCAGTCATCGTCGGCGGAAGTGCCACGGGGCTCTTCGCGGCAGCCGCGCTCGTGGAATTCTTCGACGTCGTCATCGTCGAACGCGACGCATTACCCGACGCACCCGAGCGGCGCCGCGGACTTCCCCAGGGCGACCACGCCCACCTGGTGTGGAGCGGCGGCGTCTCGGCCCTCAACGAGCTCGTCCCCGGCCTCGTCGACGAACTCGTCGCCAGCGGTGCCCGACTGACGCAGATCATGGGCGACATGGTCTCCCGCGCCCCCAACGAAACGTGGTTCAGGCGCTTCACCTCCACGCACCACGCCAACCTGGTCTGCTCCCGGCACCTCTTCGACCACGTGCTGCGGCAACGCGTGCTCAAGGACGAGCGGATCACGCTGCGCCAGAACGCCGTCGCCCACGGCCTGGAGGGGGACGCCACCTCGGTGCGGGGCGTGCGCATCCGGACCGGCAACTCCACGGAGACCCTGGACGCGGCCCTGGTCGTGGACGCCTCCGGCCGTGGCTCACAGGCTCCCCGATGGCTCCGGGACCTGGGACTCCCCCAGGTCAGGGAAGCGACGGTGAACGCGGGAGTGCGCTACGCCACCCGCCTGTTCGAGGCCCCCGGGCGGACGGCCGACATCGCGTTCCCCGTCGTCAACGTGCAGGCGAACCCCGCGAAACCGCCGGGCCAGGGCGGCGTCATCCTGCCGATAGAGAACGGCCGCTGGATCGTCACCCTGTCCGGCACCCGCGGCGGCGAACCCACCGACGATCCCGACGCCTTCGTCGAGTTCGCCCTCGGCCTGAGCGACCCCGTGATCGGCGAACTGCTCCGCTCCGCGAGGCCGCTCGGCCCCGTCCTCACCAGCCGCAGCACCGCCAACCGGCGCCGCCACTACGAGGAGTTCCGGCGCTGGCCGGAAGGATTCGTCGTCCTGGGCGACGCCGTCGCCCGCTACAACCCCACCTACGGGCACGGCCTCACCGTCGCCGCACAGTGCGCCCTCGCGGTCCGCGACACCCTGCGCTCCGGCAACTTCCACTCCCCGGGCACCGCCCGACACCTCCAACGCGCCGCGTCCCGGCCCGTCGCCGCCGCCTGGAACCTGGCCATCGGACAGGACGCGCTCTACCCCGGCGCGACGGACGCACCGCCCAGGCCCCTGGACCGGCTCCTCGCCCGCTACCTCGACCGCTGCGTCAACACCGGCGCCACCAACCCGCGCGCCCTGGGCGCCCTCCTGGACGTCATGAGCCTGGAGCGGGCGCCCAGTCGACTGTTCGCGCCGGACATGATCTGGCCCATGCTGCTCGGCCGCAGGAAGCGCCCGCTGACCGCCCCGCCCCTCACCGAGGGCGAGATGCACGCGGCCCGGTCGTGATCCCCACCGCCGCGCGCGGGGGCCTGGGGGCGGCGCGGGGGCCTGGGGGGCACGGGGGCCGGCGGGCACGGGGGTCACGGGGGCCGGCGCGCACGGGGGTCACGGGGGCCACGGCAGCCTCAGGATCCTCAGCGGCCCTAGGGGCCTCAGGGGCCTCAGGGGCAGAACGACGTCTTCACCGCCGCCACGATCGCCGCCGCCTGCTCGTCGGTGAGCTTCGGCACCGCACTGCCCTCGAACCGGGCCTTCGTGTTGGGCCGCACCGCCTTCTCGCTCTTGCCGTGCTTGATGTCGTTGCACACCTTGCGCGCCCGGCTCACCGCCCGGTCCTCCTTCGCGACCAGCCCGGCGTCCACCGCCTTCAGCGCCCGCAGCAACGCCGTGCGCTGCTGCGCGGTCGGCGTCGGCACCCCGCTCCCCGGCTTCGCCGACGCCCCCGCGGAACCCTTCGCCGCTGGGGTGCCGTTGTCGCCGTCGTCGTCATCGCCGGAGGAGTTCACCCAGCCCAGCGCCAGGACGGCGACCCCGATGACGATCCACGTATTCCGGTCCACGCCGCCCCCAATCGCCGACCCAGCACACCCAGCACGCCCATTACACACAGCGCACGCACCGAGCACAGGGCGCACGCGACAGCGCGCCGGAGCAAGCGGCTGGCGCGGGCCGGGGGCCGCCCGGGGGTTATCCCGGGGCGATTGTCAGTGGGTCCTCCTATCGTTTGGGGCATGACCCCTGCACTGATCGGGCGCGCGCACCCCACCCGCGTCCTGCACACGGAAATCGGCCGGGTCACCGAAAGCCACGGGGGCCTCGTGCTGGTCACGGGCGAGGCGGGCATCGGCAAGACCTCGCTCGTCACGGACGCCGCCGACGAAGCCAGACGGCGCGGTGCGCTCGTGCTCGGCGGCTCCTGCTGGGACTCCGACAGCGCCCCGGGTTACTGGCCGTGGGTCCAGGTCATGCGCGGGCTGCGGCGCGCCGTCGGCGACGCCTGGCCCCGCATCGAGAAGGCCGCCGACGGCCGCCTCGGCACGCTGCTGGGCGAGGCGGTCGCCCGCGTCCCGCCCGGCGAGGCCGCGGACGCCTTCCCGCTCTACGACGCCGTGACGACCGCCCTGGTCACCGCCGCCCAGCAGCGCCCCGTCGTGGTCGTCCTGGACGATCTGCACTGGGCCGACCCGGCCACCCTCAAGCTGCTCGAATTCATCGCGCGCCACGCCTGGTTCGAACGGGTCCTGCTCATCGGGACGTACCGGGACGCCGAGGTCGAGGCCGCCGACCACCCGCTGCGCCCGCTACTGCTGCCGCTCGTCGCCCGCGCCACCGCCACCGTCACGCTCGCCGGCCTCGACCGGGCGGACGTCGGCGCGTTGATAGCGCTGTTCGCCGGCAGCGAGCCGGAAGCCGCCCTGGTCGACGAGGTCCACCGGCGCTCCGGCGGCAATCCCTTCTTCATCGAGCAGACCGTACGGAACTGGGCCGGAGGCAGCCCCTTCGGCACCGTCGCGCCCGGCGTGCGCGAAGCCGTGCGGCGGCGGCTCGCGCTGCTGCCGGCGACGGTCGTCGAGCTGCTGGACGTCGCGGCCGTGCTGGGGCGGGAGTTCCACCGACAGGTGCTGGCCGCCGCGTCCGGGGTCCCCGTGGCCCACGCCGACCGGCTGCTGGAGCGGGCGACCGCCGCCCGGCTGGTCACCGTCGGCCGCGCCGGCCGGTTCGCCTTCGTCCACGACCTCGTACGGGAAACGCTCTACGACGAGTTGGACGAGCAGCAGCGCCACGAGCGCCACGCCTCAGTCGTACGGGCCGTGGCGGGCTCCTCCGCGCTACGGGCCAAGCTGCTCCCCGCCGACGTCGCGCGCCACGCGTACCTCGCCGGCCCCGAGCTGGACCGCAAGGCCCGGGTCGACCTGCTGACGGCAGCCGCCGAGGACGCTTCGGGCCGGCTCGCGTCCGAGGAGGCCGTGGCGCACTACCAGCGCGCCCTGGAGGTCACGGGCGACGACGACGTCCAGCGGGCCACCCTCATCCGGCTCAGCCTCGCCACCGAGATGCACCACCACGGCGACGAGAACGGCTGGCGCGTCTACGAGGAAGCCATAGCGCACGCCCGCCGCGTGCGCGATCCGGAGCTGCTGGCCCGGGTCGCCATCACGATCCACCAGAACGACTTCACCGCGGGCGGCGCCTTCGGCACGGGCCCGCGCAGCGTCGAGTTGCTGCGCGAGGCGCACCGGGCCCTGATCGGCGACGGCGGGGAGCCGGTCGCCCGGCTGTCGGTGGAAGAGGTCGCCCAGGACCTGGCCGTACGCATCACGGCCCTGGCCCGCCGCGCGGACGACGACGACACCCTCGGCTTCTCCCTCTGGGCCCGGCACGACTCCATCTGGGGCCTCGGCACCGCCCGGGAGCGGCTGGCCCTCACCGACGAGATGGCGGCCGTCGCCCGGCGCACGCACAACCGCGAGATGGAGATGCACGCCACCTCGATGCGCTGGGTCACCCTGCTGGAGCTGGGCGACCCGGGCTACTTCGAGCAACTGCGCGCCTTCAACGGCCTGGTGGGCCGGCTGGGGCAACGCCGCTTCGAACTCTCCCGCGCCATCGACAACTCCCTCGTCTCCGCCTTCACCGGTCGGTTCACCGACGCCGTGGACCTGCTGTCGGCGGCCGGCGTGCTCAAACGGGAGCACCCGACCTTCGGCTACGTCACCTCCCACATGCAGTGGTCGCTCTTCCTGCTCCAGGGGCGGTACGAAGAAGCCCGGATCCTGCTGGCGGAGATGAACGACCTGGGCCACCCCTATCCGCAGATCGGCATCGGCATCACCGCCGTCGAGACCGGGGACACCGCCCTCGCACTGCGGATGCACGAGGAACTGGCGGCGCTGTCCGAGCCGGTGCCGCGGCTCTTCGCCCCGATCCAGATGCGGCTGCACGCCCAGGTCGCGGCGGCCTCCGGCGACCCGGCCCGGGTGGAGGAGGCCCGGGCGGCCCTCGCGCCGCACGCCGGCGAATGGATCGTCTCCCTCTACGGCTGCGACCTCAGCGGGCCGGTGGACCTGTGGCGCGGGCTGCTGGAAGCGGCCCGGGGCGACCGGGCCGCGGCCGTCGCCGCACTGACGTCCGCCGCGGAGTCCGCCGACCGGATGCGGGCCCGGCCCTGGGCGCTGCGCTCCCGCGCCGCCCTCCTCGACGTCCTCGGCCAGGACGCGCCCGCCGACCTGGTCGCAACGGTCCACCGGGACGCCGAAGAACTACAGATGACACACCTCCTCCAGCCCCACCACCCCACCCCGGTGGCCACGTCTGCGCCCGTGCCCGTGCCTGCGCCGGAGCCGGCCCTGGAGGAACGTCCGCACGCGGCAACCTCGGACACGAGCCCTACGGCCGCGGGCCCTTCGGCCGGGCCGACCGCGCAGTTCCATCGGGAGGGCGCCGTCTGGGCGCTGGTCTTCGAGGGCCGGGTGGCGCACATGCCGGACGCCAAGGGCCTACGGGATCTGCACGCCCTGCTGACGCACGCCGGCGACGACCTGTCCGCCGTCCAACTGCTGGCCCCTGAAGGCGGCGCCGAGGTGATCGCCGCCCGCGGCCTCGGCGGCGACCCCGTCCTCGACGAGGAGGCCAAAGCCAGCTACCGCCGCCGGCTGGAGCGGTTGGACGAGGAGATCGACCGGGCTGCCGAGCTGGGTGACGAACGCCGCGCCACTGAGTACAGCCGCGAACGGGACGCACTGCTCGACGAGTTGCGCACCGCTGCCGGCCTCGGTGGCCGTACGCGTCGACTGGGCGACGAGGCCGAGCGCGCCCGTAAGACGGTCACGGCCCGAATCCGCGACGCCCTGCGCCGCATGCAGCAGCTCCACCCCGAACTGGCCGCGCATCTCAAGGAGTCGGTGACCACCGGCGCCCACTGCTCCTACCGTCCGGCCCGCGCGGTCGACTGGCGGCTCTGACCCGCGCGGGGCCTTCTACTCCGTGTCCGCGAGGCGACAACCACCCCCGATCGTATGTATGATCTTCTTGTAACTCCGGTTCACCGACCGGAAGTCACGCGTCTGTGGTCCAAGGAAAGACGCCCATCTGCCGATGGGAAATGTAGGTGCAAGGCCTGCCGGGCGCTCCATGAACGAAGGCCCCCTCTTCTGAGGGGGCCTTCGTCGTGCCAGGGCACGCCCCCGTCCTACTTGCGGTTGTACAGCCGCATCGTGATCGCCCCGAAGACGACCGTCAGCGCGCCGGCCCACCCGAGCGACCACGCTATGTCCGCCGCGGGCCATTCGCCGGCCATCAACTCCCGGACCGCCGTGGAGACGTGGGTCACCGGGCTGTTGTTGACGAACGTCTGGAGCCAGCCGGGCATGGTCTTCGGGTCGACGAAGATGTTGCTCAGGAAGGTCAGCGGGAAGAGGACCATCATGCTGACGCCCATCACCGACTTCTCGCTGCGCAGCAGCAGACCGAACATCGTCCAGGTCCAGGAGAAGCCGAAGGCGAAGACCATCAGCAGCAGGATGCCGAGCACCACGCCGACGAACCCGCCGTCCGGCCGGTACCCGATGATCATGCCGACGGCCAGCATCACCACCGAGGCGATGACGTAGCGCACCAGGTCGCCGAGGAGATAGCCCACCATCGGAGCCGGCCGCCAGATCGGCAGCGTACGGAACCGGTCGAAGACGCCCTTCTCGATGTCGGTGTTTACCGCGATGCCCGTGTACATGGTGACCATGACGATGCTCATCGTCAGGATGCCGGGGAGCAGGAACTGGATGTACTCCTGCGTGGAGCCGGCCAGCGCACCTCCGAAGAGGTACGTGTACATCAGCACCATCATGATCGGGAACGCCGTCACGTCGAACAGTTGCTCGGGGACGTGCTTGATCTTGAGCATTGCCCGCCAGCCGAAGGTGACCGAGGCGGAGAGCGCGCTGGGCTTCGGTGGTCGCTCCTGGCCCACCAGCACCGAGGCGAGGTGCTCGGCCCTGGGTGCTTCGAGGGCGATGTCGTCGAGGTCCTTGGTCGCCTTGGTGGTCGTCGCGGTGCTCATGCTGCCGCCCCCTTCGTCACGGTCGCTGCGGTGGTGGTGTCGGTCGCGGCGCGGTTGGCGCCCTTGTCGGTCAGGGCGAGGAAGACCTCGTCCAGGCTGGGCTGGCCCAGGGAGAAGTTGTCCACGGTGATGCCGGCGCGGGCCAGCTCGGCGAGCGCCCGGCCGGCCTGCTCGGCGGCGTCCTGCCCGGAGTCGGTCGCGCCGGCGCGGGCGGTCAGGGCGACCGGGTCCGCGTCCAACTGGATCTCGCCGCCCAGCACACCGCTGAGCAGTCGCTGGGCGTCCGGTCGCTGGGCCGCGTCGCGCAGCCGTACGTGGACGGCGCCGGAGCCGACCGACGCCTTCAGCTCGCCCTTGGTGCCCTCGGCGATCACCTTGCCGTGGTCGATCACGGCGATCCGGGACGCCAGCTGGTCCGCCTCGTCCAGGTACTGCGTGGTCAGCAGCACGGTCGTGCCCTGGGAGACGACCGCGCGCACGATGTCCCAGACCTGACTGCGACTGCGGGGGTCGAGCCCGGTGGTGGGCTCGTCGAGGAAGAGCAGGTCGGGGGTGTTCAGGATGGAGGCGGCGATGTCGATGCGGCGCCGCATGCCTCCGGAGTAGTTCTTGATCTGTCGGTCGCCGGCCTCGGTGAGGCCGAAGGCGTCGAGCAACTGCTCGGCGCGGACGCGCGCGGCGGCCTTGGAGTGGCCGAGCAGCCGGCCCAGCAGAACCAGGTTCTCCGTGCCGGTGAGGTCCTCGTCCACGGACGCGTACTGCCCGGTGAGGCTCACCCGGCTGCGGACCTCGTTCGCCCGGGTGAGGACGTCCTTGCCGAAGATGCGGGCCTCGCCGCCGTCGGGGCGCAGCAGGGTGGCGAGCATCTTGACCGTGGTCGTCTTCCCGGCGCCGTTGGGGCCGAGGACGCCGTAGACCGTGCCGGCGGGCACGGTGAGGTCGACGCCGTCCACGGCGCGGTTCTCACCGAAGACCTTCACCAGACCCTTGGTCTCGATTGCCAGCTCTGTACTCATTCGTCAGTCCTTGCTTCTTCTGGTCCTCGAAAATCGAAAACATCTTCGGCAGGGTGGTGGGAGGTGGACTCGGCCAATTGCCGAAACTCATCGGTCGGTCGACCAGCGCGACGGGATCGCCGCTGCCGACAGCGCCCCCTCAGGCGCGCCTCGCGGGGTCGCGTCTTCCTAGGAGGCGTACGGGCGGACGGCCCGGGCCTCGCGGAGGGCTATCCCCCACCAGCCGAGCTGGTCGAGCATCAGCCCGACCGAGCGGTCACGGTCGCCCCGGGACTCGTCCAGGAGGTCGATCGCCACGCCGTTGCGCAGGGTCACGGTGTGCAGCTCCGTGAAGACCGAGCGCAGGTGCTCAACCGCATGTATCCCGCACGAACCGTGCCCATAGCTTACGAAAGCGACAGGCTTGGCGTGCCACTCGTCGTACGCGTAGTCGACGGCCTGCTTGAGCGAAGCGGGATACGAGCGGTTGTACTCCGGGGTGACGATCACGAACGCTTCGGCGCTGGCGATCCGGTCGGTGAACGCCTGCATCGGGGCGGTGGCGTGCTGGGGGTAGTGCGCCGGGAAGTCGAAGTCGACCAGGTCGATGACCGACAGCTCCAGATCCGCGCGCGCGGAAGCCCGCTCGGTGAACCAGTCACCTATCTTTCCGCCGACCCGCTCGTCCCGCGTGCTCCCGATGATGACGGCCACCCGTAGCGGCGCCGCTCCCCCGTCGTCCATGTCCGTACCTCCCTTCACCCAGGAGGCGCTAGACATGCTCGCGCGGTCGCCAGATCCGATCTGGCGACCGCGCGAGATTCGCGCTGACGGGCCGCTGTCGGCCCACTGACGGCCTCGTCAGCGCCAGGTCAGGGCCAGCGCAGGACCAGCGCAGAGCAGGCGCGGGGCCATGGCAGGGCTCGATCGATCGAGGCCGGTCGGGGCTGGCCGGTGTCGATCAGGGTTCGTGGGTGTGGAAGACGTAGAACGCCGCCGCGCCGATCGCCCCGCCGATGATGAGTCCGAGTATCGACGAGCTGAAGACGCTGTCGCCGGTCAGGGAGTGCAGGAACCCCACCGCCGCGCCGCCCAGCACACCGTACGCCGCCGCGCGCACCTCCTGGATGAGGGCGCCCTGAATCCTGCCCAGGCCGAAGACCAGCGCGGTGAAGACGAGCCCTGCGACCACCCCGTACAGGACGTCCCACCAGCTCACCGGCGATCCGGTGCGGTGCAGGAAGCCCGCGTAGAAGCCGAAGAGCAGGCCCAGGCCGAGGGGTACGGCCCACTGGAGGGATCCGTGGTGGCGCATCGGCGCCGTCGCGTGCGTGGCCATGGCGGAGGCTCCTTCCGTACCGCCGAGGCAGGACGGGCAGCGCGCCCTGCGGCGCGCGCTCGCCGCCTCCGCGCGTCCTCGTGTCCTCCTCCCAGGGCACACCCGCGCCCCGTACCCGGCAAGTCGGCCCGGCGCCCGCCCGGAACGCGACCGCCCGACCGCCCGACCGCGTCGTCCGGGTGGGCGCGGGGCCCGCCCGGTCGGCGGCGCACCGCTCGCGCCCGGTGGCGACCCCGCTTTCCCTGGAGGGGTGCGGAGCTTCCTCTCGACCGTGCTGATCGTCCTCGTCGCCGTCCTGACCCCGCTGAGCGCACTCGCCGTCTGGGCCGACCGGGAGATCGGCGACACCGACGGATACGTCACGGCCATGGCTCCGCTCGCCTCGGACCGGGACGTGGAGGACGCGGTCGCCGACCGGGTCACCGACGAGGTGATGAAGGAGTTCGCCACGTCGGACGCCGCGGACGAGGTGCGCGGCCTGGTGCACGACGCCGTGCTCTCCTTCGCCGGCACGGACGCGTACCGGACGGCCTGGAACACGGTGAACCAGGCGGCCCACACCGCCGTCGAAAAGGCGCTGACCAGCTACGAGGGCGAGACGGCGAGCGTCGACCTGGCCCCGGTGATCGAGCAGCTCAAAGCACAGCTCAGCAAGGACGGAGTGCCGTACGCGCACGAGATCCCGGTGGGGGACGCGACGATCACGGTCCTGGACCACGACACGCTCGGCTCGGCGCGCGAGGTGTTCGACACGCTCCAGCTCGCCGGCGTCTGGCTGCCGCTGCTGACGTTGCTGCTGATGGCCGCGGTGCTGCTGGTCGCCCGGCGCCGGCTCCCGGAACTCGCGCTGGCGCTCGCCGCGGGCGGCCTGCTGCTCCTGCTCGCCGTGGCACTGGCCCGTTTCCTCGCCCTGAACGACCTCCCGCTGCGGGTGAACCGCCCCGCGGCCGACGCGGCCTTCGACGCCCTGACCGCGACGCTGCGGCTCACCGCGTGGTGCCTGATGACGGCCGGCGTGCTGGTGGCGGCGCTGGTCCGGCGCGGGCGGCACAGAAAGCTCGGTACGCCGGCCGGGGGCGAGGTCGGTACGCCCGCCGGGTCCGGTGCGGGCGCCGAGGGCGCTGCGGGCGCGGGAGTTGAAGGCTCCGTTCCGCATACGGCGAGTTGACGCCACGGCGGGGACAGCGGGAACGATCTCGTCGAAACTGAAGTCATCACGGGTGAGGGCAGAGCGGCACGGACGCGGCGGATGCAGCAATCGCGGCGGATGGCCGCAGCCAGCCTCAGACGACGCGACACCGCTACACACGCACGCAGACACCGTCCGATACATCAGACGCTTCTTCAGACACAGCAGACAGCCGGAGGCCGGAGTGGACAGCGCCATCTCGACGGCGGCGGACGACGCCGCGCAGCGGGACGATGACGCCCCTGCCGAGCGCCAGCGGGGCGGTGGCAGCCGCCGGGTGGCCGCCTGGTTCTCCGCCCTGCTGCTGCTCGTGCCGACGGTGGTGGTGGCCTGCCGGGTCGCCGACACCGACGCCACGACGCCCGTCCCCCAGTTGTTGGCCTTCCTGCCCTGGCTGTTGGTGCCCACCGGCGCGGCCCTGCTGCTGGCGCTCCTCGCCCGGTGGCGCACGGGCATGATCTGGGCCGCCGCGGTGCTCGCGGTCGCCGGCTGGTTCGTGCGGCCGTACGACACCGGGCTCGCCGAGAAGCCCTCCGGCAAGGTCATAGCCGGAGTCGAAGTCCTCACGTCCAACGTGGAGTTCGGCAATGCCACGGAGGACCTACTCGCCGCCATCAAGCGCGAGCAGCCCGACCTGGTGTTCGTCCAGGAGTGCGCGGAGGAGTGCTCCGAGGGCCTGGCCCGGGAGATACCGCTGGCGGACTACCCCCATCGGAACGTCGTCGAGGGCAAGCTCGCCTTCGGCTCGGCCATCCTCAGCAAGTACCCGTTGCGCACCGCCCCCGGCATCGACTCCACGCTGGCGCAGCCCAATTCCGTCGCCGAGATAGCAGGCCGCGAGGTACACCTCCAGTTGGCGCACCCGATGCCGCCGGTCCCGAGCGGCCTCGGTGACTGGCGCCGCGAGCTGGGCCAGCTACGGACGTACGCGGCCGGGGTGAAGGACGCCCCGGGCATCATCGCGGGCGACTTCAATTCCTCGCAGGACCACGCCGCGTTCCGCCGCGTGCTGGACGCGGGCGGGTTGCGGGACGCCGCGGTCCTCGGGGGTGCGGCGCGCACGCCGTCCTGGCCGACGATGGTGAGCCGGCCGTTGGGCACCCAGATAGACCACGTGCTGATCAGCGAGGAGTTCTCGGTCCGCTCGGCCCGCTTCCTGGAGTTGGCCGACACCGACCACCGGGCGCTATTGACGAAGCTGGAGTTGCACGACGCCCGTTGACGCATCCGCCCCGGGAGATACCCGGGCCGCAGCGCCACGAAAGGGGGTACGGTCCCCAACGCACGGCTCCGCTGGGCGATGGCCAGCACGGGGTGACGTCAGTATGGAGCGACGGTCAGCACTTGGTAATGGCCAGCACAGGGTGATGGTCAGCGCTTGGCGCTGCCGCGGAGGCGGTCCATCTGGCGGCGGTCGCGCTTGCTGGGGCCGCCGGTGCCGCGGTCGCGCACGGCGACCGGCGCGACGAACTCCCTCGGCGGGGGCGGCGGGCTGTTGTCCACGTAGCACTGGACGGCGACCGGCGGGCCCACCCGCTTGCGGATGAGCTTGGAGACGACGACGAGCCTTTCGCGGTCGGCGTGGAAGAGCCGGACCTCGTCGCCCACCTTGAGGGCGTGCGCCGGCTTGACCCGCTGTCCGTTGACCCGGACGTGGCCCGCCTTGCAGGCGGCCGCCGCCTGGGAGCGGGTCTTGGTCAGGCGTACGGACCAGATCCAGGCGTCGATGCGCTCGGACCCGCCGGCGGGCGGCGGTGGTGCGGACGAATCCTGGGAAGCCATGCCTTGACTGTACGACCCGGCGCACCGTACGCGGCGGGGGTTTTCCCTGCGAGAGGGCCCGGCGAAGGGCCCGGCGGGCGTTCCGGCCGGGGCAGGGGACGGGACGGGCCCCCGCCCAGGTGGGGGCGGGGGCCCGTGCGCCGGTGCGGCCAGGGGGCGCGGCTCAGACGCCGATGTCGCGGCCGTCCTTGCGCCAGACGGCGACGACCGAGGGGCGGACGAGTCGACCCGGGCCGTCGGGCCAGGTGCTCGCGGGCTTCTCGACGGAGGCACCGTCGACCTCGCCCGGGTGCTGGACCGCGACCAGCACCCGACGCTCCTGGATGACCGGGCCGCAGGTCTCCGCGCCCTTGGGCACGGTGAGGAACTGCTTCAGTTCACCGCGCCGCTCGCCGTGGGTGGCCACGCCGTACAGGCCGTCGTGGGAGCCGAGGGCGTTGCCGTCGGTGGAGATCCACAGGTTGCCGTGCGGGTCGAAGGCGACGTTGTCCGGGCAGGAGATCGGGCTGACCTTCTCCTTGGGGAAGCCGGCGAAGTACGTGGACGGGTCCTTCGGGTCGCCCGCGACGAGGAACAGCCGCCAGGCGAAGCCGTCGCCCGTCGGGTCGTCCCAGTTCTCGGCGAGTTCCAGGATCTGGCCGTGCTTGTTGAGGTTGCGCGGGTTGGCCTCGTCGGCGCCGGGCTTGCCCGGCTTGCCGCGGTCGCTGTTGTTGGTCAGCGCCACGTACACCCGCCCCGTGCGCGGGGAGGGCTCCACGTCCTCGGGGCGGTCCATCTTCGTCGCGCCGACCTTGTCGCCGGCGAGACGGGTGAAGACGTACACCTCGTCCGCGGTCATGCCCGGCACGTGCGAGGTGTCGCCGGTGGCGAGCGGGATCCACACGCCGGATCCGTCGAACTCGCCGTCGTTCGGCAGCTTGCCCGAGCCGTCGACCTCGCTCTGCGGGCTGTCGCCGGACAGCTTGGCGACGTACAGGGTGCCCTCGTCCAGCAGGGTGCGGTTGTGCTCGCGGGCGGCCCGCGAGTTGCCCTTCATCATCCGCTTCGACGACACGAACTTGTAGAAGTAGTCGAACCGCTCGTCGTCGCCCATGTAGACCACCGGGCGGCCGTCGTCCGTCATCCGCGGCTGCGCGGCCTCGTGCTTGAAGCGGCCCAGCGCGGTGCGCTTGCGGGGCGTGAAGTCGGGGTCGTACGGGTCCAGCTCGACGACCCAGCCGAAGCGGTGGGACTCGTTCGGCTCCTGCTGCACGTCGAAGCGCTTGTCGAACCGCTCCCACTTGCGCTCGGAGGCGCCGGTGCCGATGCCGTAGCGCTTGTCGGTGGCGCTGGAGCCGTTGGCGAAGTACTGGTTGAAGTTCTCCTCGCCGTGCAGCGTGGTGCCCCAAGGGGTCTCGCCGCCGGCGCAGTTGTTGAGGGTGCCGAGGACGCGGGAGCCGGTGCGGTCCGCGGAGGTCCGCAGCAGCGGGCTGCCCGCGGCCGGGCCGGTGACCCTGAACTCGCTGGTCGCGGTCAGTCGACGGTTGAGGCGGTGGCGGGTCACCGGGGTCAGCCCGCCGGACTTGCGCTCCTCCTCGACCACCACGACGGACAGTCCGTGCGCCGCCCAGGCGATCTCCACCTGCTCGCGGGTCGGGTTCTCCGGGTCGTACCCCCGGAACATCAGCACCTCGTCGGTGTACTCGTGGTTCGCCACGAGCACCTGTCGGCCGCGCTCGCCGGGCAGCGGCAGCAGCGAAAGGAAGTCGTTGTTGTAGCCGAACTGCCCCGCCTGCGCCTTCGCGGTCTGCTTGTTCGGGTCGAACTTGGGCGCGCCGCGCAGGATCGGGTCGCCCCAGCGGATCACGATGCCCTGGGTGTAGCCGCCGGGGACGGTGACCTTGTCGTCCTTGTTGGGCGCGACGGGCGAGAAGCGCAGGCCGCGGGCGCCGTCACCGCTGCCGGCGCCGGGCCCGCGGCCCCGGCCGGCCAGCGGCGCGGCGGTGGCCTGCGCGCCGCCGCCCACGTTCGCCACGGTCGCGGCACCGGCCGCGGTGGCGACGGTCACGACCGCGGCGGCCCGCACCATCGAACGGCGCGACAGCGCGCCCGCGATGATGTCGCCGGCGTACTCGTTGTCGCTGGTGTTCGGCACCTCCTGGAAGCAGGCGTCACCACAGCGGAAACGACAGGTCAGCGCGGAACGTCCACCCGCGTGCGGCTTGCTCAACAACGGCAGCAGCTTGCGCACTTCGTCCTCCTCCGGCGCGCAGCGCGCCGACAGCGTGTCGGAATCTCTCCGGGCGTGACGTTAGGGGGGAACGTGTGCAAAGTGGCGGACGTTGAGTGAACGGTGGATGAATCCGGGACGTGGACCGTAAGGTCCCGGCCAACCGAGGCGGGATCCGGTGCGGTACGGGGGTCTACGGCGAGCGGGTCGCCCCTGCCGGGCTGGCGGGCGTGCGGCGGATAACCTTACGTGTCCGCCCTGGCCAGGGGAGTACTGGGACAGTCTGCCCCGAGCGCGGATAAACAACGCATTCAACTCATGCGAAAGGGCTCACTCATGGGCATTCGGAGTTTGCTGCGCAAGGTGTTCGGTCTCGACCGCGCGGAGACCAGCGGATCGGCGTCGGCGTCGGCCTCCGTTCCGCCCCAGTCCGACCGTACGGATCCGGCTGCTTCGGCTTCGGGGACGCGCGAGTCCGCGGATGCGGATGCGGCCGCTGCGGCGTCCGTGAAGCCGGCAGCGTCCGCGTCCGGTTCCGATGCCGGCTCCGGTTCCGATGCCGGCTCCGGCTCCGGTGCACCGGCGAAGACGGCGGCGTCCGGCGCTGAATCCACCGAGAGCCACGCGGCGGACCTGGTGTCGGCGGCCTTCGACAACCCCCGCCCGCGTTCGGCGTCCGTCCCGGCTCAGACCCGCTCGGAGCCGACGCCCGAGCCGGCCGACGCTGACGTGGCTGCTGGCGCGAGCAAGGGCGAGGGCGAGGGCGCTAAGGGTGCCGCGCCGGACGCACCGGCCGCCGCAGGCGACAGCACACCCGCGGGCGACACCGCCGAGGCGAGCGCCGACGGAGCCGTCGCCGAGCCCGAGCAGGCGGCGAAGGTCGACGACTCCGCGCCCGCCGCGTCGACGAGCAAGGACGCCGAGCCGACCGCCGCAGTCGAGCCCGAGCCCGCGAAGCCGCAGGCACCGGCAGAGGCCGAGGCCGCGAGCCCGGCGGCCGACAGCGCGTCCGCGGACGCCACCACCTCTGACGAGACGCAGGCCGCCGACGACTCCGACGCGTCCGGCCCCGCAACCGCCGAGGCGAAGAACGCCGTCGACACCGACGAGCCCGAGCCGTCGGCGGACGCCATGCCCGTGCCGGCGAAGGACGACGACGCCCCGGCGAGCGCTGACGCCAAGACCGAGACAAAGGCCGAGGCCGAGGTCGAAACCGAGGCCGAGGCTGCCACCGCCGCCGAAGCAGACGCCGCGCCCGTCAGTGCCGAAGCCAAGCCCGCCGCAGACGACACCGGTGCCGCGGGTGAGACCGCCCAGGCGGAAACCGCCCCGGCCACCGAGGCCGCCGTGGCCGACACCGTCAGCGCGGACGAGACGCCGGACGCACCCGCAGAAGCCGTCGCGTCCGAAGCGTCAAAGGACGACGACGCCCCGGTCAGGGCCGACGTCGAGCCCGGGACCGACGCCGGCAGTGCTGCCGCTGCTCCGGCCGTGGAGGCCGTGGAGGCCGCGCCTGCTGCCGACGACGAGGCCCCCGCCCGGTCCGAGGCCCCCGCCGAAACCGCACCTGCGGAGCCGGCGGCAACCGCCGACACCGCGACCGCCGACACCGCGACCACTGACGCCGTGACCGCTAACGCCGTGACCACTGGCGCCGCGCCCGCCGCCGAAGCAGACACCGCGCAGCCGGCGGCCGCACCCGCGCAATCGCCCGCAGACGCCCGTACCGACGACACGGCCCAGGCGCCGGCCCCCGCCGCTGAGGCGAACGACGCCACGCCCGCCAGTACGGACGGCGAACCGGCCGCAGACGAGACCGTCAGCACCGACAAGACGCCGGACGCACCCGCACAGGCAACCGCGGCCGACGCCACCGCCGAGCCCGCCGCAGGCGCGCCCGCGGCCGGCACCGGCACCGACGTCACCCCCCACGCCCCCGCCGCCGCAGCGGCCGTCGCACGAGCGGGCGTCGAGGGCGAGCGGGCCGCCGTGTATCTGGTGCTCGACCGGTCCGGGTCGATGCGCGGGTACTTCAAGGACGGCAGCGCGCAGAAGCTCGGCGAGCAGACGCTCGCGCTCGCCGGGCAACTCGGGCGGGCCGAGGTCTCGGTGGTGTTCTTCTCGACGGACGTCGACGGCACCGGCGCCCTCACCGCCGACGCGTACCAGGGCAAGATCGACGAGTTGCACGCCTCGCTCGGCCGCATGGGGCGGACGAACTACCACCTCGCCGTCGAGAAGGTGCTCGAACTCCACGCCGCCTCCGCGGACCCCGCAGCGCCCGCGTTCGTCGTCTTCCAGACGGACGGCGCGCCCGAGTCCCGCACCGCCGCCACCGCCGCGCTCACCGCCGCCGCCGACCGCCCGGTGTTCTGGCAGTTCGTGGCCTTCGGCGAGCACGACGCGAAGGCGTTCGACTACCTGCGCAAGCTGACCGCGGAGAACCCGCCGAACGTCGGCTTCTTCCACGCGGGCCCAGCCCCGAAGGACCTCCCCGCCGCGGAGCTCTTCGACGGACTGCTCAAGGTCTGGCGCCCCTGACGCGCCCCGCGGGGCGGGCCGGGCGACCGGTCCGCCCCGCGCCGCGTTCCGTACGGGACTCCGGCAGCCGCACGGTGACGGAGAGCCCGCCCGACGGCCCCGGCCGGGCCGTCACCGTCCCGCCGTGCGCCTCCGCGATCGAGCGGACGATGGAGAGCCCGAGGCCCGCGCCCGGCCCCATCCGGTCGCGCCCCTCCCCCCGCCTGAACGGTTCGAAGAGCGCCGGCACGTCCTCCTCCGACACCGTCGGCCCGGTGTTCTCCACGGTCAGCACGCCCCCGGACACCACCACCGACACCGTTCCGCCCGGCACGTTGTACGCCACGGCGTTCGCGACCAGGTTGTCCACGAGCTGCGCCAGCAACAGCCGGTCACCGCGCACCCGCGGTGCAGGCGCCCCGCCCCCCTTCCGCAGGGAGAGCCGCGGCCGGTCCGCCCCGGCCCGTACCGCCCGGATGTCGTAGCGCGCCGCCTCCTCCGCAGCGATCGCGCCCAGGTCGACGTCCTCGCAGTCCTCCAAGCCGCGCTCGCCGCGCGCCAGCATCAGCAGCCCCTCGATCAGCCGCTCGCTGCGCCGGTTGCTCTCCAGCAGCACCTGCTTGGTGGCCGCCAACTCGTCCGCCGAAGCGGCCGCGTCGAGCCCGACCTGGATCGCGGTGCGCTGGGTGGCGAGCGGGGTGCGCAGTTCGTGCGAGGCGTTCGCGATGAACCGCCGTTGGCTGTCGAACGCCTTCTCCAGCCGCGCGAGCAGCGCGTCCAGGGTGTCGCCGAGCTCCCTCAGCTCGTCGTCGGGCCCGTCCGCGTCGCCGATCCGCTCGTGCAGGGTGCGTTCCGAGAGCCGGCGGGCGCGGGCCGTCATCGCGTGCACCGGGCGCAGCACCCGCCCCGCCGTCCACCAGCCGACGGCCACCGCGCACAACGCCGTCACCAGCAGCGCGGCGACCGACCAGTACAGCATCTGCTGCGACGCGGCGTCGCTGACGTTGTCCGTGAGCTGGTACGCGGTGGAGAGGTCGGAGTCGATCCAGTACGAGGCGGAGAGCTGCGACTGGGAGCCGCGGAGGCCGGGTATCGGCCCCACTCCGTACGGCACCCCGTACGCGTTCCCGGACCGGAACGCCTCCTGGGTGGGGCTCAGCAGCGGCGCCGGCACCAGCCGCACCCGGCGGGCGATCGCCTCCGCCTCCGTCTCCGTCCCCGCGCTGGAGAGCAGGTTGACGACGGTCAGCAGGGCCCCGCCGAGCACCAGGAAGACCGCGCCGAAGACCAGGGCGATCCGGGTCCGGGCCGACAGCCCGCCGAAGAAGCGGACCATGCGGCCGACGCCGAGCGGCCTCACAGCGCGTACCCCGAGCCCTGCACCGTACGGATCAGCGCCGGCTCGCCGAGCTTCGACCGCAGCTTGCTCATGCAGACCCGGACGGCGCCGGTGAAGGGGTCGGCGTGCGCGTCCCAGGCCCGTTCCAGCAGCTCTTCCGCGGAGACCAGCCCGCCCTCGGCCTCCAGCAGGATCTGGAGCACGGAGAACTCCTTCGGCGACAGGTCCAGCTCCCGCCCGTCGCGCTCCGCGGTCCTGCGGACGGTGTCCAGGCTTATGCCGTGCCGCTCCAGCACGGGCGGTACGAAGCGGGCGCTGCGCCGGCGCAGCGCCCGCACCCGCGACACCAGCTCGGGGAACTCGAACGGCTTGCCCAGGTAGTCGTCCGCGCCCAGGTCGAGCCCTTCGACCCGGTCCTCCATGGACGCGGACGCGGTCAGCATCAGGATCCGGGTGCGCGACGAGGTGGCGACGAGGTGCCGGGCGACCTGGTCGCCGTGGACCCGCGGCAGGTCGCGGTCGAGGACGACGACGTCGTAGTCGTGGAGCCCTAGGTAGGCGAGGGCGGCGTCCCCGCTGTAGACGGTGTCGACGGCGAATCCGGCCCGGCGAAGTCCCGTGGCGACGAGTTCGGCCAGTACCTGTTCGTCCTCCGCGACCAGTACCCGCATGGTGCTGTCCCCATCCGTTCCCTTTTACGGCATGTTTGCGGCATGTCTCCCCCCAGGATGCGTGCTTTCTACGCCCCGGGGTGTTTCGCCGATGTTTCGCGGCCTCCGCCGCCCTCGGTCCGTCGCCGCCCTCGTCCATCGCCACCGCCGCCCTCGGTCCGTCGCCGTCGCCCTCGACCCCACTCGCCCGCCGCCGCCCTCGGTGAGCATGCGGGTGCCACCGGTTAATCCGGACGGGGCGGTGCGCCCGGGCCGATAGGATTTCGGGCATGGCGGCCACTGGATCCGAGAAGCAGGGGGCGAAGGCGTACTACGTCTCGACCCCCATCTACTACGTCAACGACGCTCCTCACCTGGGCCACGCCTACACGACCGTTGCAGGGGACGTGCTCACCCGCTGGCATCGCCAGCGCGGTGAGAAGGTGTGGTACCTCACCGGCACGGACGAGCACGGTCAGAAGATCATGCGCACTGCCGAAGCGAACGGGGTCACCCCGCAGGAGTGGTGCGACAAGCTCGTCGAGGAGGCGTGGAAGCCCCTCTGGGAGCACCTGGACATCGCGAACGACGACTTCATCCGGACGACGGAGAAGCGGCACACGGACCGCGTGCAGGAGTTCGTGCAGGACCTGTACGACAAGGGCGAGATCTACCAGGGCGGGTACGAGGGCCCGTACTGCGTGGGCTGCGAGGAGTACAAGCTCCCCGGCGACCTGATCGACGGCGAGGGCGAGTACGCGGGGCAGAAGCTCTGCCCCATCCACAAGAAGCCCGTGGAGCTGCTGAAGGAGGAGAACTACTTCTTCAAGCTCAGCGAGTACGGCCCGAAGCTGCTGGAGTTCTACGAGGCGAACCCGGGCTTCATCCAGCCGGAGTCCGCGCGCAACGAGGTCGTGAACTTCGTCAAGCAGGGCCTCCAGGACCTGTCGATCTCGCGCTCGACGTTCGACTGGGGCATCAAGATCCCGTGGGACGAGAAGCACGTGATCTACGTGTGGATCGACGCGCTGCTGAACTACGCCACCGCCGTGGGCTACAACGAGAACCCCGCGAAGTTCGCGGAGACGTTCCCGGCCAACGTGCACCTGGTGGGCAAGGACATCCTGCGCTTCCACGCGATCATCTGGCCGGCGATGCTGATGGCGAACGGCCTGCCGGTGCCCGGCCGGGTCGCGGCCAACGGCTGGCTGATGGTCGGCGGCGAGAAGATGTCGAAGTCCAACCTGACCGGCATCAAGCCGCAGGACCTGACCTCGCACTTCGGCGTGGACGCCTACCGCTGGTACTTCCTGCGCGCGATCGCCTTCGGCCAGGACGGCTCGTTCTCCTGGGAGGACTTCACCGCCCGCTACACCAGCGAGCTGGCGAACGACTACGGCAACCTCGCGTCGCGCGTCGCCGCGATGGTCGGCAAGTACTTCGGCGGCGAGCTGCCCGCGGCGACGGCGGCGGGCGAGGCCGAGCAGGCGGTGCGGGACGGCCTGGCGAAGGCCGTCGCCGAGGCCGACCGGAAGATCGGCGACGAGCTGGACTTCCAGGGCGGCATCCTGGCGGTCTTCGACTTCGTCAAGCAGGTGAACGGCTACCTCACCGAGCAGGAGCCGTGGAAGGTCGCGAAGGACACCTCCGACGAGGGCCGGGCGCGGCTGGCGACGATCCTGTACACCGCGGCGGAGTCGCTGCGCGCGGTCGCCGTCCTGCTGAACCCGGTCATGCCGCGCACCTCGCAGGCGCTGTGGGACTCCCTGGGCGCCGAGGCGGGCCTCGGCGCGCTGGCGGACCAGCGGGTCGCGGCGGCGGGCGAGTGGGGCCTGCTGCCGGTGGGCTCGACGGTGACGAAGGGCGCGGTGCTCTTCCCGCGCCTTGAGGAGCCGGCGAAGCAGTAGCCGTCGCCGTACGACGCACGCCGTCATGCGCAGGGGCGGGCCCGGGTTTCCTCCGGGCCCGCCCCTCGTTCGTCGGCGCGGGGCGCGGCGCCGACGCCGTTCGTCGAAGCGGTGCGGTGGTTCTTCCCCAGTCCGTCAGAAGATGCGGACGTTGGGCTCGTCGTCCCAGTTCATGATGGGCTGGGCACGGCTGACGGACCCCTTCCCGTCCCCGAAGTGGACGTACACGTTCCTGCCGACGGGCCGCATGAGGTCGGGCAGCCCGTCGCCGTTCAC
Source organism: Streptomyces sp. NPDC017979 (assembly GCF_044328175.1). Classification (NCBI taxonomy): domain Bacteria; kingdom Bacillati; phylum Actinomycetota; class Actinomycetes; order Kitasatosporales; family Streptomycetaceae; genus Streptomyces; species Streptomyces sp. NPDC017979. Next base: position 97,795 of record NZ_JBIRGU010000005.1, on the reverse strand, counting down.
GTCGCCGGTGGTGACCAGCGGGCCGTCGTTGCGCCAGGACAGGGGCAGTTGCTTGCGCACCCCGAAGGTGCCCTTGCCGTTGCCCGGGTAGAGCCACAGGGCGCGCGATCCGTCTCGGGCCAGCAGGTCGGCCTTGCCGTCGCCGTTCATGTCGCCCGGTGCGGCCAGCTCGTTCATGGCCTTCCAGCCGCCGCCGACCTTCTGGCGCACGCCGAAGATGCCCTGCCCGTTGCCGGGGTACGTCCACAGGGTGCCCGCGGTGTCGACGGCGAGCAGGTCGGCCCGGCCGTCGCCGGTCAGGTCGCCGGCCGCCGCGAGGTCGCGCATGCCGTTCCAGCCGCCGCCGACCCTGATCTTCTTGCCGAGGCCGCCGTCGCCGCGGCCCGGGAAGGTCCACAGCACCCCGGTCTTGTCCCGGGCGAGCAGGTCTTCCTTGCCGTCCCCGGTGTAGTCGCCGTGCCGGAGAAGCTGCGTCATGTCGTTCCAACCGGTCCCGACGAGCTTGCCCATGGCACCGGTGCCTGAGAGGAACCACAACCGGCCGTCGTCCGCGCGCTCCAGGAGGTCGGGGTGGCCGTCGTGGTTCATGTCGCCGAACTGGTTCGCCCGGGGGAGGCCCGTCGGCCGCTTGCTCTCCGGCCCGCGGTACCAGTCCATCCAGGGGACGTCGTTCTCCAGCTCGTAGCGGGTGGTGGCGAGTTTGATCGAGCTGATGGAGTTGTCGAATCGACCGCCGAACAAACCGCCGACGTCGATGGGCCCGTTCATCGGCGTGATGAGCAAGGCGTCGCCCTTGTAGCCGGGCTCCAAGTAGGCGAAGCCCCACAGCGGGCCGTTGTTCTCCAACAACGACGTCTTGTTGTCGAAGCGCCCCATGCCGGCGTGGCTCGTCGAGATGATCTTCATCTCGCCCTTGAACGCCCAGCGCTCAAACAGGCACAAGCTACCCGCGGGGCAACGGTCCGAGCCGTACGTTGCCGCCGCCGGCGGTGCCGCGGTCACCATGGTGGCCATGGACGCGGCCAGCGCCACGACGGCACCGAGGGTCCGCCGGGCGGCGGCGCCCTTGAGCGGGGAGGACGTTCCCGTACCACGCCGGCGGGGCGGGGTTCTGAGCATCGTGCGGTCTCCATTCGTTCCGGGTCGGGGTGCCGGTGTCCTCCGCGTCGTGCCGCCGCGACAGTCGTGCCGTTGCAGCCGTCGTGCTGACGCGCCCGTCGCAACTGGAGAACGTGGCGGGCCGGCGAACTCCCTTCGTTCCCCGCGCACTTCGCACACATGCCTCGGGAACACTTGTTCGCAGCGTCGCGACCCTATCGCCAGCGGGTGACAGAGCACGCCCCCGCTCGGCGGCGGCGGTAGTACGAGAAGGTGACCGCCCCCACCAAGGGGCCCCACAGCACCAGTGGTTGGTAGAGGATGCCGACCACGAGGTTGCCGGTGGCCGTCATGTCGGCGTGCGGGACGCTCCACCACAGGGGCATGACGGCCCACACGCCGGTCAGGACCAGCGCGCCCAGGGCCGCGGGGATCACCGCGGCGAGGAGTGGGACCGGCTTGCCGCCGATCAGGGGGATCCAGCGCGGGACGACCTCGCCCCACGGCCGCACCAGGCCGATCGTCAGGAGCGCCAGGAGTTCACAGCCCACGCTCAGCGTCAGCATCCACACCTTCGAGCCGAACGTCTCGAAGGGGACGAAGCCCTCGTCGGTGTAGCCGGACGGGTGGCCGAGCACCATGGCGAGCCGCCACAGCCCCGTCGGCAGCACCACCAGCGCGGTCAGGTGCGCCGCCCGAACCGCCCAACGGGGCGCCGGTGGGGTCGTGTTGACAGCGTCGTTGCGGGAGTCAGTGCCGGTCCGTTCGTCCATGGGCACCACCCTGCCGGGCCGTCGGCCCGCTGCCGTCGGCCCGGAGGCCCGATGCGCCTACGCCGCCGCGGTGACGCCCGCCCCGCGCTCTCCGCCACGTGGCGGAGGACGTCTCAACCCGCCCCCGCCCGGTCGCGGGCGCAGCACCAGCAGGATCAGCATCGCGAAGCCGTAGGATCCACGGCCCCAACGCCCTGCCCCCTACGCCGGCTTCGGCTCCGGCTCCGGCTTCGACTCGTGCAGCTCGAACCAGATCGACTTGCCCTCGCCCCGCGGATCGACCCCCCACGCGTCCGCCAGCATCTCCATCAGCACCAGCCCGCGCCCGGACGACGCCAGTTCGCCCGGGCGTCGCTTGTGGGGGAGTTCGTCGCTGCCGTCGGCGACCTCGACCCGCAGGACGCGTTCCCCCGTGCCGTCGGGGTGCGTCACCCGGGCGACCAACAGCGCGTTGCCGTCCGTGTGCACCAGGACGTTGGTGACCATCTCGGAGACCATCAGCACCGCCGAGTCGACCTGCTCCGGGTCCGCCCAGTCGTGCAGCAGCTCCCGCACGGTCTGGCGCGCCGCCGCGATCCGTTCCGGCTCCGCCTGGGCGATCGTCATCGCGGTGCGCCGCGGCGCGACGGCCACCGGGCCGCCCTCGCGGGAGAGCAGCACCAGGGCCACGTCGTCCTCGCGCCGGTCGGCCAGCGGGCCCGTGGTGTGGTGCGAGACGGGGCCGTGGACGGCCTGGACGAGGGAGTCGGCCAGCTCCTCCAGGGACGCGGTGTCCGGGTGGCGCTCCATGACCTCCCGCAGCCGCACCCAGCCGGTGTCCAGGTCGTGGCCGCCGGTCTCCAACAGCCCGTCGGTGCAGATCATCATCGTCTCGCCGGGCTGGAGCCGCAGCCGGGTCGTCGGGTAGTCGGAGTCCGGGTCGATGCCGAGCGGCAGCCCGCCCTCCGTGGGCCAGACGATGACCGTGCCGTCCGCCATCCGCACCGCCGGCTCCGGGTGCCCGGCCCGGGCGATCTCGATGTGCCCGGTCGCCGGGTCGACCTCCAGGTAAAGACAGGTCGCGAAGCGCGGACCGGAGAGGCCGGAGAAGCCCGAGAGGTCGGAGAGGTCGGAGACCTCCGGGGAGTCGTACGCGTCGGTGACGCCGTGCAGGAAGCGGGAGGCGCGGGAGAGCACCGCGTCCGGCCGGTGCCCCTCGGAGGCGTACGCCCGCAGCGCGATCCGGAGCTGGCCCATCAGCCCGGCCGCCCGGACGTCGTGGCCCTGGACGTCCCCGATGACCAGCGCGATCCGGCCGGACGGCAACGGGATCATGTCGTACCAGTCGCCGCCGACCTGGAGCCCGCCGCCGGTGGGGACGTAGCGCCCGGCGACCGCCATGCCGGGGATCGCCGGCCCGATCACCGGCATCATCGACCGCTGGAGGCCCAGCGACAGCTCGCGCTCGGTCTCGGCGACGCCGGCGCGCGCCAGCGCCTGCGCCAGCATCCGGGCGACGGTGGTCAGCACGGACCGCTCGTCGGGGGTGAAGACGACCTGGTGGCGGAAGGCCGCCAGCCACGCGCCCATCGTCCGCCCGGCGACGATCAGCGGCAGGTACGCCCAGGACTGCCGGCCCAGCGGCTGCGCCAGCGGCCAGCTCGTGGGGTAGCGGCGGGCGTACTCGTCGGGGCTCGGCAGGTAGACGGCGCGGCCGGAGCGGACCACCTCGGCCGCCGGGTGGTCGGTGTCCAGCCGCATGTCGCTGAAGGGGTCGCCGCCGGCGCTCTGGTGCCCGTGGTGGCCGATGATCCGCAGCCGGTCGCCGGCGGCGCCGAAGACCGCGAGCCCGTCCGGGGAGAAGCCGGGCATGGACAGGGACGCGGCGACCCGCAGCACCTCCGCGGTGGACCGCGCCTCGGCCAGCGCCCGCCCGGCGTCCAGTAGGAACGCCTCCCGCGAGCGCCGCCAGTCGCCGGTGACGGGCGTCTTGGCCGCGGCGCCCTCCGCGGGCTCGGCGACCTCCTGGAGCAGGCCGATCAGCTCGTACGAACCGTTCCGGGAGACCGGCTTGGAGCGGCTGCGCACGGTGCGCAGGACCCGGCCGTCGTCGTCGACCACCCGCAGCCGGCCCTCGGCGACCGTGCCCTCGGCGACGGCGAGGTTCACCACGCCGTTGATCTCGTTCCAGTCGACGGGGTGGATCCGGGCGCGGACGGTGGTCTCCGGGTAGGAGACGGTGGCCTGCCGCGGGTCCGCGGCAGCGGGCTGCGGTCCCGGGGCGGCGCTCAGCGGGTCCGCGGCAGCGGTTTCCGGGGCCGGGGCGGCGCTCACCGGGTCCGCGGCAGCGGTTTCCGGGGCCGGGGCGGTGCTCTGCGCGTCCGAGGTCCCGGGCTTCGGGTACGCCCGAGGCGCGGCGGGCAGTTCCAGCAGCCGGGCCGCCTCGGCGTCGAGGGTGACCGTCCCGGCTGCGTTGTCCCACCGCCACAGGCCGGTCGCGACGGCGGCCAGGACGTCCTCGGTGCGCATTGCCTCACTTTATTCCGATCAGGTGGGTGATGACCGACGGGGGCGGTTTCCCACCGGGGCTGCGGCGCCCCGGCAACGCCGGCTCGCACCACCCCGGCAACGCCGGCCCGCACCGCCCCGGCGCCGTGGCATGTATAAGGCAATGAGGTACGGGAGGGGCGGGCGGTAACCTTTTAGGGCCCCGTACTGCCCGGGGCACCCGCTGACCGGGGCGCACCCGACCCCCGACAGCAGCCCCCGACCCCCAAGACTGGATGAACGACGATGCATCGGTACAGGTCCCACACCTGCGGCGAGCTCCGCGCCTCTGACGTCTCCACGGACGTCCGGCTGAGCGGCTGGCTGCACAATCGCCGAGACCTGGGCGGCATCCTCTTCATCGATCTGCGCGACCACCACGGCATCACGCAGCTCGTGGCCCGTCCCGGCACCGCCGCGAACGAGGCGCTGAGCCACCTCACCAAGGAGACCGTCGTCCGCGTCGACGGCAAGGTCGTCAGCCGGGGCGCGGACAACGTGAACCCGGAGCTGCCCACCGGCGAGGTCGAGGTCGAGGTCGCCGAGGTCGAGGTGCTCGGCGCCGCCCAGCAGCTCCCCTTCACGATCAACGCCGACGACGGCGTGAACGAGGAGCGCCGCCTGGAGTACCGCTTCCTGGACCTGCGCCGCGAGCGCATGCACCGCAACATCATGCTGCGGTCCGCGGTGATCTCCGCGATCCGGCACAAGATGACCGCGCTGGGCTTCAACGAGATGGCGACCCCGATCCTCGCCGCGACCTCCCCCGAGGGCGCGCGCGACTTCGTCGTCCCCTCCCGGCTGAACCCGGGCAAGTTCTACGCGCTGCCGCAGGCCCCGCAGCAGTTCAAGCAGCTGCTGATGGTCTCCGGCTTCGACCGCTACTTCCAGATCGCGCCCTGCTTCCGCGACGAGGACGCCCGCGCCGACCGCTCCCCCGGCGAGTTCTACCAGCTCGACCTGGAGATGAGCTTCGTCGAGCAGGAGGACGTCTTCCGGCCGGTCGAGAAGCTGATGACGGAGCTCTTCGAGGAGTTCGGCGGCGGTCGGCACGTCACGTCCCCCTTCCCGCGGATCCCGTTCCGCGAGTCGATGCTGAAGTACGGCTCCGACAAGCCGGACCTGCGCGCCCAGCTCGAACTGGTGGACATCACCGACGTCTTCGAGGGCTCGGAGTTCAAGGCGTTCGCGGGCAAGCACGTGCGCGCGCTGCCGGTGCCGGACGTCGCCGGCCAGCCGCGGAAGTTCTTCGACCAGCTCGGGGACTACGCCGTCGAGCAGGGCGCCAAGGGCCTGGCGTGGGTGCGGGTCGCCGAGGACGGGTCGCTGACCGGCCCGATCGCCAAGTTCCTCACCGAGGAGAACGTCAAGGTCCTCACCGAGCGCCTCGGCCTCGCCGCCGGCCACGCCGTGTTCTTCGGCGCGGGCGAGTTCGACGAGGTCTCCAAGATCATGGGCGCGGTCCGCGTCGAGGCGGCGAAGCGCGCCGGCCACTTCGAAGAGGGCGTCTTCCGCTTCTGCTGGATCGTCGACTTCCCGATGTACGAGAAGGACGAGGAGACCGGCAAGATCGACTTCTCGCACAACCCCTTCTCGATGCCCCAGGGCGGCATGAAGGACCTGGAGGAGAAGGACCCGCTCGACATCCTGGCGTGGCAGTACGACATCGTCTGCAACGGCATCGAGCTGTCCTCCGGCGCGATCCGGAACCACGAGCCCGAGATCATGCTGAAGGCGTTCGAGATCGCGGGTTACGCGCGGGAGACCACCGAGGAGGCGTTCGGCGGCATGCTGCGCGCGTTCCGCTTCGGCGCCCCGCCGCACGGCGGCATCGCGCCCGGCATCGACCGTATCGTGATGCTGCTCGCGGACGAGCCGAACATCCGCGAGACGATCGCCTTCCCGCTGAACGGCAACGCGCAGGACCTGATGATGGGCGCGCCGACGGAGCTGGACGAGACGCGACTGCGGGAGCTGAACCTCCAGCTCCGCAAGCCGGTCGCGAAGCCCTCGGAGTAACCTCCCGGTCTTCGCCCCGAGAGGCCCCGCACCGCCCCGCGCCACCGGCGCCCGGCCCGGTGCGGGGCCTCTTCGCTCGCGCGGTGCGGATGCGCTTGCGCGGTGCGGGCTGCGTTGCGGTGCGGGGTGCGTTGCGGTGCGGGCTGCTTGGACGTGCCCGCCGTTGCTCCGGCGGGTGCGTCGGCCTCTGCGGCGCACCCGTCGGGGAAACGGCGGGCACGTCCAAGCGCCCAGCAACCCGCACCGCACCCCCCGCACCGCGAGCCGCAGGCTGCCTAGCGGGGGAGCGTCGTGTCCACGATCGCGCTGATCTCGACGACCTGGCCCGGGAACGTGAGCTCCGTGATGCCGACGGCCGTACTGACCGGGCGGTGGTCGCCGAAGTACGCCCGGTTCCCCTCCGCCATCGCCTGCGCGTACCGCTGGAGGCCCACCACGTACAGGACCTGCGAGACGATCTGGTTGCGGGTGGCTCCGTAGTGGTCCAGGATCCGGTCGAAGTTGGCGTACGTCAGCTCCAGTTGGGCCCCGAAGTCGTCCGGGTGGCGGAACGCGCCCGCCTCGTCGAGCGCGAGCTGGCCGGAGACGTGGATCAGCTCGCCGGACCTGATCGCCTGCACGTATCCGAAGTCGTCCTCCGCCGGCACGCCGTGGCTGTAGATGTCCGTGGTCGTCATGGTTCTGCTCCCTCACCATGGTCTCTTGTGGTTACTCAGAAACCGTAGGAGAGTGGAGGCACCAGCGGAAGAACGCACTTTTCGGCAACTGAGGAACCTGATGGTGACCAAGCAGTACACGGGCTCGCCCGAAGACGCGGACCTGCGGCGCGCGGACTCGCTAGCGCGGGAGATCTTCGCCGACATCGCCAACAAGTGGGCGTTCCTGATCATCGAAGCCCTCAACGACGGCACCCGGCGCTTCAGCGAACTACGGGACGAGGTCGAGGGCATCAGCCACAAGATGCTCACCCAGAACCTGCGGATGCTGGAGCGGTACGGCCTGGTGGACCGGACAGTGCACCCCACCGTCCCGCCGCGGGTGGAGTACGCCCTCACCGAGCCGGGCCGGGCGCTGCACGCCACGGTCGACGGCATGTGCGCCTGGACGCACCAGTACCTCGGCGACATCGACGAGGCCCGCCGCCGCTTCGACGGCTAAGGCGTTGCGGGGTCGGTCGGTGCGGGCTCGTCCGCCCGGCCGTAGCGGGCCCGCAGCTCGCCGATGATGCCGAACGCCGCGGCCGTCACCGGCACCGCCAACAGCATCCCGAGGATGCCGGCCACCCCCGCGCCCGCCGTGATCGCCAGCATCACCACTGCGGGGTGCATCTGGACCGTACGGCTCTGGATCATCGGCTGGAGCACGTGCCCCTCCAGCACCTGCACGGCGAGCACCACGCCCAGCGCCCACAGCGCGATCACCCACCCCCGGTCGGCGAGTGCGACGAGGACGGCCACCGCGCCCGACAGGAAGGCGCCGAGGTAGGGGATGTACGCGCCGACGAAGACCAGCGCGCCCAGCCCGACGGCGCCGGGCACCCGCAGGATCAGCAGGCCGACGGTGATGCACACGGCGTCGATCAGCGCGATGAACGTGGTGCCGCGCATGAAGCCCTCGACGGCTTCGAAGGCGCGGCGGCCCATCGCCTCCACCATCTCGCCGCCCTTGCCGGGCACGACGGAGCGGGCGAGCCCCGCGGCCTTGTGGGAGTCGCGGAGGAAGAAGAAGATCAACAGCAGTGCGAGCACGGCGGTGGCGATGGCCTGCCCCACCACGCTCAACCCGCTGATCACCCCGGACGCCGCGGTGCCGCCGAACTTCGCGAGCAGGTCCTTGGCGTTGCGCGCCACGTCGTTGATGGAGGTGCCGGCGGCGCCGAAGTGGTCGGTGATGCCCTGTGCGGCGTTGCGCAGGGAGTCGAGGATCTGGGTGCCGTTGTCGACGAGCGCGGCGACGATCACGTACAGCGCACCGCCGACGACGGCGACCACCGCGGCACAGGTCAGCCCGGCAGCGAGCGAGGGGTGCACCTTCATGGCGACGAGCCGCCGGTACAGCGGGCCGAGCAGTGCGGTGCCGAGGATGGCGAGCAGGAAGGGCGTGACGGCGGTGCGGAACGTGATGATCAGCCAGATCGCGACCCCGCCGACGCCCGCGATCAGCAACAGGACGACGCACCACGCGGCGAGCCGCCGCACCGGTTCGGGAAGCAGGGTGTGCACCCTGCCACCCGACCACCCCACCGGGGTGACGGCCCCCCGGAAGGTCCGTCCGGGTGACGTTTCGCCGTGCGGCGGGCTGTGCGGCAGAGCCTGCGGGTCGCGGCGTCGACGCGGAGCGCCGTTGCTCTGACAGTCAGTTTGCGTCTGCACGCCGCCTGTGGCTGGTCGCGCAGTTCCCCGCGCCCCTGAAACCCCCTGCCCCGGCTTGCAGACAAGTGACGGGGGTAGCGAAACAGGGGCGCTGGGGGTCCCCCATGCCCTCTGGTCATAGGGGGCGGAACTGCGTGACCGGCCACAGACCACCCGCAGACGCAAAACCGGCTGCCAGAGCAACGGCGACGGCACGGCCCGCCGCACGCGACCCGCAGGCTTCACCCCGCAAGCCCGCCGCACGGCGGAACCGCGGGTCGCGTGAACGGAGCCTTAGGCGACGGTCACATTCCGTGGACCGCCGGGATCGTGCCCAGGCGGCCCTTCTGGAAGTCGTCGAACGCCTGCCGCAGCTCCTCCTGCGTGTTCATCACGAACGGGCCGTAGTGCGCCATCGGCTCCCGGATCGGCCGGCCGCCCAGCAGCACGACCTCCAGGTCGGGGGTGTGCGAGTCCTGGGACTCGTCCGCGCGGACCGTCAGCGAACCGCCGTCACCGAAGACCGCGGTCTGGCCGACGTGGATCGGTCGCCGGTCCGCGCCCACCGAGCCGCGCCCGGCCAGCACGTACGCCAGGCCGTTGAACTCCTCCCGCCACGGCAGCGTGATCTGGGCGCCGGGCCGCAGCGTCGCGTGGACCATGACGATCGGGGTGTGCGTGATGCCCGGCCCCTCGTGGCCGTCCAGCTCGCCGGCGATGACGCGCAGCAGCGCACCGCCGTCCGGGGAGGTCAGCAGCTGGACCTGGCCGCCGCGGATGTCCTGGTAGCGCGGGGCCATCATCTTGTCCGCCGCGGGCAGGTTCACCCAGAGCTGGAGGCCGTGGAAGAGGCCGCCGGACACGACGAGGTCCTCCGGCGGGGCCTCGATGTGCAGCAGTCCGGAGCCGGCGGTCATCCACTGGGTGTCGCCGTTCTGGATGGTGCCGCCGCCACCGTTGCTGTCCTGGTGGACGAACGTTCCGTCGATCAGGTACGTCACGGTCTCGAAGCCGCGGTGCGGATGCCAGGGCGTGCCCTTGGGCTCGCCGGGCGCGTACTCCACCTCGCCCATCTGGTCCATCATGATGAACGGGTCGAGGTACCGGTAGTTGATGCCGGCGAACGCGCGCCGCACCGGGAAGCCCTCTCCCTCGAAGCCGCCGGGCGCAGTGGTCACGGCGAGCACGGGACGGGCCACGGCCTCGGCGGGCGCGGCGACGCGCGGCAGGGTCAACGGGTTCTCGACAGTCACTGCGGGCATGGGGGCTACCTCCTTGTGCGACTGGTGACAGCCAGTTTAGTTGAAGACTGAACTTTCTGCCACTGGCAACGAAGGAGGCCCGGGAGTCATTCCCGGGCCCCGAAAAAGGACGGACGCGCTGCGAGCCGCGCGCCTCAGGCGTACGCACCTCAGGAGCCGCACGCGCCTCAGGCGTACGCGCTCCGGCCGCGCACGCCTCAGCCGTACATGCGGCGCATCGCGAAGTCGACCATCTGCTCGACCGCCTTCGCGTCGAAGACCATCCGGTGGTCGCCCTCCATGTCGAGGACGAAGCCGTACCCCGTCGGCAGCAGGTCGATCACCTCAGCGCCGGTGATCACGAAGTACTTCGACTCCTTGCCCGCGTACCGGCGCAGTTCCTTCAGCGAGGTGAACATCGGGATCACCGGCTGCTGGGTGTTGTGCAGCGCCAGGAAGCCGGGGTTGTCGCCGCGCGGACAGTAGACCTTGGAGGTCGCGAAGATCTGCTGGAAGTCCTCGGCGGAGAGGGAGCCCGTGGTGAAGGCCCGTACGGCGTCGGCGAGGGACGGCGGCGACGGCTCCGGGTACAGCGGCTGCCCCGGCTGCTGCTGTGCGTGCTGCTGTTGCCCGTGCTGTTGTCCGCCGTAGGGCTGTTGGGACGCGTACTGCTGCTGAGCGCCCTGACTCTGGTCATAGCCGTACATGCCCGCAAGAGTAACGAGTCACAGATGACCCAAACGGGGTTGCGCTTTATTACCGGTGGGTAGCATCATCGTAACTACTCACCAGTACTGGTAGTCGATCGAGTCGATCTACAACGGAGCCGTCGCCATGGGCCACTACAAGTCGAATCTCCGCGACATCGAGTTCAACCTCTTCGAGGTCCTCGGCCGCGACAAGCTGTACGGCACGGGTCCGTTCGCCGAGATGGACCCGGACACCGCCAAGAGCATCCTTGAGGAGATCGCCCGCCTCGCGGAGCACGACCTCGCGGAGTCGTTCGCCGACGCGGACCGCAATCCCCCGGTCTTCGACCCCGAGACGAACACCGCCCCGGTCCCCGAGACCTTCAAGAAGAGCTACCGCGCCTTCATGGACTCGGAGTACTGGCGGCTCGGCCTGCCGGAGGAGATCGGCGGCACCACCGCGCCCCGCTCCCTGATCTGGTCGTACGCGGAGCTGCTGCTCGGCGCCAACCCGGCCATCTGGATGTACTCGTCCGGCCCCGCCTTCGCCGGCATCCTCTACGCCGAGGGGAACGAGGCGCAGAAGAAGGTCGCCGCGATCGCGGTGGAGAAGGAGTGGGGCTCCACCATGGTCCTCACCGAGCCGGACGCCGGCTCGGACGTGGGCGCCGGCCGCGCGAAGGCCGTGCAGCAGGAGGACGGCTCCTGGCACATCGAGGGCGTGAAGCGCTTCATCACCTCCGGCGAGCACGACATGGCGGAGAACATCCTCCACTACGTGCTGGCCCGCCCCGAGGGCGCCGGCCCCGGCACCAAGGGCCTGTCCCTCTTCCTCGTGCCGAAGTACGAGTTCGACTGGGAGACCGGCGAGCTGGGCGAGCGCAACGGCGCGTACGCGACCAACGTCGAGCACAAGATGGGCCTCAAGGCGTCCAACACCTGCGAGATGACCTTCGGCGACCGCCACCCGGCCAAGGGCTGGCTGATCGGCGACAAGCACGACGGCATCCGCCAGATGTTCATGATCATCGAGTTCGCCCGGATGATGGTCGGCACGAAGGCGATCGCCACCCTCTCCTCCGGTTACCTGAACGCGCTGGAGTACGCCAAGGAGCGCGTCCAGGGCCAGGACCTGGTGAACTTCACGGACAAGTCCGCGCCCAAGGTCACCATCACCCACCACCCCGACGTGCGCCGCTCGCTGATGACGCAGAAGGCGTACGCCGAGGGCATGCGCGCGCTCGTCCTCTACACGGCGTCCGTGCAGGACGACATCGCGGTCAAGGAGGCGGCCGGCGAGGACGCGTCCGGCCTGGTCGCGCTGAACGACCTGCTGCTGCCGATCGTGAAGGGCTACGGCTCGGAGAAGTCGTACGAGCAGCTCGCCCAGGCGCTCCAGATCTTCGGCGGCTCCGGCTACCTCCAGGAGTACCCGCTGGAGCAGTACATCCGGGACGCCAAGATCGACACCCTCTACGAGGGCACCACCGCGATCCAGGGCCAGGACTACTTCTTCCGGAAGATCGTCCGCGACCAGGGCGGCGCGCTGAACACCCTGGCGGAGGAGATCAAGAAGTTCCTCGCGCTCGGCAGCGGCGGCGAGGAGCTGGCCGGGGCGCGCGACGCGCTCGCGAAGGCGGCGGTGGACCTGGAGGCGATCGTCGGCACGATGACGAACGACCTCATCGCCACCGGCGAGGACGTGAAGAACATCTACAAGGTCGGCCTCAACACCACCCGGCTGCTGTACGCCTCCGGTGACGTGGTCGTCGGCTACCTGCTGCTGCGGGGCGCGGCCGTGGCGCAGGAGAAGCTCCAGACGGCGTCGGCGAAGGACGTGCCGTTCTACCAGGGCAAGATCGCCGCGGCGAAGTTCTTCGCGGCGAACGTGCTGCCGGGCGTCTCGGTCGAGCGGGCGCTCGCGGAGTCGGTGGACGGCTCGCTGATGGACCTGGACGAGGCCGCGTTCTGACCCCTCGGGCGACGCCGACCGACGGCTTCGACCAGGTCGGTTGCCCGCCCGTGGCGGTGTCGTAGCCGAATGCGTACGTCGGCCCGTCCTTCCGGGGATTCCTCGGGGGGACGGGCCGTACGTATGATCGCGCCCAACGACATGGGGGGAACATGAAGTTCACGGGGAATGCGCGTTTCACGACCGTCAGAACCGTCACGACGGCCGCGGCGCTCGCGGCGGCGCTGCTGCTGACCGGCTGCTCGTCGTCCGACTCCGACGACGGCAAGAGCAAGAGCAGCGGCAAGAGCGAGGGCAGCAAGCCGGAGTCCGGACCGTCGGGCACCACCGATCCCGGCCCACTCGTCGCGGCCCGGATCGACGCCGCCCGCGTCGTCTCCGTGCTCCCGGGCGACGGCGACCTGCCGGGCTGGCGGATCAGCGCCGCCCCGTCCCCGTACGACCTGCAACAAGAGCCCCGGAGCAGGACCGAGCCGAGCTGCCGCGGCAAGGCGACCGGCTGGTGCAAGGGCGCGCTGCACACGAGCACGGCGCAGTTCAACCACCCCGACGCGGGCACCGTCGAGTTCACCGTCCACACCTACGAGACGGCCCAGGCGGCGACGGCGGCGCACCCGGCCCTGCTGACGGACCAAACGCAGGCGGAACTGCTGCCCGACGGCCAGCAGAAGATCGCGCTGCCCCCGCGCGAGGGCGAGAAGACCGACGCCGTCCGCGGCACCGGCAAGCTCCGCTCCCCGAGCGTGCTGTCCGTGAACGCGGTCGGCACGACCGTCCTGACGATCCGGACCTTCGGCCTCGGCACCGCCGCCAAGACCTACACGGACACCGAGCTCGCCGCCCTCACCACCCTCTTCTCCGACCGCTCCCGCCAGACCCAGAAGGGCACCACCCCGACGGCCCGCCTCCAGGACGACGCCCTGAGCTACACCGGACCGAAGAGCTGAGCTCCAAGGCATGGACCAGCGGATTCGCCGACACGCGTCAACATCGAACGTGAGATCCACTCATGCGAGTGAGGCTCTCGTCGTATCAGCTGGGTAGGCTGGTTCAGGGCCCCAGAATCCCGTTCATGGGAGGAACCATGACCGCCAAGGCGACGGACTACTCGAAGCACCGACAGCCGGACGGCTCCGCGTGGCCTATGCCGCCTCAGGACGGCTACACCATGGACGACTACTTCGCGCTCGACCTCCCGCCGCACACCGAAATGATCGACGGGAGCCTGGTCTTCGTGAGTCCGCAGCGCAAGTTCCACTCGCTGGCGATGTTCCTCTTCGAAGTGGGGCTGCGGCAGCGCGTACCCCAGCACTTGCGGGTGCGCCGGGAGATGGCCGTGGTGCTCGGCCGCAAGAACGTCCCGGAGCCGGACCTCGTCGTGGTGACGGCGGAGAGCGACGGCGATCAGGACCAGACCCGCTACGAGGCCGCCGACGTCGTCCTCGCCGTCGAGGTCGTCTCCCCCGACTCCGAGAGCCGCGACCGCGACACCAAGCCCCGCAAGTACGCCGCGGCCGGCATCCCGCACTTCTGGCTCGTGGAGATGGAACCGCGGAGCGAGCAGCCCGTGGTGCACACCTTCACTCGGGACGCGGACAGCGGCGCCTACGTCTCCACCGGCGTCTTCCGCGACCGCCTGAAGCTCGCCGAGCCCTTCGAGATCGACATCGACCTCACCGAGCTCGACCGGCTGTAGCCCCGCTCCCCGGCTCCGCCGGGAAGAGAACACTTGCTCGTTACAGTGGGTCCATGAGCAGCGAAGCGCCCGGCCCGTTCGACCGCGGCCACACCGATGAACTGATGTCCTTCCTGGCCGCGTCGCCGTCGCCGTACCACGCCGTGGCGAACGTGGGGGCGCGGTTGGAGAAGGCCGGGTTCCGGCAGGTGCAGGAGACGGACGCGTGGGACGGGACCGCCGGCGGGCGGTACGTCGTCCGCGGCGGGGCGGTCATCGCTTGGTACGTGCCGGAGGGCGCCGCGGCGCACACCCCGTTCCGGATCGTCGGTGCGCACACCGACTCGCCGAACCTGCGCGTGAAGCCGCTGCCGGACACCGGGAGCGCGGGGTGGCGGCAGGTCGCCGTGGAGATCTACGGCGGGACGCTGCTGAACACCTGGCTGGACCGGGACCTCGGGCTCGCCGGGCGGCTGAGCCTGCGGGACGGCTCCACCCGGCTCGTGAACGTCGACCGGGCGCTGCTGCGGGTGCCGCAGCTCGCGGTGCACCTGGACCGTTCGGTGAACACCGAGGGGCTCAAGCTCGACAAGCAGCGGCACATGCAGCCGATCTGGGGCCTGGGGAACGACGTCCGCGAGGGCGACCTGATCCGCTTCCTCGCCGAGGAAGCCGGGCTGTCGGCGGGCGAGGTCACCGGGTGGGACCTGATGGTGCACCCGGTGGAGGCGCCGTCGTACCTCGGTCGGGACCGGGAGCTGCTGGCCGGGCCGCGGATGGACAACCTCCTCTCGGTGCACGCCGGCACCGCCGCGCTCACCGCGGTCGCGGGCGACGCCGCCGAGCCGTCGTACATCCCCGTGCTCGCCGCCTTCGACCACGAGGAGAACGGCTCCCAGTCCGACACCGGCGCGGAAGGCCCGCTGCTCGGATCCGTGCTGGAACGTTCCGTTTTCGCCCGGGGCGGCACGTACGAGGACCGGGCGCGCGCCTTCGCCGGCACGGTCTGCCTGTCATCGGACACCGGGCACGCCGTCCACCCCAACTACCCCGAGCGGCACGACCCGACGCACCACCCGCGCGCCAACGGCGGACCGATCCTCAAGGTCAACGTGAACCAGCGGTACGCCACGGACGGCAGCGGCCGGGCGGTGTTCGCGGCGGCGTGCGAGCGCGCCGGGGTGCCGTGGCAGACGTTCGTGTCGAACAACGCGATGCCGTGCGGCACCACCATCGGCCCGATCACCGCGGCCCGGCACGGCATCCAGACCGTCGACATCGGCGTGGCCATCCTGTCGATGCACAGCGCCCGCGAACTGTGCGGCGCGGACGACCCGTACCTGCTGGCCAACGCCCTCACGGCGTTCCTCGCGGAGTAGTCGGGCGCAGTGGTTGCGGGGCCCCGGTAACCGTTTGACTTTTACCTCGTCTTTACGGTTATGTGCCGATGCAATCGATCACCACCGGGGGGCTCCTCATGCACCGTTCCATCCGCAAGGCCGCCGTGGCCGCGACCGTCACCGCCGGCCTCGTCTTCGGTCTGACGGCCTGTTCCGAGGCCGAGGAGGCCGTCAAGGACAAGGCCGTCGACCAGGTCGACAAGGTCGTGAACGAGGAGTACGAGGTGACCCTGGAGGTCACCGGCAAGAGCGTGGACTCCATCGTCTACACGGCCGGCGGCGGCACCGCCATGGACCCGAAGATGGAGACCGTCGAGAAGCCCACCCTGCCGTGGACCAAGACGGTGAAGCTGCGCGGCGTCATGCCGGCGTCGGTGCTGCCGTCCGCGCTGGACGCCGGCGGCGACGCCGAGATGACCTGCAAGATCACCCACAAGGGCAAGGTCATCGCGGAGAAGTCCGGCTCGGGCATCGCCACGGCCGGGGGCTGCGTCGCGGTCTCCCCGATCGCGAAGTGACCGTCGCCGTCTCCCCGATCGCGAAGTGACGCGCCGGGACGGACGCTGAGAGACGGCCGAGGGCCGTGGTGTGCTGCACACCACGGCCCTCGCGCACGTCCTGCGGGGTTACGCCAGCCCCGCCAGCACCAGCGGCAGCCGCTCCGCCCCGTCCGGCGTCACCCGCACCGGCACCCCCCAGTCCTGCTGGTGGACGTGGCACGCGGGATACGGGTTCTCCGGGTCGTCGTCGCAGGACGCCGCCATCGCCGAGACGTGCAGGACGCCCTCGCCCACCGCCGGGTCGATCTCCAACTCCCGCGACAGCGCCGCATCCGTGCCCGCGCCGGAGCGCAGCAGCTCCGGGGGCGTCGCGGAGACCAGCAGCCGGGTGGAGGGGCCGTAGCGCTCGTCCAGCTTCTGGCCTGCCGGGGGTTCGAAGACGACGTCCAGCCGCAGCGCGCCGCCGGCGACGTCCGTGGCCGCGCGCTGCGTGCGGTGCGCGACCGCCTCGACGCGCACCGCCTCCTCCGGCAGGCGCAGCCGGGTCAGCCGGTGCCGCGCCGATTCGACGACCACGACGTCCCCGTCCACCACCAGCGCGTCCGACGGCTCCCGCAGGTCCGTGGCGAGCGTGGTCACCTCGCCGGTCGCCGGGTCGTAGCGGCGCAGGGCGTGGTTGTACGTGTCGCTGACGGCGACCGAGCCGTCCGGGAGCACCGTCACGCCCAGCGGGTGCTGCAACAGCGCCTGCCCGGCGGCCCCGTCGCGGTGGCCGAAGTCGAAGAGGCCGGTGCCGACGGCGGTGCGCACGACGCCGTCGCGGTCGATCCAGCGCAGCGCGGACGTCTCGGAGTCCGCGATCCACAGCCGGTCCTCGGCGGCGGCGAGGCCGGAGGGCTGGGCGAACCACGCCTCGTGGGCCGGCCCGTCCACGAGCCCTTCGTTGGTGGTGCCCGCGGCCTTGCGCACGGTGTCGTCGGCCGGGTCGTACGTCCAGAGCTGGTGCACCCCGGCCATCGCGATCCACAGCTTCCCGTCCCACCAGGCGACGTCCCACGGCGACGACAGGTCCACCTCGCGCGCCCGGCCCTCGGTGGGCGAGCCCTGCCACCACTGGCGGCCGGTGCCGGCCAGGGTCTCGATCGCGCCGCTGACCGGGTCGTACGCCCGGATGCGGTGGTTCACCGTGTCGGCAACGGCGACGCGTCCGTCGGGCAGCAGCGCGAGCCCCTGCGGCTCGTTGAACTCGCCCGCCCCGCCGATCCGGCGCAGCACGCTCTCGCCGTCCGCCGCGAACTCCACGAGCTGGTGGCGCGTGCTGTCGGAGACGAGCAGGCGGCCGTCCGGCAGGGCGACCGCCTTGCCGGGGAAGCGCAGGTCGCCGGCGACCGGCTCGGGCGCCACGTAAGGCCCGTCGCCGCGCCGCAGGGCGCCCTTGGCCGCGTGCTCCGCCTCCAGCTCCGCCACCAGGCGGGCGATGGCGTGGACGTGCCCCTCACCGGCGTGCTGCGCGACGACGTACCCCTCCGGGTCGATCACGACGAGCGTGGGCCAGGCCCGCACCGCGTACTGCTTCCAGGTCGCGAGCTCGGGGTCGTCGAGCACGGGGTGGTGCACCTGGTACCGCTCGACGGCGTCCACGACGGCCGCGTGGTCCGCCTCGTGCACGAACTTGGGCGAGTGCACGCCGATGACGACGAGGGTGTCCCGGTGCTTCTCCTCCAACTCCCGCAGCTCGTCGAGCACGTGCAGGCAGTTGACGCAGCAGAAGGTCCAGAAGTCGAGGATCAATGTGCGACCTCGGAAGTCAGCGAGCCTCAGCTCCTTCCCACCGGTGTTGATCCAGCCGCCCTCGCCGACGAGCTCGGGGGCGCGGACGCGGGCGCGGCGGGGTGCGGGGGTGGGCACCGGGGCAGCATCGTTCATGCTTCAAGCTTGCCACCTTGGTATGAGCGTCGGATCACACATGTGCGGCAGTGACTACGACACAGGGGGCAGCGGACGACTGTGGACGGGACAGGACGCCGGAGGCGGCAGCGGGATTCATGGCGTTGCCGGGACGTACGGAGCAGCGGATGGATGAGTTCGCCGAGTGCTTGGCGAACGTCGTCCGCGCCCTCTCGCTCGATGTCGCTGCCGAGACGGAGTCCGACGAGCGGGAGGTCTCGGTGTCGCGGGTCCGTACGGCGGTGCGCAATGCCTGCCGGCAGGGCCTGAAGGTTTCCGGGGAGTCGTTCGACGCGTTAGTCAGGGCGGCCGTCCACAACCCCGGCCCGAGCTTCAACCGCGTCTTCCTTAAGCCCGCGCGGAACGCGTTAGAGCGCGGGCGCGTCCAGGTCGCGCCGCCCCTCCGATGGCCCAGGTGCGCAGTGACGGAATGACGTTTTGTTCTGCTCCATCTACAGAAGACTCAGAGCACCTCTCAAAGAGGTAATGGGCTTCGGCCGTCATTCCGTCGCTTCGTCCCCCGTTGGCTCCGCCCCTGCCTCGTCTCTGGTCGCCCAGACGATCCGGCAGCGCTCGTCACCGTTGAACCGCACGCCCACCTTGCCTCGCTTGACTTCCACGCGATCGATTGCGAGGCCAAGGCGTTCACGCCTTCCGGCAGCATCATCAGCTTCCCAAGCATCACGCAAGCGGCCTGCGTCCAGGAGCGGAGAGATGTCCACGGAAGGGGGTGGCATCCGCCGTAGCCCCACACGCAGCCCCTCGATACGGGCATGAAGTCGTCCGGCGAGTCGGTTGTACCGGTCGATCGCGTCTGCACTGGTGAACTCTCCACGGACATACCTGGCCTCCTCCAGGTCCGCCAAACGGGCCCTCTCATCCGCGATCTCCGCCTCGATAGCGTCCCGCTTCGCGAAAACCTCCGGGTCCTCCCTCTGTGCCCAGCGATCGGCTATCACGACGAGCAGCGGGTCGTTGGGCTCCAGGGACGGCAGGCGCGAGAGGACCACCCGGGTCACATAGTCGTCGATGCTCTCCACCCGAGCCGATACGCCGGAGCATCCTCGCCCCATCCGGTGGCTGGAGCACTGGTACGACGTGCCGGCCTTGCTCATCCGGGCCCCGCAGAGCCCGCAACGCGCCAGCCCGGTGAGCAGAGACTTCCCCTGTTTGTGACCGTGCCGCTTCCCCGCCAGAGGAAACGTGCGCGCTTCGAGCCGGCGGAGGATGAGCTCACGCTCCCCGACCGTGATGATCCCCTCGCCGATGCTCACGGCTTCGAGCGTCTCCGGGTCACGGTAGGGAGAGACCCGGTTCATGTACTTGCGTGTCCCGTCCGCCTGCTCCTCGTACTCAGTCTGCGGCATGAGACCGGCGAAGGCTGGTGAGCGAAGGAGCTGCATAACACTCGACGAGTTCCATTCGCCTCCGCGGGCTGACTCCACCCCGTGCTCATTCAGCAGCCGCGCGATGTGGACGAGCGCCTTCCCTGAGAGCGCCTCGTCGGCGATCAGGCGGGCGTAGACGGCGGTCTCGGGGTCGTGGACGAGCTTCTTCGCCGGGTCCACCAGCAGCCCGTAAGGAGGTTGTCCGCCGATCCACTGGCCCCGCTGGCGTAGGTGCCGCTTGGCGTTGCCGACGCGCATCCCAAGGTTGCGGGACTCAGTGCGCGCCAGTTCCGCCAGCATCGCGATGGTGACCCGAGCGCTATCGTTCTTCGTGTCGAGGCCGTCCATGACAGAGACCAGCCGTCCGCCGACCCGCCCTATGTCGTCCAGCGCCTTGCCGACCTCACCGATGCCTCTGCGGGACAGGCGGTCGAGCTTCCAGACGATCAGAACGCCCACGACGCCGGCCGTGGCCGCTGTGATCGCCGCATCGAACCCCTTGCGGCTGACGTTCTTGTAGCCGGAACGTCCACGGTCGATGTGGACCTTGCGGACGGTCAATCCGTTGCGCTCCGCCCATGCACGGCAGTCGGCTTCCTGACGGTCGATCGCAGTCTTGCCCTCACGATCCAGGGACAGACGTAAGTACAGGTCGGCAGTGGTGTGTTGGTGCACGTGCCTAACGCTACGGAAGAGTGCACACATTAGTTCAGGAAATCTAGAAGTCCAGGACGACCCACTTGCCGGCAGGTCGACGAGGGCCAGTTGCTGACCGCCGGTGTTGATCAAGCCGCCCTTGCCGACCAGCTCGGGGGCGCGGACACGGGCGCGACGGGCGGCGGGGCGGGATCGTTCATGCCACCCGGGTGTGAACACCGGATCACGGCCGGCCCCGCCGAACCGGTGCTGGCCTGCAGTCGTCCATCCTTCACATGAGCACCGAAACCGACCGCGACGGAGCCGCACCGCCGAGCGGGGGCGCCGCCGCGGCCGTCGCGTGGGTGGTGCCCGTCCTCCTCAACCTGGTGCTGGGCCTGCTCGCCGTCGTCCCGCTGTGGCTGTGGGTCTTCTTCGCGATCAACTTCCCGCTGGCTGAGCTGGGGCTGACGGAGCGCGAGCCGACCGAGAACGACGGCATGCTCCCCTGGTTGGTGGTCCTGGTCCCGCTGACGGGCGGTCTGCTGGGGCTGTGGTTCCTGGTGGGGACACTGCTGCGGAGGGGGCCGCTGCGCGCCGCCCGGGCGTACTGGTGGGTCCTCGCGGCGGTGGCGCTGCTGCCGACGACGGCGGTCTTCGTGGGGGTGGAACTGGCGTGACGGGGCGCTCGCAGCAGGGCCGGAGCGCACGCCGGGGGCTCCGGCGTAGGGTCGGATGCGCCCGCCGTCGTGGCGTACCCACGCCGTAGCTGTACTCCCCCCTTGCGTACGGGCCTACGATCGTCACACGAAAGCTCTGCCGTCCCGGTGCCCGGCAGCGTAACTTTTACCCTGCCGAGCCTCCCACGCACCGCCCACCGCCCAGCCGCCCAGCCACCCGAAGATTCGTCGAGGGGTTCCGTGACCGTCCATCCCAGTCTCCAGACCTATGCCGATGCCTGGACCCACTCCGTCGAAGCCATAGCGGAGCTGGTTACCCCCCTCGTCGAAGGCGAGTGGAACCGCGCCACGCCGTGCCCCGCCTGGTCGGTGCGGGACGTCGTCTCACACGTGATCGGCATGGAGACGGAGATGCTGGGCGACCCGCGTCCGATCCACACGCTGCCGCGCGACCTGTACCACGTGAAGAGCGACTTCGCGCGGTACATGGAGATGCAGGTGGACGTGCGCCGGCACCACACCTCCCCGGAGATGGTGGCCGAGCTGGAATACGTCATGATCCGCCGCGCCCGGCAGCTGCGGAACGAGAGCAGGTCGCCGGAGACCATGGTGCGCGCGCCGCTCGGGGCCGAGCAGACGCTGGAGTTGGCGATGCGGATGCGCGCCTTCGACACCTGGGTGCACGAGCAGGACCTGCGCACCGCGCTGAACGCCCCGGGGAACATCGACTCCGCCGGTGCGCTGGTGACGCGGGACGTGCTGCTGGAGGCGCTGCCCAAGGTCGTCGCCAAGGACGCCGGCGCCCCGGCGAACTCCGCCGTGGTGATCGACGTGCACGGTCCGGTGGAGTTCCTGCGCACGGTCCGGGTGAACGCGGAGGGCCACGGCTCGATCGACGGCTCGCCCTCGCTCGGCCCGCTGGTGACGCTGGCGACGGACTGGGAGACGTACTACCGGCTGGCGTGCGGTCGGGTGCGGGCGGGCGCGGTGGCCGACCGGATCAAGATCGAGGGCGATCAGGAGCTGGCGTCGGCGATCCTGCGGGAGTTCGCGGTCACGCCGTGACGGCAGCGATCACGGCGTGACGGCGGGCCGCCTCGGCGCTCCGTCGCACCCGCAGCGGCGGCACCGTGGTCACGCCGGTACGTGCACCGCCTCCACCTTGCTCGCCACCAGCCGCTCCCGTTCCAGCCGCGCGGTGCGTCCGCGCAGCCGCAGGATCTGGGCCACGCCCAGCGCCTCCAGCACGAAGACGCAGGAGAAGGCGATCGGGTAGGAGCCGCCGGTCGCGTCCAGCAGCAGGCCGATCGCCAGCAGCGTCGTCATCGAGGCGGTGAAGCCGCCGATGTTGACGATGCCCGACGCGGTGCCCTGCCGCTGCGGAGGGTTCGCCGGGCGGGCGAAGTCGAAGCCGATCATCGAGGCGGGACCGCAGGCGCCGAGCACGACGCAGAGCGTGATCAGCAGCCAGAGCGGGGCGCGGTCGCCCGGGTGCGCGATCGTGGCGCCCCAGGCCAGCGCGGTGAACGCGACGGTGCCGAGGGCGAGGGGGAGTCGGGCCGCGTGGTGCCGGGCGATGACCTGCCCGTACACCAACCCCACCACCATGCTCACCAGCACCACCAGGGTGAGCAGCGAGCCGGCGGTCTCCTGGGACAGCCCCTGCGCCTCGACGAGGAACGGCAGGCCCCACAGCAGCATGAACACCATCGCGGGGAACTGGGTGGTGAAGTGCACCCACATCCCGAGCCGGGTGCCGGGCTCCCGCCAGGAGTCGACGACCTGCTGGCGGACGAAGGACCCGCCCGAGCTGCGGCCGCGTTCGGGGCGCAGCGGCGGCGGCTCGTGCCCTTCGGGGTGGTCCTTGAGGAAGCAGACCACCAGGACGAGGACGACCGCGCCGGCCGCCGAGCTGCCCGCGAAGGTGGCGACCCAGCCGAGGTCGGGCAGCACCCGTGCGAGGACCATGGTGGAGACGAGGTTGCCCAGCATGCCGAAGAGCGCGGCGACCTGACCGACCAACGGCCCGCGCCGGGCCGGGAACCAGCGGCTGCCGAGCCGTAGCACGCTGATGAAGGTCATGGCGTCGCCGCAGCCCAGCAGCGCACGGGCGGCGAGCGCGGTGCCGTACGAGGGGGCGAGCGCGAAGCCCAACTGGCCGAGGGTGAACAGCGCGGCGCCCAGCGCGAGCACCTTCTTGGTGCCCAGCCGGTCCACCAGCAGGCCGACGGGGATCTGCATGCCCGCGTAGACCAGCAGTTGCACGATGGAGAAGGTGGAGAGCGCGGAGGCGCTGACGTCGAAGCGCTCGACGGCGTCCAGCCCGGCGACGCCCAGCGAGGTGCGGAAGATGACCGCGACGAAGTAGACGGAGACCCCGATGCCCCAGATCACGGCGGCGCGACGGCCGCCGGGCGGGTCACCGGGGAGGGCTATCGGGGCCGGCGCCGATCCGCCCGACGGGCCCCTGTTCATCGGACGTCGCCCCGCGCCAGGTTGTTGAACCAGCCGACGTGCCGGTGGATGACCGCCGCGGCCGCGTCCGGGTCGCCGGCGCGCAGCGCGTCGAGTATCTCGCCGTGCTCGACGACGTTCTTCGCGATCCGGTCGGGGTGGGCGTGCATCACCGCGACGCCCATCCGAAGCTGTCTGTCGCGGAGCTGCTCGTACAGCCGGGACAGGATCTCGTTGCCCCCGCTGCGCACGATCTCCAGGTGGAAGTTGCGGTCGGTGACGGCGACGGCGGCCAGGTCGCCCGCCTCGCACTGGCGCTTCTGCTGCTCCAACAGCTCCTCCAGCCGCGCCAACAGCCGGGGCGACGCGGGCACGGCCTTGCGCGCCGCGTGCTCCTCCACCAGCAGCCGGGTCTCCACCACGTCGGCGATCTCCTGCGCCGACACCGCGAGCACCAGCGCGCCCTTCTTCGGGTAGAGCTTGATCAGCCCCTCCACCTCAAGCTTGAGCAGCGCCTCGCGCACGGGCGTCCGGGAGACCCCCACCGCATCGGCGAGCTCCCCCTCGGTGAGCAGGGTCCCGCCCTCGTAACGACGGTCCAGCACCGCCTGCTTGATGTGGGTGTAGACGCGTTCGGCGGCGGGCGGAGCGGGCGCAGGAGCTGACATGCGCACAGCATAGATACAAGTGAGGTGCGTTCCCAGGGCCTGTCCACCATGCAGGACGAGCCCAGATGCGCAACGCAGGATTCCGCCAGGGTCTCCGCTTCCGGCCCGGCGGAATTCGGTGTCCCCGGGGCACGGCGCCGTGTCAAGATCCGGCGCATGGCTGTTCGATATCCCTCGCCCCTGCGTCCCGGTGACCGCGTCGGCGTCACCTCTCCGTCGAGCGGGGTCCCGAAGGAGCTGCGCAAGCGCCTCGACGTGGCCGTGCAGGACGTTCGGGACCGCGGGTACGAGGTCGTCATCGGACAGTGCATGGACGGCTCCGGGCACGTCAGCGCCTCGGCGGCGGACCGCGCGGGCGAGCTGATGTCGATGCTGACGGACCCCACCGTCAAGGCCGTCGTACCGCCGTGGGGCGGCGAGACCGCGATCGACCTGGTGCCACTGCTCGACTGGGACGGGCTGCGGGACGCAGAGCCAACCTGGCTCGTCGGCTACTCCGACCTGTCGACCCTGATCACGCCGCTGACGCTGCTCACCGGGACGGCGACCGTGCACGGCAACAACCTCATGGACACGCCCTACCGCGTGCCCGAAGGGCTGCGGTCGTGGCTCGACGTCGTCGCGGCGCCCCGGGGGCACCGCTTCACCCAGACCCCGCCCGGCCGCCACCGGACCGCCGGCTTCGACGACTTCGCCGCCCACCCCGACGTGCGCGAGTACGCGCTCGACGCCGCGGGCACCTGGACCCGGCTCGACGGCAGCGGCGACGTGACGGCCGAGGGGAGGCTGATCGGCGGCTGCATCGAGACCCTGTGCAACCTCGCGGGGACGCCCTACCTCGACGTCTCCGCCTTCGCCCGCAACGAGTCGCCGGACGGGCTCCTCGTGTACGTGGAGGCAGGCGGCGACGACGCCTTCACCATCTGCCGGAACCTGCACGGCATGAGGCTCGCCGGGTTCTTCGACCGGGCGAACGCGGTCCTCGTCGGCCGGACCGACGCACCCGACAACCGTTCCCTCAGCCAGCACGAGGCCGTCCTCGACGCACTCGGCCCGCTCGGCGTGCCGATCATCGCCGACGTGGAGTGCGGCCACGTCCCGCCCTACATGCCGATCGTCAACGGAGCGCACGGCCGCGTCGTCCACACCCCGAGCCGGAGCGAACTGACGCAGACGTTGGACTGACGCGGCAGCCACGACCGCCACCCGGGTCGAGACGCTCGACATCCGCGGCGCGGACATCGCGGCGCACGAAGCACCTGTTCGAGGGAGCCCGCACAGAAATTCGGGCTTCTTGTGCATCCATTCACGAGACTCACGCGTCTTTTATGTGAGCCCCTTCTCGCACTCCCATGACGACAGGGCTCCCACACACCTTTTGACGCACACGCATACGTCCACATCGGGAGCGTTCCCTTTGATCCTCAACAGCGTGCGGGCACGCCGGGCCGCCACCGTCGTAATCTCCGGCGGCCTCCTGCTCACCGCCTCCCCGCTGGCCGCGCCCGCCCAGGCGAAGGCCGCGGTGCCGACCATCACGGCCAAGAGCGGCTATGTGATGGACTACGACTCCGGCGTCTCGATCTACAGCAAGGACGCCCACACCACCCGCCAGATGGCGAGCACCACGAAGATCGCGACCGCGATCACCGTGCTGACCACCCCGGGCGTCGACCTCAACCGCAAGGTGACGGTCAAGTCCTCGCACCGCGACTACGTGATAAAGCAGGGCGGCAGCACCGCCGACCTGAAGCCGGGCGACACCCTGACGGTCCGCCAGCTCCTGTACGGCCTGATGCTGCCCTCCGGCTGTGACGCCGCGTACGCCCTGGCCGAGGCGTTCGGCACGGGTAACAGCCCGAACGAGCGGACCCGCTCCTTCGTCGCCAAGATGAACGCGAAGGCCGCGTCGCTGGGCCTGAAGAAGACGAAGTTCGACTCCTTCGACGGCATCTCGCAGCGCGGCCAGAACTACACCACGGCCGCCGACCTCACGAAGCTGGCCCGGCACGCCTACGCGAACGGCACCTTCCGCGACATCGTGAAGGCGACGTCCTACAAGGCGCCCGCGACCACCAGCACGGGCGCCGCGCGCACGTACACCTGGTACAACACCAACAAGCTGCTCGGCTCGTACAGCGGCGCGACGGGCGTGAAGACGGGCACCGGCACGGCCGCCGGCCCCTGCCTGACCTTCACCGCCTCCCGCAACGGCAAGACCTACATCGGCGTCCTGCTGAACGGCGCGGGCCGCTACGACGACGCGGCGAAGCTGCTCGACTACGGCTTCGGCTCGACGAGCGCGAAGACGATGAAGCTCCGCACCCTCCCCGAGGGCGCCCAGCAGGACTGATCGCACCCGTAGCAACCGAGAGCCCCGTGACACTGTGCCGTGCCACGGGGCTCTTCGCTGTGAGGGGGGCAGGGCCGTGTCTGGCGAACCAGCCGAGTTTTCCGGAGCCCCGCCGGTCAAGGGTGCCCAGCACCCTCGCCAACGCTTCACCGTGCTCGTAAGAGCCCCGCAACAAGGTGTCCCGGGAACGTCCCTTCCGCGTGGGGCGCCCCGAGTGCAGTTCCAACTCAATCCCCATGCCCCTCCTCCGACCTCGGGCACGAAGCTTCGCAGAGACGAGCGCTGCGGCTACGCTTCCACGGCACATCCGGTTTTGGGCAATGGGGGGACCGTGGGCCGACCGCTGCTGTTTCTCGACGTGGACGGGCCGCTCAACCCCTACGCAGCCAAACCGGAGAAGCGCCCTGGCGGTTACACCACCATCAGGGTGCCCCGTGAGCCCTCCATGGATCACGACGGACTCTTGCGCCGGCGGACTCTGCGAGTCTGGCTCAACCCCGCGCACGGGCAAGCCCTTCTTCGGCTCGACTATGAACTGTGCTGGGCCACCACGTGGATGGACGATGCCAATCGGTGGATCGCCCCGGTGCTCGGCCTCCCCGAACTTCCCTTCGTGGACTTCGGCGACACCCTCCTCCAAGAGCGCCCCGACGGGGTCCACTGGAAGACCAGCCCCCTCGTGGACTACGCCAACGGCCGTCCCTTTGCCTGGGTGGACGACGAACAGAGCGGGCTCGACGAACTACACGTAGCCACCCACCACCGGGCCCCCGGGCTTCTCCACCACGTCAATCCGCGAGTCGGCTTGCGCGAGGACGACTTCCACAAGCTTGCCGAGTTCGCCCGATCACTGGACGCTCCACAAGCCGCCGGCTGAGCACGTCGCGTAGCCACTCGTTCGACCCGCTGCCGCGGATTTCCCCTTGCCCGCCGCGACAGCGGGAGTCTTCTACGGCCTGGCCAGGCCGAGGAGCATCAGCCCGAGGCAGCCGCCGACGATGCCGAAGAACACGGCGACGGCAAGCCGCGTCATCAGCTCGCCGCCCGGGGGTCGGGTGCTGGCTCGGAGTACGGGGTGGGTGGGCCCCAGCGGACCGGTTCGCGGTGGATCTCGACGAAGAGGTCGTGGCCGGTGAGGCGGAGGTGTAACTCCATCCATTCGTCGACGTCGTCGTGCCCGGCGCACTCCCCGTCTTCCGGGGGCGGCATCTTGGCACCGCACTGCGGGCCGCCCGTGATGCACTCGGCGGACACGACGATGTCCTCGGCCAGGACGTGAACGGAGCGCCAGCCCTTGTACCGACCTCGCTCGATCATGGTGCGACTCCCGTGCAGGATGGTTGAGAGTTGATTTCGGTCCCGGCCGCCAGGGACGGGGGCACGCCCGCTGGCGACCGGAACCAGGAGAGGGACCCTTCGGTCCCGCCCCTTGCCGCCCTCGCGTCATTGCCTTCAGCGCCAGGGCGCGCTGATGCGCGAGAGCGGAGCTAGTGGGCCTCGCCCGTCACATGTTCTTGCGGCTGTTGGCGTTCAACTCAGCGACAGCCGGGCGCAGAACGTCGGAGAGCGTGGCGCTGAGATCTTCGCGACGCGCGGTCCATTCGATCCCGCCTTTGCAGGGGCGGAGGTAGTAACGCCCACCGTCGTGGGCCATGACGACACCGGTCCGCTTGGCAACGGAGTCACGGACCACGGTGCCCTTCGGCAGGTCTCGGGGGCCGCTCATGGCGCGCCTTCTTCGTGTCCGCCGACTAACAAGTCCAGTTCTTCTGACACACGTTGACGCGGAGACATTCCGGGCACGACCACTCCTCTCCGTAGCGGTTTCACTACCAAGCGGATTCAGAGTGGACTAGAGTCAGAACCCAATCAACATGGCTGCCTGGGCGGATCAGTTGGGGGATGCATGGTTAACCGTAAGGAACTGAACCCGGACGCATCACCGCAAGCGGCGTTCGGCGCACGTCTCCGCAGTTCACGGGAGCTACGCTGCTGGACACAGGAGGACCTATCCGAGCATATGAACGTATCCAGCGGGCATATCTCGGGAGTTGAAACCACGCGCAAGTCGCCGTCCTTGCACTTCGCGAAGGCTGCCGACGCGGCATTCGGCCTCGTGGGCACGGATGCCACATTCGAACGCCAGTGGCATGAGATGCAGCACGGAAGCCTGCTGGAAGGATTTCCCGAGTACGTGGGCTACGAAAGCCGCGCGACCGAGGTCCGGCTGTTCGAAGTAGGCGCGATCCCTGGACCGCTCCAGGCTCGCGAGTACACCCAGGCAATTGCGAAGTTCGGTATCCAGCAAGGGGACATCACACCTGAGCAGGCTGCGGAACGCGTGGACTTCCTGGCGGACCGACAGGCGGCGCTGTTTCGGACTCCGGGCCCGTTGTTCCACGTGGTGCTTGACGAGAGCTGCATCCGCAGGCCCATCGGCGGCCCAGGTGTGATGGACGCACAGTTTGCTTGGTTGCTTGAGTTCGCCGCCATGCCCAACTCCGGGCTACAGATCGCCCCGTACTCCATGGGGGAGCGGCGATCGTTCAACCGACTGGTGCACCTGCTGACGATGGCCGATCGGTCGGTGATGTCTTACGTTGAGTCGCAGACCCAGGGGCACTTGGACCGTGATCCGTCCTCCGTCCTGCCGCTGGTAAGGAAGTACCATCAACTTCAGATCGAGGCTGCGTCACAGGCTGAGTCCGTCGCCATGATCGAACAGCTACGAAAGGGCACTTTGTGATGGCCAAGACCAACCCCTCTCCGCTGCGGTGGGTCAAGTCCTCGTACAGCGTTGAAAATGGCGGTTCGTGCGTCGAATGGGCCCCTGACCACGCGTCCGCCACCGGCGTCGTCCCCGTCCGCGACTCCAAAGTCCCGACCGGACCCGTACTCAACGTCCCCGCCAACGTGTTCACCGCGTTCGTCACGGGCATCAAAGAAGGCACCGTCTAACGAACAGCCACGTTCGAAAGGGCATGCCGTGACACCTGACTCCCACGCACTGCGCTGGGTCAAGTCCTCGTACAGCGTCAACAACGGCGGGTCATGCGTCGAATGGGCCCCGGACCACGCGTCCGCCACCGGCGTCGTCCCCGTCCGCGACTCCAAAGTCCCGACCGGACCCGTACTCAACGTCCCCGCCGACGCGTTCACCGCGTTCGTCACGGGCGTCAAGGACGGCACCGTCTAACGATCGAGCCGCCCGCAGCATCCGAGAGCCCCGTGACACGGGACCGTGTCACGGGGCTCTTCGCTGCCCGCGGGCACGCCCTGGCCGGTACGAACGGGCAGGATCCAATGGCTTGTTGGGGGAACGGCTCGTCGGCCGGGAACCGCTGCGAGTCGGATCGCGTTCCTCTTCCCGACCGTCGAAGGGACGCTCATGAGTGTCGATCCGCCGCAGCCGTTTCCGTCGCCGTGGCAACGGATTCGTGAGGACGAGTGGCCACCGCTGGGTGAGGTGGTACGAAGGATGCCCCCCGGGCTGGTGCTGGTGCTGGCCCTTCCGTGCCTGTGGTGCCTGACCGTGCCGCTCATGCTCGGCTACGCGTCGGCGCGTACGGCCCGCCGGGTGGCCCGCCGGATCTTCCCCGTACGCCCGGAAGGGCACGTCGAGGACGCCCCACTGCTCCGGGTGCAGCGGGTACGGGCCTGGGTGGGTCTCGTCATGTCGGTGGCGGTACTGGCCGTGTTCGGCGACTTCGAAGACGTCGAGGAGGCGCAGGTACAGCTCACGCTGCGGCTGTTCCTCACGCCCTGGGGCGCGCTGTTGAGCGCCGTGGTGGTCGTGGCGCTGTTCTTCTGCGCGGCCAGGCCCGGGACGCGGCGGGCCATGCGGACGAACCTGTGGCCGGCCGGCCGGTCAGCCTTGTGGTACTTCGGTGCCTGGAGCCTGATCCCGCTGTTTGCCGTGGCGGCGTTCCAGACGATGGGTTGGCTGGCGCCGAACCGGTTCGAGGGCGGGTCCGGGCTGCTGCTCGGGGTGTTCCTGCTGTTCGTGTTCTTCGCGCTCTGGACCCCGTTCTGGTGGCTGGTCTACTTCGTCGGCTTCTCCTCCGGCCCGGCGCTGCGCCACGCCTTCAACCTGACCGCCCTGCACGCGGCGCTACCCGCGCTGGTCACCGCCGTCCTGGTCTGGGCTTTCGCCTTCTTCGGCCTGGCGACGGGCGGCCTTCCGCCGGGCCCCGTCCCACTCGCGGTCTGCGCGTTCCTCGGCGGCCCGCTGTCGGTGACGGCGCTGGCCTGGTGGGAGATCCACCGGCTGCGGCGGCACGGGGTTCGGTGGCGGACGTAGTCACCGCAGCCCGCTGCGGTGTCGGGTTGAGGGCCGTGACACCCAGCGCCGCATCTCGGGGGCAGGAGACAAGCTCCCGCAGGGAAAACGGCGCCGGCGGCGCAGGCCGCACTGGTGCAGCCCGGCGCCGCCGGCCCCGTCAAACGGGCTAGCCCCAGGTGATCAACCGCTTCGGGTTCTCCAGTATCGCCGCGATGTCCGCGAGGAAGCGGGAGCCCAACTCGCCGTCGACCAGGCGGTGGTCGAAGGACAGGCCGAGCGTGGTCACCTGGCGGGCCTTCACCTTGCCCTTGTGGACCCAGGGCTGGAGCTTGATCGCGCCCACGGCCAGGATCGCGGACTCGCCCGGGTTCAGGATCGGGGTGCCGGTGTCGACGCCGAAGACGCCGACGTTGGTGATGGTGATGGTGCCGCCCTGCATCGCCGCGGGCGTCGTCTTGCCGTCCCGGGCGACGGAGACCAACTCCGCCAGCGCACCAGCCAGTTCCGGCAGGGTCTTGGCGTGCGCGTCCTTGATGTTCGGCACGATGAGACCGCGCGGGGTGGCCGCCGCGATGCCCAGGTTGACGTAGTGCTTCTGCACGATCTCCTGCGCGGCCTCGTCCCAGGACGCGTTGACGCCGGGGTTGCGCTTCACCGCGACCAGCAGCGCCCTGGCGATGATCAGCAGGGGGTTGATCCGTAGGCCCGTCATGTCCCGGTCGGACTTCAACTCTTCGACGAGCTTCATCGTGCGGGTGATGTCGACCGTGATGAACTCGGTGACGTGCGGTGCGGTGAACGCGCTGTTCACCATCGCCGCCGCCGTCGCCTTGCGCACGCCCTTCACGGGGATGCGGGTCTCCCGGACGCCGAGGTCGGCCAGTTGCGCCTGCGGCGCCTCCGGTACGGGCGCGGGCGCCGCGGGTGCCGGGGCCTCGGTGGCGGCCGGGGCGACCGCCGCGTGCACGTCGTCGCGGGTGATGATGCCGTCCGGGCCGGTCGGGACGACCTGCGTCAGGTCGACGCCGAGGTCCTTGGCCAGCTTCCGTACGGGCGGCTTCGCCAACGGACGCTCAGCAGAAACAGCAGAAACAGCAGGAACAGGAGGAGCAACAGGCACAGGAGGCGCTGAAGGCGCGGGCGCGTGCCCGTTCAGCTCGCCCTGGACCGCCGCCGCAGCAGCAGCCACCGTCGCGGCGGCGACCGGCGCACCCGATCCGGCCGGCGCCTTGCGCGCCCGGCGCTTCGTGGAGCTCTCCGCCACGCCGTACCCGACGAGCACCGGCTGACGCCCCTTCGGCGCATCCTCAGCGGGCTCGTCCGAAGCAGCAGCCTCCGAAGCCGGAGCAGCAGCAGCCTCTTCCGAAGCCGAAGCCGAAGCCGCAGGCGCACCCGCCGAAGCGGCCTCCGACGCCGCCCCGGGCGCCACGTCCACCGCGATGATCACCTGGCCGACGTCGACCGTCGTCCCCTCCGGGTAGCGCAGTTCGTGCACCACTCCGTCGTACGGGATCGGCAGCTCCACCGCCGCCTTCGCCGTCTCCACCTCGCACACGACCTGACCGTCGGTGACCCGGTCGCCGGGCTGCACATACCACTTGAGGATCTCCGCCTCCGTGAGCCCCTCGCCCACGTCGGGCATCTTGAACTCGCGGTAGCGCAGGGAAGCGTTCTCCGTCATCGTCTCGGCACTCCTCATTCCTCAGTACGCCAGCGCGCGGTCGACGGCGTCGAGCACCCGGTCCAGTCCCGGCAGGTACTCCTCCTCCAGGCGCGCCGGCGGGTAGGGCGCGTGGAAGCCGCCCACCCGCAGCACCGGCGCCTCCAGGTGGTAGAAGCACCGCTCCGTGATGCGAGCGGCGATCTCCGCGCCGGAACCGTAGAACACCGGCGCCTCGTGCACCACCACCAGCCGCCGGGTCTTCTCCACCGACCGCTGGATGGCGTCGAAGTCGATCGGGGACATCGAGCGCAGGTCGAGCACCTCGATCGAAGTGCCCTCCTCGGCCGCCGCCGCTGCCGCCTCGGCGCAGACCCGGACCATCGGCCCGTACGCGGCGAGCGTGAGCTGGCTGCCCTCGCGCACCACGCGCGCGGTGTGCAGCGGCCCGGGGATGGCCTCGGTGTCGACCTCGCCCTTCTCCCAGTAGCGCCGCTTGGGCTCGAAGTAGATGACCGGGTCGTCGCTCTGGATGGCCTGCTGGAGCATCCAGTACGCGTCCGACGCGTTCGACGGCGAGATCACCTTCAACCCCGCGACGTGCGCGAACAGCGCCTCGGGGGACTCGCTGTGGTGCTCGACCGCGCCGATGCCGCCGCCGTACGGGATGCGGATGACGACCGGCATCTTGACCTTGCCGAGCGCCCGCGCGTGCATCTTGGCGAGCTGGGTGACGATCTGGTCGTACGCCGGGAAGACGAACCCGTCGAACTGGATCTCCGCCACCGGGCGGTAGCCGCGCAGCGCCAGGCCGATCGCGGTGCCGATGATCCCGGACTCGGCGAGCGGGGTGTCGATGACCCGGTCCTCGCCGAAGTCCTTCTGGAGCCCGTCGGTGACCCGGAAGACGCCGCCGAGCTTGCCGACGTCCTCGCCCATGACCAGGACCTTGGGGTCGTTCTCCAGGGCCGTGCGCAGGGACGCGTTGATCGCCTTCGCGATCGGAAGCTTCTGTACGGCCATGGTCACTTCTCCCCTCCCTCGGGGGCGTCCGCGAACGACGCCTGGTACGCGACGAACTGGGCGCGCTCCTCGTCGACGAGCGCGTGCCCGTCGGCGTACACGTTCTCGAACATCGCCATCGGATCGGGGTCGGGCATCGTCCGCACCGCCTCCCGCACCCGCTTGGCGAGTGCGTCGCTCTCCTCCTCCAGCGCGGCGAAGTACGCCTCGTCGGCGTGGCCCTGCGCCTCCAGGTGGCGCCGCAGCCGCAGGATCGGGTCCTTCGCCTCCCAGGCCGCGCGCTCGTCGTCGTGGCGGTAGCGGGTGGGGTCGTCGGAGGTGGTGTGCGCGCCCATCCGGTAGGTGAACGCCTCCACGAGGGTGGGACCCTCGCCGCGACGGGCCCGCTCCAGCGCCCAGCGGGTCACGGCGTAACAGGCGAGGACGTCGTTGCCGTCGACGCGGACGCCGGGGAAGCCGTAGCCCTGGGCGCGCTGGTAGAGCGGCACCCGGGTCTGGCGCTCGGTGGGCTCCGAGATGGCCCACTGGTTGTTCTGGCAGAAGAAGACGACGGGGGCGTTGTAGACCGCGGAGAAGGTGAACGACTCCGCGACGTCGCCCTGGCTGGACGCTCCGTCGCCGAAGTACGCGATCACCGCGGAGTCGGCGCCGTCCTTGGCCACGCCCATCGCGTAGCCGGTGGCGTGCAGGGTCTGCGAGCCGATGACGATGGTGTAGAGGTGGAAGTTGTTGGTGTTGGGGTCCCAGCCGCCGTTGTTGACCCCGCGGAACATGCCCAGCAGGTTCGTCGGGTCGACCCCGCGGCACCAGGCCACGCCGTGCTCGCGGTAGGTCGGGAAGACGTAGTCGTCGTCGCGCAGGGCCCGGCCGGAGCCGATCTGGGCGGCCTCCTGGCCGAGCAGCGAGGCCCACAGGCCCAGCTCGCCCTGGCGCTGGAGCGCGGTGGCCTCGGCGTCGAAGCGGCGGGTCAGGACCATGTCCCGGTACAGGCCGCGCAGCTCGTCGGGGGTCAGTTCGAGGTCGAAGTCGGGGTCCTGGACGCGTTCGCCCTCGGGATTCAGCAGCTGTACGAGCTGGGGCTCGGAACGCTGTGGTTTCTTCGCGGCGCTCACGCGCTTGCTGCCGCGACGCGGCTTGCGCGCGGCGGTGCTCTCCACGGTCACGTGCGTGCTCCTCCGTCTGTCCGGTCCCCGGGTTCGCCGGGAGCCTGGGGTCGCCCCTGCCCCGGAGGGCAAGGGGAGGCTCACCCGCTCTCGAACCCCCGCACGGGGTGGGTGCGGCGCCGGGAGCAGGCGTGACAGGTGTCCCGACGAAGCGCCCTGTTCCATGCACGTTACCCAGTGCGTCGCATTCCTGCGAAACCCTATTTGACCTGCATTTTTGCTTGGATTTCCAAGTAAATCGGTCGTGGGTCCCGCAGCACGGGTGACAATGACTGGTCAGGGCCTTGACGCGGCCTTTTGGTGGGGCCTCGTGGACCGCCGGGAACACGCGAACGTTATCCCGGGCACCCGGCACACGGGAAGAGTCGATGTGTGAGACTGCAAGCGTGCGCGAAGAAGGAAAAATCACGGTATTCCTGCTGGATGATCATGAAGTCGTCCGCCGGGGCGTCCACGAACTGCTCTCCGTGGAGGACGACATCGTGGTCGTCGGCGAGGCCGGCACCGCGGAGGACGCCCTCGCCCGCATTCCGGCCACCCGCCCGGACGTCGCCGTTTTGGACGTGCGCCTGCCGGACGGCAGCGGCGTCGAGGTGTGCCGGGAGATCCGCTCCCGGGACGAGTCGGTGAAGTGCCTGATGTTGACGTCCTTCGCCGACGACGAGGCGCTCTTCGACGCCATCATGGCCGGTGCCTCCGGCTACGTCCTCAAGGCGATCCGCGGCAACGAGTTGCTCTCGGCCGTCCGGGACGTCGCCGCCGGCCGCTCGCTGCTCGACCCGGTCGCCACCGCGCGCGTGCTGGAGCGGCTGCGGGACGGGAACGGCCCCAAGAAGGACGACCGGCTGGCCGCGCTGACCGAGCAGGAGCGCCGGATCCTGGACCTCATCGGCGAGGGCATGACCAACCGGGCGATCGGCGAGCGGCTGCACCTCGCCGAGAAGACCATCAAGAACTACGTGTCGAGCCTGCTGAGCAAGCTGGGCATGGAGCGCCGCTCCCAGGCGGCGGCGTACGTGGCGCGGATGCAGGCGCAGGGCAAGGCCGGCCAGCCCGAGCCGTACGCTCCGTGACCCGCGCGTCCGAACAGCACCCGCGCCCCGAGCACCGGCCCGAGCACCGCTCCGGTCAGGGGGCGCCGGCCCGGCACCACGAACGGCCGAACCCTGACGGACCCACCCGTACGGGACTTACGTCCTCCGCGAGGAGGGGCCCCCGCCCCTTCCCGTCCGACCTCCCGTCACCGAGAGTGGAACGCATGTCCACCGAGGAACGCCGGGTCGGGGAACGCCGCGCCGCGCACGTGCGCACCGACGAGCACGAGCCCAGGTACGTGTACGAGTACGAGCGCGCGCACGGGAACGGGCACGAGAACGGGCACGAGCAGGGGCGCACCGACGAGCAGCGCGCCCTGGAGCTGCTCGGCAGCGTCTCGTACGGACGGCTCGCCACCAGCATGCGCGCGATGCCCTTCGTCGCCCCCGCCCGCCACGTGGTGTGCAACGGCGGCGTCGTCCTGCGCATCCACCGCGGCTTCGGCTACCACCGCGCCTGCAACGGCAGCGTCGTCGCGTACGGCGCGGACGGCTTCACCACCGACGGCCTGCCCACCGGCGGACCGGACGGCGGGCCGCACGCCGGCCCCGACGGCAGCCCGGGCAACGGCAACGGCACCGGCCCGCAGGCGCCCGCCTCCGCGATGTGGTCCGTGCAGTTCATCGGCACCGCGGCCATCGTCCAGCCGACGCCCGACGAGGTCCGCCGCTTCGGCCGGCCCCCGCTGCGCGCCGACGGCGAGCCCTTCGAGCCCGTATTCATGCGCGTAGAACCTCAGTTCGTAACCCTGCACACGCTGGACTATTGCGAAGAGCAGCCCAACGGACACGCTGCGTGATCTAACATCTGGCGCGTGCTGCGCTCATTTGCCACCGCCGTTCCTCCCCTCGGCGCACTGCTGCGCCGATACGACGGCCCCGGCGAGCCCCTGTCCTGCGAACCGGTCACGCTGGGGCTGCTCAACCGTGGTTACCGGCTGTCGACGACGGAAGGGGCGTACTTCCTCAAACACCACCTCGACGGCGACCACCTCGCGATCGCCCGGCAACACCGGGTCACCCAACGGCTCCAGAGCCTCGGCGTGCCCGTCGCGCCGCCGGTGACCGACGCCCACGGGGAGACCGTCGCCGTCATCGGCGGCGACTGCTACGCCCTGCACCCCTGGATCGACGGCCGCCACCGCGACGGCGCCCATCTGTCCACGCTCCAGTGCCGCCGGCTCGGCGGGCTGCTGGGGCTGGTGCACACCTGTCTGGAACAGGTCATGGGCCGTAGCGCCGAAGGCGACGAGGACGGACCCGGGCACGGGACCGGGAACGGGAAGGAACAGGGGGCCGGGAACGGCGCGGGGGCCGCCGGGTACGCGAGCGCCGATCCCGAGGACACCTTCACCCTCATCGACGAACTGCTCGCCCTCGTCCGCGCCGCCCCGCACCGCGACTCGTTCGACCTCCTCGCCGAGCACCGCCTGTTGGAGCGGCGGACCCTGTTGGAGCTGCACGCCGACTCCCGCCCCCCGCCGGCCGTCGCCGGCGGCTGGGTGCACGGCGACTTCCACCCCCTCAACCTGCTCTACCGCGGGGCGGAACCGGCCGCGATCGTCGACTGGGACCGGCTGGGCGTCCAGCCGCGCGCCGAGGAGGCGGTACGGGCCGCCGCGATCTTCTTCGTACGGCCCGAGGGCGCGTTGGAGCTGGCGAAGGTGCGGACGTACGCCCGGGCGTACCGCAACGCCGTCGGTGCGGACACCTCCGAACTCGCCGCCGCCGTGCACCGCGTGTGGTGGGAGCGGCTGAACGACTTCTGGATACTCCGCTGGCGCTACCAGCTGAACGACCGCAGGGCCGACCCGCAGTTCGCTGCGGTGTCGGCCCTGGCGGTGTGGTGGACGAGGGAGTACGAAGCGGTGCGCGAAGCCTTCGCGTCCTGAGCGTCGTGCCCGGTCCGGCTAGCCGTTGTTGCCGCCGGGGGGCTGTTCGGGGTCCGGGCCGCCCGAGTTGCCGGGGTTGCTGGAGGCGCCCGGGTTCTCGGACTGGGTGGGCTGGGTCGGCACGTCGTCGGACGGCTTCACGTCGTCCGACGGCTTCACGTCGTCCGACGGCTTGACGTCGTCGGACGGCTTCACGTCCTGCGTCGGCTTGTACGTCTTGCTGGAGGTGGGCCACCGCGGGGTGTTGTGGTACGAGGGGCTCTCGTCCCGCTCCTCGTCCTTCGACGGCTTGGTCTCGGCCGTCGGGGACGTGGTCTCCCGCTGCGTCGGCGCGTCGGACACCTTGGTGTCGTCCTTGGGCTTGCCGGGCTCCTCGGTCGCCTTCACCGCGAAGGCGACGCCCACCACGACCGCGATCACCGCGAGCGCGGCCACCAGCCACACCTTGCCGCGCCGACGGCCGCCGCCCGGCCGGCCGTTGTAGCCCGTGAAGCCGCCGTCGTCCGGATTCACCGGAGGCAGTATCGGGCCCTGCGAGGTCTCGCCGCGGCCGTGCGCCGCGGGGTGCACGGCGGTCGCACCGGTCATGCCGGCCAACCCGCCGGCGGTCGCGCCCTGTCCGTACGCGTCGACCGGGCCGGTGTTCCAACTGCCGCTGTGGCCGCCCGCCTGCTGAAGCATCTGGAGCGCGTACTGCACCAGTCCGCGCATCTCCTCCGAGCTCTGGAACCGGTCGTCCGGGTCCTTCGCCAGGGAACGCATCACCAGGCCGTCCAACTCCGGCGGCACCGAGTCCAGCACCTGGGACGGCGGCACCGGGGTGTCCTGGACGTGCTGGTACACCACGGAGAGCGGGGTCTCGCCGGTGAACGGCGGGCGCAGCGCCAGCAGTTCGTAGAGCAGACAGCCCGTCGCGTAGAGGTCGGAGCGGTGGTCGACCGCCTTGCCGAGCGCCTGCTCGGGCGACAGGTACTGCGGGGTGCCCATGACCATGCCGGTCTGCGTCATCGTCGTGGACGCGCCGTGCAGGGCGCGGGCGATGCCGAAGTCCATCACCTTGACCGCGCCGGAGTCGGTGATGATGACGTTCGCCGGCTTGATGTCGCGGTGCACGATGCCGTGCTGGTGGGAGTAGGCCAGGGCCTCCAGGACGCCGGAGACGATGATCAGCGCCTGCTCGACCGGCGGCGCCTCCGCGTTGATCAACAGATCG
Source organism: Streptomyces sp. NPDC017979 (assembly GCF_044328175.1). NCBI lineage: Bacteria > Bacillati > Actinomycetota > Actinomycetes > Kitasatosporales > Streptomycetaceae > Streptomyces > Streptomyces sp. NPDC017979. The sequence goes on along the minus strand of NZ_JBIRGU010000005.1, from coordinate 59,098 downwards.
CGGATCGTCCGGCCGACGACCTTCTCCATCACGATGTAGGGGACGGACTGGCCGGCCACCTCGTCCTCGCCGGAGTCGTAGACCGCCACGATCGCGTGGTGGTTCAGCCCGGCGACGGACTGTGCCTCGCGGGTGAAGCGGGCCTTGGCGATCGGGTCCTCGGCGAGGTCCGTACGGAGCAGCTTCACCGCGACGTCCCGGCCCAGCCGTACGTCCTCGGCCGCGAACACCTCGGCCATGCCGCCGCGTCCGAGGCGGTAGCTCAGCCGGTACCGACCGTCGCCGACCAGTCCGCCGATGCCCCAGGCGTCCCCGGAGTCCGGCACACCGCGGCCGCCTGCTTCGGGTTCGGGTGCCATCAGTCCTCGCCGTCCGTTGTCCGTTGTCAGTGGAGCCGTCGTGCATCAGCGCCGGTGCCGGGGCTTCCGTACTGCCTGTCCGTCGTACTGCCCGCCGCGCCGGCGCACTTGCCGTTGCGGCGGGTTCCGCGGCGGGTGTCGCCGTGCGCTCTGGGTGATTGTGAGGGGTTCGTGGGAGCTTCTGTTAAGGGGGTGCGTCCATATAACGGAGTCGCGGTGCGTTCCGTTGCCTCACGCTACAGCCTTCATACGACATGACCGCCCGGGACGGACCGGTCATCAAACCCGCTGTGAGCACGGCCACGCAAATTCCGGTGGTGTTCCGGTAACGCTTCCAGGACGCTTCGCGTGGTTACGGTCACGGAACGGGCACCCGACTTGACGTCGGAGCGCGCGGCTCGGGCAGACTGGCCGGGGCACCGGAGCACGATCACGCGCACCGGCGCCCTGGACACCACGACACGGGCACCACACGCACCACAGGTCGAGCGCGGAGCGGATCGAAACGGATCGTCGCGTGAGCAGCCGCCGACGGGCGCGCCTCCGGGCGCGCCGGCTCCTCACGCCGGGGGGGGAAGCAGAACCATGAGCCAGGACGGCACGCAGGGCCGCCACGTGGGCGCTTCGATCGCGGGCGGTCGCTACCAACTCCGCGACCTGCTCGGCGAGGGCGGCATGGCGTCCGTGTACCTCGCCTACGACACGGCGCTGGCCCGCCAGGTCGCGATCAAGACGCTGCACACCGAGTTGAGCCGCGAGCAGTCCTTCCGCGAGCGGTTCCGGCGCGAGGCGCAGGCCGTGGCCAACCTCTCGCACACCAACATCGTGTCCGTCTACGACACCGGCGAGGACGTGCTCGGCGGCGCACCGATGCCGTACATCGTCATGGAGTACGTCGAGGGCCAGCCGCTGGGCTCCGTGCTCCAGACGGACGTGCAGGGCCACGGCGCGATGCCGGCGGACCGGGCGCTCAAGGTCACCGCGGACGTGCTGGCCGCGCTGGAGACCAGCCACGAGGTCGGGCTCGTCCACCGGGACATCAAGCCGGGCAACGTGATGGTCACCAAGCGCGGGGTCGTCAAGGTGATGGACTTCGGCATCGCGCGGGCCGTGCAGTCGGGCGTCACCTCGATGACGCAGACCGGCATGGTGGTGGGCACCCCGCAGTACCTGTCGCCCGAGCAGGCGCTCGGGCGGGGCGTGGACGCCCGCTCCGACCTGTACTCGGTCGGGATCATGCTCTTCCAGTTGCTCACCGGGCGGCTGCCGTTCGACGCGGACTCGCCGCTGGCGATCGCGTACGCGCACGTCCAGGAGGAGCCGGTCGCGCCCTCCACGATCAACCGCTCGATCACTCCGGCGATGGACGCGCTCGTGCTGCGGGCGCTGCGGAAGAACCCGAACGAGCGCTTCCCGAGCGCGGACGCCATGCGCACCGAGGTGCTGCGGGTCGCGAGCGCGGGCCAGAGCGCGGCGCCGGTGATCGTCAGCGGGACGCCGGCGCCGTCGAGCGGGTCCGGCGTGGGCTCCGCGGTGTTCCCGCCGCTGGGGCAGGGCGCGGCCCAGGGGGCCGCGCCGCACGGCGTGCAGGCGCCCTACCAGCCCGCGCCGGGGCCGTACGGACCGGCGACGCCGCCGCCCGTACAGCCGACGCCGCAGCCGTACGGCTATCCGCAGCAGCAGCACGGACAGCACGCGGCGCAGGGGTATCCGCAGACGGGGCACGCGGGTGTGGCGCACGGGCAGGGCGTGGGGCACGGACACCCCAACCAGCACGGGCAGCACGGCGCGGGGGTGCCCACGCCGGCGCCGTACGCCGTCTCCCCGCAGCCGCACACCGTCGGGGGCGCCGGCCGGGGCGGCGGTCGCGGCGGTCGGGGCAAGACCGCGGCGCTGATCATCGTGAGCGGGATCCTCGGGCTGTTCCTGGTGATCGGCATCGTCCAGTCGTTCACCGACCCGGACAAGAAGAAGGACGACGAAGCGGGCCGCAGCGGCGACCCCACCGCCTCCGCCTCCGCGGACAACACGGGCTCGGACGGCGTGATCCCGCCGGACCGCACGCGCAAGCTCGACGCGGACAAGTGCAGCGACGCGACGGAGGACAGCGACGACCCGTCGAAGGTGTACGCGCCGGACCTGCGGTACCGGGACGTGCTCTCGGTGAAGGACTGCCTGCGGGCGGCGGGCTGGACGTGGCGGCTCACCGAGGTCGACAACCCGCAGTACCCGAAGGACGCGGTGGTCGACCAGTTCCCCAGCCCGAACACGGCCGTCACCCCCAGGAGCCAGGAGTTCGAGCTGAAGGTCTCCACGGGGAAGGCCGGCTGAGCAGGCCGTAGGAGGGGCGCCCCGGACTGCTGCCGGGGCCGTTGCCGGGGCTCTTCGGGGGCTGTCGCGCGGGGCCGTTGCCGAGTTGGGTCTCGGCCCGGTCTCCGTCTGCCCGAGAGTCGGCAATTCCTCCCGAGATGCCGGAAAGACGGCGGCGTGTGAACCTGAGTCCGTGATCACGGCCGTCCGCCGCCACCGCGCGGCCCGCACGGGAGGGGCTTCACCCCGGTGATTCCCACACTCCGCAAGCGTTGCGCGATCACCGTCGGCTCGCTGCTGGTGCTGGCCTCCCCGCTCGCCCACGCGAACGACCTCGGGCCCGGCGCTGCGGCCCCCGGGAGCCCGCCCGCCGCCGTGCCGGCCGCGGCCACCGCGCCCGCTCCCGACCCCACGGCCTCCTTCGCGGGGCGGCTCGCGGGCGAGGGGCGCCCCCGGCCGGGTCGGCCTCCGCGCCCCGCGGACCCCGACCCGTTCCAGCCGGCCGCACCGCAGCCCGTCGAGCCGGAGCCCGTCGAGCCGTGGGCGCCGGACCGTACCGCCGGCGCGGGGACGGAGGGGGGTGCGGACCGGGACGCGGACGGAGGCGGTGACGCGTCCGTGTCACAGTCCCGTCCCAGTGACCCGGACGCCGCCGCGGACGCCCCGGACGAGGAGGCGTACGGCGACGGCGCGGCCGAACGGGAGCCGAACGCCGACCCGGACGCACGGTCGGACCCCGGCGCCGACCCGCGGCCCGAACTGACCGCCAACGCGCCCACCGCCGCCCGCCAACGGCCCGCCCAGCCCGTGGGCACCGCGGCCGAACAGCAGGTTTCCCCCGTCTCCTTGGGCGTGGGCATGGCCCTGATGGGGCTCGGCATCGGCTTCCTCGGCGTGCGCCTGAGGCGGCGCTGAGCGCTGCGGGATCCCTCGGACGAGGGGCCCGGCGCCGCGCGCTCCCCCGTACGTACTCCGTCCCTCCCCCTTGAGTCGGACGTCCAACGTCCGTCTGGCGGCGGTTGGCCGAGCAGCTCCATACCGGGTATACATACTCAGTATGTCGATCCGCCACGGGCTGCTTGCCCTGCTAGAACACGGGCCTCGGTACGGGTCTCAGCTCCGTACGGAGTTCGAGGCGCGTACGGGGGCGACCTGGCCGTTGAACGTCGGCCAGGTGTACACCACGCTCAACCGCCTCGAACGCGACGGCATGGTCACCCAGGACGGCGCGGACGAAGCGGGCCACGACCTGTACGTCATCACCGACACGGGGCGCCGTGAGCTGATGAGCTGGTTCGAGGCGCCGGTGGACCGCACCAGTCCGCCGCGCGACGAGCTGTCCATCAAGCTGGCGATGGCGATCGGGGCGCCCGGTGTCGACATCCGCGCGGTGATCCAGGCCCAGCGCCACCACACCGTGAAGGCCATGCAGGACTACACCCGCCTCAAGGCGCAGGCGCTGGCCGCGCTGGAGGGCGGGGGGTCCGGTCGGGAGCGGAACGACGTGGCCTGGCTCCTGGTCCTGGAGCAGTTGATCTTCCAGACCGAAGCCGAGGCGCGCTGGCTCGACCACTGCGAGTCCCGGCTGATCCGGCTCTCCGCCACGGCCGATCGGAGAGCGCACGCACCCGCCCAGGCCACCGCGCCCGTCCAGGCCACCGGCCGCTCCGAAGTCGGCTCGTCTTCCCAGACCACCGGCCCCGCCGGGCCCACCGGCCGCGCCCGCCGCGGCTGACCGCACCACACCCGCACCACCCGCACGCACGCACCACCTGCACGCACCACCTGCACTACCTGCACCACCCGCACGCACGACCCGCACCACCTGCGCCACCCGCACCACCGACCGTCCCGTCCCACCCGGACCTCGGCCCCTCGCCCCGGTCCGTCCCGCCAGCGGCCCCGACCGTCCCGCCAGGCCGTACGGAACACCCGTACCGCCCGCTCGGACCGGAACCTTCCCCGTTCCCGCCGAACACGCGCCGGGCCAGCCGCTCAGAACCGTCCGCTCAAGGGGGATACCCAACCCATGTCCCAAACCAGCCCTCAGCAGTCACAACAGCCACAGGAGTCACAGCCGTCCCAGGGCTCACCGAGTCCGGTGCTCCAGCTCCAGCAGTTGGCCCGGGTGCACGGCAGCGGGGCCACCGAGGTGCACGCGCTGCGCGGCATCAACCTCGACGTCTTCCCCGGTGAACTCGTCGCCGTGATGGGCCCGTCCGGCTCCGGCAAGTCCACGCTGCTGACCATCGCGGGCGGGCTCGACATGCCCAGCTCGGGCCGGGTCATCGTCGAGGGCACGGACATCACCACCGCCAACCGCAAGACGCTCGCCGCGCTGCGCCGCCGCAGCATCGGCTACGTCTTCCAGGACTACAACCTCATCCCGGCGCTGACCGCCGCGGAGAACATCTCCCTGCCGCGCGAGCTGGACGGCGTCTCCGCCCGCAAGGCCAAGGTGGAAGCGCTGGCCGCGCTGGCGGAGATGGAGCTCGACCACCTCGCCGACCGGTTCCCGGACGAGATGTCCGGCGGCCAGCAGCAGCGGGTGGCGATAGCCCGCGCGCTGGTCGGCGACCGGCGACTGGTGCTCGCCGACGAGCCGACCGGCGCGCTGGACTCCGAGACCGGCGAGTCCGTGCTCGCGCTGCTGCGGGCCCGCTGCAACGCGGGTGCCGCCGGCGTCCTCGTCACCCACGAGCCGCGCTTCGCGGCCTGGGCGGACCGGGTCGTCTTCCTGCGGGACGGCGCGGTCGTCGACCAGACCGTGCGCTCCGAGGCCGACTCCCTCCTCACCGGCCAGGCGGCCGAGCTGTGAAGACCTGGCTCCACTCCTGGCGGGCCGCCCTGCGGATCGCCCGCCGCGACGCCTGGCGCGCCAAGGGACGCAGCTTCCTCGTCCTCGCCATGATCGCCCTGCCCATCATGGGCGTGAGCGCTGCCGACCTGACCCTGCGCAGCGCCGAACTCTCCACCACGGAGAAGATGGCGCGCCAACTCGGCGCCGCCGACGCCGTCCTCAGCGACCCCAGCATGGGCGGCGTGCCGATCCTGCAGGATCCTGCGGGCGACATGTACGACACGGTCGAGAACTTCGAGAACAAGCCCTGGCCGGACGGCAAGGGCGATGTCACCAAGGGCCTGCCCGCAGGGGCGAAGACCCTGACGGACACCGTGGGCCGGGCGAAGGTCAACACCGAGCACGGTCTGATGAACACCGAGGTCCGCGAGCTGAAGACGGCGGACCCGATGGCGAAGGGGATCGCAGCCCTGGAGAAGGGCCGGTTCCCGGAGCGCGCCGAGGAAGTCGCCGCCACCACCTCCTTCCTGAAGAAGAGCGGCCTCTCCGTCGGCGACAAGCTCACGATGCGCAACTTCGACCGGGAGTACCGGATCGTCGGTGCGTACGAGCTGCCCAGCGCGCTGAAGACGGACCAGGTCAACGCGCTCCCCGGCGCCCTGCTCGGGCCGCTCAACAAGGCGCTGGAGAAGGCCGACCTGCCCGAGAGCCACCTGGACACGACCTATCTGGTCGCCGTCAAGGGCGGTTTCACGTGGAACATGGTCAAGGAGGCCAACGCCAAGGGCGTCCTGGTCGAGTCCCGCCAGGTGGCCATGGACCCGCCGGCCCGCTCGGACGTCCCGTACTACAAGAAGTCCCCGTACGCCTCGTACGAGTCGAGCCGTGGCGCGGACGCCGCGGCGCTGGCGGCGATCGCCACCGTCGTCGGCCTCGCCCTGCTGGAGATCTGTCTGCTGGCCGGCCCCGCCTTCGCGGTCGGCGCCCGGCGCTCGCGCCGTCAGCTCGGCCTCGTCGGCGCCAACGGCGGTGCCCGCAGCCACATCCGGGCCATCGTGCTCGCCGGCGGTCTGGTGATCGGTGCGGCCGCCGCCGTGGTCGGCACCGTGGCCGGCACCATCCTCGCCGTGCTGCTCCAGCCGGTGCTGGAAGGCCAGATGGGCGAGCGGTTCGGCAGCTTCGACGTACGGCCGCTGGAGCTGCTGGGCATCGCGCTGCTGGCGGTGTTCACGGGCACGATGGCCGCGCTCGTCCCCGCCGTCACCGCCTCCCGCCAGTCCGTGCTGACCTCGCTCACCGGGCGCCGCGGCGTCCGCAAGACGGGCCGCGTGCTGCCGGTCCTCGGGCTGATCGGGGTGGCCCTCGGCACCGCGGTCGCACTCGCGGGCTCGCTGCTGTTCGACAGCTTCGCCATCGTCGGCCTCGGCGCCGGCGTCGCCGAGCTGGGCGTGGTCGCGCTGACCCCGGCGCTGGTCGGGCTGTTCGGCCGGCTCGGTCGGTTCCTGCCGCTGTCGCCGCGGCTCGCCCTGCGGGACGCGGTGCGCAACCGGGGGCGCACGGCCCCGGCGGTGGCCGCGGTGCTCGCCGCGGTCGCCGGCACGGTCGCCGTCGCCACGTACACCGCGAGCAGCGACGCCCAGCAGCGCGCCCGGTACACGCCCACGATGCCGAGCGGTGTGATCGCCGTCGTGGACGAGGAGAACCCGCGGGACGTGCCCGCGATCCGCGACGCCGCGCACCGCGGGTTCCCGGTGGACGTCCGGGCCGACCTGTCCCGGATCGCGGTCGGCAAGGACCGCTGCACCCAGTACGGCGGCGAGGACGGCTGCGGCCGGTACGAGATCGTCGTCCCCAAGGCCAACCAGTGCCCGCTGCACGCCACCGGTCCGAACAACGAGGACCCGGCGTCCAAGTTCACGGTCGCCGAGCGGCGCAAGCTCGCCAAGGACTGGCGCTGCGACCTGGGCAACGGCTCCTTCTACGGCACCGACGTCGTCGTGGCCGACGAGAAGCTGCTGACGGTGCTCGGGATCAAGGACGAGGCGACGGTGAAGGCCCTCAAGGAGGGCAGGGTCGTGTCGTTCGAGAAGCAGAACATCGACTCCGCCGGCAAGCTCGCCCTCCGGATCATCACCGACTCGAAGGCCGCCGACAAGGCGTACGAGGCGGGCAAGGAGCCTCCGGGCGAGATCAAGTCCTTCGCCGTCCACCAGGCGCCCGAGTCGGTGAACAGCTACGGCATCACGACGGTGCTGCCGCCCTCGGCCGTGAGCGCCGCCGGCCTCAAGGCCGTCCCGTTCGGCACCTACTTCTCGACCGACCGGCTGCCCACCAGCAAGGAGGAGCAGGGCGTCGACGACGCGCTGTCCAAGATCGGCACGGACATCGCCCTGCACATCGAGAAGGGGTACGAGTCCGAGGCCAACATCGTCCTGCTGGCGCTGGCCGTCTTCGCCGGGCTGATCACCATCGGTGCCGCGGGCATCGCCACCGGCCTCGCCCAGGCGGATGCCGAGGCGGACCTGAAGACGCTGTCGGCCGTGGGCGCCCCGCCGCGGGTGCGCCGTACGCTCAGCGGGTTCCAGTGCGGGGTGGTGTCCACGATGGGCGTGGTCCTGGGGTCGGCGGCGGGCGTGCTGCCGGCGATCGGGCTGCTGCTCACCGAGCGCCGCGACGAGATGAAGTGGTACCAGCAGGCGCTGGACTCCGGTTACTCCCCGGGTCCGGAGCCCTACATCCCGCTCGTCCTGCCGTGGGGGACCCTGGGCGCGCTGATCATCGCGGTCCCGCTGGGCGCCGCGCTGCTGGCGGCCCTGCTGACCCGCTCGCGCGGTGCGCTGGCCCGTCGCGAGGCGTCGTGACCCGGGTCGTGGCGCCGCGGCGTCCGACCGGTGGCGCCGCGGGCCGGTAGCGCCGGAGCCCGGTAGCGCCGGTCGCACCGGGCCGGCACCGCAGCGGAGATCGACCACCAGCGGTTTTGTGCCCGGGGCCGTGCCCCCGTACGGGAGTGATCACTCCCGTACGGGGGCACGCCGCGTATTGACGCGTCCGTGCGAGAGAATGGCGGCATGGAAATGCCGAGGAATGAAAGCTCGCAGGAGAATCCCCACGTTCTCGTCGTGGGGCAGGACGGCATGGCTCTCGGCGGGGGCAGCGGCGACGACGAGTCGCGCGAGATCCCGGTGACGGAGATGGTCGAGCAGCCGGCCAAGGTCATGCGTATCGGCAGCATGATCAAGCAGCTGCTGGAGGAGGTCCGCGCCGCTCCTCTCGACGAGGCGAGCCGGGTCCGCCTCAAGGAGATCCACGCCAGCTCCGTGAAGGAGCTGGAGGACGGGCTCGCGCCGGAGCTGGTGGAGGAGCTGGAGCGGCTCTCGCTGCCCTTCACGGACGAGGCGGTCCCCTCGGAAGCCGAGCTGCGCATCGCCCAGGCCCAGCTCGTGGGCTGGCTGGAAGGGCTGTTCCACGGCATCCAGACCGCGCTGTTCGCCCAGCAGATGGCGGCCCGCGCGCAGTTGGAGCAGATGCGCCGCGCCCTGCCGCCCGGCGCCTCCCACGAGGACCAGCCGGCCGGCGGCGCGCTGCGCTCCGGCCCGTACCTGTAGCCCGTAGCCGTAGGAAGCCCGTACGCACGCATGGGCCGTACGTATCCGTCGGCCCGTACGCACGCGTGGGCCGTACGCGCTCGTCGCGGCTCGCGTTCGTAGGCCGTACGCGCTTTGAGGACCGCGCACGTCCCTGCGGGCCCGCCGGATGCACCGGACGGGCCCGCAGCGGCTTTTCTCGGGTCCTCCTTCGGACTCCTCGGCCCCGTCGGCCTTCTACCGCCGGGGGCACGGATCTCACTCCACGGTGAGGAGGACCTTGCCCACGGGAGTGCCGGACTCCAGTGCCTGGTGCGCCAGCGAGGCGTCCTTCAGCGGGAAGGTCCGGTCGATCACCGGTCGCACCCGGCCCGCTTCGACCAGGGGCCACACGTGCTCCCGCACCGCCGCGACGATCGCCGTCTTCTCCGCGAGCGGACGCCCCCGCAGCGACGTCGCCGTCACGGCCGCCCGCTTCCCCAGCAGCGTCGCGAGGTTCAACTCGCCCTTGACGCCGCCCTGGAGCCCGATGACCGACAGCCGTCCGTTCACCGCGAGCGCCCGCACGTTGCGGTCCAGGTACTTGGCGCCGACGATGTCGAGGATCACGTCGGCGCCGTCCCCGTCCGTCGCCTTCCGCAGCTCCTCCACGAAGTCCTGCTGCCGGTAGTCGATCAGGACGTCCGCGCCCAGTTCCGCGCAGCGCGCCAGCTTCTGCGGGCTGCCGGCGGTGACGGCGACCTTCGCCCCGACGGCCTTCGCCAGTTGGATGGCCATCGTGCCGATCCCGCTCGCGCCGCCGTGGATCAGCACCGTCTCACCCGGGCGGAGGTGGGAGATCATGAACAGGTTGGACCAAACGGTCGCGGTGACCTCCGGCAGCGCCGCGGCGTCCCGCAGCGACAGCCCCTCCGGCACGGGCAGGAGCTGGCCCGTGGGCACCACCACCCGTTCCGCGTAACCGCCGCCGGCCAACAGGGCGCACACCGGACTGCCCACCTCCCAGCCGCCGACCCCGGGCCCCAACGCCGCGATGCGCCCCGAACACTCCAGGCCCGGGTACTGGCTGGCGCCGGGCGGCGGGTCGTAGTGGCCCTGCCGCTGGAGCAGGTCGGCCCGGTTCACGGCGCTCGCCGCGACGTCGACGAGGACCTCGCCCGGTCCCGGCTCCGGGTCCGGCACGGTGGTCCAGGTGAGTACGTCCGGCCCACCCGGCTGCGGAATCGTGATTGCCTTCATGACCTCAACGTATCGAGCGCCGGCCGAGCGCAGCGGACCCCGTGCCGGGCCGCCCGCCCGTCGTCGGAGCGGCGGGCCGCGCCGTCGGGCACGCCGTCACACGCCGTCGGAAGCGCCTTCGCTCGCCCGGACGATCGTGATCAGGCGGTCCGTGAGCTGCAACGGGCTCGCCGCCGGATCGTCGTACCCGATCAGCCGGTGCCCCCTCAGCACGCTCACCACCAGGTCGTCGGTGTCCCGGACGTTCCGCCCCACCTCGGCCTTTATCACCGGGCGTTCCACCAGGTCGAGCCCGCTGCCCTGCTGGATCAGGTCCTCCATCACCGCGCCCGCGCTGGGGCTGAGGACCGACAGGCCGAGCAGCCGTCCCGCCGCGCTCGCGCTGGTGATCACCGCGTCCGCGCCGGACTGGCGCAGCAGCGGGGCGTTCTCCTCCTCCCGCACGGCGGCGACGATCTTCGCCTCCGGGTTGAGCTGTCGCGCCGTCAGGGTGACCAGCACCGCCGTGTCGTCGCGCTGGGTCGCGATCACGATCTGTCGCGCCTTCTGCACCTCGGCCCGCATCAGCACGCCGCTGCGCGTCGCGTCGCCGACCACCCCGGCGAACCCCTCGCCGCCTGCCGCGTCGATGACCTTGCCGCTGGGGTCGATGACGACGATCTGCTCCTTCGGCAGCCCGGTCGCCGTCAACGTGTGGATCGCGGAACGGCCCTTAGTGCCGAAGCCGACGATGATCGTGTGGTCGCGCAAGCCAAGCCTCCAACGGTCGGATCCGGCGAGACTTACCCGGAGAGATCCGGGACCATGGTCACCCATGTCCCGCGACGAGGCCAACGCCACAGGAGAGACCCGATGAAGGACGACGACCATCCCCCTTCCACGGCGGGAAAGATCTCGATCCTGCGCTCCGTCTGGGCCCGCTCCCGCAAGGAGGCGAGGGACGACGCCGAAGCCGGCCGCTCCATCACCATGCCGGCGCAGTCCGTCGTGCCGCCGCTCCAGCAGGTGCTGCGCCGGCTCGCGATGGCCCTGCTGGTGCTGGCCGTCACCACCCTGCTGGTCTGGCTCGACCGCGACGGCTACAACGACAACGCCGACGGCAAGGTCGACTTCCTGGACGCCGCGTACTACACCACGGTCACCCTCTCGACGACCGGCTACGGCGACATCGCCCCGGTCAGCGACGCGGCCCGGCTGACGAACATCTTCATCATCACGCCGCTGCGCGTGGTGTTCCTGATCATCCTGGTCGGCACCACCCTGGAAGTCCTCACCGAGCGCACCCGCCAGCAGGTCCGGGTGCACCGCTGGCGGGCCCGGATGCAGGACCACGTGGTGGTCGTGGGCTACGGCACCAAGGGGCGGCACGCCATCAAGACGCTGGTCGGCCAGGGCATTCCCAAGGAGAAGATCGTCGTGGTCGACCCGCAGCAGAAGTCGGTCGACGCGGCGAGCATCGACGGCCTGGTCGCCGTCCAGGGCGACGCCACCCGCTCCCGTACGCTCCTCAAGGCCGAACTCCAGTCGGCCGCCCGGGTCATCATCGCCCCGCAGCGGGACGACACCGCGACCCTGGTCACCCTCACCGCCCGGCAGCTCAACCGCCGCGCCACCATCGTCGTCGCCGTGCGGGAGGACGAGAACGTCCCGCTGCTCAAGCAGAGCGGGGCGGACACCGTGGTCACCAGCTCCAGCTCAGCCGGTCGGCTGCTCGGCGTCTCCACGGCCAGTCCGCACGTCGCGGACACGCTGGAGGACCTGATGAGCCACGGCACCGGGCTGAGCCTCGCGGAGCGGTCCGTCGGCAAGGACGAGGTCGGCAAGTCGCCGCGCGAGTGCGTGGACCTCGTCGTGGCCGTCGTGCGGCGGAAGAAGATGATGGACTACGCGGACCCGGAGGTCGCCGCCCTCCAGTTCGGCGATCGACTGATCACCATCAGCCGGGAGCAGACCGAGTACTGAGCCCGATCGCCCGGGGACCGAACCGGGTCACCGGGCCGGATCACTGGGCCGGATCACCGGGCTCGGTCACTGAGGGTGTTTCACGTGAAACACCCTCACTCAGCAAGGGCTCCACGGCAGGTCCAGCACCTCCAGTTCGTCCCCCGGCCGGGCACCGCCCGGGGGTACGACCGCGAGCCCGTCGGCCGCCGCCACGCCGCGGAGCATCGCCGGACCGCTGAAGCGCAGCGGCACCAGGAGTTCGTCGTGGTGCACGATCGGCACGAGCCGGGTGTCGTGCGGGTGGCCGGGGACCTCGTCCCGTACGGGTGCGGTGTACGGATCGGGTTCCGGCAGGCCGGCGAGCCCGCGGAGCATCGGCCCGGCGAGCGTGAGCAGCCCGGAGACCGCCGCGAGGGGGTTGCCCGGCAGCCCCACCAGATGGCGGGCGCCGCCCTTGCCCTTTGGCGGCAACTCAGCGAGGAGCATCGGGTGTCCCGGCCGTACGGCGACGGAGTCCACCAGCAGTTCGGCGCCGGCCCGCGCCAGCACCTGGTGGACGTGGTCGACCGGGCCGGCCGCGGTGCCGCCTGTGGTGAGCAGCAGATCCGCCTTGGAGCCGGTCACGGCGCGGTGCAGCGCACCGGCGTCGTCCCCGAGCCGACGGGTGGCGATGACCTCGGCTCCGACGAGCCGGAGCCACGGCGCGAGCAGCGGCCCGAGGGCGTCCCGGATCAGCCCGTCGTGCGGCAGCCCTTCGCCGAGGAGTTCGTCGCCGAGGACCAGCACCTCGACGCGGGGGCGGGAGACCACGGCCACCTCGTCGTAGCCGGCCGCCGCGGCGAGCCCCAGCACGACGGGCGTCACCACGGTCCCGACGGGCAGCAGCCGGTCGCCGGAGCGGCACTCCTGGCCGCGCGGCCTGATGTCCTGCCCGGGCACGACGCGCCGGTCGGCGGAGAGTTGGCGCTGGTCGGGGTCGGTCCGGGCGTGCTCGCTGCGGAGCACCGCGGTGGTCTCGGGCGGGATCCGGGCGCCGGTGGCGATGCGTACGGCCGCACCGTCGGGGAGCGCGGGGGCGTCACCGAGCCCGGCGAGTACGGGGGCTTCCCGGTCGACGGTCCAGGGGCCCGGCCCGGCGACGGCCCAGCCGTCCATCGCGGAGGTGTCGAAGGACGGCAGGTCGCAGAGCGCCGTGAGCTCCTCGGCCAGCACCAGTCCGACGGCCTGCGCCAACGGCACCCGTCGCATGCCGTCGACACCGGTGGGGCCCTCGGCCGGCGAAGAGCCGGTCGTACGGCGGGCTCCCGCCTCTCGGCCGGTGCGCGCGGCGCGCCGGCGCGCCTGCGGCCAGGGCATCGCCGGGCGGGACTGCCGCCCGGCCGCCTCCGGGCCCGGTCGCCCGCCCCGCTCGGGGTCCCGGTGGGGCGTCTGCGGCCCGCGCGCCTGCCGGCCGACCAGCGCGAGGGCTTCCTCAACGCCGTCGTCGACGGCGTCGTCGATGCCGTGGCCGATGCCGCCGTTGACGCCGTCCTTGACTCCGTCGGACTCCCTGTACGGCCCCCGCCCGTGCTTCGTGCCCTCCCCGCCGGACGCGCTCATCCCTCGTCGGCCCGTTCGCCGTCGGCGGCCTCTTCGGCCTCCGCCGCCCAGCGCAGGGCGAGCGCGGTGGCCTTGCGGGTGGCTTCCGCCACTGCCTCGGGGCCGCCCCCGCCTGCCGACGACGCCGCCGCGGCGTACCCGACCAGGAAGGTGGTGAGCGGTGCGGCGGGGCGGGCGACGCCGTGTGCGGCGTCCCGCGCCAGGTCCAGCAGGGCCTTGGTGTCGACGTCGAGCTCGATGCCGAGTTCGTCCTTGACTGCGGTGATCCATTCGTCCAGCACGTTGCCATGCTCCCTGATCAGGGACCTGGCCGCGGTGATGTCCGCCCAGGTGTCGCAGTCGAAGGACGCCAGCGGGTCGGCTCCGGTCCTGGCCAGGTCCAACTCGTGGGTGAGCAGCCGAAGCGGCAGCCCGGCCAGTGTGCCGTACTCGGTGGCGAGCAGGGCGAGCTCGCGGCGGAGCGGTTCCGGCCGGTAGGCGGCCACCAGCGGTTGGTCCCGCCCGTCGGCGTCGACCAGCAGCACGCCCTCGCGCCCGCTCCGGTCGAGGGCGGCCACCAGCCCCCGTACGGTAGCCCCGCCGAGGAACGGCAGGTCGGCGGAGAGCACCAGCACGACGTCCGGCTCGGGCCCGGGCACGGGAGCGGGCCCCTGCGCGAGTCGGCGCATCCCGGCGTCGAGTGCGGCGAGCGGGCCGCCGCCCGGCGGGTCCTCCCGGGCCCAGAGCACGGGCCGCGCGGTGGGCCGACGCCCGCCGACGACCACGGTGCGGACGGCGCCCCGGCAGGCGCCGAGCACCCGGTCGAGCAGGGGGCGCCCGCCCACGCTCAACGCGGGCTTGTCCGCCCCGCCGAGCCGTCGCGCACCTCCGCCGGCCAGGACGACGACGTCGTGGCCGGTGACGTCATGGCCGGTGGCGTCGTGGCTGGTGACGTCATGGCCGGTGGCGGGGGGCGACTCGGGATCGCCGGGGGTCGCGGTCGTGCCCGCGGTCATGCCGTGAGTCCTGCGGTCATGCCATGAGTATGGTTCCGCTCGCTCTCCGCGCGGGGCCCGCCCCGGCCCCGGCCGCCGTCGGGTCGTGGGCGGGGCCCGGCCGCCGTGCGCCGTCGGAACGTGCGCACGGCCGCCGTCACAGCGTGCGCAGCAGCACCGCGGGGTGTTCCACGCAGTCGGCGACGTAGCGCAGGAAGCCGCCGGCCGTGCCGCCGTCACAGACCCGGTGGTCGAAGGTGAGGGAGAGCTGGACGACCTGACGGACGGCCAACTCGCCCTGGTGCACCCACGGCTTGGGGACGATCCGGCCGACGCCGAGCATGGCCGCCTCCGGGTGGTTGATGATCGGGGTGGACCCGTCGACGCCGAACACCCCGTAGTTGTTCAGGGTGAAGGTGCCGCCCGTCAGCTCGGCGGGCGTCAGCGCCGAGCGCCGCGCCGCCTCCGTCAGCCGGGCGAACTCCTCGGTCAGCGACTCGACCGACCGGGCGTGGGCGTCGCGAATCACGGGCACGACCAGCCCGCGTTCGGTCTGCGCGGCGAAGCCGAGGTGCACCGAGGGGAGCCGCACTATCTCCCGGGCGGCCGTGTCGACCGTGGAGTTCAGCTCCGGATGGCGGGCGAGCGCGGCCGTGCAGATCCGGGCGAGCAGGGCGATCAGGGAGACCTTCGGGCCTCCCGCGGCGTTCATCGCGGCCCGCGCGGCCATCAGCTCCGTCGCGTCCGCGTCGACCCAGCAGGTGGCGTCGGGGATCTCCGTACGGCTGCGGGACAGCTTGTCGGCCACGGCCCCGCGCACCCCGCGCAGCGGCACGCGCTCTCCCACCGGCCCGGAAGCAGCGGCCGTCGGCACGGGCCGGGCTTCCGTGGCGGCGGCCTGCACCGCGTGCTCCACGTCGGAGCGCATGATCAGCCCGTCCGGACCGGAGCCCGTCATCCGTTGGAGGTCGAGGCCGTTCTCCCTGGCCAGCCGACGCACCAGCGGGGAGATCACCGGCACCGGACCGGCCTGCGCGGTCTGCATGGTCTGCATGCTCGGCACGGCCTGTGCGGTCTGCGCCGAAGCAGCGGGGCCGGCAGCCGACGCCGCCGCGGAATCGGGCCTGACCCTACGACGCCGGGCCACGGGCGCCCCCGTCCCGTACCCGACGAGCACATTGCCGGACGACGACTCCCCAGCAGGCTTCGCGGCCGACTCCCCGGACTTACCGGGTGCCTTCTCGGCGCCCTCGACCGTCCCGGCCGTTCCAGCAGTCCCGGCCGGTTCGGCTGCTTCCGCCGCCGCCGGTGCCGGAGCCGCGCCGGCCGTGCCGTCGGCCGCCGCACCCACCGCGACCGTCAGCAGAGGCGCTCCCACGGGCAGTTCCGTGCCCTCCTCGCCGAAGCGCGCGGTGACCACGCCCCCGTAGGGACAGGGCACCTCCACCATCGCCTTGGCCGTCTCCACCTCGACCACGGGCTGGTCGACGGCGACCACGTCGCCCACGGAGACCAGCCAGCGCACGATCTCCGCCTCCGTCAGCCCCTCCCCGAGATCGGGCAGCCTGAATTCCAGCACCTGGGCCATGTCAGCTCTCCGCCTCCCACTGCAACCGCGCCACCGCGTCCAGCACCCGGTCCACTCCGGGCAGATGGTGCCGCTCCAGCATGGGCGGTGGATACGGGATGTCGAAACCGGCCACCCGCAGCACCGGCGCCTCCAGGTGGTGGAAGCAGCGCTCGGTGACCCGCGCCGCGATCTCCCCGCCCGGGCCGCCGAAGCCCGTGGACTCGTGGACGACGACCGCGCGACCGGTGCGCCGGACGGACGCGCAGACCGTCTCGTCGTCGAACGGCACCAGGGTCCGCAGATCGACCACCTCCAGGTCCCAGCCCTCCTCGACCGCGGCCTCCGCCGCCTCCAGGCACACCGGGACCGAAGGTCCGTACGTGATCAGGCTGGCGCTGCGCCCCGGGCGGCGGACCACGGCCCGGCCGAGCGGCTCGACCGGCGCCGGCGACTGCGGCGACCAGGTGGACTTCGACCAGTACAACCGCTTGGGCTCCAGGAACACCACCGGGTCGTCCGACGCGATGGACGCCCTGAGCAGCCCGTACGCGTCCGCCACCGTGGCGGGGGTGACCACGTGCAGCCCGGGGGTGGCCATGTAGTACGCCTCGGAGGAGTCGCTGTGGTGCTCGACGCCGCCGATCCCGCCGCCGTAGGGCACGCGGACCGTGATGGGCAGCGGCATCGCCCCGCGCGTGCGGTTGCGCATCCGGGCGACGTGGCTGACCAACTGCTCGAAGGCCGGGTAGGCGAAGGCGTCGAACTGCATCTCGACCACCGGCCGCAGCCCGTACATCGCCATGCCCACGGCGGTGCCGAGGATGCCGGCCTCGGCGAGCGGGGTGTCCGTGCAGCGGTCGTCGCCGAACTCCGCGGCGAGTCCGTCGGTGACGCGGAAGACGCCGCCGAGCGTGCCGACGTCCTCGCCGAGCACGTGCACCGAGGGGTCCTCGGCCATGGCGTCCCGCATGGCGCGCTGGAGGGCCTGCGCCATGGTGGCCGGCTTCACCGCGGACGTCCGCCCGGCCGGGCCGGTCGCCGTCGTCATCGCGCGCTCCCCCCGTCGGCGTCGGCCGCCTCGGCGGCCAGCTCGGCGCGCAGCCGGGCTTCCTGCTCGCGCAGTTGGCCGGTGGGCTCCGCGAAGACGTCGGCGAACAGGTCCGCCGGGTCGAGCGCCGGATCGGCGTTCATGTGCTGCCGCAGCCGGGCCGCCATCTCCTCGGCCTCGTCGGCCACGGCCCGCCGGCGCTCGTCGTCCAGCAGGCCGCGGTCGGTCAGCTCCCGCTCCATCAGCAGGATCGGGTCGTGGTCCCGCCAGGGGTCGATCTCGTCGGCGGCGCGGTAACGCGTGGCGTCGTCCGCGTTCGTGTGGGCTTCGACGCGGTAGGTCACCGCCTCGATCAGGGTCGGCCCTTCGCCGGCGCGGGCGCGCGCCACGGCCTGGGCGAGGACCTGGTGCACCGCGGGCGCGTCGTTGCCGTCGACGAGGCGGCCGGGCATGCCGTACCCCACGGCCTTGTGGGCCAGGGAGGGGGCGGCGGTCTGCTTGGCGAGCGGCACGGAGATGGCGAAGCCGTTGTTCTGCACGAGGAAGACGACGGGGGCGCGCCAGACCGCGGCGAAGTTCAGCGCCTCGTGGAAGTCGCCCTCGCTGGTGCCGCCGTCGCCGACCATGGCGAGGGCCACCACGTCGTCGCCCTTGAGGCGGGCCGCGTGCGCCAGGCCCACCGCGTGCGGGAGTTGGGTGGCGAGGGGGGTGCACAGGGGGGCGATGCGGTGTTCGTAGGGGTCGTAGCCGGTGTGCCAGTCGCCGCGCAGGAGGGTGAGCGCCTGCACGGGGTCCAGCCCGCGGGCCACGGCGGCGAGGGTGTCCCGATAGCTGGGGAAGAGCCAGTCCCGTTCCTCCAGCACCAGGGCGGCGGCGACCTCGCACGCCTCCTGGCCGGTGCTGGACGGGTAGACGGCGAGGCGGCCCTGCTTGGTGAGGGCGGTCGCCTGGACGTTGTACCTCCGACCGCGGACGAGCTGCGCGTACAGCGTCAGCAGCAGCTCGGGGTCGGCGTCGGCCGCCGCGTCCGTGCCGAGCACCCGCAAGGGCTCGGGGTCGGGGAGCAGGGGCGCTGGGTCGGTGCGCGGCTTCCAGGCCGGGGGCGGGGTGGGCCGGTAGGCGGGGGAGTCGGGCAGCTCCTGCACGGTCATGCTGCTGCTCTTGCGCAACGCGAACACCTCCTCGTGGGAGCGACGAAGGAAGCGGCCGGCTGTGGTCCGCCTCACCTACCGATTGTTCGGTCGTCGGCGCATTTTGGCTACAGGCGGCCCCAGCCTGTGGACAAACGGTTCTCCACAACTTGTGATGTGCACAGGTCGTCCACACCGGGAAGGCAGGGGGACATGCCAGCTGAACAAATGGCCGACGGCGCGGCCGGGAGGGGCTCCGGCGAGCCGCTGCCGCCCCGCCCGCTCGACCCCATTGACCAGGACATCCTGCGCATCCTGCGGGCCGACGGACGGGCGTCGATACGGTCGGTGGCCGAGCGGGTGCACGTCTCGCGCGCCAATGCGTACTCCCGGATCAACCGGCTCGTCGAGGACGGCGTGATCCGCGGATTCAGCGCGCGCGTCGACCAGGAACGCGCGGGGCAGGGCGCGTCCGCCTACATCACGCTCAAGATCGTCCAGAACTCCTGGCGGACCGTGCGCGAGCAGCTCCGGGCGCTGCCGGGGGCCGCCCACATCGCGCTGGTCAGCGGCGACTTCGACGTTCTGCTGCTGGTCCACGCACCGGACAACCGGAGCCTGCGCGAGCTGGTCCTCACCCGGCTCCAGTCCATCCCGGAGGTGCTGTCCACGCGCACCCTGCTGGTCTTCGAGGAGACCGACCTCGACGGGAGCGCGGACGCGGCGGCCGAGGAGGCGACGGTCGACCCCGACTGACGCAGCGGGCCCGGGCCGGCCTCAGGCCGGCCCGGCGTCCTTCCGCAGCCCGTCGAAGGCGATCCGTACGACCGTCTCGGCCACCTGGTCGCCCTCGTACCCGCCGCCGGGGTGCGGGCGGTACCACTCCACCAGCGAGTTCACCATGCCGAACAGCAGCCTGGTGGCCAGCCGGGTGTCCACGTCGGCGCGCAGGTCGCCGTCGGCCGCGGCCGCCTTCAGGAGGTCCACCACCCGCTGGTCGAACTCCCTGCGGCGCTCCATCGCCCACCGCTCGGTCTTGGTGTTGCCCCGCACCCGCAGCAGCAGCGTCACGTAGGGCAGGTCGGCCACCAGCACTTCCACGGTGCGGCGCACCACGTACTCGACGCGTTCGATCGCCCGGCCGCGCTGGGCCCCCGGCTCTTCGAGGATGCCGAAGAGCCCGTCCAGCGCCCGGCTCACGGCCCGCCGCAGCAGCTCTTCCTTGCCGGCCACGTGGTGGTAGATCGACGACTTGGAGATGCCGGCGGCCTTCGACAGGTGCTCCATGGAGGTGCCGTCGTAGCCGCGCTCGTTGAAGATCCGCACGGCGACGGAGAGCAATGTCTCCGGCGTGTACGTGTCCCGCTTGGCGGTGGTCATGCGTCGGCTCCCTCACCGTCGACACCATCGAAAGTCCGTCGGCCGAGCGCCGGGCCCGGCGCGTAGCGCCCCGTGGGGACGGCGCCGTGCAGTTCGGTCAGCAGGTCGTGCGCCCACGTCCCGGGCAGCCGGCGGTCCCATTCGAAGGGCCCCAGGGGGTGGTTGACCCCGAGCCTCATGGCGGTGTCCACGTCGCCCTCGGTGGCCACGCCCCGGGCGACCGCGTCGGCGGCGACGTCGATCAGCATCGCGACCGTACGGGCCACGATCATGCCCGGTGCGTCGTCGATCACGCTGACCTCCTTGCCGAGCGCCTGGAAGAGCCCGATCGCCTCCCGGAGGGTGCCTTCGCGGGCGGCCGCGGCGGGGGCGAGGGCGATCCGGGTGGCGGTCCGGTAGTCGAGCGCGAGGTCGAACCGTACGACGTCGGCGCCCGTGGCCCCGGCGAAGGCCCCGTCGACGGGCGCCAGCCGGCCGCCACCGGGCAGCTCCAGGCCGTCGGGCAGTCCCGGGCCGTCGGACGGCTCCAGACCGCCGGACGGTTCGAGGTCGTCGGACGGCTTCAGGCCGTCGCCGGCCCGTGGGTCGGCCGGCTGGCGTACGGAGATCCCGGCGTCCGCGATCAGCTCCAGGAGTTCGGCCGTGAGCCCGTCGGCGCCGTGCACGACGACGTACGGGGGCGGGTCCGCGGGCGGTGCGGTGTGCGGCTGCGGCCGCTCGGCGCCCGGGGCGTGGTCGTACCAGCCGCGGCCCGACTTGCGGCCCAACAGGCCCGCTTCCACCAGCCGTCGCTGTGCCAGCGACGGCGTGAACTTGGGGCTGTGGAAGAAGGACTCCCATACGGAGCGGGTGACGGCCTCGTTCACGTCCTGCCCGATCAGGTCGGTCAGCTCGAACGGGCCCATGGGGAAGCCGCCGCACTCGCGCAGCACCGCGTCGATCGTCGCCGGGTCGGCCGCCCGCTCCTCGTGGAGGGCGAACGCCTCCGCGTAGAAGGGCCGGGCGACCCGGTTGACGACGAAGCCGGGGGTGTCCGCGCAGTGCACCGGGGTCTTGCCCCAGGCCGCGGCCGTCGCCCACGCGCGCGCCGCGCACTCCTCCTGGGTGGCGAAGCCGCTGACGACCTCGACCAGCGGGAGCAGGGGGGCGGGGTTGAAGAAGTGCAGTCCCACCAGCCGGCCGGGGCGCTTGAGGGGGCCGGCGACGGCGGTGACGGAGAGCGAGGAGGTGTTCGTCGCGAGCAGGCAGTCCTCCGCCACGACCTGCTCAAGCGCGGTGAACAGCTCCTGCTTGACGGAGAGGCGCTCGACGACGGCTTCGACGACGAGGGCCGCGTCGGCGAGCTGGGAGAGGTCGTCGACGGGGCGGAGCCGGGCGCGGGCGGCGTCCCGCTCGGCGGCGGACGTCCGGCCCTTCTCGACGAGTCGGTCCAATCGGGCCGCGACGGCGGCGACGGCTTCGGCGGCCCTGCCCTCGACGGCGTCGAAGAGGAGTACGGGATGACCCGCGGCAAGGGCCACCTGGGCTATGCCCTGGCCCATGGTGCCGGCGCCGACCACGGCCACGGTCCGGCTCCGGTCGACGGGGTCCGGCTCGGCGGCGGCCCCGTGCTCGATGGCGGTCATGGAGGTGATCCTCCCCGATGAGTTATCCACAGCTTCGACAGGCCCCCTTGTACCGACCGATCGTTCGGTTACTCTAACCCTGTCCGCCTGTTCCCGCCCGGCTCGACGAGGAGTTGGTCCGTCATGACGCTGACCGAGACCCGGCTGAGTGGCCACCGAGCGACGCTCGACCAAGCCCTCGAAGCCATCCGCACCCGCGCCTACTGGTCCCCCCACCCCGAGCACCCGAAGGCGTACGGCGAGAGCGCGCCCGCCGACGGCCTCGCCGCCTTCCAAGCGCTCCAGGGCACCCGCTTCGAGCTGGACCAGCCGGGCACCGACGGCTGGACGGGCGCCGAGGTCTCGCCGTACGGGCCGGAGTTGCGCATCGAGTATCCGCACGTGGATCCGGACGTGTTGCTGCCGGCGATGAGCGCCGCCGTGCCCGCGTGGCGGGCGGCCGGGCCCGAACAGCGGGCCCTGGTCTGCCTGGAGATCCTGGCCCGCATCAGCGCCCGCACCCACGAGTTCGCCCAGGCCGTGATGCACACCAGCGGTCAGGCGTTCATGATGGCGTTCCAGGCCGGCGGGCCGCACGCCCAGGACCGCGGCTTGGAGGCCGTGGCGTACGCCTACCAGGAGCAGACGCGCACCCCCGCCAGCGCCGACTGGTCCAAGCCGCAGGGCAAGCGGGACCCGCTGGAGCTGCGCAAGACGTTCACCAGCGCGGGCCGCGGCATCGCCCTGGTCATCGGCTGCAACACCTTCCCCACGTGGAACGGCTACCCCGGCCTCTTCGCCTCCCTCGCCACCGGCAATCCGGTGCTGGTCAAGCCGCACCCGCGGGCGGTGCTGCCGCTGGCGCTGACCGTACGGGTGGCCCGCGAGGTGCTCGCGGAGGCCGGTTTCGACCCCAATCTGGTGTGCCTGGCCGTCGATCGTCCCGGCGAGGGCATCGCCAAGGCCCTGGCCGTACGCCCCGAGGTCAAGATCATCGACTACACGGGCTCGACCGCCTTCGGCGACTGGCTGGAGGCGAACGCCCGCCAGGCCCAGGTCTACACGGAGAAGGCCGGCGTCAACACCGTCGTCATCGACTCCACCGACGACTACAAGGGCATGCTGTCGAACCTGGCGTTCTCCCTCTCCCTCTACAGCGGCCAGATGTGCACCACCCCGCAGAACCTGCTGATCCCGCGCGACGGCATCGCCACGGACGCCG
This sequence comes from Streptomyces sp. NPDC017979, assembly GCF_044328175.1. NCBI lineage: Bacteria > Bacillati > Actinomycetota > Actinomycetes > Kitasatosporales > Streptomycetaceae > Streptomyces > Streptomyces sp. NPDC017979. The sequence continues at coordinate 36,335 of NZ_JBIRGU010000005.1, read as the reverse complement.
GCCACAAGTCGTACGACGAGGTGGTGGCCGACCTCGCGTCCGCGGTCGGCGGCCTGCTCGGCGACGACGCCCGGGCGAACGCCCTGCTGGGCGCCCTGGTCAACCCCGAGGTGAAGGGCCGGCTGGCGGACGCGGCCGGGCTCGGCGAAGTGGCGCTGGCCTCCCGCGAGGTCACCCACCCGGACTTCCCCGACGCCGTGGTGCGCACCCCGGTGATCGTCAAGCTCGACGGCGCCAAGCCGGACGACGCGGCGGCATACCTCTCCGAGTGCTTCGGCCCGGTCTCCTTCGCGGTCGCGGTGGACTCCACGGCGGACGCGGTCGAGTTGCTTCGGCGCACCGTGCGCGACCAGGGCGCGATGACCGTCGGGGCGTACACGACCTCGCAGGAGACGGAGCGGGCGATCGAGGAGGTGTGCCTCACGGAGTCCGCCCAGCTCTCGCTGAATCTGACGGGCGGGGTGTACGTGAACCAGACGGCGGCGTTCTCGGACTTCCACGGCTCCGGCGGCAATCCCGCGGCGAACGCGGCGCTGTGTGACGGCGCGTTCGTGTCCAACCGCTTCCGGGTGGTGGAGGTGCGTCGACAGGCGTGAGAGCCGGGCCCGGCGGGGCCGCGGCGGGCTTTCAAGGGCCGGTCGGGGCCTCGGCGGCGCGGTGGGGTCGGTCGGGGCCGCGTCGGCGGCGTGGGGTCGGTCGGGGCGCGGCGGTCAGGAGGGCGCCGGGACGTCGGCATACCGCTGCACCCAGGAGTGCATGGCGATCGCCGCTGCGGCCCCTGCGTTGATCGAGCGGGTCGAGCCGAACTGGGCGATGGAGCAGACCGTCGACGCGTGCGTCCTGGCCTCCTCCGTCAGCCCCGGCCCCTCCTGGCCGAAGAGCAGCACGCAGCGGCGCGGCAGCACGGTCCGCTCCAGCGGGACCGCCCCCGGCAGGTTGTCGATCCCGATGATCGGCAGGTCCTCGGCCGCCGCCCAGGCGGTCAGGGACTCGGTGTCCGGGTGGTGCCGCACGTGCTGGTAGCGGTCGGTCACCATGGCGCCGCGCCGGTTCCAGCGGCGCCGGCCCACGATGTGGACCTCCCGGGCCAGGAAGGCGTTCGCGGTGCGCACCACCGAGCCGATGTTGAAGTCGTGGCCCCAGTTCTCCACGGCCACGTGGAAGTCGTGCCGCCGGGTGTCCAGGTCGGCGACGATCGCCTCCCGCGTCCAGTAGCGGTACTCGTCGACCACGTTGCGGCGGTCGCCGCCGGCCAGCAGCTCGCGGTCGTACCGCTCGCCCTCGGGCCAGGGCAGCGGGTGCGGCCCCACGCCGACCTCGGGGCCGTACCCGTCGTCGTACTGCACCGGCTCGTCCGCGGTCGGCGCCGGGGACGGTGCCACGGACGGCGCGCTGGCGGGGCTGGTGCCTGGGTAGGTGCTCACCCCACGAGCGTACGGGGCTGCTCGGAGCCGTCCCGCCGCTGCTCGGGGACGGTGCCCGGGCCGGCCTGCCCCGCTGCCGCGGCTCCGGCGGGTGCGGTGGCAGCCGACCGGGAGGGGAACAGGGCGCGCACGCGGTCCCGGCCGCGCCCCGCCCGTACGCCCAGCCAGAGCAGGAAGGCCGTGGGCAGGAACACCGCGTCCGCGGCGATCATCGCCAGCGAGAAGAACGGCAGCCCCAGGACCACGGCGATGGCGGCGTGCTCCAGCATCATCACGGCGAGCAGGACGTTCTTCACCCGCCGGTTGAAGAGCGTGAAGGGGAACGCGACCTGCACGATCACCGTGCCGTACGTCAGCACCATCACCATCACGCCGTGCGAGGCCAGCAGGTCCGACAGGGCCGGGAAGGGCGTGAAGTAGTCCAGCTTCAGCGGGTAGTACAGCGCCGTGCCGTCCTGCCAGCGCGAGCCCTGCACCTTGTACCAACCGGCGGTGGCGTAGATCAGACAGACCTCGGCCATGATCACGACGAGACCGGCGTTGTGGGCGAGGTTGGCGACGGCGTCCAGCAGGATGCGGCCCTGGCTGCGCGGCCCGTAGTGGTTCACCAACCACCACAGGGCCAACACCAGCCACATCACCCACAGGGCGACCAGGACGGGGACCCCGGTGCGGTTGAGGAGGGTGGCGAAGAGCAGGGCGGTGCCGGTGACGACCCAGAGCACCGGGCCCACCCGGTCGGGCGCGTCCGGCTCGGTGCGCGCCTCCCGGCGGGCGTCCAGCGACCAGACGCGGGCGCACCGCGTCACCAGCAGGTAGATCGCCATGATGTGGATGACGTTGTCGCCGCCGTCGCCCACGAAGATGGAGCGGTTCTGGAGCGAGAGCACGCCGACCATGAAGACCGCGGACATGGTCCGGGTGCGCCACCCCAGGCAGAGCAGCAGGGCGGAGAGCATCGCGCCGAAGTAGACGATCTCGAACCAGACGGTGCTGTTCGACCACAGGAGCGCGGTGAAGGCGTCGTTGCCCTCGGTGAACTCACGGCCGATCGACCAGCTCCACGGTCCGTCCGGGCCGTACATCTCGTGCCGGTTGGGGAGTTCCCAGAGCAGGAAGAGCAGCCAGGTCGCGGAGAAGCCGATCCGGATGACGGCGCTCTGGTACGGGCCGAGGGGCGCGGCGGTGATCCGCTGGAGCAGTTCGGCGGCCTTGCCGGGGTTGGCCGGGGGTCGGGCGGCCTTGGCCGCAGTTTCGCCGGCCGCCATTCCGCCGGCCGCAGTTTCGCCGGCCACCGTCTCGTTCGGTGTCGTCCCGTTCGGTGTCGTCCCGTTCGGTGTCGTCCCGTTGGACGCCGTCCCGTTCGGTGCGGGCTCTTTGGACGTCGACGCGGTCATTCCGCCCCCTCCTCGCCTTGCGTGCCCCGGGTCCGGGCCCCGGCGGCCGCGTCGTCGCGGGCGTCCGGCGGCAGGTCGGCGGGGGTGACGTTCCACCACGGCAGGACGCGATGGACGGGTGTCGTGTCGACCTTCTCGTCGGTCCAGGGCGGCGGCTTCACGAAGGCCGCCGACGACCGGATCTGTATCCGCTCCACCGCACCCCCGAGGTCGCGGTCCGCGAGGCGGAGCATCACGAGCCGCCGCAGGTAGTTCTCGGCGAGGGGGCCGCGGGTCTCGGTGGAGCGGTTCTGGGCGTCGTGCGTGTTCTGATAGAAGTCCCAGCTCCGGCGCAACATGTTCTGCTCGGTGTGGCTGGGGAGGAGGTTGCCGCGGATCGCCTCGGCGTCCTCGGCGGCGAGGTCGATCCACTCGGTGGTCCGCAGCTCGCCGTCGGCCGTCTTGACCTCGGCCTTCACCTGGACGCCGATGTTCTGCTGAAGCGGATTGGGGGCGAAGAGCTTCCAGTTCTGCTCGAACTCGGGGTAGATCCAGGCGTCGATCTGCTTGCCGTACTCCTTCGTCACCGTGTTGGAGGGCGCGACGTGCAGGAACGTCACGGCGAGGTGGACGCAGGCGGCGAGCGCGACGAGGCCGAGGGCCACGGCGGCGGCGATCTGGTACGGGAGCGTGAGCGCGGCGATGCCGGCGGCGGGCGGGGCTTCGGCCTCCGCGGCGGCCTCGGGTGCGGCGGCATCCGGCCCGACAGCGGGCTCGGTCCCTGGCCCTGACCCTGCCTCTGGCACGGCTGCGGGATCGGGCCCTGACTCGGGCCCTGGCTCTGGCACGGCTGCGGGCTCGGGTGCCGGTGCGGCGGCGGTCGGCTCGGGCGCCTCAGTGGCCCCATCGGCCTCGGCCGCCCCTTCTGCCGGCGGGGGCTGTGGACCGGTCACCCGGGTGGACGCATCGTCCGCGTCCTCGCTCTCGCCCTCGACACGGTCCTCGTAGGAGTTCATCCCGCCCCGATCCAGTCCGACCAGCCTCGGTTATCCACAGGGTTGACACCTTAAGGGCCGTCGACTCACCATTGAAGTCAATGAACCGAACGATCGGTCGGTAGGGGGTTCGGATGACGACGGTGCCGGCGGTGACGACAGATGCCGCGGAGAGGTACGAAGCGGTGTTCGACGCGGCCGTGGCCGCGGACGAGCGCATCGAGCCGCGCGACTGGATGCCGGACGCCTACCGGGCGACCCTGATCCGGCAGATGGCGCAGCACGCCCATTCCGAGATCATCGGCATGCAGCCCGAGGCGAATTGGATCAGCCGGGCGCCCTCGCTGCGGCGCAAGGCGATCCTGATGGCGAAGGTCCAGGACGAAGCCGGCCACGGCCTGTATCTGTACAGCGCGGCGGAGACCTTGGGCGTCAGCCGCGAAGAGCTGCTCGACAAGCTCCACTCCGGCCGCCAGCGGTATTCCTCGATCTTCAACTACCCGACGCTGACCTGGGCGGACGTCGGCGCGATCGGCTGGCTCGTGGACGGCGCCGCGATTACGAACCAGGTGCCGCTCTGCCGCTGTTCCTACGGCCCGTACGCCCGCGCGATGGTCCGCATCTGCAAGGAGGAGTCCTTCCACCAGCGCCAGGGGTACGAGCTGCTGCTGGCCCTCTCCCGGGGCACCCCCGCGCAGCACGAGATGGCGCAGGACGCGGTGGACCGCTGGTGGTGGCCGTCGCTGATGATGTTCGGCCCGCCCGACGACGAGTCGGCGCACTCGGCGCAGTCCATGGCCTGGAAGATCAAGCGTCACTCCAATGACGAGTTGCGCCAGCGCTTCGTGGACATCTGCGTCCCGCAGGCCGAGGCCCTGGGCCTCACCCTCCCCGACCCCGACCTGCGGTGGAACGAAGAGCGTGGCCACCATGACTTCGGCGCGATCGACTGGTCGGAGTTCCAGGCCGTCCTCAAGGGCAACGGGCCGTGCAACGAGCAGCGGATCACCCAGCGCCGCCGGGCCCACGAGGAGGGCGCCTGGGTCCGCGAAGCCGCCGCGGCGCACGCCGCCAAGCAAGCGCGCACGCAGCCGAACGAGCCGCCGGCGAACGGACCGCGGACGCAGACCGACGAGGTGCGGGAGGCCACGGCATGAGCAGTTCCGAGGGCACGGGAGTCACGCCGGACGCCACCCCGGACGCCACTGCGGGCGGCGCTTCGGGCGGGGCGAAGGACTGGCCTATGTGGGAGGTCTTCGTCCGCTCGCGACGCGGCCTGTCCCACACCCACGCCGGCAGCCTGCACGCCCCGGACGCCCAGATGGCCCTGCGCAACGCGCGGGACCTGTACACCCGGCGCAATGAGGGCGTGTCCATCTGGGTCGTGCCCTCGACCGCCGTCACCGCCTCCTCGCCGGACGAGAAGGACCCCTTCTTCGAACCCGCCGCCGACAAGCCCTACCGCCATCCGACGTTCTACGAGATCCCGGAAGGGGTGAAGCACCTGTGACGACCACCGCCACCGCCGCGGCACTCGCCCTCGGCGACGACGCGCTGGTGCTCTCGCACCGGCTGGGGGAGTGGGCGGGCCACGCGCCCGTGCTGGAGGAAGAGGTCGCCCTCGCCAACATCGCCCTGGACCTGCTCGGCCAGGCCCGGGTGCTGCTCTCCCTGGTGGGCGACGAGGACGAATTGGCGTATCTGCGCGAGGAGCGCTCCTTCCGCAACGCCCAGTTGGTCGAGCAGCCGAACGGCGACTTCGCCCACACCGTCGTCCGCCAGCTGTACTTCTCCACCTACCAGCACTTGCTGTACGGGCGGTTGGCCCGCTCCGAGAGCGAGTTCACCGCGCTCGCCGCCAAGGCCGTCAAGGAAGTCGCGTACCACCGGGACCACGCCGAGCAGTGGACGCTCCGGCTCGGCGACGGCACGGCGGAGAGCCGTCGGCGGATGCAGACGGCGTGCGACGCCCTCTGGCGGTACACCGGCGAGTTGTTCCAGCCCGTCGAAGGACTCGAAGGGCCGACCGGGGTCGACCCGTCCGCCCTGGAGGCCGACTGGTTGGAGTCGGTGACCTCGGTGCTGAAGCGGGCGACGCTGACCGTGCCCGTCGGCCCGCGAGCCGACGGCTGGACGGCGGGCAAGGGCCGCCAGGGCGTGCACACCGAGCCCTTCGGCCGGCTGCTCGCCGAGATGCAGCACCTGCACCGCAGCCACCCGGGGGCGTCATGGTGACCGGAACCCGACCGACCGGAACCCGACCGACCGGAACCCGGCCGACCGACACCCCGCTGGAAGCCGAGCTGCGGCGGATCGCGGGAGCCGTGCCTGATCCGGAGCTGCCAGTGCTGACGCTGGCGGAACTGGGCGTGCTGCGCGGCGTCGAGGTGCTCGGCCCGGGCCGCGTCGAGGTGTCCCTCACTCCCACGTACACCGGCTGTCCCGCCGTGGAGACGATGTCCGCGGACATCGAGCGCGCCCTGATGGAGCACGGCATGGCGGAGGTCTCCGTCGTCAGGGTCCTCTCCCCCGCCTGGTCGACGGACGACATCACCGCCGAAGGGCGCCGCAAGCTGGCCGAGTCCGGCATAGCCCCGCCCCGGCCGCACGGAGTGCCCGACCCGTCGGACGCGACGGCGGGCGGGCCCCGGCCCGCGGGTCCGGTGCCGGTCGCCCTCTCGGTGCGCTGTCCGCACTGCGGCTCCACCGAAACGGAGTTGCTGAGCAGGTTCTCCTCCACGGCCTGCAAGGCGCTGCGCCGCTGCGTCCGCTGCCGTGAACCGTTCGACCACTTCAAGGAGTTGTAGATGTTCCATCCGCTCCGGGTCAGCGCGGTCGACCGGCTCACGGACGACTCGGTCGCCGTCAGCTTCGAGGTGCCGGCCGAACTGTGGGAAGCCTTCCGGTACACCCCCGGGCAGCACCTGGCCCTGCGCCGGGTGGTGGGCGGCGAGGAGATCCGGCGTACGTACTCGATCTGCACCCCGGCCGCCTCCGTCGGAGCGCAGCCCGAGTTGCGGGTGGGCATCCGGTTCGTCGAGGGCGGCGAGTTCTCGACGTACGCGCTGAAGGAGTTGGCCGTCGGCGACGTGGTCGAGGTCATGCCCCCGATGGGCCGCTTCCGGCTCGCGCCGCGCCCGGGGTACTTCGCCGCGGTCGTCGGCGGCAGCGGGATCACCCCGGTGCTGTCGATGGCGGCTTCGCTGCTGGCCCGTGAGCCTTCGGCCCGGTTCTGCCTGATCCGCAGCGACCGGACCGTGGCGTCCACGATGTTCCTCGACGAGGTCGCGGAGCTGAAGGACCGCCATCCGGACCGGTTCCAGTTGGTGACGGCGCTGTCGCGGGAGGAGCAGGCGTCGGGGCTGCCGTCCGGGCGGCTGGACCGCGCACGGCTGACCGGGCTGCTGCCGTCGTTGCTTCCGGTGTCGGAGGTCGACGGCTGGTTCCTGTGCGGGCCGCTCGGGCTGGTGGTGGCCGCGGACCGGGCGCTGCGCGGGCTCGGCGTGGACCGCAGCCGCATCCACCAGGAGGTCTTCCACGTGGACGACGGCTCGGCGCCCGGGCGGCCGCCGGTCCGCGCCGCCGCGCCCGCGCACGCCTCGCTCACGGCGACGCTGGACGGCCGCTCCGGAAGCTGGCCGGTGCGGGAGGGCGAGTCCCTGCTGGAGACCGTGTTGCGGGGTCGTTCGGACGCGCCGTACGCCTGCAAGGGCGGGGTGTGCGGCACCTGTCGGGCGTTCCTGGTCTCGGGCGAGGTCCACATGGACCGGAACTTCGCGTTGGAGCCCGAGGAGACCGAAGCGGGGTACGTCCTGGCGTGCCAGTCCCACCCGACGACCTCGGAGGTGGAGTTGGACTTCGACCGCTGAGCCGCACCCCCTCCCCCCACTTCCGACTTCCGGCGCCCGCCGCTCGTCCACCGTGCCTCGCTGTGTTCTTTTGCGGGCGCCTGCTCTATCTTGACGGTCCGTCAGATCAGGGTGGGCAGGGACGGCAGGGAGGACGGGCTGTGGACTTCACCTTCAGCGAGGAACAGCAGGCGGTCGTCGAAGCGGCCAGGGCGGTCTTCTCCGACGTCGCGCCCGACGGCGTACCGAGTCCCGCGCTCACCCCCGGTGCGGTGGCGGACACCTTCGACCGCCCCCTGTGGGCCAAGCTCGCCGCGAGCGACCTGCTGGGCCTGGTGGTCTCCCCCGCGTACGACGGGGCCGGGCTCGACCCCGTCGCGCTCTGCCTGGCGCTGCGGGAGTCCGCCGCGGTGCTCGCCCGCGTGCCGCTGCTGGAGACCAGCGCGGTCGCCATGGCCGTGGAGCGCTACGGCAGCGCCGAGTTGGCCCGGGACGTACTGCCCCGCGTCGTCCGCGGCGAGTCGGTGCTCACCGTCGGGGCCCACGGCCGCACCGGCCACGACCCGGCCGAACTCGCCGTACTCGCCCGCCCGTACGGCGCCGACGCCAACGCCGACGGCCCCGACCCGGTGCACTGGCTGTTGGAAGGCGTGCACACGGCCGTGCCCTGGGCGCACTCGGCCGATCTGATCGCCGTGCCCGCGCACACCGACGACGGGCGGACCGTGCTGGCCCTGGTGGCGCCGGACCAGGACGGCGTCACCCTCGCCGAGCAGTTCTCCACCAACGGCGAGCGGTACGCGGAGGTGACCCTCGACGCGGTACGCGTCCGGGAGCCCCGGCTCATCGAGGACGAAGGCGCCTGGGAGTGGCTGCGACTGCTCCTGACCACGGGGACGTGCGCCCTCGCGCTCGGCCTCGGCACCCGCGTCCTCGCGATGACCGCCGACTACACCGGAAAGCGCGAGCAGTTCGGCTTCCCCCTGGCGACCTTCCAGGCGGTCGGCGTGCAGGCCGCGGACCGCTACATCGACCTGCGGGCGATGGAGGCCACGCTGTGGCAGGCCGCCTGGCGCCTCGCCCACGACAACGACAACGACAACGACGGCAGCGGTGACGGGCTGCTGCCAGTGGCCGCGGACGTCGCCGTGGCGAAGATCTGGGCATCGGAGGGCGTGCGCCGGGTCGTCCAGACCGCCCAGCACCTCCACGGCGGGTTCGGCGCCGACACCGACTACCCGCTGCACCGCTACCACGCCTGGGCCAAGCAACTCGAACTGTCCCTCGGTCCCGCGGCCGAACACGAAGAGGCGTTGGGCGACCTGCTGGCCGCGCACCCGCCCGCCTGACGCCGACCCGTCAGGCCAGGCCCAGCGCCAGAGCCGGCCGCCAGGAGAGCCGACCACCAGAGCCGTCCGCCGGGAGAACCGTCTGTCAGGAGAGGTCCGTCAGGAGAACCGTCCGTCAGGGCCTCCCCGCGGCGCTCACAGCACGAACGCGGGGCTCCCGTCGTCCGTGACGATGGCGCGGCCCGCGCCCTCCCAGGCCAGCATGCCGCCGTCGACGTTCACCGCGTCGATGCCCTGCTGCACCAGGTACTGGGTCACCTGGGCGGAACGGCCGCCCACCCGGCACATCACGAAGGTCCGCCGACCGTCCGCCACGGCGTCGGTCACCTCGCCGAAGCGGGCCACGAAGTCGCTCATCGGCACGTGCAGCGCACCCTCCACGTGGCCGGCCCGCCACTCGTCGTCCTCCCGGACGTCCAACACCAGGGCGTCGGCCGGCACCTGGTCAGCAGCCACCGAGGGCAACGGGGCGAAGCTCATGGCACACGCTTCCTCTCGTCTCGTTCGTCGTCGTCACGCACGCGTCACACACGCGCCACACAGCGGTGCCGCCCCTCGGGCGGCACCGGAAGAACCTACTCCAGGAGCCCGGCGAGTTCCCGCTCCCGCTCGGCGACCTGAGCCAACAGCTGCTCCGCGATCTCCTCCAGCAGCCGGTCCGGGTCGTCCGGCGCCATCCGGAGCATCGAGCCGATCGCGCTCTCCTCCAGCTCCTGGGCGAGGGCGGCGAGTCCCTCCCGGCGCTGCGACAGCCACTCCAGCCGCGCGTACAGCTCCTCGGCCGCGCTGAACTGGTGCTCCGGCGGCACCGGCCCGGCGTCCCACTCCGCCGACAGCTCGCGCAGGTGCTCGGCGTCGCCGAGGGCGTAGGCGGCGTTCACCCGGGTGATGAACTCCTCGCGCCGGGCCCGCTCCGTCTCGTCCTGCGCCAGGTCCGGATGCGCCCTACGGGCCAGCTCGCGGTAGAGCCGACGGGCCTCCTCGCTCGGCCGCACCCGCTTGGGCGCGCGCACCGAGCGGCCCGAGAGCATCGCGGTGGCCTCCGTCGAGATGCCGTCGGAGTCCATCCAGCCGTGGAACAACTCCTCCACGCCCGGCATCGGCATCACCGCCGCCCGCGCCTCCTGCGCCCGGCGCAGGTCCTCCGGGTCACCGGTGCGCGCCGCCCGCGCCTCCGCGATCTGCGCGTCCAACTCGTCCAGCCGGGCGTACACCGGGCCGAGCTTCTGGTGGTGCAGCCGGGAGAAGTTCTCCACCTCCACCCGGAAGGTCTCCAGCGCGATCTCGTACTCGATCAGGGCGTGCTCGGCCGCGTACACCGCCCTCTCCAGCCGGGCCTCCGGCCGCTCCTGCGCGTCCGGCTCCCCGACCCCGACAGGCGCTTCCCCGTCCTGGACGGGCGTCTCCCCGCCGTGGACGGGCGGCTGTGTCTGGTCGACGGGCGTCGCTTCGTCGTTCCGGGTCATCGCTCCACCGGGTGCGTCCTGGGTCACCCGCCCAGCCTACGGGCGCACCCGGGCCGTCCGTCACACCCCCAGCTCGGCGGAGATCCGCCCCTTCTTGATCGCCGTCAGCAGATCGTCGTGATCGGCTTCCGTACGGTCCGCGTAGCGCACCGCGAAGGCGGCCACGGCCTCGTCCAACTCCTCGCTCCTGCCGCAGTAGCCGGCGAGCAGCCGGGGGTCGGCGCTGTGGGAGTGCGCCCGGGCCAGCAGCGCGCCCGTCATCCGCCCGTAGTCGTCGAACTGCTCGGGGGTGAGCTCGGCGGGGTCCACGCTGCCCTTGCGGTTGCGGAACTGCCGCACCTGGAAGGGGCGTCCCTCGACGGTCGTCCAGCCCAGCAGGATGTCGCTGACCACCTGCATCCGCTTCTGTCCCAGCACCACCCGACGGCCCTCGTGCGCCACCGGTGCCGCCGGGAAGCCGGCCGCCGCCAGGTGCGGGAGCAGCGCGGACTCCCGCGCCTCCTTCACCTGGAGCACCAGCGGGTCGCCGCGGTGGTCCAGCAGCAGCACCACGTACGAACGGGTGCCGACGCTGCCGGTCCCCACCACCCGGAACGCCACGTCGTGGATCGCGTACCGGGCGAGCAGCGGCAGCCGGTCCTCCGCCACCGTGGTCAGGTACTCCGCCAGCGACGCGGCCACCGCCGCGGCCTCCGCATCCGGTACCCGCCGCAGCACCGGCGGGGCGTCGACGAACCGCCGCGCCTCGCCCAAGGCGTCCGTCACCGCCTCCGTCGCCTTCGCCGCGAAGCGGGCGCTGGTGTTGTTCCGCGCCTTCTGCGACACCCGCTCCAGGGTGCCGGCCAGGTCCCGGGCGTCGGTGTGGGAGACCAGTTCCTCGTCCGCGATCGCGTTCCAGGCGTCCAGCGCGGGCAGCTTCGCCAGCAGCCGCATGGTGCGCCGATAGGCACCCACGGCGTCGAAGGCGGCAGCGCGGCAGGTCAGTTCGTCGGCGCCGCCGACCCGGCCGGCGAGCACCAATGAGGCGGCGAGCCGCTTGAGGTCCCACTCCCAGGGCCCCGTCACGGTCTCGTCGAAGTCGTTCAGATCGATCACGAGCCCGCCCCGGGCGTCGCCGTACAGACCGAAGTTCGCCGCGTGCGCATCACCGCACAGCTGGGCGCCGACGCCGGTGACCGGGGTGCCGACCAGGTCGTGGGCCATCAGTCCGGCGGCGCCGCGCAGGAAGGCGAAGGGGGAGGCGGCCATCCGGCCCACCCGGATCGGCGTCAGCTCCGGCACCCGGCCGCGGCTGGACTCCTCCACGGCCCGTACGGCGTCGGGCCGGCCGACCGCCAGGACCAGGGAGTCGTGGGAGGAGCGCGGGATGCGGCCCCGCAGCGCCTTGCCCTGCTGCTTGGGCGACAGCGGCCCGTCGGCCGGCCGACCGGCCGCCGTCGGTCCGCCCCTGCGCGGTGCGAACCCCGGCACCACCGGAATCCGTCTGCCGCCCGCCGGTATCTCCGTCTCGACCTCGCCCATCGCGCGCCGCCTCCCCCGCTCCGTGTCGTCCGTCCCCCGACGGTACCCCTGACTCCGACAAACGCCACGTCGGGTACGCCCGGCACATCCCACCCCAACGAGCGGTGTTTCACGTGAAACAGACACCGCGGTGAGTGGTGCTCGGTGCTTGCCCCTGCGGCCCGGTGGAGACCAACGCAGCCGCAAGTGCGACGACGCTCCGTCCAGGCGCACGGCGACGAAAAGGACCTGCCCGACGGGTCACGGGTCAGGCCGGCCCCAGCCCCGCGTCCCGCGCCAGCAGCGCCGCCTGCACCCGGTTGTCGCACTCCAGCTTGGCGAGGATCCGGCTCACGTACGTCTTCACCGTGGCCTCGCTCATGTGCAGCCGCCGGCCGGCGTCCGCGTTGGACAGCCCCTCGCCGAGGAGCGCCAGCACGTCCTGCTCCCGCCCGCTGAGCTGCGCGATCCGCGCCCGCGCCTGCTCGCCGCGGGCCGCCGCCCGCCCGGTGGCCAGTTGGTCGACGACGTGCCGGGTCGCGCCGGGGGAGAGGTACGCGTCGCCGGACACCGCGGCCCGTACGGCGCCGATCAGCTCCGCCGGCGCGGTGTCCTTCAGCAGGAAGCCCGCGCCGCCCGACTCCAGCGCGCGCAGCACGTTCTCCCGCTCGCCGAAGGTGGTCAAGATGATCACCTTGGTCGCGGGGACCGCCTGCCGCAGCTCCCCCATGGCCGTGAGCCCGTCCATCACGGGCATCTGGATGTCGAGCAACACCACGTCGGCCTTGTGGGACCGGGCCGCATCGACGGCCTCCCGACCGTTCGACGCCTCGGCCACCACTTCGATCTCCCGGTCGGACGTGAGGATCATCCGGATCCCGGCCCTGATCAACGGCTCGTCATCCGCAATGACGACCCGGATCCGCGCCCCCGCCATAGCCACCCTCGCACTCGCCGTGTCCATCCGAACCGTCCGGTCCGGCCCACCAGTTTGCCGCCACCGGCCCGCGATCCCCAACGCGCAGGCCCCGGCAGCCGGGCCAGCCGGGCCAGCCGGGCCAGCGGCCGGGGTTCAGAAGTCGACGACGACCTCGTACGAGGTCTTCTCGATCAGCTTGCCGTCCTTGAAGCAGAACCGGAACACCGGCTCCTTCTCCCACGTGCTGCCCATCTCCTCCGACATCACCACCATGCAGTCGGCGCCCTCGGGCTGCTTCGGCTCCCCCTCGCCCCCCTTGAGGTCGGACGCCCAGACGGAGTCCTCGTCCGGCAGCCGGTCGCGGACCTCGTCCTCCGGCGTGCCGATCTCTATCTCCTCGTACTCGGACTGGGTGACCATCGAGTCGTCGAGCGACGTGAAGAAGAAGTACCCCCCGACCACGGTCAGCGCGCCCAGCAGCACCAGCGCGGCCAGCGAGATCCCGCAGCCGATCCCGACGGCCCCGATCCGGCTGCCCTGTCCGCCGGCCCCGTGCATCCCGTTCATCCTCGGCCCCTGTCCCGCGACGTTCCAGTTCATGACCGGAACACCATGGGGCTGGGGCGGCGGCGCGGGCTGTCGGGGAAAGTCGTCGGGCACCGCGACGAAAGGCGCCGCTTCGGCCACTCCGTACGGCAGCACGCCGGCCACCCGGAAGCCGCCGCCGTCGGTGGTGCCGGCGTGCACGATCCCGCCGACGAGCCGCGCCCGCTCCCGCAGCCCGGTCAGCCCCTGACCGCCGCTGACGACCTCCCCGGCAGCGCCCTCCACCGCGGGACCGTTGACGATCTCCACGACGAGCGAGTCCGGTTCGTACCGCAGTTCCACCTCGATCCACGCCCCGGGCGCGTGTTTGTACGCATTGGTCAGCGACTCCTGCACGATGCGGTACGCGGCGTGGTCCGCCGCCGCGGCGAGCGGGCGCCGCTCCCCGGTGGACCGCAGCCCCACCGTGGTGCCGGCGCTGCGGGCGGTCTCCACCAGCGCCTGGACGCCGGCCGTGCCGCGGGCGGCCCGCCCCGACTCGTCGACCGGCGCGACGGCCGCCTCGACCCCGTCCCGCAGGATGCCGACGACCTCCCGCAGTTCGTGCATGGCCCCCACGGAAGCGTTCCGCAGCACCCCCACGGCCTCCCGCTGCCGGTCGGTCAGCTCCGGGTCCACCTCCAGCGCACCGGTGTGCACGGCGATCAGCGCGAGTTGGTGCCCCAGGCTGTCGTGCATGTCCTGGGCGATCCGCTGCCGCTCCAGCAGCCGGGCCTGGTCCGCCACCATCTGGCGCTCCCACAGCAGTTGCGCATTGCGCTCCTGGAGGGCGTGCAGCAGGGTCCGCCGCTGGCTGAAGTAGCGGCTGGCGAGCCCGGGCACGACCGCGATCGGCAGGAACGTGAGCGTGGACAGCACCACGGCGAGCACCGGCGCGTTGGCACTCCCCGGCTGCAGCAGGGCGGCGCCGCTGTAGGCGACGTACGACGCGGTGAACGCGAGCAGCGCGTGCCCGGACCGCTCGATCCGCCGCCCCGCCGACCAGGCCAGCGGCACCACGACGAAGGAGTAGCCGGGCATCACCCCGGCGAGGGCGCCGATGGCCATCAGCACGGGCACCGGCAGCCGCCGCCGCAGCAGGGCGAGCACGAAGACGCCGATGGGCGCCGCCACGAGCAGCCACGGCCACACGTCGGCCGCCCATCCGATCGCCCCCGCGAGCCCGCCCAGGGCCAGGGCGAACAGCAGCTCCCGCAACGGGCCGCGGCGCATCAGCGGCAACGCGCCCTGCCGCGGCGACGGCGGATCCGGCGCCATCAGCCATCCCCAGGCCCGCCGCACCGCCGCACCGCTCTTCATCACCACGTTCACAACGGCACCCTAGGCACCCGGCCCCGACGCCCTCGCCCCACTTTCGTCCCCACCGACCGAGACGATCGTCTAGGCCGTGTCCGGATCCCGCGCGCCTGGACGAAGCCGCCGTTTCCTGCGGGAGCGTTGGCCCCCACCGGCCGGTGGAGGCAAGAGCACGCCGCTTGAGACACTCGTCACACCCCCCACCCGCGTCCACCACCGGGCCTCCGCAGCGGAGTGCACAAGGGGGCGGGGCGGGAGCGGGAGCCGAGGCCGGACACAACGAAACGAGCGGATCGCTTGAAGCGATCCGCTCGTTTCGTATGGTGCGCGAGGGGGGAGTTGAACCCCCACGCCCTTTCGGGCACTGGAACCTGAATCCAGCGCGTCTGCCTATTCCGCCACCCGCGCATTGGGTGTCGTTGCTGGGCTCTCCCACCGTTTGGTGCGTTTGCCTGGCGACATCGAGAAGATTAGCACGCTGCGCAGGGTGGATTCACATCGCTTGACGAGGGCGGAGACGGGGGCGGAGGCGAGGCCGGGACGAGGGCCGGGGACGGGACCGTACAGACGACGGCGTCCGAGGCGGCGGGGGGCTCGGAGACGCAGCGCGCCGCCCCGGCGGACGCCCGCCGCACCGCCCCACCACCCCGGAAGCGGATCAGAAAGCGGAAGCGGATACGCAGGCACGGCTTACGGGCACGTATCGGACAGCCGGCTCCGGGCAGGTGCCCGGACAGGTGGCGACGGGCCCGCGGACGTCCGCCCGGACGGCGTTCGTCCCCGTTCCGCACCGGTCCCCCCGGGGTGCGGGACACTGGCACGGAGCCGCCTCTACGATCCGTGTGAGAGGTGACACTCATCGACGGGGAAGACAAGGGGAACCAGCCGATTTCCCGACGCGTGGATACGATCAGTAAGCAGTATCAGGACGGCAGCCACGGAGGAGGTGCCCGATGGGAGTACTGAAGCGTTTCGAGCAGCGTCTCGAAGGTCTGGTCAACGGCACCTTCGCCAAGGTGTTCAAGTCCGAGGTCCAGCCCGTCGAGATCGCCGGCGCTCTCCAGCGCGAGTGCGACAACAACGCGACGATCTGGAACCGCGACCGGACCGTCGTCCCCAACGACTTCATCGTCGAGCTGAGCACGCCCGACTTCGAGCGGCTGAGCCCCTACTCGGGGCAGCTCGGCGACGAGCTCGCCGGGCTGGTGCGGGACTACGCCAAGCAGCAGCGCTACACGTTCATGGGTCCGATCAAGGTCCACCTGGAGAAGGCGGACGACCTCGACACCGGGCTGTACCGGGTGCGCAGCCGCACCCTCGCGTCGAGCACGTCGCAGACGCCCGGCGGACCCGGTGGACCGGGCGGATCCGGTGGGCCCGGCGGCCCGGGCGGGCCCGGCGGCTACGGCCAGCCGTCCCGCGGCGCCGCCGGCGGGCCGCCCGCCGGCGCGCCCCCCATGCCCTCCTCACCGCCGCCGGGCGCCCGCCCCGGCCTCGCCGCCGTCGGCGGCACCCAGCGACCGGGCGCCAGCCCCGGACCGCTGCCCGGCGCCCAAGTGCGCCGCTGGATCGAGATCAACGGCACCCGCCACCAGATCTCCCGTCCGACCCTGGTGCTCGGTCGCAGCACCGACGCGGACGTGCGGATCGACGACCCCGGCGTCTCCCGCCGGCACTGCGAGATCCGGACCGGAACGCCCCCCACGATCCAGGATCTCGGGTCCACGAACGGCATCGTGGTGGACGGGCAGCACACCACCCGCGCTACGCTCCGCGACGGCTCGCGGATCGTCGTGGGCAGCACCACCATCGTTTACCGGCAAGCCGAAGGGTGAAGCGGGGGCAATGTCAGAGCTGACCCTGACGGTCATGCGGCTGGGTTTCCTGGCCGTTCTGTGGCTGTTCGTCATCGTGGCCGTCCAGGTCATCCGCAGCGACCTGTTCGGGACGCGCGTCACGCAACGCGGTTCGCGCCGCGGCGGCGACACGCGTCCGCAGCCGCGCCAGCAGGCCGCCACGCCGCCGCCGCAGCGCCAACAGCAGCGGCAGCAGCAGTCGGGCGGCCGCCAGCGGCGCGGGGCGCCCACCAAGCTGATCGTCTCGGAGGGGACCCTCACCGGCACCACGGTGGCGCTCCAGGGCCAGACGATCACGCTGGGCCGCGCCCACGACTCCACGATCGTGCTGGACGACGACTACGCGTCCAGCCGGCATGCCAGGATCTACCCGGACCGTGACGGCCAGTGGATCGTCGAGGACCTCGGGTCCACCAACGGTACGTATCTCGACCGGACCCGACTCACCACCCCGACCCCGATTCCGCTGGGCGCGCCGATCCGCATCGGCAAGACCGTCATCGAGCTGCGGAAGTAGTAGGACAAATGACAGCGCGCGAGCGGAGCGAGCGAGCCGAGGCGGTTCCGACAGCGGACCGGTGGGGGCTCCCGACCGGAGGGTGGGCAGTGTGGCTCCACGAGACCGGGTGTACCCCGACGCACACCAAACGGGGCAGGTGCACATGAGTCTGTCCCTGCGGTTCGCCGCCGGATCGCACAAGGGCATGATCCGCGAGGGCAACGAGGACTCCGGCTACGCCGGGCCCCGACTGCTCGCGATCGCCGACGGCATGGGGGGCCAGGCCGCGGGCGAGGTCGCCTCGTCCGAGGTGATCTCCGCCCTCGTCACGCTCGACGACGACGTCCCCGGCTCCGACATCCTCACCTCCCTCGGCACGGCCGTGCAGCGCGCCAACGAGCAGCTGCGGCTGATGGTCGAGGAGGACCCCCAGCTCGAAGGCATGGGCACCACGCTCACCGCCCTGCTGTGGACCGGGCAGCGGCTCGGACTCGTCCACGTCGGCGACTCCCGCGCCTATCTGCTGCGCGACGGGGTGCTCACCCAGATCACCCAGGACCACACCTGGGTGCAGCGGCTGGTAGACGAGGGCCGGATCACCGAGGAGGAGGCCACCACCCATCCGCAGCGCTCGCTGCTGATGCGTGCGCTCGGCAGCGGCGACCACGTGGAGCCGGACCTCTCCATCCGCGAGGTCCGCGCCGGCGACCGCTACCTGGTCTGCTCCGACGGCCTGTCCGGCGTCGTCTCCCACCAGACGATGGAGGAGACCCTCGCCAGCTACCAGGGCCCGCAGGACACCGTCCAGAACCTGATCCAGCTCGCGCTGCGCGGCGGCGGTCCGGACAACATCACCTGCATCGTCGCCGACGTGCTCGACGCCGAGTCCAACGACGGACTGGCCGGACAGGTCAGCGACACCCCGGTGGTGGTCGGCGCCGTCGCCGAACACCAGTACCCCCTGAACGACGGCGGGGCCATGCAGACGCCCGCCGGCCGCGCGTCCGGCCTCGGCCGCCCGGCCCCCCAGCAGGGCGGCTTCGGCCCGCCCGGCAGCGGGGACGGCGGCGGCTACGACGGCCCGGGGCCGGACACCGGCTACGACGCGTACGCAGACGCCACCGACGGCGACGACGCGTTCACCAAGCCCCGCTCCGCCGGCCGCGCCTGGCTGAAGGGCTCGATCTTCACCGTGCTGGCACTGGCCGTGGTCGGCGCCGGCCTCTACGGCGGCTACCGCTGGACTCAGACGCAGTACTACGTCGGCACCAACGACGACCACGTCGCGCTCTACCGGGGCATCAGCCAGGACCTGGCGTGGGTCTCGCTCTCGAAGGTGGAGAAGGACCACCCCGAGATCGAACTCAAGTACCTACCGGACTACCAGCGCAAGCAGGTCGAGGGCACCATCACCCAGGACAGCCTGGACCGGGCGCGCGCGAAGATCACCGAGCTGTCCGCACAGGCCACGGCGTGCAAGAAGGTCGAGGAGCGCCGCGTGGCGGCCGAGGTCATCGCCGCCCAGGACCGTGCGAAGGCCGACGAGAACGCCGCCGGCAAGAACGACAAGAACGACAAGCCGTCCACGCCTTCTCCCTCCCCGGGCCCCACGCTTTCGGAAGAGGAGCAGAAGCTCGCCTCGAACTGCGGAAAGCAGTAGTCAGCCGTAGGGGGCCTTCTCGACCATGAGCGTTGTCACCAACACCACCACGATCGGCGCGATCGACGCACCCAGCCGCCGCAACACCGAGTTGATGCTGCTCGGCCTCGCGGTCGCCATCGCGGTGTTCGCCTACGTCAACGTGGGACTCGCCCTCGACGGCAAGCTGCCCGCCGGCGTCTTCGGCTACGGACTCGGGATCACGCTGCTCGCCGCCGTCGCCCACCTGGTGGTGCGGAAGTTCGCCAAGTACGCGGACCCCCTGCTGCTCCCGCTCGCGGTGCTGCTGAACGGCCTCGGGCTGGTGATGATCTGGCGCCTCGACCAGTCGCCCCGCCTGATCGCCCGCGCCGAAGCCGCCTGGGGCTCGTTCTCGCCCGACGCGCCGAAGCAGATGATGTACTCGGCGATCGGCATCGCGCTCTTCGTCGGCGTCCTGCTGCTGCTGAAGGACCACCGCATCCTCCAGCGCTACACCTACATCTCCATGGCGGTGGCGCTGGTGCTGCTGGTGCTGCCGATGTTCTTCCCGGCCCGCAACGGCGCCCGGATCTGGGTCAGCCTCGGCCCGATCAACATCCAGCCCGGCGAGTTCGCGAAGATCATCATCGCGGTCTTCTTCTCCGGCTACCTGATGGTGAAGCGGGACGCCCTTGCGCTGGCCAGCCGGCGCTTCCTCGGCCTCTACCTGCCGCGCGGCCGTGACCTCGGCCCGATCCTGGTGGTCTGGGCGATGTCGATCCTGATCCTGGTCTTCGAGACCGACCTCGGCACCTCGCTGCTGTTCTTCGGCATGTTCGTGATCATGCTGTACGTGGCCACGGAGCGGACCAGCTGGATCGTCTTCGGCCTGCTGATGTCCGCGGCGGGCGCGGTCGGCGTCGCCACCTTCGCCACCCACGTCCAGCAGCGCGTCGACGCCTGGCTCAACCCCTTCTCCGACACCGTCTGGGCGCAGAGCGACCAGGTCGGCCAGTCCCTGATGTCCTTCGGCGCCGGCGGCACCCTGGGCACCGGCTGGGGCCAGGGCAACTCGGACCTGATCATGTTCGCGGCCAACTCCGACTTCATCCTCTCCAGCTTCGGCGAGGAGTTGGGCCTCGCCGGCATGATGGCCTTCCTGATGCTCTACGGGCTGATCGTGGAGCGCGGCGTGCGCACCGCGCTGGCCGCCCGCGACCCCTTCGGCAAGCTGCTCGCGATCGGCCTCTCCGGTGCCTTCGCCATCCAGGTCTTCGTGGTCGCGGGCGGTGTGATGGGCCTGATCCCGCTGACCGGCATGACGATGCCGTTCGTCGCGGCCGGCGGCTCGTCCGTGATCGCCAACTGGGCCCTGATCGCCATCCTGATCCGGATCAGCGACACCGCGCGCCGCCCGGCCCCCGCGCCCGCCCCGTCCCCCGACGCCGAGATGACCCAGGTGGTCCGACCGTGAACAAGCCACTGCGCCGGATCGCGATCTTCTGCGGCTTGCTCGTGCTCGCCCTGCTGGTGCGCGCCAACTGGCTCCAGTACGTGGACGCCGAAGAGCTGAACGCCAACGACCGCAACCGCCGCGTGCTGATCGACCGGTACGCCCACGAGCGCGGCAACATCATCGTGGACGGCAAGCCGATCACCGGCTCGGTGAAGACGGACCACAACGACTTCGCGTACAAGCGGACCTACGTCAACGGCCCCATGTGGTCCCCGGTGACTGGCTACGCCTCCCAGGTGTTCGGCGCCAACCAGATCGAGAAGCTTGAGGACGGCATCCTCAGCGGCAACTCCGACCAGCTCTTCTTCGACCGCACGATGTCGATGTTCACCGGCGACGAGAAGAAGGGCGGCAACGTCGTCACGACCCTGAGCGGCGCCGCCCAGAAGGCCGCCTTCGAGGGCCTGGGTTCCAAGAAGGGCGCGGTCGCCGCGATGGACCCCAAGACCGGGAAGATCCTCGCGCTCGCCTCCACTCCTTCGT
Organism: Streptomyces sp. NPDC017979; assembly: GCF_044328175.1. Taxonomy (NCBI): domain Bacteria; kingdom Bacillati; phylum Actinomycetota; class Actinomycetes; order Kitasatosporales; family Streptomycetaceae; genus Streptomyces; species Streptomyces sp. NPDC017979. The sequence goes on along the minus strand of NZ_JBIRGU010000005.1, from coordinate 15,581 downwards.
ACGACCCCGGAACCTTCGCCGGCAGCGCCAAGGAGGACGAGAAGGCGTGGGCCACGCTGTCCTCCAAGGACAACAAGGACAAGCCCATGCTGAACCGGGCGCTGCGCGAGGTCTACCCGCCCGGCTCCACCTTCAAGGTGGTCACCGCGGCTGCCGCGCTGGAGCACGGCAAGGTCAAGGACGTCAACGACGAGACCGACACCCCCGAGCCGTACATCCTGCCGAACACCCGCACGCCGATGAAGAACATGTCGGGCGGCTGCGAGAACGCGACGCTGAAGTACGCGCTCCAGGTCTCCTGCAACTCCGTCTTCGCCAAGCTCGGTGACGACGTCGGCCGGGACAAGATGCTGGAGACGGCGGAGAAGTTCGGCTTCAACGAGGCCGAGTTGGACGTCCCGGTGCGCGCGGCGAAGTCCCGCTACAACGAGACCATGGACCGGCCGGGCAACGCCCTGTCGTCCATCGGCCAGTTCGACACCGCCACGACCCCGCTCCAGATGGCGATGGTGGCCGCCGCGATCGCCAACGACGGCAAGCTGATGAAGCCGTACATGGTCGACCAGCTCGTGGCACCCAATCTCGACGTGATCTCCAAGACCAAGCCGCAGGAGATGAGCCGCCCGCTCTCCGGCGAGAACGCCCAGCTCCTCCAGGACATGATGGAGAACGTCGTCGAGAACGGCGGCGGCAAGAAGGCGGCGCTCGGCGGCGGCGTCAAGGTCGGCGGCAAGACCGGTACCGCCCAGCACGGTGAGAACAACGCCAAGAACCCGTACGCGTGGTTCATCTCGTACGCCAAGACGGGCGACGGCTCCCCCGTCGCGGTCGCCGTGGTCGTCGAGGACAGCGGTGCCGAGCGCGAGAACATCTCGGGCGGCGGCCTCGCCGCACCGATCGCCAAGGCCGTGATGAAGGCGGTCGTGGACAGCAAGCGATGACCGGCCGGCCCCCGCGACCACGGGGCGTGACGCAGATCACCCCCGTCCATGGAACCCGCACATCGGTATACCGGTCGGATATCAGGTGGCCGTCGCGGGCCGATCGGGTGGTGGGGGCCCGGTAGCGTAGGCGCGAGCAGCACACCGCCGACCAGACACGGGTGCGGCGGGGAGTGACGGAGAGGGCTGGAACAGTTATGGAAGAGCCGCGTCGCCTCGGCGGCCGGTACGAACTGGGCTCGGTGATCGGCCGCGGTGGCATGGCGGAGGTCTACCTCGCCCACGACAACCGGCTCGGTCGCACCGTCGCCGTGAAGACGCTGCGGGCCGATCTCGCCCGTGATCCGTCCTTCCAGGCCCGGTTCCGCCGGGAGGCCCAGTCGGCCGCCTCGCTCAACCATCCGGCGATCGTCGCGGTGTACGACACCGGCGAGGACTACGTCGACGGGGTCTCGATCCCGTACATCGTGATGGAGTACGTCGACGGCTCCACGCTCAGGGAGTTGCTGCACTCCGGGCGCAGACTGCTGCCCGAGCGCACCCTGGAGATGACCACCGGCATCCTCCAGGCGCTGGAGTACTCGCACCGCAACGGCATCGTCCACCGCGACATCAAGCCGGCGAACGTCATGCTGACGCGCACCGGTCAGGTCAAGGTGATGGACTTCGGCATCGCGCGCGCCATGGGCGACGCGGGCATGACGATGACCCAGACCGCCGCCGTCATCGGCACCGCGCAGTACCTCTCCCCCGAGCAGGCCAAGGGCGAGCAGGTCGACGCCCGTTCCGACCTGTACTCCACGGGCTGTCTGCTGTACGAACTGCTGACCGTGCGCCCGCCGTTCATCGGTGACTCGCCGGTGGCAGTGGCGTACCAGCACGTCCGGGAGGAGCCGCAGCCCCCCTCGAACTTCGACCCCGAGATCACGCCCGAGATGGACGCCATCGTCCTGCGGGCCCTGGTCAAGGACCCCGACTACCGCTACCAGTCCGCCGACGAGATGCGCGCGGACATCGAGGCGTGCCTCGACGGACAGCCGGTGGCGGCCACGGCGGCGCTCGGCGCGGTCGGCTACGGCGGCGGGTACGGCCCGCAGGACCAGCCGACGACGGCGCTGCGGCAGGCCGACCCGGCCGCGGCCCAGACCTCCATGCTGCCGCCGATGAACCCGGACGACGGCGGCTACGGCTACGACGACCGGCCCGACCGGCGCCGTCAGCAGAAGAAGTCGCACACCTCGACGATCCTGCTCGTGGTCGCCGCGGTGTTGGTGCTCGTGGGCGCGATCCTGATCGGCAAGTACTTCTTCGACGGCAAGGACGGTTCCCAGGGCGAGGTGACCGTACCCGTCCTGGTCGGCCAGACGATGGAGCAGGCGCAGGATTCGGTGGCCAACGCCGGGGTGAAGGTCGTGCAGTCCGGTACGGAGCGCTGCGACCAGCCCAAGGGGCAGATCTGCTCACAGACGCCCGACTCCGGGAAGATGAAGAAGGACGACACGATCCAGGCCGTGGTCTCCGAGGGCGCGCCGAAGGTCGAGGTCCCGGACGTCACGGAGAAGTCCGAGGACAACGCCAAGGACGCGCTGACCCGCAAGGGCTTCAAGGTCGAGGTGAAGACGGAGGAGTCGTCCGAGGTCGAGTCCGGGAAGGTCATCTCGCAGAGCCCGAAGGGCAACACCGAGGCCGAGCAGAGCTCCACCGTCACCATCACGGTGGCGCGCCAGGCCCAGATGGACGTGCCGCCCGTGGTCGGCCGCCAACTCGCGCTCGCGCAACAGCAGCTCACGGCCGCGGGCTTCCAGGTGTCCACGGAGATGGTGGACTCGGAGCAGCCGGCGAACCAGGTCGTGGAGCAGACCCCGAACGGCGGCAAGGCGGCGGCGAACTCGACCGTCAAGCTGAAGGTCTCCAAGGGCCCGCAGCAGACGGAGCAGCCGGTCCAGGTGCCGATGCTGTTCATGCAGACGGTGGGGCAGGCCAGGGCCGCCCTGGCGCAGCAGGGGCTCGAACTCGGCGACATCGACGGCCCGCGCGACGACAACGCGATCATCGTCGACCAGAACCCGAAGCTGGGCGCGCAGGCCAAGCGGGGCGACCGGATCAACGTCCGTACGCAGGGCGGACTCGGCGGGGACAACGGGAACGGCAACGGGCGGGACAACGACTGACCCGCACCGCCCCGTGGGGGCGCTGGTGACGCAAGGAGGCCCCGACACCCTTCAAGGTGTCGGGGCCCCTTCGCGTCCGGACTCCGCGTTCCAGGCCGTGTCCGGAAAGTCCCGCGCGCTACCGTGCGCCTCTGGACGTAGCCGCCGTCTCCCTGCGGGAGCGTCGGTCTCTGCGGCCCGGTGATGGGCTTGTCGCGCAGTTCCCCGCGCCCCTGATTCGCTCCCCTTGGCGCCCATGCGAAGGCTACGTCCAGAGGCACAGAGACGTGCGGGGGACTTTCCGGACACGCCCCTACGGCCGCAGCTCCGCCGGCTTCGTGCGGTCCTTGTCGACCTTCACCTCGCGCACCAACTCGCCCCAGACGATGTAGCGGTAGTCGGAGGTGAGGATGGGCGTGCAGGTCGTCAGCGTGATGAAGCGCCCCGGCTGCTTCTTCCCGGACTCCTTCGGCACCGCGTCGAGCACGTCGACGTTGTACTTGGACGTCTTCGGGAGCGTCTTGTAGACCTTGTAGACGTACCAGGTGTCCCGGGTCTCGAAGACGATCGGGTCACCCGTCTCGATCTTGTGGATGTTGTGGAACTTGGCGCCGTGGCCGTCGCGGTGCGCCGCGAGCGAGAAGTTCCCCTTGGCGTCCCAGGGCAGCGCCGACTTGACCGGCTTGGTGTAGTAGCCGGCGATGCCGTCGTTCAGCTCCTCGGGGTCGGTGCCCCGCTTCACCAGCACCTCGCCGTTGCCCATGGCGGGCACGTGGAGGAAGCCGATGCCGTCCTTGGTGTCGATGCCGGGCGGCACGGCGCGGTCCTTCCAGCCGTCCCGGACCTCGTTGCCCTGGCGGGCGGCCTCGCGGTCGGCGAGGACGTTGGTCCACCACAGCGAGTAGACGACGAAGAGCCCCAGCACCACGCCTGCCGTGATCAGCAGTTCGCCGAAGACGCTGATGGCGCCGGCGATCCGGCTGCGTGCACGTGTCACTGCACCGTTCCCGTCTCGAAGTGGTCCGGTCGTCCGGCTCTGGATTCCCGGTCCGTCCCGCCCGTCTCAGCCCACGAGCGCGTCGGGTTTGCCCTTGCTGCGCGGCCGTTCTTCCACCATCTTGCCCCACACGATCATCCGATAGGTACTCGTGAACTCGGGGGTGCAGGTGGTCATGGTGAGGTACCGGCCGGGGCCGGTGAACCCGGAGCCGCGGGGCACCGGGTCGAGCACGGCGATGTTGGACGGCGCGGTCTGCGGCAGGATGCTGGCCATCTCGTACGTGTAGTACGCGTCGCGGGTCTCGATCACGATCGGGTCGCCGGGCTTGAGGCGGTTGATGTAGCGGAACGGTTCGCCGTGGGTGTTGCGGTGGCCCGCGACGGCGAAGTTGCCCGTGGCGTCCGAGGGCATCGCGGTCTTCAACTTGCCCTCGGCGTAGTGCCCGACCATCCCCCGGTCGAGGACCTTCTCCTTGTTTATGGACTCGGCCACCGGCACGACGACGTCCAGCTTGGGGATGTACATGAGGGCGAAGCCCTCGCCCGGCTTGAAGGCGCCCGGGGCCCGCTCCTTGTCCTTGAAGCTCTGCGCTATGCGGTCCTTCTCCTTGCTGACCTCCATGCCGGCGCGGACGTTGGTCCACCAGAGCTGGTACGTCACGAAGAGCAGCATCAACACGCCGCAGGTGATGAAGAGTTCGCCCATGGCGCGGCTGGCGATCACGGCCGGGCTGTCCTTGGCCGCGCGGGCGGCGCGCCGGGCCTCGACGCGGGTCAGGGGGCGGGCGGGGGCGTCGCCGGCCGTTTCGCCGGCCGTGGCGTCGGCGGCGGCCGGCCGGGGCTTCCTGCGCCCGCTCCGCCCCTTGGCCGCGGCGGCTGCGGCCTTGCGGCGCTCGGCGCGCCCGGGGCCGGGCGGGGGGACGGAGGCGTCCGGCGGGGAGGTGTCAGCGGGCGAGGAGGCGGCAGCGGCTGCCGCCGCCTTGCGCCGCTCGGCCCGCCCCGGGCCCATCGGCCCGGCAGCGCCACCGGCCCCGGGCCCGCCGTCCGTGCCGTCGAAGACGGGCAGGAGGTGGGTGTCCCCACCGCCACCCGCGTCCGGGCCGGCGCCGACGGACCCGGTCGAACCGTCGAAGACCGGCAGGACGTGGGTCTCCGCGCCGGCCGCGGGCAGCGGCGGGGTCGGCTGGGTCGGCACGCCGTCGAGTACGGGCTCCGGCGCGGCGGGCGGGCGGGCGTGGCGACCCGCCCGCATCGGCGCCCCGTACCCGTCCTGCGTACGGCCGGAGTCGTACGGCGCCGGCGGTACGGGCCCCGGTCCCGGCGGCGGTACGGGCCCGGGCTCCGGCGTCGGTCCGTGGCCGTCGGGTCCGGGGCGGCGGCGGCCGCCCGGGCGGGGGGCGTGCTCCCTGAACCAGGGAGACGCCTCGGCACCCGCATCGGGCCCGGGCTCCCGCCCGGTCACGCCACGGCCTTGCCCACCACCGGCGCCAGGCCCGCCGAACGCTCGACCGCACCGGTGTCACCGCACTGCGCCAGCCAGTTGGCCAGCATCAGGTGACCGTGCTCGGTGAGGACGGACTCGGGGTGGAACTGCACGCCCTCCACGGCCAGCTCGCGGTGGCGCAGCCCCATGATGGTGCCGTCCGCGGTGCGCGCGGTGACCTCCAGGACGTCCGGCAGGTCGGCGGGCTCCGCGGCCAGCGAGTGGTAGCGGGTGGCGGTGAAGGGGGAGGGCAGCCCGGCGAAGACGCCCTTGCCCTCGTGGGTGACCGGCGACGTCTTGCCGTGCAGCAGCTCGGGGGCGCGGTCGACCACTCCGCCGTACGCCACCGCCATCGACTGCATCCCCAGGCAGACGCCGAAGACGGGCACGCCGGTGGCGGCGCAGTGGCGGACCATGTCGACGCAGACGCCGGCCTCCTCGGGGGTGCCGGGGCCGGGGGAGAGCAGGACGCCGTGGAAGCCGTCCTGCGCGTGGGAGAGCGCGACCTCGTCGTTCCGCACGACCTCGCACTCCGCCCCGAGCTGGTACAGGTACTGGACCAGGTTGAAGACGAAGCTGTCGTAGTTGTCGACGACCAGGATGCGGGCGCTCGGCTCGCTCATCGGATCCCTTCCTCGGGGTCGGCGCCGGAGCCGGAGCCCGTGTCGGTGTCGGCACCGGTTCCGGTGTCGCCGCCAGCTCCGTCGACCGTCACGTCGTTGAACGGAAGCAGCGGCTCCGCCCACGGAAAGACGTACTGGAACAGCAGGTAGACGATCCCGAGGACCAGGACGAGCGAGATGAGGGCACGCACCCACGCGTTGCCCGGCAGATGCCGCCAGATCCAGCCGTACATTGCCGTCCCTTTCCGTTTCTCGGTACCGCTCCAGACTACGGGGCGGCGGGGTCCGCCGGGTCAGCCTCGGAGAGCTTCCGGTTTGCCCTGCGTCACAGGCTGGGTGGCCGCCAGCCGGGCCCAGGCGATCAGCCGGTGGCTGCTGCCCCACTCCGGATCACACGTCGTCAGGGTCAGATAGCGCCCGGGTTGTTCGAAAGGTGACTTCTTCGGAACGGGATCGACCACTCCGACGTCGGTCGGGACCGTCTTGAAGGGCTTTCTGACGATGCGGTACGTGAACCAGGTCGTGCCGTCCGTGACCACGACCGGGTCGCCGGGGCGCAGCCGCGGGAAGTCCTTGAAGGGGTCGCCGTAGGTGCGGCGGTGGCCGGCGACGGAGAAGTTGCCGAGCGAGCCGGGGGCGGCGGTGCCGGCGTAGTGGCCGAGTCCCTTCTTGAGGGTGTCGACCGCGGTGCCTTCGAGCACCGGCCAGTCCCAGTCCGCGCCGAACCGGGGGACGTACATCACGGCGAAGGGCTTGCCGGGGCGGTACGCGGGGGCGGGCGGCGGTGCCTGCGGTCCGGGTCCGGCGGCGGGCGGGTCGGCAACCGGTGGCGGGGCGGTGGTCGGCGGCGGGGCGGTGGGCCGGGTGAGCGCACCTTGCGACCACTGCTCCTGGAGCCGGGCGAGCTCTCCGTCCGCCGCGTCCGCGGCCTTCACCCCCGTCCAGTACAGGACGTACACCACGAACAGCACCGTCACCGTGCCGACGGTGATGCACAGCTCGCTGAGGCTGCGGACGACCAGACGCACCGACACCGGGCCCCCAGGGTGTGGGCGCCTCCGCCGTGCCGGCTGCGCCCTGCTACGTAACGGGCTTCGCGTGATGGAGATCCACTGTGCCCGAGTACCCCGGCAGAGTCACTGCCTCGCGCTGGTCCACTTTCCAGCCGAGGCCGTACGCCTGGACGTACAGCTGGTAGTTCTGGATCGCGGTCGAGCGGTCCAGGGCGGCCCGCAGCCGCTTCCGGTCCCCCACGGCGGTGATCTTGTACGGCGGCGAGTAGACGCGGCCCTGGAGGATCAGGGTGTTGCCCACGCAGCGCACCGCACTGGTGGAGATCAGCCGTTGGTCCATGACCTGGATGCCGCGGGCGCCGCCGGCCCACAGCGCGTTCACCACGGCCTGGAGGTCCTGCTGGTGGATCACCAGGTCGTTGGCCTGCGGCTCGGGGTAGCCGGGCGCGGCCCGGGCGTTGGGCGGGGCGTCGTTGAGGGTGACGGTCAGGGCGTCGCCGCTGATCCGCTCGGTGCCGGACGCCTTCTGGAGGGCGTCGAACTTCTCGTTCTCCGCGCGGGTGTATCCGTCGTCGCGCCGGGCGAGGGCTTCGACGTCGTCCCGGAGCTTGCCGGTGGACTCGTCCAGCTCGCCGTTGCGGTCGCTGCGCTGCTGGATCAGGTCGGAGAGCTTCAGCAGGGAGTCGTCCGTGCGGAGGTCGGTGCCCTTCGCCGTGTTGAAGCTCGTCACGAAGATCACGCCGGCGAGGGCGAAGACCGAGGCGGTCAGCGCCCTGCCCGTGATGCGGCGGCCGGCCGTCATCGCGCTCCCCACCCCCTGCCTCGGCAGAATTGCTCAGCGTACCCTTATCTCACCAGGCGCCGCGGAAGCACTACGCTAACGGACGCCCCGAGGGAGGCAGTGGTCCCCGTCGCTCCGGCCCTCGGCGCCAGCCCAGCCAAGTTCCCTGCGCGGTCACGCAGCGCATCGACAGGAGAGTCCCTCGTGCCGAAGTCACGGATCCGCAAGAAGGCCGACTACACCCCGCCGAACAGCAAGCAGGCGACGAGCATCAAGCTGACGAACCGTAGCTGGGTGGCTCCGGTCATGCTGGCCCTGTTCTTGATCGGGCTGGTCTGGATCGTCCTCTTCTACGTGACCGACGGGGACCTGCCGATCGAGAGCCTCAGCAACTGGAACATCGTCGTGGGCTTCGGTTTCATCGCCGCCGGCTTCGGTGTCTCCACCCAGTGGAAGTAGTGGTCCACAGCGTTGTCCACAAGGTTGTCCACAGTGGGGAAAAGGTCAGACGATCTGTGGATAACCTTCAGGATGTTGACGCTGGTGTGACTGGATGACTGCCGCTGCGCCACCCTGGTGACCTGCGCGAAGACCATCCACGCCCCTTGTCCCCACTGGGTCGACAGCTGTTCGACCGGTGTCGGGGACGAGGGGCGCACCTTTTCCCCACGACGTGCACAGGATCCGCCACTCGCTGTGGACAACCATGGGTGAGGGCCTGCGGATCCCCAGGTCCACAGGCCCTCCACGTGCTCGGACGTGCTCGGTGCGGCCCTACGTGAGGTACGCGGTGCGGGCGATCAACGCGGCCACGATCGCGACCGTCACCGCCGCCACGACCACCGCCTGCACCAGCGTCCGGCGCTCGCGCGGCGCGTACACCATCCCCAGGGCGAGCAGCCCGCCCGTCAGCAGCCCGCCGAGGTGCGCCTGCCAGGAGATCTCCCCCGGCCGCACGAAGGTCAGCACCACGCTGAAGAGGATGATCAGGACGACCGGGCCCATGTCGAGCTTCATCCGCCGCAGCAGCACGGCGAAGGCTCCGACGAGTCCGAAAATGGCCCCGGAGGCGCCGATCGTGGCTTGGTTCGGGGCGTTCAGCAGATAGACGAAGACGTCGCCGCCGAGCCCCGACAGCAGATAGAGCGCGAGGAAGCGCCCGCGGCCGAGCGCCGGCTCCACCATCCGGCCCAGGAACCACAGCGCCAGCATGTTGAACGCGATGTGGGACAGCTCCTGGTGCAGGAACATCGAGGTCACCAGGCGGTACCACTCGCCGTCGGCGAGGCCGACGACCTCCCCGAGCTGGGGGTTGTACGCGTAGCCGATCAGGCTCAGCTCGTCGACGAACCGGTCGCCGAGGGCCAGCACGGCGACGAACACGGCGAGGTTGATCCCGATCAGGACCTTCGTCACCAGGAAGGAGTCGTCGACGACGGTGCCGCCGGCGATCGTCCGGGGCCGGTTGGCCGCGGGGCCGTGGCCCGTGCCGGAGCCGGTGCGCACGCACTCGGGACACTGGAAGCCCACGGATGCGCTGACCATGCACTCGGGACAGATGGGGCGCTCGCAGCGCGTGCAGCTTATGCCCGTCTCACGGCCGGGGTGGCGGTAGCAGCTGGGCAGGCCGTGCGAGCCCGCTGACTCGCGCGGACTGTCTGGCGCCTGGTCCATGAATTCCCTCGACATCCTGGGTCTCTGCTTCCCGCTGCTTCCCACGCTGCCGGCCGGATCCGCGCGCCCGTCTCCGCAGTCCGTCCCACAACCGTCTTCGCACCGTCTGCCCCGGCAGCCGGGGCAGAACACACCGCCCCGCCCATCCACCAGACGGATGGGCGGGGCGCATTTGTTCCCGTGCTCGTTCCCGTGCCGCCCGCGGGCCGAGGGGAGGGCCGGCGACGGGCGCCGGCGGGCGACGCCAGCGGGGGCGCCGGAGCGGGGATCAGCCCTCGCGGGTCTCGATCACCACGGACTCGATCACCACGTCCTGCACCGGACGGTCGGTGCGCGGGTTGGTCTGGGCGCCCGCGATCACGTCCACGACCTTCTTGCTGGCGTCGTTGCTGACCTCGCCGAAGATGGTGTGCTTGCCGGTCAGCCAGGCGGTGGGGGCCACCGTGATGAAGAACTGCGAGCCGTTGGTGCCCGGGCCGGCGTTCGCCATGGCCAGCAGGTACGGCTTGTTGAAGGCCAGCTCCGGGTGGAACTCGTCGCCGAACTTGTAGCCCGGGCCGCCGGTGCCGTTGCCCAGCGGGTCGCCGCCCTGGATCATGAAGCCGCTGATCACCCGGTGGAAGACCGTGCCGTCGTACAGCCGGTCCGTGGACGGCTGGCCCGTCTGCGGGTTGGTCCACTGGCGCTCGCCCTGGGCGAGCTCGACGAAGTTCTTCACCGTCTTCGGCGCGTGGTTCGGCAGCAGCCGGATCTCGATGTCGCCTTGGTTGGTCTTGAGGGTGGCGTAAAGCTGCTCAGCCACGGTCCTGCCTTCCGGTAGGTCATCAGTCGTCTCGGAACGCCACCGATCCTCGCACGGAAGCAGGGGCGGGGGACAAAACCGGCCGGGGACGGACGCGGACGTACCGTCCGTCGGCGGGGCGTATGACCCGGATGCCCGCACCGCATGCCGAGGCAAGCGCCGGGAGGCATGATTTCCCCGCAGGCGGAAAGGCGAAATGCACCGAACTGGGGTCGGGCGGATCGTGCGGCCGGACCCAGGAGAACGCCACCGATGAGGAGGTTTCCGTGACCCGCATGGAGAGCGTGCGCGCCGCGACCGAAACGGCCAAGGGCAGCGTGCTGCACGCCGCGGACGTGGTGGCGCCATACGCCGGTACGGCCCGGGACCAGGCCGCTCATTACGCACACGAAGCCCGCGTGCGGATCGCGCCCAAGGTCTCGAAGGCCGCTCAGCAGGCAGCCGCGCAGGCCCGGGTCCAATACGACGCCCATGTGGCGCCGCACGTGCCGCCCAAGGTGGACGAGGCCGCGCACAAGGCGGCGGGGCAGGCCCGGAAGGCCGCTCGTCAGGCGGTGGACTACGGCAAGCCGCGCATCGAGCACGTGGTGTCCGCGGCCCAGCCCGTGCGGGAGGAAGCCGCGGTGAGGTCAAGCGCCGCTCTCGCCGCACTGCGCGGCGGGGTGACGGCCAAGGAGATTCAGCGTCTGGTGCGCAAGCACGAGCGGCGGGCGAGGGCCGGCCGGGCCGTCAAGGGTCTGGCGATCGTGGGGGTGGTGGCCGTCGGCGCCTTCGCCGCGTGGAAGTGGTGGGACCGGCAGGCCAATCCCGACTGGCTGGTGGAGCCGCCCGCGGCGACCGAGGTGCCGGGCCGCGATCCGCTGTCGTCCGTCGACGGGAGTCCGGAGGCGCTGGACCCGGATGTGCGGGCCAAGCAGGCCGATGCGGACGCCGCTGACCGCGACGAGGGCGGTCCGGGCCGCTGACTGCGACCACGGTTGTGGCTACGGCTGTGGCTGTGGCTGTGTACGACGGCTAGGGGCGCGGTGCGCGCCGTACGACGTACGTCTTCAGGGGCGCCGGGATGCTGCGAACGCGGCTCCCGGCGCTTCATGCTGCGGTCGTGAAGGAGGACCGGGCTGCGGGAACCGCCGTCCGGTCGGTGGTGACGGCGTCGCCCGCGTGCAGGGACCGGTCGGCGACCGCCGCCGCTTCCGGGGCCACCGGTTCGGCGCCGGTGTCGTACACGGACAGCTTGCGGACGGACGGGGACGAGCCGTGCGCCTCGGCGCGGATGCGCTGCTTGATCGTGGGCGGCAGGGACCGCTCGCGCGCCTCGGCGTGCCAGGGCGAGTGCTGTGCGGGCAGCAGCAGCGGCAGCAGGGACCGTACGGCACGGGCGCGCTCCGCCTGCTGTGCACGCTCGCGTTCGCGCTCCCGTTCGCGGTCGCGGCGCGACGAACCGGTGGCGGAGGCGCCCGGTTCGGCGTGGACGGCTGCGTCCCCTGTGCCTCCGGCGTCTCCGGTGTCCCCTGTTGCCGCGTCACCGGTGGCGGACGCGGTGTCCTGCGCCGGGCGGGCGGGCTCTTCCGGGGTGGGAGCGGCGGCCGGGCGGGCGCCGCTCGCCGCGGCGGCGCTGGTGAGCCCCAGCGACGCGAACAGTGCGACCAGCGCGGTGAGGAACGCGGTCCACAGGTTTCTGACCTTCAGGGCGGCCATGACCCCTCGCTTTCGGGTTGGGTGACGCACTTTCGGGTTGAGCGATCTACATACCTTTCTCATGATGTGTACGCATCTCGGGTTGCGGGGGACCGACGCAGCTGCTAAGCGGTTCTTCCGATGAACACCACCCGTTCGGCCCTCTCCGGGTCTCGGAACCGGGTCGGAGGGGTTACCGTGCCGCGCTCTTCGTCCGTGCGTGCAGGATCTGCACCGGGTGTCACATCGATCGCGCTCGACGGGTCACCTCACTGACACGACACGAGGAGGAGTGCGACCGATGGACGAGAAGGACTTCCTGGCCGACCGCTTCGAGGCGCACCGCGGGCACCTGCACGCGGTCGCCTACCGGATGCTCGGCTCGGTCAGCGAGGCCGACGACGCCGTCCAGGAGGCGTGGCTGCGGGTCGCCCGGCACGGCGCCGACGACGTGGAGAACCTGGGCGGCTGGCTGACCACGATCGTGGGGCGGGTCTGCCTGAACATGCTGCGCTCGCGCGGCCAGCGGGCCGAGCAGCCGCTCGGCGTCCACCTCCCGGACCCCGTGATCAGCCCGGTGGAGCCGCAGGACCCCGCGGACGAGGCGGTGCTCGCGGACTCGGTCGGACTCGCGCTGCTGGTCGTCCTGGAGGCGCTGGCGCCGGCCGAGCGGCTGGCCTTCGTCCTGCACGACCTGTTCGCGGTGCCGTTCGACGAGATCGCGCCGATCGTGGGGCGCACGCCGGCGGCGACCCGTCAGCTCGCCAGCCGGGCGCGGCGGCGGGTGCAGGGCACCCCGGCGCCCGATGCCGACCTCGCGCGACAGCGGGCGGTCGTGGACGCCTTCCTCACCGCGGCGCGCGGCGGGGACTTCGAAGGGCTGCTGGCGATCTTGGACCCGAACGTGGTGGTGCGCACGGACTGGGGCGCGCTGCGGCCGGGCGAAGTGGTGCGGGGCGCCGACACGGTCGCCGGCAACGCCATCACGTACACCCGGCTGGCGGGCTCGACGCGACCGGTGCTCGTCAACGGGGCGGCGGGCTTCGTCTCGTACGCCAAGGACGGGACGCCGTTCTCGGTCATGGCCTTCACCATCACGGACGGAAGGATCGTCGAAATGGCCTCCCTCGCCGGCCCCGCCCGCCTGTCCACCATCGACCTGACGCCCCTGGAGGACTAGGCCCTGCCCGGAAGCGCCGCCGATGCCCCTGCGGGCGCATCGGCGTGTGCGGCCGGGTGACCCCAGCGCCCTCAACTGCACGCGCCCGCGCCGTGCCAGAAGATCTTGTTCAGCGTCTGCGAGCCGCCTGTGGCTTGTCGCAGGGACAGCGCTACGGCGGAGGGCAGGGACGCTGGGGATCCCCCCGATGCCCCTGGGCGTCGGGGGCAGAACTGCGGCGACAAGACACAGACGCGGCGACACGGCCCGCCGCACGGCGAAACCGCGGGCGCGTCAGGCGTCACCGGGTGCCAGCTCGCGCCAGTCGTGGCGCACGGTGCTGCCACATGGCGCCAAGCGATGCCATCTGGCGCCACCACACCCCGAAAACCGCCCAGCGGCACCGTTGGCACCATCAAAAATATCGCCCCTGACCTGCACATTCATCAAGTGAGGCCAAACAGGGCTTGCAGTGGCACCAAGAGTGGTGCCATGATGACGCCATGGACCTCACCCCGTATGTCGACAACCTCCGCCGCGAACTCGCGGTGGCCGCCGAAGCCGGTGGGGGCGAAGCCCGCGAGCTGGCCGAGCGGCTCACCGCTCCCCTGGAGTCCGCGACCCGACTGACCATGCTGCAGGTGCTCTCCGCCGCGATGGACGAGATCACCCGCGAACTCGCCCCCGGCTCGGTCGACGTACGGCTGCGCGGACTCGACCCCGACTTCGTCGTGTCGCTGCCGCCCGCCGGCGCCCCGGCGGAGGCCGCCGCCGCGCCCGCCGAACCGCTCAGGCCCGCGGCCCCGGCCGACGGCGACGAGGGCGGCACCGCCCGGATCAACCTGCGGCTGCCGGCGCACCTCAAGGCGCGCGCCGAGGAGGCCGCGAGCCGCGAGGGCCTGTCGGTCAACGCGTGGCTGGTGCGGGCCGTGTCCGCCGCGGTCGACGGCGGCGCCGCGCAAGCCCAGCCGCGCGCGCCCCGACGGACCCAGAGCTTCGGACAGAGCATCACGGGTTGGGTCCGCTGAGACCGACCGCGCGCTGATCCGGCACGCGCCGCGCCGTACCCGCACCACTTCATCCACACCACGTCCCACCAGCGGGGACGCCCCAGAGAGCCAAGAGGACGGGACAGCCATGCCTTCTTTCGACACCCCCGAACCGATCTCCGCCGTCGCCCACGTCGAGGCCGGCTCCATCCGGTTCGCCGCCGGCGACCGCCCCGACACCGTCGTCGCCGTGGCGCCCCGCGACCCGAAGAAGGACCTGGACGCGCGGGCCGCCGAGCAGACCGAGGTCTCCTTCGCGAACGGCACCCTGACGATCCGGACGCCGAAGCAGCGCTACCTGATCGGGCGCACCGGCACCGTCGACGTGACGGTCGAACTGCCCACCGGTTCGCGCATCGAGCTGACCGGCGCCTGGACCCAGGTCTTCGGCGAGGGCCGGCTCGGCGAGGTCCGGGTGAAGACCTCGTCCGGCGACGTCCGGCTCGACACGACCGGCCCGCTGCACCTGGCCGCGTCGCACGGCTCGATCACCGTGGACCGCGTCGAGGGCCCGGCCGAGGTCTCCACCAGCACCGGCAGCCTGCGGGTCGGCAGCATCGACGGCACCGGCGTGCTGAAGAACTCGCACGGCACCACGATCGTCGGCACCGTCGCCGGCGACCTGCGGGTGAGCGGCGCCAACGGCGACATCGACGTGGCGCGCGCCGAGGGCTCGGTGGCCGCGACCACCGCGCACGGCACCGTGCGCGTCGCCGACGTGGCCCGCGGCACCGTCCAGTTGGAGACCTCGTACGGCTCCATCGAGGTGGGCGTCCGCGAGGGAACGGCCGCCTGGCTCGACGTCACCTCGGACTCCGGGCAGGTCCGGAACACGCTCACGGCGTCCGAGAGCCCGAAGCAGACCGAGGAGACCGTCGAGGTCCGCGCCCGGACCCGGTACGGCAACATCGACATCCTCCGCGCCAGCGCCTGACCGCCCCACCGCCCCCGCAGCCCCGCGGGCCCCGCACGACCCGCCCCCCCGCTCGCGCATCAGCGCTTGAGCGCCATCAGCAGTCAGCACCGCCCCCACCCCTTTAACTTCGGCCTTCGAACGGAGGGCTCCATGCCTTCTTCTGTCATGCCCACGTCCAGCCAGCGAGGCGGTTCGCCCGCGCCCCTCGCCATCTCCGCCACCGGTTTGCGCAAGTCGTACGGGGACAAGTCCGTGCTCGACGGGATCGATCTGGCCATCCCGGCGGGGTCGGTGTTCGCCCTCCTCGGTCCGAA